>JADJGJ010000001.1:644445-1288890 GCA_016708105.1 Crocinitomicaceae bacterium
ACAGGTATTTATCACACTTCAACAATTGTTGTTTCTGGTAAAGTTTATGTGACAGGGAATATTATTAATAGCAGTGGAAACACAGACATATATACCATCAAGTTGGATTCAAACGGCGACACTTTGTGGTCTAAGACCTATAACGGATCGGCAACTGGTTCAATGGACTATGGTATTGAATTGCAAACATCAAGTGATGGATATTTGTATGTAATTGGTGCAGCACAAAATTCTAGTTCTGGATATGATTATTGCCTGATTAAATACAGCCAATTGAACGGAACACAAGTTTGGGTTAGAAATTGGAATGGAGTTGGAAATGGAGATGACATTCCATCCGCAATGAAAGTTGATGGATCATCAGCTATTTATGTGACTGGAGGCAGTGAAGCAACCAATGGTTTTTCTGATTACGGTACAATAAAGGTGAGTAACTTAAATGTGTTGAATTGGGCTAAATATTATAACTACAACGGGTTACATGATGGGGCAACAACGATTTCAACAAATCTTACTGATGTCATAGTATCAGGAGGATCAGCTTCTGCAAGCAATGATTGGGATATTGCTACAATAAAATACAGTAAATTTTCAGGGAGTTCTGGAACACCATCAAGAACCAACATTCCTGGTGCAACTATGGTAGCTGCAAATGCCATGATTACAGATTCTTTGAATAATATTTACATTACAGGTTATGCAGAAGTTTCTGGGAATAAGAACATTCAAACTATTAAATTAGACTCAAACCTTACTTTAAAATGGATTACTGATTATGAAGAAAATGGTGATGACGTTGCAAGTGATATTGGAATAGACGGCAACAGTAACGTGTACATTACTGGTTATACTGAGGTCAGTGTAAACAAATATCAAGGAATTACCATCAAATATCAGGATGATGGTGACACACTCTGGACACAATTTTACGGTAACACAGTTACAGAAGATGGAGTTCAATTTAGAAAATTAGCTGTTGATTCAGATGGAGAAGTTTACCTCACGGGTTCGGTTTTGAATGGTGGTTCAACAGCCTTTGCGTTTGTAAAATACGACACAGATGGTAACAAAAAAGTTAGCCGTGATTATGAAGCTGATTCTCTGAATGATGATGGTTTCGACATTGTTGTTGATGCTGATTCAGTATATATCACGGGCTTCACCGAGACGATATCGGGTCAAACTATGACAACTCTCAAATTCGTTCTCAAAGAAAAGGATAATACACTTGAGCTTGATTCTATTTCCGGCACTCCATTATTTGTGCAAAGAGATTTGATTGTAAATGTTGATAGTGAATTTATCGACGAGAATCAAATTAATGATCTTGAAAAATACTACTGGAGTTTAGGAGAAATTTTTGATTCAGGTTTCGTAACTAATTTAGAGCGTGAATTGGAGATAGTTTGTGATAATGATCATTGTCCAATCACTGTGTATCGAATCTTTACAGATATGAGGACTACTGATACTATAAGTATCACAAGATTAGGTGATACGATTTCAATTCCCCAATTTTGGTCTACATTCGTTTTCGAGTTCCCAGATGGAATTGATGTTACAGCCGCATCGAATGCAATTGTTTCAATGTATCCCGATATTGAATATTCAACTTACAACTTGATTGGTCGACTGAATGATGTTCCAAATGATACTATGTATGCAGAGGAGCAAATAGGACTTCACACAGATCCAACTCCAACGTTCCCAGATTTTCATATTGATGCTGAGACAGCATGGGAATACGAAACAGGAAAACGATACATTAAGATAGGTGTAATGGACGGGCCAGTTTATTGGGAACATGAAGATTTTGGAGGTGATGATGAATCAACAACCAAAGTAAATGGTTGGGACTACTGTGCTATTCCGACTGTAAGTATTTACGCATCTCCAACAAATTTTATAAAACATCATAGTACGTCAGTTTGCGGCACAATAGGTGCAATTCGCAACAATGAAATAGGAATAGCCGGAATAGCCGGAGGTAGTTATTTGAACGGAGCTAATCTCGACAGCTCTGGTTGTGCGTTGCTCGCAATGGATATTTGCGGACATTCTGATACCGTAGTTATCCTCAGTCACAGTGCGAATGCTGTATACAACTCTGTCGTTTATGTGCCGGGTAGCGACAACAACTACGGCATTCACATAATGAATAATAGTTGGGCTGTCGGAAACCAGCCATATATCAGTCCTGTTAATCCTTGGTTTCTTGATACAAATATTGTTCTACTCAGGGAGTGCTATCATTTTGCAAATCGAAATGGTGTGGTGGTAACAGCTTCAAGAGGAAATTCTGGATATATGCAAGATGCAGGCACGTATCATTACAATTACCCTGGTACATTGGATGATGACTGGATTATTTGTGTCGGTGGTGTAGGAACGGACGGCAATTATCATGATGATAATGTTTCCCCAGAAGGCGGGTTCAAGACCTCAAGAGGCCCAGAAATTGATGTGTCTGGATTTTCGGCGGCTTCACATAACTGGACAACACAGGATTATAATGGATACAACACTTTTGTCGCTACTTCTGCTGCAACACCTTTCGCTACTGGTATTGCAGGTTTATTATTAAGTTATCTGAATTCAGAAACAGCAGACTATAATAATCTTGCTCCAGAAGATGTAGAATACATACTACAAATGACAGCATTGGACTGCGATACAATAACCAATCCTGGACCGGATACACTGACAGGTTACGGTCTTGTACAGGCCGGAGCGGCCATGATGCAAGTTGATAAAGACAAATATTCACTCGATCATTTTGGAACAGATGCCTTTCCTAACTCAACGACTTTTGCTTTATATTCTTCTAATGATACTGTAACACTATCTGAAAGATACCAAAATGTAGCAGGCGATTGGTTTTTGCCAAATACTGACTATGTTGTGGATACTTACGAAATTACCTCAATTTCAGGTCACATTGTTAATTTTAATGAGGAGATTATTGCGGCTTGGCCGAGACCAAGCTCTTCAAATGTGTTTATGATTTATGACGTTAACAATGTTGTTATGCCACGTGAACGAATAATTCTTGATTCAGTTGATAACTCATACGGCTATATGCGTGGATACATTTATTTTGTCAGTGATACGCTTGGGAACCCTCTTGGATGGTGGCCGATTGATACGTTAGCAGATTTCGATCTTACCTATTCAATTTTGAAATCTGACACAACTGTTTTCTTAAATAACGAAGAGGTGAGTCAAGGTATTTCAATCAATGTTTTTCCGAATCCATCGTCTCAAACTCAGACCTTGATATTAGAACTGGATCAACCTATTAACGGTGAAATTCGTCTTTTAGATATAAATGGCCGTGTAGTTCAAACAATTTATAGTGGTAATTTTGAACAAGGGCAAAACCAATTTGATGTGGATGTCAGCAATTTGCCAAAAGGAGTTTATGTCTACTCAATAAGATTTGCAGATGGAAACGGACACTTCCGCCGGATTATTAAAACGTGATAATTGAATTTTATAATTAGAAATATTTTTTTATTTGGTAAACTGATCGCCGTATTGCTTGCGATCAGTTTACCTCATTTAGCTGAAGGCCAAAAACCTTATTTGGATTGGGTTAACGGACATGAAACAGGATCTTCTGAAGGAGTTGCAATCTGCACGGATGTCAATGATAATGTTTTAACAGTCGGCCTATTTCATGGCACTCTCATTGTGCAAACAACAACGGGTGCTGATACCATCGTTTCACCAACTGCTGCGGATAATTGCTTCATTCAAAAATCAGATTCTGACGGTAACGTAATTTGGATAAAAGGTATAATTGGGGTAGGAACCAGTGAAATAGTAGGAAACGCTATTTTAAGTGATAGTGCCGGTTGCATATATGTAGCAGGCGCATATTCAGGCACTGTGGATTTTAATCCAAGTAACAATCAATTTCTTAAAACTACGTCCGCTGTTTCTGAAATATTTGTTTTAAAATTGGACGCATCTGGGAATTTGGCATGGGTAAAAACTATGGAAGGAAATCTTGCAGCCTATGGCAGTATCGCAAAAGATATTACGATTGATTTTCAGAATAATTTAGTACTTACAGGAGAATATTTCGGTACAGTAGATTTTGACCCAAGTGGGGCGAGTGAAATACCTCCGCCAGGTGGCAGTGTATTCATCCAAAAACTTGATTCAGCAGGAACTCTAATTTGGTTGAGAACAATTAATCCAACAACAGGAAATGCTATCATCACTGACCCAGTTGGCAATATTTATATAACAGGAGCAATTATTGGCAGTGCAGATTTTGATCCAGGAGTAGATAATTATCCATACAGTTCATCGACGATTAGTTATCCAGATGTTTATACATTGAAACTTGACCAAGACGGAAATTTTATTTGGGCGAATTGTTTCGGAGGTGAGAATTCTGATGTTGGGATTGATTTAGCGATTGACATGACTGGAAGTGTTTACACTCTCGGTACATTTTATGATACGGTAGATTTTAATTCTGGTACTAATGTTTATTTAGATTCTGCTGCGGGAAGTCAAGATATTTTTATTCAGAAAGTTGATGTATCAGGTAATTTTATTTGGTCGAAATCTATTGGCGGAGGATATTACGATTTTGGCAAGTCATTAACAATTGACGCTCAAGCGAATATTTTTATTTGCGGTTACTTTAATACTTCAACTGACCTGAATCCTGGGGTTGAAGAAGAGCTTGAGATTTCAAATGGTTTTTCGGAGATATTTATTGAGAAACTGGATTCGACAGGACTATTTATTTGGGGCGACGCAATTGGCGGCATATCAGGGGACTACGCAGAAGATTTGATTTTAGATCAACAATCTAATCTCTATATCACGGGTAGAATAACACAAACCGTGAATTTTAATCCGAATGGAAATCCTATCGAAATTACTGGTGATGGTATTACAGCTTATTCTGCAAAGTACTTTGAAGGATACGCCGGATTCGACGAAGTGCTTGAGGAACCAACTCTGATTATTTTCCCAAACCCTGCCTCCTCTTATATTAATTTAGCCGGTATTACTTCAGAAAAATTGATTGTTACAATATACTCGATTGACGGAAAAGTGATTCAAACTTTAATTCTTAATAGTGAAAATGTTGTGGATGTTTCAGAATTATCAACTGGAAGTTATATCATCCACGTCTTTACCGAATCAGGCATTCATTCTACTCAATTGGTAAAAATGTAATTACAAGAAATAATTCAATCGCTTAAATAATTTATTGAATTGATTTCGTGTCTTTCAACTTTTAGCCAGTAGCTTTCGTCTTGTTTACAACCAATCCAGTACCATGAAAAATTTATATTTTCAGCCGATATTATTCTTTGTGTTATTTTGTTTCAATCATTCGTCCATTTTCAGTCAATGTGATGATTTTGAAATGACCGTTACTGGTGAAAATCCTACTTGTTACAATTATTCAGATGGTGCGGTCACAATCAATGCAACCGGAGGAAATGGAGGCAATGAATATTCAATATCTGATTCGACAGGTGCAATAATGACATGGTATTCAGGAACGCCTAATACTTTGGTTTGGGGTTGGTATTATTGTTACGTCATTGATGATATGGGTTGTGAGTTATTTGACTCTGTTTATCTTGAAAATCCGGGAGAGCTGCAACCGATTGTTTACTTCACTGATCCAAGTTCATTGGCAGCTTGTGATGGCATTGCAACAGTTGATACTGTCTTAAATCATCAGGGTGGCTATTCAGGAATTGCTTATTTCTGGGATCCCGGAGGGCCGGACGGAATAGGTCAAAATGTTAAATCCGATTTATGTAACGAATATTTTACTTTGATTGTAAATGATTCAATCGGTTGTTGGGTTATGGCTGAATTAAGCATGGGTTCTGCATCTGTGACAACAAACGAATCAGAATCATTATTAATGATTTTTCCAAATCCTTTCACCGAATCAACATCAATTCAGATTGAACGAAGTTTGATTGGTGAAACAATGTTTATTTACAATCAACTTGGCGTGCTTGTAAGAACATTATTGATCCAGAATGAGCAAACAACGATTTACAAGGAGCAATTATCGCCAGGTTTTTATTATATTAGAGTTGGGAATTATCAGGGAGAACTTATCCTTGAATAAGGCAATAAAAAACACATGAACAACAAAAATTGTATTCCTTTAAACAGGTTTGAAGTACAATCAAAATCAACTCTTACGTCCTTAGGATTACTGCTTATTTTTGTTTTATTTTCAAGTTTTTCTAATGCTCAACCAACTGACGTAACCTGGAGTTTTCACATTGGCAATTTGAAAATCATACCCAGCTATCCGCTTCCTGGAGAAGAAGTAAAGGTGGCTTTTAATATTGGAACGTTTCAAGGAGCCAGTTATGAAAATGAAAACGCAATCATCAATGGTTCAGATATTGAAGCTTCTGTTTGCATGGGGATCTATGCGACTGCAAATACCGAGTTTTTTGTAGACACAATTAGTTTAGGGATGCTTTCTGAAGGAACTTATAATCTTCGACTAATTGGTAGGGGGGATTATGGTTTTACTGTTTGCGATGACTTTCCGGCTATTTACGATTCTGCTTATATCGATACAAGTTTCGTTGTTTCTTCCACCAATCGGATTGGCGAATCTGAATTTAGTATAAACGCATATCCTAATCCAACAAGCGATTTTATAAGACTTAATTCTTTCACTGATGATTTCTTTTTCATTGAAGTGTATAACGCAGCAGGGATTCTTGTTCTGACGGAGAATCCACAAAAAAAATCAAATAGTTATTACGAAATTGACCTGAGAAATTTAAGTCCAGGCATTTATCATTTGGTTTGTGTTGCTGATACTCGACGATATTTCACGAAAGTTGTGAAACAATAGTTTTCAAATTTTGGTGGGATTGGTAAAAAAATCCCCATCATCTCTGACAAGGATTTCCCAGTTATCAATTGTAAGCTAAAGATAAAAACTCCCTCTTTTGTTTCCCCATTCGGGCTTTTGAGACCCGTGACGTTTACCTAAGGGAGTGTTCAAAATTAAAACTAATTTCTAATATCCGTTGTTGGAGCTTTTGTTCATATGATTCGGCGATTTGAAATTTTTCATCGCTAATTCGGAATTTATGTCATGTGGAAAATACGGTATTTGTCATGCAAAAAATACATGAAAATAATGGATTAGAACAGTGATTTTTTATTTTCAAACGATTTACCGATTGCGGAAACTACGTTTTATTTTTGAGTGGATTCACTCATGTTTTTGACAAAAATTAGTCTTACGTTTACGCAGCATTAAACTGAAAGTCAGTTTCGTTTGTTCTCTAAACCCAAAAATTATGATTCAACTAAATTTCAGAGCCGTCAGCATCCTAATTGTTGCACTGTTTTCAAAAACGGCATTAAGCCAAATTCACCACACCAGTTTAGAGTGGGTAGATAGGAGTCCTGTTGTAGGCGACGCCCTTTATCACTCAGCAAGTATTGTTAATGGAGGCCATTTGTATGTTACAAGTAACGTGCGAAATATTAATGGCAATACTGACATCATGACTATTAAGTATGATACAAATGGAGATACTTTATGGGTCTCAACTTATGCGGGATCTGCCAATGGTGATGATTATGGTGTAGACATCAAGTTTCTTTCTGGGAATATTTGGGTAGTTGGAGCTGCAAAAAACACAGGTACAGGTTATGATTATTGCACACTCAGATACAATTCTACAACTGGTGCGCAAACTTATGTAAACAATTTTAATGGAGCTGGAAATGGTGACGACATTCCCACAGCTTTGCTGGTGGAAAGTTCTGCGGTTTACGTTTGTGGTGGATCAGAAGCGACTAACGGATTTTCTGATTTCGCTGTAAATAAATTAAATTTTGGCCCTGGTGGCACCTGGACAAAGTATTATAATTATGCAAATTTACATGACGGAGCTACGTCAATTATTTCATCTGGTACGAATGTTATTGTGACAGGTGGCTCAGCAGCAGCTGTTGGGGATTGGGATTTAGCAACTTTAAAAATCCATAAACTTACCGGTAGTATGACAGTGACTAGAACAAATATTACTGGGGCAACGATGGTTGAGGCAAACTCCATGACATCTGACTCTTTGAATAATATTTATATTACAGGATATGCAGAAGTTTCAGGAAATAAGAATATTCAAACTATAAAATTAGACTCAAATTTGGCATTGACTTGGATTGTAGATTATGTCGATTCGTATGACGATGTTGCAAACGATCTTGGAGTCGATGGTTACGGAAATATCTACGTTACGGGCTATACTGAACTATCTACAGGTGGAACAAATTTTGTTACGTTGAAATATGACCCAGCAGGGTCACTACTGTGGTCGTCTTTTACCGGTAATGGCTCTCAAATTGAAACCTGCGCTTCAGAAAAGATTGCAGTTACCAATGAAGGTGAAAGTTTTATAGCTGGTACAATCAATAATGGAGGTTCATCAAATATGCGTATTGTCAAATACAATACATCGGGTCAAGAATATTTTATTCGAGAATTTTCTACGGATAATGTTGACTATAGTGCGTTAGACATTCGTCTTAATGGCTCTGATATTTATGTGACCGGGGTTGCTGAGCGCATTGACACAACTGAATTAACAGTTCTCAAATATTCCATTTTAGAAACGTCAATTGATGCAGTGGTTGATTCGGCAGGAAATAACCCAAGAGTTAAAGGAGAAATCGTTGTTCGTTTTAATCCTGACTTTATTATTGAGGAGAACGTGAATAATAAAGATAAAATGCATGGTGAATTAGGTGACTTTGTTGATATTGTCTTGCTTGATCGAATTTCGGATAGTATTGGCTATGATGTTTCAAAATTTGAGTGCTATAAGGTGCATCCGAATAGAACAACAGCAGACACTATATCAATTTCACGAGGGGGACACGTTGTTCGATTAGCACCATTTTATGCAAGCTTTGGGATTATAATTCCTCCATTCGTTGATGATTCATTGGCTAAAAATGAATTTACATTAACTGACGGTTCAGTTTTATTCGCTGATTTCAACGCCATTTATGAATTGCATGCTGGGGCAAATGATACGGAATATCAAAACGGAAATCATGGAGCCCTCGTTGCAACAGTTGCTTACCCTGATGCAAACATTAACATCGAACCAGCTTGGGATATTTTTGTGGGGACAACTTCTATTAGCTGTGGCGTTTTTGATAGCGGAATTAGAAGAATGCACGATGATATATCTGACGGAACGTTTTCAAATTCTTCGGTTGTTGACGGTTACAATTACATTACAGGCTCACCGATATTGTTGAACGAGAATTCTGATGACATTGGTCATGGCACTGCTGTGGCAGGTATTATTGGTGCATGGAGAGATAACTCTTATGGTTCAGTTGGAGTTGCAGGTGGATCTGGAACGGGTGATGGTGTAGTCTTACACGATATGAAAATTTTTGCAGAAAATCTGAGCAATTGTTTTCCTATTGCAGCAACATCAACTCAAATTGCGCAGGCCATTGTTGATGGGGCAATCTCAACAACCAGTGGTGGATTAGGTCAATATATTCAGAATCACAGTTGGGGTGGGTTTCATAATTTTGAAGTTGAAGATGCGATGCAAACTGCACATGAGAATGAGGTATTTATTGTCGTCTCTTCAGGTAATGCTGAGTCAGGAATACCAGGTGATTGCAATTTTATTTCTTATCCGGCACATTTAAAGGATGACTGGATAACGCAAGTTGGAGCCAATGATACCACAGGTGCACGAGCCGGATTTAGTAATTGTGGTTCAACTAAACTTGATTTTATTGCACCAGGAGTCATTCAGTTATATTCACCACTCGATCATGAATTCAATACGTTTAATGATACACATGAATACGGTAATTCTTGTTCGAAGGAACTCAACGGTACAAGTTTGGCGGCTCCCCATGTGGCTGGAACTGGAGCATTAATGATAGGGTATTATAATGATGATATTCAGGCATTGTCATACATGGCACCAGAAGATTGCGAACAATTAATGCAATATTATGCAACAGATATTACAGCATTCCCCAATTCCCCAGGTGTAGACATGGAGACAGGATATGGTAGATTAAATGCCGGAAATACTGTCCAAGGTATTTCACTACCAGAATACAACATTTTACATTTTGAATTTGAAGACTCAACTTTTGAGAGTGTTTATATTAATCAAATCAGCTATGAAAATGAGGATGTTTACGGAATACTTCCAGGTGCCAATACACCATTGGCATCTGTATTAAATGTCACGAAATATGAATTTATTGCGACGAATACGCACTCCATTCCGAGCGGTTACAATTTAGTAAGTGGCTGGAAGCGTGATGCTCTTTCAACCGGTTATGGGGACTATAGTGTGCCGTCTGGAGGAACCATAGTACAGCCAATTCATCATTTTCCAAATGAAGTAGATGTAGAAATGCTAACATATGACGCAAATTCAGCGACGTTACATGGGTATGTTTATGAAATTTTTGCATTTGATTTGGACTCTGGATATTATATACCAGTTGGTTGGTATCCTCATGATACAGCAACCGCGGTGAAATTTGCATATACACTTTACATTCAAAATCCAAATGTTGGAATAGATGAGGAAACTATGGATTCAGGTATTGATGTATATCCAAATCCAGCTAACAACATGTTGAACGTTTCTATGGTGTCTTCTACGGATGAGATTTCATCAATTCAGCTTTATGATTTAGGAGGAAGACTGATTGAAACTTATAGTTTCATCCAAGGCTCACAACAAGTTTCGGTCAATGTTGAAGGTTTTACGAATGGGGTATATTTCGTCAAAGTATTATGTTCTGGAAAAGAATTCAATGAAAAAGTCGTAATTTGTCATTAACAAAAGGTTTGATGAAAGGAAAAGTATATAAATATTCTATATTTTTTTATTTATACGTGTTTGGCACAATGGGATTTGGGCAGCAAATTGACTCTATCCGCTATTCACCTTTATTCCCAGATTTGAACGACCAAATCGAAGTAGTTGTTTTTATGCGATACTCGAATTATGGTTGTATAAAGGATAGCAGTCACCTTGTTGATATGATTGGTAATCAATACCTCGGTAGTTCCTATACTTGCTGTATTCCAGGAATCGACGCAATTCATTACGATACAGATACATTTCAACTTAATCCAAACATGATGATACCTGGATATGTGGATTTTTATTACATGTGCGGGTATAAGATTACATCAGATTGTCCGGCATTTCCAATTCTTGTAAGCGGCGATACGATTCCTTACCCTTCTGACCTTGCATGGATTTCGATTCCGGTAGGCTATCAACTGGGGATAGAAAATACTGAAATAGACTTACTTCAAGTTTATCCAAATCCGGTTCAAAATGAAATTAACTTTTCTTTTGGCCAAATTGAAAACGCAGAAATATTTATCTACTCATTAGATGGAAAAGAAATTCTTCATCAAACAATTTTAGATGAAAATTCAATTGATGTTTCAGGATTATCAAGTGGAAATTATTTTATCAAAGTTATTTGTGAACGAGGTGTTTTTTCAGCGCAGTTTGTGAAGGAATAAAGTTCTATTAAAAATCCTCTTTTGTTTCCCTATTGGGGCTTTTGAGACCCGTGACTTTTGCAGGAGGGAGAAATCAAAGAAAAAAAAATCCAATCAATTTTCATTGCGCCATACTTTGGCACAGTGTGCGTTTAACTTTGACTTCAAATAATAACGCTATGAATCAAAAAAAAATATTACACAAAAAAGATAAAATAGAAGACCATTTTTACGCAGTGTCAAACTATGCTAGCATAATGACTACAAATGCCGCATTTATAGATGCCGGTCTTGTATTTGCGACAAAGAACGGTTTGTTCTCACAGAGGGTAGAAATGGAAATGGTTGAATGTGAAGAGGCATATAAGCAATTGATTTTAGGTCAGGAATCTAAATTCAGACAGGTAATTTTGAATAAAGCCTTTAATGGTGAATTTGAATTGAAAGATGTGGTTGTTGAGATACAAAATGATTTAATCTTTTCTATGGATATCCATTTGAGAGTTGTACAAATTTATTCTTCTTTGGCCGCAACGAAAAAAATGAATCAACTGATTTCGGAATTGCAGAAGTTTCAGAAAAAACGACCGAAGGACAAACCGGAAATGCACGTACTTATAAATTCTATGAAAGGATTGGATACCAAAAAAATGTTGATCTCAAATCCTAAACTGGATATTACTTTGAATTACAATGATGATTTGGCTGCGGTTCATCAAACCATACTTTCATCCTTGTCTAAAAGGAATAACAAAGGTTTGGTTTTACTACATGGTATTCCTGGTACAGGTAAAACGAGTTACGTTCGGTTTATCATCTCAAAATTGAAACATAAAAAAGACATAATCTTTCTACCGCCTAGACTTGCCAATTCACTTACCAATCCCGATTTAATCAAGGTATTAATATCAAATCCAAATTCAATTTTTGTAATAGAAGATGCAGAACAATTAGTATTGGACAGAGAACGAAACGAAGTTTCACCAGTTTCAGCCATCCTCAATTTAACCGATGGTCTTTTGTCTGATTGTTTGAATATTCAAATAATCTGTTCATTCAATACCGAACTTACAAAAGTTGACAAAGCACTATTGCGCAAGGGAAGATTGATTGCTCGTTATGAGTTCAAACCTTTGGCAACCGAAAAGGCACAGAAACTTTCCGATAAACTTGGATTTACTAAAGAAATTAACGAACCGATGACGTTAGCCGAAATTTACAATCAGCACGAGACTGATTTTCATCAGGTAGAGAGTAAAAGTCGAATTGGTTTTGTAGCTTAGTAGTGTCATGATCGCAGATTTTACAGCCATAGATTTTGAAACAGCTACTTATGAAAGATCAAGTATCTGTCAAGTTGGTTTGGTGAGTTTTGAAAATGGAGTAATTGTCAAAGAATTTAACTCCCTGATTAAACCTCCGGGAAACGAATATTATGAAAATTTGATTGATGTGCATGGTATCACTCCGCAGGACACGGCAAACGCTCCAACCTTTGCTCAAATTTGGCCAGAAATAATTGATTACATCCAATTTCGTGATGTTGTTGCGCACAATGGATTTTCATTTGACTTTCAATGTCTCGACAAAACGTTGGCTTTTTATCAATTGGAAGTACCGCCGTATTTTAAATTCTGTACATATAAAATTTTCAAAAGCAATTTGGCGGAATTAGCTAAGACCTATGGAATACCACTCAATCATCATGATGCTTTGAGTGATGCAAGGGCATGTGGTGAATTATTTATACTTCATTTAACGAAATTGATTTAACATAAGGTTAGGCAGAGAATGAGAAACTCAAAAAAATATTTACGATGACAGCATATAACTTAAAAAATTTATTTGGTACAAGGATCTTTCGTATTCCTGATTATCAAAGAGGATACTCATGGCAAGAAAAACAATTGGATGAATTGTGGGACGATCTTGAAGAAATTCATATAGTAGAGGGTGAATACAGGAAACACTATACCGGTACTCTTTATATTGAAAAAACGCTTCCACAAGAAATGGAAAAATGGTATTCAGGAGTAGAATTTTATAATGTTGTTGATGGGCAGCAAAGACTTACAACGATTAGCATTTTGTTGTTCGAGCTGATCAATGCCACACAAATTGGTTATGCAGAAGAAAATCGGGATGATCTTATAAAAACGTACTTATATAAATCAAATCTTTCCGGTGAAAACAGAATTTATAAATTTTGTTATGCGCTTACTGACAATAACTATAGTTTTTTATTGAATACAATTTATGAAGATAAAAAAGTGATTCTAAGACAGGGACATTTGAATCTCTACTCCAAAAATCTTATGTTGGCGAAGCAATTCTTTAGAGAAAAAATTGCGGGGCTTGAACATCAACAAAAAGATAATTTATTCAGAAAAGTTACGACTGCGCTGCAATTTGACATAAGAACAATTGAAAGAGATTTAGACGTTCAAGCAGTTTTTGAAACCATGAATAATCGAGGCAAACCTTTGTCGACACTTGAAAAACTGAAAAACAGATTAATTTATTTAGCAGAAAAGCTTTCAGGCCCTCCTGAAGATTTAGTGTTATTAAGAAGGAAAATCAATCAAGCTTGGGCTGAAATATTCAATAGTCTTGCACAAAATCCAGATTCAATTCTTGATGAAGATGTATTTTTATCTGCTCATCTTTCATTGTATAGGAAGCCAAAAGAATCGACATTTTCCGAGAACTTGGCAGAACAAAAGGTATTTGAAATGTTTTGTAATAAACCTGAAAAATATAGCTCAGATGAAAGTGGTAAACTCGAAGAACCAATTTCGTACAAGAAAATTGACGACTATATTGTAAAGCTATCCGAATTAGCGCCTATATGGTTCAAGATTCACAATTCAGACAATAAGATAATTAAACGAATCCTAATATTAAATAGTAGCAAGGAAATCAAAATATTTATTACTGCCGTCTTATACAAAATCAAAGACGATATTCGGGTAAATATCATTTTTGAGAAATTAGAGAAAATACTTTTTAGAAATCAAGTTCCCGGAATCGGAATAATGGATGAAAGAAATCCTGCAAATTGGGCTCGTGATCTATACAACAACGAGGACGATGCAAACAGGATAATTGATAGGCAGAATGAATTGTTAAGCATACCTGTTGATATCCAAAGCATCATCCGCTCATTTAATGCCTTATTCACGTATGTGCGCGGGGCAAATGGTTTTCACAGATGGAGCGCACTTAAGTATTTTCTTTTTGAATATGACAACTATCTGAAGTTAGTATCAAGAGAAACAAATGATAAGGTGCTTCTTTCTGAGTTTTATGAGACGACTATTGAACACGTTATTCCGCAAAGTTTCAAAGAAAATTGGCAAAGCGAATTATTATCTCTTACCGAAGTAGGTAATGATGAGAGAATTGCATTAATGCAGAAAGTAATTATAAACTCATTAGGAAATTTAACAATTCTGAAGAATGGTAAGAACTCATCACTTGGCAATAAAAGTTGGGCTACCAAAAAGGAACGATTCAGAACCGGATCGTACAACGAAATTGACATAAGCAGTTATGAGTTGTGGACGATTAACAGTATAATTCAAAGAGGTACTGAAATGTTGAAATTTCTTGAAACTAAAATTGATGGATTATCCTTTTCAGAGAGCGATATCGAAAAAATATTGTTCTATGAAGATTTCATTATTAATACAGTATATAACCGAAATCAAAATATCATAATTAATTGACGAATGATAATCTAATGTCCAAAGCCGCCTACATAGCCCGCTATGCTTTAATTCTAAAAAAATTGAAGGCGGCTCCTTATTCAACTATTGAAGAAATAAAGGACTTCATTGATCGAGAAAATGAACGAATGTCGTTTTTTGATGACAGAAATCAAATGTCATTTTCTACTCGGACATTTCACCGTGATAAAAAAGAAATCAGAGATCTTTTTGGAATTGAAATTGGATATTCACCTTCTTCAAAAGGTTATTATTTGCGGCAACAAGAAATTGAAAATGCCGGATTTTTGAGAATGGTGGAATCTTTTGAAATTTTCAATTCGCTCAATCAAAATAGCGGGAATACCCAATACATTTTTATGGAAAACCGTCAGCCGAAAGGAACTGAACATTTGTTCGGAATACTACATGCCGTAAAAAATGAAAAGTGTATTGAATTTTTGTATCAGAAATTTTGGGAAGATGATCCAACATTAAGACTTGTTGAACCATACGCCCTAAAAGAGTTCAAGAGCCGTTGGTATCTGATTGCTATTGACAGAAAAGACAAGCGTTTAAAAACATTTGGGTTAGATCGCATCAGTGAATTGACAATTTTGTCTGAGGGCTTCAAAAGAAATTTATCGGTTGACATCAATGAAATTTTCCGTCATGCTTTTGGTATCATTTGTCCAACCGATCAGCAGCCGCAGAAAGTTGTTTTGACTTTAGATCCAGAGCAAGGGAAGTACATTAAGTCTTTACCAATTCATTCATCACAAAAGATTCTTGTTGACAATGACAAAGAATTGCGGATTGAATTATTGATTTACTTAACCCATGATTTTTTTATGGAAATGCTTTCTTTAGGATCAAATGTACGAGTGATTGAACCCAAAGAATTTGGTAAGAAGCTGAAAACAGAACATGAAAATTCAGCAGAGTTGAGCTGATAAAATACGGTAATGCCGAAAACCGAAAAGTGTAGGCAACTTAAAAAATAAATTGTTATGGCTAATTTTTATTGTAAATGGTGTGGATCAAAGAGTCCAAGCGTTTCAAGTTTGACTTCAAATCCATGTTCAAAAAATCCAGAAGGTAAGAAACACGCATTGTATGAAGGCTCTGAAAAAGATAAATACACTTGCAAATATTGTGGTATTTCAAGTCCTTCAATGTCGAGTATGACGTCTAATCCTTGTTCAAAAAGTCCGACTAAGAAGCATCATCCTGCTTTATAAACTAAAATTTGTTTTAATATGAATAATACCATTGAAATTTTATGGACAGGCCCTTTTTCAAGTCAGGAAATTTTGAAAATGAATGGCCCAACGGACTTTGGCTTCTATCAGCTTTATGGGAACCACAATATTTATGGCAATAATGTCTTACTCTATTTTGGTAAAGCATCAAAGCAAAATTTTGCAACAAGGATTCCACAACACGATGATTGGTTTGGATGGGAAGACATACAACCGGAATACTATATCGGAAGGATTGGTGGGGAGATTCAATTAAATAATCAGGACTGGGAGGAACAAATCGATTATGCTGAGTCTAAAATAATTTTTGAGTGCCATCCAAGTTGGAATTCCAGTGGATTGAACCGAGCTGACAAAAAAGTTAAAGGCCAGAACGTTGTAATTCTAAATCATGGAGTAAGACGAAGTATTCCAAAAATTATCTGCGATCATTTTCTGGTGGAATCTGCAAGAAATCGTGGCAAGTGGAATGTTTATTCGACTGATTTGTTTAAGAAGGAATAGTTATAAAATCCCCATCATCTCTGACAGGGATTTTTTAGTTATCAATTGTAAGCTAAGGACTAAAAACGCCCTCTTTTGTGTCTCCATTCGGGCTTTTGAGACCCCTGACGTTTGCAGGAGGGAGGCGTAAATATAATAATTATCAACACTCAGATTTGAATCACCGCAAATGCATAAATTGCTTCTGGTACAATTTAAAGAGTGAGTTCACTGGTTTCGTGAACTTCATGCCTAGTTAGATGGACTGAAGGTATAAAACTACAAAAGATGTTTAGCGAACGAAATGAGCAAATAAAAGCAATGGCTGAAAATTTTATTTCAGATGGTTTGAAAAATGAAAATCCTGCGGGACTTTGTTTCACCACCTCGTTTGCATTAATGATCTATTTATATGCTAAAGGCATAAAAACTGAAATACGCTCGGGCACGTTTCCAAAACTCTTGAAGGATGGATCTGTGTTTAATGTTGCGCACTTTTGGTTGCAAGTAGACCAGGAGGGAACTGTGTTGGACGCTACGTACAATCAGTTTAACGATCAACCGAGTGATGGAGGTGTATATTTGGGTAGATTGGAAGACCATGAACTCACTCAAAAATACAAGGTCTATCCTGAAAAATATGAAGATTGGTTCCCGGAGGTATGGAGTGTGTGGTCAATGCCGTATGAAGATACTACGTATCCAATAAAGGGTGATATTGAAAGAAGTCTCACGTACTCTTTAAAAATTGCAACCCGTTTGCTGGAAGAATTGATTAAACTGAATGTTCAGGATGATTTTTTAGATGAACAATTCGGGCTTTTTTTTAAACCCGTTTACACCTTGCTCCATCACGTGAGAACTGGGAAGATTAACTTTAAGTTGGTGGAGACTGAAATGACAAGCGGTTTTGAAAATCTTATGCACAGAAGCGCTGTATGGGCAAAAGAAGAAGGTCTTCAGTAACCTTGCCTGAGAAGCAAATGCGCTACCTTACAGGGTAGGTTGCGGTTCAATTAGCGCTGGTTTGCTTCTTATGCTCCTCCAAAACTTTATTCAAATAATCAATTTGATCTCGTATTTCTGAGGCCTTTTCATAATCTTGATTGGCAACAGCTTTCGCTTTTTCGCTTTCGAACAATTCAATTTTAGCTAACAATTCTTTTTCGGTCATAGTTCTTATATGTATTAAGCATCAGGCGTGATCAATAACCACTGCTCCAATACCACAACTCAATTTCAATTTTATCATAGGCCGCTGCGGAATTAATAATGGCTTCAATCTGTCCTTCAATAAAGGGGTCTTTTTTGCGGTACCAAGGCGTAAAGCTCAGGTCACTCTTTTCTGGCTCATCGGGCGGAAGATTAGCTTCGTGAATGGCTCGCAGTTCTTCTCCGGTGACGGTTAGGTGATAATCAATTTCTCCGCCGCATAATTCTTCTCGAAAATTATATGCTTTGCGCAGTTTTTCTTCACTCCACCACGGAACTCGCAGCCTGAGAATTTGTTCGTCATTTTTATGGCAACAGATGCAGCATTCAATCATAGGTGTAAGGATTTTTGACACTAAATTTCATTGGGTAATTTTTCTCTTTTTTTTATACGTTCGGTATAAATATTTCCGCACGCCCTTTGGTGAGGCGGTTATAGTACGGTGGGTTTTTAATTTGATCAGTACTTGACAACATTAATGGCAAACGTGCTGCAAGACTCATAATAACCGGAAAGCTATACTTCGGGTATTTTATGGCGGCAAAAATCATAAGTGCTGCTCCTAATCCAATTCCCATTTTTTGGTTGTCGGTTAATTTAAGCGACGAGACTATTCTAGCAGCCCGTTCTATATTTTCTGCTTGTATATTTTTTTTGCTGTCTTCAAATCCTTGAGGAGCAACGAACCCATTGTAGATACCAATGAACAAATCCGAATTAAAGGAATCGTTTCCAACGATCAAACAGCGGGGCATCAATAAACTGGTAGTTCCAATCTTTAACGGAAAAGTACTCTCGAATTTATCTTGATCAGAAGTCTCTGTTTTTAAATAGGAGTATGAAATTTCTTGCAAAAAATTAGCACCCTTTACCGGGTGCGTATGAAATTTCATGGGTAAATAGCCACCGGAACTAATCTCTGATAGAACCGTGTTTGATTCGTCTGCATCGGGTAAATAAGCGTTCGATTTATTCAATTGGTCTGCTCGTGGTTTATCTTCAATGGCATTTCTAATAAACGAGACTTTCTCAACTAGGTAAATGACAGATTCTTTTTCACCTTGAGGTTTAACCCAAAGCATACCGCCCACTTCCTCATCAGCTTTGTACTTGTTTTTAAGCAATGAAACAACCTCTTCCGTGAAAATAAATTTAGACGGAGTGGTTAAAATGAGCAAATCATTTCCATTTGTATTTTTTGAATCAAGTAATCCAGTCTTACGATATGCTATTAAATGTGCCTCCATTATTTTTTCAATTTTGGTTGGTTCATTTTCACCATCTCCAAATCCACTTCCTTCCCATTTTTCAAATTCCAACAGGTACCACAATTTAAGCATTGTTTGGCACTGTAATTCTCTTGATGCACATTTAAAATTATCAACGAATCTTTCCGCCAGTATTTATCACAACGAGGACATCTTTTTTCACCAGGTTCTAATTTGGTTTTTAAATCACGGTCTGTAACGTGAACATGATCCAATGCGCCCATGCGATCTGTGCCGTATGGCCGAGTAAAAAATGGTTTGGTCAAAATGTAGTAATTGAAATAGGCGTCATCAAAATTGCGTTTAGGTTTTACCGCTTTTATTTTCTGGGTGATGTCTTTGAAGTCACCTGTGAACTCAAAATGATGACCACTGGTTTCAATAATGTAAATCGGAAATTTCTCTACCGGAATTTCAATCAATTCAGCTTCTACCTTGCCTTGAATTTTTGCCAGGTATTCTTTTGCCTTATTTTTATCATTGGTCAAAGCTGCAATCCATTTTAGGTTGGTGGTTTTGCAATGAATGGCGTATTTCATACTATTGGTGTTTGCGCGGAAAGTACTGGTGTTAGGACGTAATCTATTTACGTTGTGGGGAAACATTTTGGCATTGAGTTTCAGAAAAATCACTTTATTTGTAACACAATATCAGGAGAATGAAGTTTACTGTACACCATACATGCAGAAAAGACGGAGGAGAAAGAGAAGTACTGAAAAATTTCCCCTACCTGTCAGAATATAAACCAGAAGAGGGCAAAAAGCCTTTCTTAGGAGAAGGGTACTATTTTTGGGATTACAACTTCGAATATGCAAAATATTGGGGTAAATCTCATTGCAACAGTCAATTTTATGTCTGTGAAGTGGATATTACGATTGATCACGAAATGGACGGTTTTTATTTGGATTTAGCGGGTAACCGTAAAGATTTAGTAGGTTTTGTCGAACTCTTGGATGAATTCAATTTAATTCACCCTGAAGGAACCCAGGGTATTGACCTTTGTTACATTATTGACTATTTGCGTTCGCAATGTCCTGAAGAGGCTTTCCCTTATGAGGTTATACGTGCCGTAGATTATAGGAATGCTGATCTGGAGGGCATAAAAATTGTATTCAATGAAGATCGGAAAAACTTCACCATGCTGAATCCCCGAATCCTAATTTCTTTTAAAAACAAGCAAAAAATTGTATCTTTAACCGAACCTATTATTAAGTTTGCATCGTAGAACGAATTATGGAAGCGCTGGAGAAAGCAAAATTGGCCTTACGTGCGCACCTTTTAGCGAATAAAGAAAAGGTGGCAGCAGATTTACTTGCTATGCGCAGTAAATCAGAGGGAAATGACATTTTTAACTATGTCGAAGGTTTGTCAAATGCCTATAATTTAGGTGCCGTTTCTGTCACGAACGAAGTTTCATTTGAAGCGTTAATCACCGAGGTTGAATTGTATAAAGTTGAACTTGGTTGGAATGTGGAAGCTCATTATTCTCCGCCTATAATTGTAACCAAAGAACTAATAGAAAAAGACCCCGAAAGAAAATCGGGGTCTTTTTTTTGTAATATTGTAGTATGATTGAAGCAAAACCGGCATCATTTTCAATGGAATCATTCAGAGTACCAAAGTTTTCGTACGATGAAGGGAATCACATGACCACTGAGCTTAAACTTGCGTTTATGCCTTCTGGTGTTTTTGACTCAACTAAAAGTGAATTTCAAATCAGTTTGAATTTGGTTACGCATGATTCTCAAAATGAAAATAAAATCATCTGTGAAGTAAATTCTGTAGCTCTTTTTAAATTTGATCGACAAATTAAATTAGAAGAAATACCACCTTATTTTTATCAGAATGCCATTGCGATTATGTTTCCTTATATTAGGGCGTTCATAAGCACATTAACGCTGCAAGCAAACACTAAACTACTCAAACTTGGTTTAATGAATTTGTCTGATTTGGAAAATCCGTTAAGGGCAAATACTAAGGTGATTTGAGTTTTTTCGAAAATCTCCTTCGTTTCAATTTTTCTGTGTCTTTTTTCAAACCTAATTGATAAACCACAAAATTCATTGATTGTTTCCAAGATAATCTGGCATGAATAAAAAACAGCGCAGCCATAACTAGATTTATAATGATCCAGGTACAATTGACCTCAAAACCTATTACACATCCTAAAACAATCGAAAGGAAAAAAGCTAGACAGCAATTAGCGGAAATAAAAAAGGAATTCCATCGCCTTGAAAGCCATTTTTGATTTTCTTCAGTTATTTGTTCATGATCATACGAAATACCGGCAGATAAATCATCTCTATTCTCTGTGTGGTTCAAATGTTCCCTACCATTTTTAAGGTTGATTTTTTCCCAGATATTTTCTGAAAATTGAAATTCATAAGTTGATTTCCAACGGCAGAAATTCGCAAACTCCGTCAAGAAAAGTACAGTAAAAAGGCCAATTACATGACCAAGAAAAAGAACAAAAGCAATACTCAAAATACCTGCGGCGAGATCACCCAATTCTATTAGATCATTTGTAATCTTCTTTAGGTTTGGATCTAATTGATCTTTATAACCATCGGTCATAAAGCAAAGCAATAGCATAGAGCTAACTATGACCATTGGAGGATATAAGAATCTTAAGTTTCTTTCTTCAATCATGGGTCTGCTTAACGACTGTATGTTATGTCGCTCATTTATTTATCACCCTCAATCAGTTTGATCTCCGGTATCTCTTTCATCAAACCTAAATTCTGTTTTACCAGATGACTTGAATCATTCAACCTCTCAAAAACTTCTTTACAAATTTTCATTTTTTCAGAATCACTCATGTCATCAGTAAATTCTGGTAATTGACCAAGGTGCTTAATAATTTCACGCTCGTGCTTTTTTATTAGATCCGGGAAATACAATTCATAAACCATGCCGTCAATGATTTGTTCGAAATAAGAAGGTATTAGAAGCTCGGCAACATTGTTTGTACCAATTTTTTTAGCGAGGATAATAAAGTCCGCAAGTGCGCTAAATTTATTTTGCATTTTAAGGTCAGAAGATATTATCGGTAGTTCCGTTAAAGGAGTATAAAATATTTCTACCGAGTTGCAAAATGAACTGCCTAAATATTTCTATAGTTTAATAATTTTCACTTGTTTGATGGTATAGTAATGACCATAGCGTTCTCCTAGTTCTTCACGGAACGCATCCATCCATGTGTTAAGAGTGCGTCCTGTTGTACCATACATGGCAGCCAGTTGCTTGTGTGTGTATGGCTTAATGTCCAAATCATTATTCTCGAATTCCATATCATCATCGTTTTGGGTAGTTAGTAATTTGATCTTTCTAAAAATGCTTTTTCATGTTTTGTTATGACGTTTCATAACGAATATAAATTACACTTGTTACAAAAAGTAACCCTTAAAAAAACTTAACGGTGCGGAATTATTATTCGCAATCAAGTCACAGATATGTGTGATTACATCATTGATTTTTTCTTTGATTGATTTGAAAACATCATAGCGTAAAAAACTACTTTGGCACGTCGGAAAACCGACATCTTTTTTGAAATAATTGTCGGATATCCGACATGAAAACAAGGGTGAAATGTCGGTTATCCGACACGATGAAAATTCTGAAATAAAATATTGTAAATAAATTTCGGATGCACAAAAAAAAATGATGGTGAATTTAAACGGTTTAAGCTATTAAACGTGAATTCATACATTAGTGGTTGAGTTAATTCACTGATTGTTTTTCAAGTTTATTATGGCTAGTTTGGCAACGGATGGTTGAACATCCACATCTCGATTCTGAATTTTATTACTCTATTAAGTGGTTAAATATCCATAATTATGAAACAATTCTTTGCATATCTGACGCCTGTAATTATAGTCCTTTATTCGGCTAATAATTCGTTTGCACAAAAACTGTTACAAGAAAATTGGGAATCAAATTATACGCATCAAGATTCCATCTTTAACGTGTCTACTGATTTGGATGCAAATGGAGATGTATTTGTTACCGGTTATGTTGTCGATCTAACCGAAGGCAGAAACATTATTACACTTAAGTATGATAGCGATGGTACGTTGCTCTGGTCAAATATCTATCATTTTGGATCGGATGACCGAGGATTTAAAAATCTGTGTGACGGCACCGGAAATGTTTATACTCTTGGCAGAATTTCAAATGGAGGAACCTCTTCCTTAATAGTTTTGAAATATGATTCTGCTGGTAACCAAGTTTGGGCTTTCTCCCATACTATTGGTGTGACAAATGAACCCTCTGATATGCTAATCAATTCTGACGGAAACATTGTGATTTTGGGTGATGCACTAGTTGGTGGTCAGCATGATGTGATTTTAGCTGAGATCAACCCCTTTGGTAGCCTTGTAGCGAACTATCAATACGATAGTGGAGCAAATGACTACCCGGTTAATTTGGATGGAACGACCGGCAAAATTGCGTTGGGACTGACAATCGATGATGGGTTAACAATAAGCTCCAGATTAATTCAATTCAATAATAGTTTAACTGTGGACTGGTACAAAGACTTGACGTATGGTGGTCTTTACGAGGTTAGGGCTATTAAATACGATCAAAATAATGATTTAATTTCTTTAATTAATAATAATGACTCTTTGAATGAAGCTGTTCTCTTCAAATATTCTTCTATTGGAGATAGTTTATGGACAAAAAATTTGGATGCAGGAAATACGTATGAACCTGGGAAGAGTTTATTTATTGATGGCTTTAATAATGCAATTGCTACCTACGTTCACAATGGTCAGTCTGAGGTAAGTGTCAACCTTGTGAACGAGAATGGTGAGTTGGAATGGAATAAATATTATTATTCAGGTGGATTAGACTTTAAGAATTTTTCTGTGATTTCTGACAACACACGAATTATTGTTGCCGGTACTGAATCAAATTTGGTGACCAGTAATATGGTCATGTTTAGTTTGAATTATGATGCTGTTTTACGCTGGCAATACCATGAAAATGGTAACGGTGGTAATAGAAATCAGCTAACTGATTTTGATTTTAACACCAACAATCATATTCTTATGACTGGTCAAATAAAATACGGAACACTTTATCAAATAGCAGTGTTTGATCTGGTAGAAGAAGATGCTTTTAACGCACCAGATGTTTCGAATGCACCTACCGGAACGTTAGCTTATTTCCCATACTTCAACCAAACGAAGGACATTAACGGAAATACAATTGAAGGACTTTGCTTCTACGGCAATTTGAATTCAAACGGTAATTTCCTGTTTAATAAATCACTCATTCACACTGAAATTTTGAATGATGGTGACACCACGACAATAGATTCCGTAATTAGATGGGATTTTACTTTCATGGGAGATTTTAGACCACAGGTACCCACTGGAATAAACCCAAGTGGATATTATGTCAATTATTATTATGCCGATGTACAAAGAGAGAAAATTGACGCATTTAAGAAGGTTATTTATTCGAATGCTTATGAAAAGATTGATATGGAGATTGGCGCAAACTATTTTGGTAATACCATTTTTTTCATTGTTAAACCAGGAGCTGATTACCATGAGATCAGCTGGAATATAAATGGCGCTTCTGTCTCAGTCAATTCCGACGGATCACTCTCTTGTACTTCTAATGGTCATATTCAAACCTATCAGAAACCTATCGTTTATCAATTAGATTCGTTTGGAAATCCGGTTCAAATTGGCTATTCTACACCAACATATGGTTATGCGCTAGATGTTTCTCAAACTGTAGCATTTCATTTTCCAACCGGATTTTATGATACTTCAAAACCATTAATAATTGAACTCACGCAAACAGGAACAAGTCAAAACAAAAGTTCTGAAGATAATTTTAAGTGGTGCTCTTACATTAGATTGCCAAATGAGACTGCTTTTGGAGAAGCAAAAATTAATAAAATCGATACAGACGACAATAACAACTCTTATTATGTTGGTCAGTTAGAATCCAGTGGGCTTTCTGCTTTTCCAACAACCCCAGGTATCTTGGTTGATGTTCCACAAGGATATGTTGACATGACTGTTATGAAATTAAATAATGAAATTGAAATCGAATGGGCGACTTATTATGGGGGGACAGGTGGAGAAGCTGGTCTCTCAATAGCTGTTGGATTATCATCTACTTCACCAAAAGTATTCATTACCGGCACAAGTAACTCTTCTGATTTTCCTTTGGTTGGTCTGGTTGGTAGCTACTTACAAAATTCCACAGGAGAATCATGTATTGTTCAATTGGATCATGACGGAACTGCCGACTGGTCAACAAGATTTGAAGCAAAATTGAATGATTGTGAGATTGTAGAAAATAAAATATTTGTAGTTGGAACCTTCGGAATTCAAACACCACCGTTATTGGATGATGGAGTGAATTATTATTCTGAAAATGGAAAAGGATACATAGCAAATTTTAAACCAGGAGGTTTTTTCAGTCATGGAACGTATTTTGGAACAACAGCAGCCGACCCTGACGGGTACTGTGAGATAACGGCTATTGATTGGAACGGATTACAAAATTATGCCTTGACAGGTATCACTACTTCTCCAAGTTTTAATCATGTCAATGCGCCTGGAATTAATTTTACTACTTATGGTGGAATTCACACGGATGCTTTTATTGCCAGCGTTCATACCCTTGGAAATATTGATTTTGCTTATTATATCTATTCCCCACCATACTCCGAGGGGCCTTCTATTCCAATAGGTTATGATTTGTATTATTACCCTGAAGGAGATCGTGGCAACGACATTAAATTTTCACCAGATGGACAGTCGATTTACTTAGTGGGTGAAATTTTTAGTGATAATCTTTTTACTTATCCACCGCCAAGCGGAGACTCCTACTTCCAAGGCACTCGTTTTTGGGCTAAGAGCGTATTTGATCTTTCTCTGCGCCCTGCCGGATTCATCTTCAAAACTGATTTGTCGGGAACAATTCAATGGTCAACCTATTATAGTTATTGGGAATATCAAGATGAAGAATTTCCAATGCGTTTACAAGAAATAAGTTTTGCGCCAAATGGAAATTTCTTCATTTCTGGTCAGCAAACACGACATTATCTTTCAGATACTCCGCAGATGTCAGAATACAACATCCCTTTACCCTTGGCTCAACCAGTAGGCTTTTATTATTTTGATTCACCAACCTATACACCATACAAAGGAGGAACTTATCAAGAAAGCTTTATCATTGGATTCAACCAGACCGATGAACTTTTGTGGGCAACATATCTTGGAGGTTGGCAAACAGATCAAGTTAAGTCGATATCTGTGTCCAACAATGACCGGCTTTATTTTAGTGGGGCTGCATATACTATTAATAGCGTCGATGCCCTCGATCCCGACTTCATAGGTGCTAGTGCCACTGAAGAAGAAATATACAGCCTAGAAGACTGGGAATATAATACCGCTGCAGGCAGTAATGATTGGTTCAACGGTGATGGGGCTGGAGACCAGTGTGAATTCGCAGGATTTTTTGAGGTTTCGGGTTTGGATAATTCAACGTTGAGTGAATCAGAAGTAAATCAATCAGGAGAGATGACGGTTTATCCTAACCCAAATAGTACTTCTGTATTATTTATATCAATTGGGTCTGATATTGTTCAATCCGTCAAAATTTATTCAATTACAGGCGAATTAATTTACTGTTACAACCAAATAGGCATAAAATACGTTAATATTGAAGTGTTAGCCAGAGGAACCTATTTAATAGAATGCCAAGGTTCTGAAGGAATTTATAAATCGATGTTTGTAGTGAGTTAATGCGAAACACATTCATACTATATTTGATACTATCGGCAACGGGATTAAATGCTCAGTGGAATCTAATCTCGCCGTCTGTTGGATTAGATCATTCATATAAGGATGTGTTTTTTGTGAATGCAGATACTGGCTTCGTTGTTGGAGGAGTGCAAGGTGAAGGTGCTATACTTAGAACGACGAATGGTGGAATAGATTGGGATACCACTACAACATTTGAGCTGGTTGGAAGTACTTTTATTTCCCTCACTTCAATTTATTTTCCAGATGATTCGGTAGGTTATACTATTGGTTCAGGCAGAATTTTTAAGACCACAAATTGTGGTGTTGATTGGTTTGAAATTGATACCACTAATACCTTTAATTCCAATGCAAATACTGACATAATTTTTGTGAATGTTGACACTGGCTTCTATGGTTATACTGACTTTGGTTCGGCCTGTTTCAGAACGACAGATGGTGGCTATACATGGTTTCCTGACCCAATCCTTCCCGGAATAAGAAAATTTAATTGTTATAACGGAAACTATTTTGCCGGAACGAGTGGTTGGGCATTTTTAGATATAGCCACATTAACTTGGCAAATCTTTGACAATAACATCACGCCTTATTATCATTACGTGAATACAATAATATTTAACAACAGGATCTTTGTAATTGGTGATAAAATGGGTGGATCGTCTTTTGGAGTCCTCTCTTATTCTGACAATCTTGGCTTGGACTGGACAACACTTTATATTGATCCGGGAAGACTGGAGGAAATTACCCTAATCAACGATACACTTTGGCAGATGTGTGGAGAGTTCAATGGAACATTAAGAAGTATTGATGGTGGTAATTCATGGCATTATACGGATGCTGATAACTTTGAAACGGCTATGTACAAAGATTTTCATGAGTTTTGTTTTGTCAATGATACGGTTGGGTATGCCGTTTCTCAAAATGGAATTTACAAAACAACAAATGGTGGTGGAGCATCAATTGGTGATGCATTTTTCTTTCCACCGGATTTGGGTGTTTCAGAATTCAATATTAGCGCTATTCAGATTTATCCCAACCCAGCTCAACAAGAAGTTACTTTCACTGGTGTTTCAACGGAAAACTCCAATTTAATCATGTACTCATTAGACGGCAAAGAAGTCTTGCACAAGCAAATGCAAGGAGAACATAATGTAGATATTTCTGACTTGGAAAGTGGCATTTATTTAGTTAAATTGGTTGTAGATAATACACTGTACACTGCAAAATTTATTAAGAAGTAGAAACGAGCGACTCACAGAGTGCTGATGTATTGAGTCTATGAAACACTAAATAAAAATCCCCATCATCTCTGACAGGGATTTTTAAGTTATCAATTGTAAGCTAAGGATTAAAAACTCCCTCTTTTGTGTCTCCATTCGGGCTTTTGAGACCCCTGATGTTTGCGGGAGGAAAGTCAAAAATAATTATTATTCAACTACAAATTTTTGTTCTAATATTCTGCCGTCTGGATAGATCAATATTGCAAAGTAAATTCCCTTGGCAAAATGTGCAGTTTCAATTTGCGCTTGATTTTGACCGGAAATGTTAGTTGTCAAAATTTGCTTTCCGCGAATGTCATTAATTATCAAAACATTTTCTTGAGCCGTATTTTCAAAAACAATATACAAGTATGATTGAGCTGGATTAGGATAAATCAAAAACGCATTGTTGTTCTCAATAATTCCCGTAAAATCAGCCTCAAAACATGTCGTCGTATCTGAACAACCATTTTCAGTAATTACACAAGCGTAATGTCCGTTTTGAGTTGCGGTATAACTCTGATTTGTTGCACCACTTATTTCAGAAAATGAATCATCACAATCTACCCATTGGTAATCTGCAACAATTGAATTTGCTGTAAAAGTGACACCAGCTTGTGTAGCAACAACATTTACCTGTGGTTGAACATCTAAGTTAGTGATGACAACACTGTCACAGCCTGAGATTACCGAAACAAGATAGCTATTGTGTGTCAAATCTGAAGTGATTGTTGAAGCAGTCGTTCCATCAGGATAAGTGTAATCACTTCCATAACAAACTGAAATTGTTTCTTCAGTTTGATACTGAATGTCACCGGTAATTGAAATGTCAAAATCACATTGCGCTGGTTGAGTTACGCCTGCCCCAGTATTTACGCCGTTGATTTGAATTAAATAGGCAGTGTTTGAACTTAACCCAAAGGCTGAGGTAACATTAAAATTAGTTGATCCACCTCCACAAGCAGCTATTGGTGTATATGTTGTAACGTCACATTCCGTCGATGCGTTGATCATTGTTACGCTTATTTCTTGACCCATTGTAACATCAGGATTGAAAGTAAGATTACTTAATGAAACGGTTACAAATCCACCAGAAGAACCAGTCGTAAATTTGTACCAGACAGTCGCTGCATTTAATGTGCAAAAGTTATAGTCTGTTGTTGAAGTTGTCGTCGCCCCAATAGTCGTTCCTGACAGAGTAAGACCAGGGCAAAGTGGAATTGCATTAGAGCATAAATTGTTTGTTGGTTGCGCAAAAATTGCACAACTCATCAAGCAAAATGCAGGTATGAAAATTGAGAGAATATTCATAAAACAAAGTTAATTGACTAAATGTAGCAAAAATGTTGATAACGTTGGGAAAAATGATAGTATTAATTGCTTATTTTTTGTAAGATTTTGGGGTAATTCTAACTATATTTGAAAGATACCTATGGCAAAAAAAAAGAATTCAAATAGCACTGAAGAGTCGAGGAGTGAAAACGATTCAAAATTTGATCGTGAAATCTTTCAACGAGCCATTGAAAGTTCGGAGAATGATTTTGAAAAAAATCTGACTTATATAAGTGCCGGATCGTTGGGGTTGTCATTAGCTTTTATCGAGAAAATAGTTCCATTAGAATTTGCAAAGTGTAAAATATTTTTGATTCTTGGATGGACGTTGTTGACTATAACGTTAGCAACAAATCTTGCTTCACATTTAATTTCAATATTTTTTATTTCCAAATCAAGAGATGATTACGATTCTCAAAATAAGGATAGTGAAAAGAACGTAAAAAGTAGAAACAAAATTATTAGCGGAATAAACTGGGCTACTCTTGTTTTACTAATTCTTGGAATAGGATCAATAGTTTATTTTTCATCAATTAATATAATTTGTAATGGCAAAGGATAATAGCAAGAAAAAATCTGGTGGTAAGCGAGAAGGTTTTGGACGCACAATACCAAAACCAAAACCAGAAGTAAAACCTAAAACAAAGCAAGATGAGTAAAGGAAAGTCAAATGACAGTGGTAAAGGTGGTGAGGTAATTAAAGAGGGTAGAAATATTCCTGTGCCTCCGCCTGCATCTGGGAATCAAAGTGGAAATCAATCAGGAAGTTCATCTTCTGAAAAGGGCAAATAAACTTGTTCAGTCGGAAATGCCAAGTCTTGACAAAGCAGAGAATCTTGCAACGTTGGTCATTACCATCTTGGGTGTTGCATATCCAATTATTCTTGAAATTAATTCAAGATTGAACGATAAATATGGTTCAAGAATTATTGTTAAACTATTTGAACAATCTCGTGAGTACAGATATTTCATAGCTGTCCTTATCAGTTCACTTGTCGTTTTGCTACTATGGGTGTTAGACCGCCCTCCATTATTTGATTTCTCTTGCTTCAAACCAATAATATTAAATTCAGCTACCTTGCTGTTAATATTGTTCTCGATTGGCTTGACAATTTCATTTTTCCACTTGGTAAAATTGACGTTGATCTTTAATAATCCAGAAAAACTAATTAATTATCTCAAGTTTAAATGTCTTTCTGATGAATCTTCGGAGAGATTGTCTGAAATCGGCCTAATGGATATTTTTCTGCTTTCCATCAAGAAGCAAGATCATCCGGCTGCCTCAGAAATTGGTAGATTTTTTTACACAGCGTTTCAAAAAGAAAGAATAAAACAATCGGGTAAACCAGTGGTTTACCCTGATAGATATTATCAGTTGGTTTATAGAGCAATTGAAGAATTAAGAGTAATAAAGGATAATCGAAACAGATCAATTGAGGTCAGAACATCAGGTTCAATTTGGTTATTAGGTGAATTAAAGGATACTAAAATCTCTGATGAAACCTATCGATGGATATGGAGAAATTTGAGTTTGGCAATTGAGTATGATGATGATGAGTTAGTGATTCATCATTGGAAAACGGCACATCAATATATGGAGTATTCGTTCGATCGAATTTATCCTGAATTTGCACGAACACCTCCCTTCAATCAGCTTAATGAGGACGAAGTTGAGGAGAGAGAAAAGGAGAGAAATAAATTCCTTCGATTTCATATAGCCCTCGGTGGATTATTGATGTATAAACAAAGGTACAAGTGTATTTCTCGGATGTTTTCTTACACTCAAAGCGAACCACCAAGATATCCCTTGCTGCCAAATAACATGACAACGATTTTTGAAGTTTACAGTAAATTTCGGGATCGATACGATCAAGAATACAATTGGATTTCTAACATTTTTCCTTTTCCAGATTCAGAAGGTATTGGATCTGAAAATTTAATACGAAAGTGGGTGTTTCATTATTTGGCCGTTCTTTTTCTTCGTCAATTTACATTGCATAGTTATCTCATAATTGATAAACCAATTAATTTGCCTGAAATTCCAAAGAGTCAAAGTGAGAAAAGGCATTGGCTTGAAGGTCTGGAATATTTTGAGAAAACGGTATCATCCTATTTGGGCAATCAACAATTATTAGATGTTTTAGGGTTTAATTATTACTTTGATTCTGAAGAAGAGTACTTGCGTGATAGAACCTTGGGAGTTCAAGAAGGATGGAGCAACTTTTTTGAAAGATTAAGAACCAAGATATTGGAGCAGTTTCAAGTGGAAGGTCAGGAAATTGAACTTGATCAAACTAAAGTTAACCAATTCAAGGAGACGAGTAGAAAAACCTTGAATGAATTTCTTCAGTTAACTGCAACCATCTCAAACGAAGATTTGTCTGATACTAACTCAGTTCCAATAAACGAATGGAAGAGTGGCGGGCAGAAGGTAATTATGGACAAGGAAGCATACGGGGTTCTGGATGAAATATATTATCATGAACGGGATTCTTTTTTGTCAGATATATTAGTAGAAAATTTGCGAAATTTAGTTGGATACACATTTGAAGTCACCAAGACATTGACATTTAATATCAAACGTGAAGAAATGACTAAGGCTCTTGAATCCCTGAACCTAAACAAAAATCACATTATCGTAAATTTTGGGATGATGCTTTTCGACAATAAAGTTGAAGCCGGGACAAAGCACTTACTTGGAGAAACCGAAGTTATTAATTTTGGATTTTCAAGAGGAACGTTTCCAAGTCTATTTATTCTCTGTAAATCTGATCTGCCAAAAATTATTTGCAATCCAATCTCTGAAGAGGAGGTCAAAAAATATGACTTAAAGAAATTGAGTGAAAGATTTGAAGTTTATTGGAACGTGTTAGATTTAAACAAGTTTCCTGATGAAGTGGCGTTGGAATATCCGCAGGGCAGAGAGTTGAACGAGCTAAAAAGATCAGCTTTACTTTATCTTGAATTGGATTTTCAGATTAAATGGAAAAAAGATGCCAGAGTTTTGCAAATATTTGAATATTCACAGTATCATCACAAAGGAATTCCAGCCCCATTAGATCAAATTAAATTTGAATGGACTTGTAATCAAGAAAATATTAAAGAATGATTTTAGACCAATACATAACCAACATCAACAAACGCTACAAACTCGGCAACGCTACTGAGCACACCTTCAGAGGTGACTTGCAGCAGTTAATTGAAAGTTTGTTACCAGGCATCAGCGCAACCAATGAACCGAAGCGGCAATCATGCGGAGCGCCGGATTACATCTTGATGAAAAAAGATATTCCGGTTGGGTTTATTGAAGCGAAGGATATTGGTGATTCAGATTTGGACGGAACAAAAAAAACCGGAAACAAAGAACAGTTTGACCGTTACAAGGCATCACTCGGTAATATCATCTTTACAGATTATTTGAGTTTTCATTTGTATCGTGAAGGTGTGTTGGTGACAAAAATTTCGATTGGTGAACTTCAAGGAAATTCAATTGTACCTGTTTCAAAAAATTTCAATGAGTTTACCAATCTGATCACAGATTTTGGTTCGCATGTTTCACAGTCCATCAAAAATCCAAAACGGTTGGCTGAGATGATGGCGGGTAAAGCTCGGTTATTATCGGATGTTATTGAAAAGGCATTGAACAGTGATGATGATAACCATGAGAATAGTACGCTGCGTGAACAAATGAAAGCGTTTAAAGAAATTCTTATTCACGATATTACACCAAAAGGATTTGCAGATGTCTATGCACAAACAATTGCGTATGGAATGTTTGCTGCACGTTTGCATGATCCAACTTTACCAACTTTCAGCAGACAGGAAGCTGCGGAATTAATTCCAAAAACAAATCCGTTTTTGCGCAAATTGTTTGGTTACATAGCAGGGCCGGATATTGACGACCGCATCAAGTGGATTGTAGATAGTTTAGTAGATATTTTTCTGGCGTGCAACGTGCGTGAAATTTTGAAAAATTATGGTAAGTCAACCAAAATGGAAGACCCTATTATTCACTTCTACGAAACCTTTTTGAGTGAGTACGATCCAAAATTGCGCAAAGCAAGAGGTGTTTGGTACACGCCGCAACCAGTAGTTGATTTTATTGTACGTGCGGTAGATGATATTTTGAAATCTGAATTTGGTTTGAAAGAAGGTTTGGCAGATACCAGCAAAACAAAAATTAAAGTAAATCTTCAAGCAACAGACAAACGCTACAAAGACAATATCAAAACGGTTGAAGAAGAAATTCACCGTGTTCAAATTCTTGACCCCGCAACAGGAACAGGAACCTTTTTAGCAGAAGTGGTCAAACACATTCACAAAAAATTTGAAGGGCAAGAAGGTATCTGGAGTAATTATGTTGAAACACATTTGCTGCCCAGGCTGAACGGTTTTGAGTTATTGATGGCAAGTTATGCTATGGCGCATTTGAAATTGGATTTGCTTTTAACTGAAACCGGATTCAAACCTAAAAAGGAACAACGTTTCAGAGTTTACCTCACGAATAGTTTAGAAGAAAGTCACCCAGATACCGGAACGCTTTTTGCTAATTGGTTAAGCTCGGAGGCCAATGAGGCTAATCGAATTAAACGTGAGACGCCAGTTATGTGTGTAATTGGTAATCCGCCGTATGCTGTGAGTAGCACTAATAAAAGCGATTGGATTGATAACCTCATTAATGATTATAAGCAAAATTTAAAAGAAAAAAGTTATAATTCTCTTTCTGATGATTATGTAAAATTTATTCGATTTGGCCAACATTTCATTGAAAAGAATGGAAGTGGAATCTTGGCATATATTTCAAATAATAGCTTCATTGACGGAATCGTGTTTCGTCAAATGCGAAAGAGCTTAATGGAATGCTTCGACAAGTTATATATTTTAGATCTGCATGGAAACTCGAAGAAAAAAGAAACTGCCCCTGATGGTGGGGCAGACCAGAATGTATTTGATATTATGCAGGGCGTTTCAATCAATATTTTCATTAGAAAGGATGGAAAAAGAAATCAATCTCTTGGTAAAGTAGCGCACTTCGATCTATTTGGGAAGAGGGAAGTGAAATACGATTTTTTAATTAATAATTCTTTGAAAAGCATTTCCTGGTGTGAACTAAATCTAAATGCCCCAAACTATTCTTTTATTGCGAGGGATATTGACTTAGAAATTATTTATAATGAAGGGTTTGATTTATCTAAGCTTTTTGTCCAAAATAGCTCAGGGATTGAAACGAGGAAGGATTATCTGGTTGTGGCATTTGATGAAACAAAACTAAAACAGGTCATACAAGATTTTAAAGATCTCGATGAAGATAGTATTGCTAAAAAATATAATGTAAATAATGATAGTAGAGATTGGAAAATTGGTGCAGCCAAAAATGATATAATCCGAAACAATCCAAAGATTGAAAATATTCTTTCAAAACCATTTGATGTTCGTAAAATTATTTATACTGGCATTACCAAAGGTATCGTCGGTTATCCGATGTATAACAATTTCAAGCATTTTATAGACCGCGATAATCTGGGTTTGGTACTGAAAAGAGGCAGGTTACTTGGAAGTAATAGTAATTTCTCACATGTTTTTATTACCAATTGCCTCACGGACAAAAACTTTTTGGCTGACCAATCGTACGTACTTCCTCTTTATCTTTATTCCGACGCAGGGGGCCAACAAAGTATTGAGCAATCAGTCGAAAGAAGAGCAAATCTTGACCCTGCAACAATTGCTGATATTGCGAAGAGCATTGGAATCGAATTTTTTCCTGAAACCAAGTCCAATAGCAATTCGTTTAATGCCGTTGATTTATTAGATTATATTTATTCTGTTTTGTACTCACCATTCTACCGAGTGAAATACAAAGAATATTTAAAAATTGATTTCCCAAGAATTCCCTATCCAAAAGATCAAAAAAAATTCTGGCAATTGGTTGGATTGGGTGGTGAGTTGCGCCGTTTGCATTTGTTGGAATCTTTGACAGTTCAAAAATACATCACCAAATATCCGGTTGATGGAGACAACATGATCACCAAAATAAAATTTGAAAACGGAAAAGTTTTTATCAATGACACGCAATACTTTTCAAATGTGCCTGAAATTGCCTGGAACTTTTACATAGGCGGTTATCAACCCGCTCAAAAATGGCTAAAAGACAGAAAAGATCGTGAACTCAGCTACGATGATATTTTGCATTACCAAAAAATTATTGTTGCGCTGACAGAAACGGATAGGATTATGAAGGAGATTGATTTGGTTGGGGTGGAGTGAGATATGAGTGTAGAAAATTTAGTTCGACAAATTGCGTCAATTGACCGTGAGATTAACACAGTTGAAAAGAGTATCCATACCATTATTGAAAAGCTTAACCAAAAAACGAAGGAGGTAAACTCAATCTTTACAAAATTATCCAAAGAAAAGGACTTAAAAAGGGCAATTACCATTCGAGTTGATTTGCAAAGGAAACAAGAGGAAATTAATAGACTCGAAAAGGACAAAAGCACAAAATCAAAATCATTGGCTGATAAAAAAAGTAAAAAGTTAGAGTTACATAATAAACTTAACAAGGAAGAAGAAAAGGTTAGGGACAAGGCAAAAAAAGATCAGAAAGAAATTCTATCCATTCAACAGCAAATAACAAGAGAAATGGAGAAGCAAAAACGACAATCACTTCAAACAATTGATGTATTAAAACCAACTCAAATTCGTTCTATAGCGTATGATGTATTTGTATCTCATGCTTCTGAGGATAAAGATGAATTTGTTAGAGATTTCGTAGAATGCCTAAGAGAAAATGGTTTAAAAGTTTGGTACGACGAATTGACTTTAAAAATTGGCGACAGTTTAAGACGATCAATTGATTCTGGACTGAGTAATTCAAGATTTGGAATAGTAGTTTTATCCGAAGCATTCTTTCAAAAAGAATGGCCTCAAAGAGAACTTGATGGATTATTTGCGAGAGAGATAGACGGGAACAAGGTTATCTTACCAATATGGCATAAAATAAGTAAAAATGAGGTGTTACGATACAGCCCAATGATTGCTGATATGGTTGCATTAAACACCTCGAATTTTACAACGGCAGAAATTGCAGAAAAGATTTCTAAAAGAGTTCTGCAACCTGACTGAGTAGAAATATTGGAAAATGAAAAACAAAGAATTTATACAAGCACATCTCGTTGAGTCGAAGAAGCAAATTTCTGAATTGGCTGATAGAATTATGCTGAATGATGCTGACTTGGAAGATGACAAAAGACTCTTTGCCCCAATCTTACAGAAGACAGAAAATATAATATTATCTGACTATCTCATTGAGTTAGCAAATAAAAGAATTGAAGATTTGGAAGTTTATATTGGTGATACACCAGAATCGCAAGAGTACGCTGATCAATTAACCGTATATCTTCAATATCTACTGCGTGAAAAATTATAGAGGAATACAGTGATTTATGGAACAAAAAAAATGCTTCATTATTATGCCTTTTACAAAGGCTGCGCTTGGTGAACAAATTCTTGACAAGGCCGAGCTATCATATATCTATACCAACATAATAAAACGTGCGGTGTCTGAATATAAAGTGGAAGGCCAAGCTTTCTTTTCTCAAATTTCACGATACGAATCTAATGTAGGTTCAATAATCGATGGCATTGCATCGCAGCTTAACGAATCTGATTTGGTGATTGCAGATTTGACTGGTATGAACCCCAATGTTATGTACGAATTGGGTGTTCGACACACGCTACGCAGAGGTACAATTATTATTAGCCAAGATATAAAGTCACTTCCATCGGATTTGAGAGACTATATGTGTGTTGAGTATTCATTCTCAAAAAATACGATTGAGCAAGAAACAAATTATCACCATTTTTCCGAACAATTGCATATTTCAATTCGAGAGATTTTTAGTACGCACAAACCAGATTCTCCAGTTCTAAATTACTTGAATGGAAAAGGTCGTTACTGGAAAGAAGATGAATTGAAGACCTTGAAAAAAAATTTGGTCGTCAGTGCATATTTATTGGAGCAATTTGTGAAAATTCAGGAATGTATTCAAGCAATTGAAACTGAAGAAGGTAAATCGCAGTTAGAAGGTTATTTTGTTATTACTAATATATACTTGAATAATTTACAAGGCGCTCTTAATGACTTGACTATTGGAGTAGAAACTTCCATTTTATATGAAAATCTGCAAGCTGCCATTTCATTGATTTCGGACATTCAAAAAAAATCAAATATTGGTGAGACGTTGCCTGAAATATTCGCAATGATACCAGATTATGATCCAAATCTCTTTAGAAATTATAAGCAAACTTTCTTCGCTTCTCAATTTGTAAATCACTTCAAATTGAATGACCACGAATTTGAGCGGATATCAATAAAAAATGTGTTTTCCGAAGAAGGTGATTTTTACATTCACTTCGTTGGCGATTTGCAAGAGTATTTAGAAGTAAAAGCTGAAGAATTGGGGATCAGCGAGGAAGAGATTGATTACATTTTAAAAAATTAGAGTCATGATCAAGAATTTTTTATTCTTTTTATTTTTAGTTATTTGTGTTGTCACAATTTGGTGGCAAATTGGTTGGGTTTATGTTGATTCGATCACAATAGATAATCCGGAGATTAATTCAACTTCGGAATACAGAGGTACTTTTGGTGATAAATTCGGTTTTGTAAACTCGCTATTTTCGGCTCTTGCTTTGGCTGGAATTATTTATTCAATTTTTCTTCAACAACGTGAGTTATCATTGCAAAGAAAGGAGCTAAATGAGACCAAGGCTGAATTTCGTGACCAAAATTTCCAAACCGCTTATTTCAATCTTTTAAGAATGAATCGTGAGATAGTTGACGAACTGAATGTAACTTTTGTCAGGTTAAATCGAAATCTTGAAAAAAAAATTATAGATGCTAAAGGACGTTCATTTTTTAAGCATTTTAAAACAGAATTAAAAAGAATTTCAGATGCATTAAATGAACCGAAATTTATAGAATTCAATAAAGAGAGTGCATTGCATGAAATGGAATTAGAAGCAGAACAAGATTATTACGACTCAATAAATTCAGAAGGTCATACAGAATCTGGATTAGTAGAGTCTGAAACCAGCTACATGCACCAATTTACGTTGCAACATTATAAAATTTCCGAAGAAGAATTTAATTCATATAAGAAGTTACAATCAGAAAGGGAAAAGGTGGTTCGTATTTACGATTTTTTTCTTCGGAAATATGCTTTTGCCATTGGCCATTATTTTAGACACTCTTACCAAACATTGTTATTTCTTGACCATTCGGAAAAGGAAAAAATTAAAAATAGTAGTCCTATTGGTGAAGTAAAAGATCTTGAAAAGATAAGAGAAATCAAAAGTGAATTTCGTAGATATTCACAATTCTTTAAATCTCAAATGACTATACCAGAGGCCTTCGCGCTATTTTATAATTCATTCAAGTTTAAAAACGCTGAAATGTTATTGTCAAAATATCAAATTTTAGATTTCTTACCTGCTGAATTGATTTTGGACAAGCGGCATAACTTTCGTAAGGAAATTATACTTTTTGAAATTTAACGAATATTGTTCGGAAAAATCGATTCATAAAACGGAGATTATTTATGTATGAATATCATTCCCGTGCATCAACAATTTCATATCCCAAATAGGATGCACCCTTATGCCCGTCAAATTTTTCGATAATTACCGATTCAAAAACTTTACCAGGTTTTAAGTTCTTGCTAAAGGTTCTTGTTTCGTCTGAATCACTGAATAGGAATTTAATATCGATTTGACGTATGGTGATACTTTCATGTGTATTATACACCATTATTGATATTTCCCATTTACCAAAGAGAGTTTGTCGTGCATAGATTTCTTCACTATTAATGTATGCTTCCAAATCTTGTTTTGCCAGGCTTGAGTTTTCAATACCTAATGCTTCAAATAATTCTCTTTTTGCATCGTCTGGTAAAAGTTGATAGCCAACAAAACCTAAAACTAAAATAATCAAACCGGCAATTAGTAAAGGTTTTAAACAACCTGATTTCTTCTTCTGTGTAGTTTGGGAAGGTGGAATATTTTTATTGGCTTGGCTTGTTATTGATTCTTTTACTTCTGGTTTTGGTTCTTTTTTTGGTTCGTCTTTTTGCTCTGTCTTTTGATTAGATGATTGTGCAGTTGAAATTGGCTTTTGTATTGACGTTTCAACCTTTTGATCTTGATTTACTAATGGTTTTTCGCTAGGAATAATTGAAGGATTCAGCGACTGATCAACTCCGCAACTATTGCAAATTGTAACACCATTTTCTAATAAGTTTCCGCATTCAAAGCAAGGTGTTTTTTTTGAAATTTCCACAGGTGCTCCGCAATTCGGACAATTTTTCGCAAGATCGCTTATCTTGTTTTCACATTCAATACAAGTTATTAATGCCATAGAAAACTATTTTGAAACTTTACCTTCAATAACTCCAACTGCTACGAATGAGCCTTCACTCTTATTTGGTGCATCCATTGTAACAGTAGAGTAAGGGGCAATATTTGAATAGGATAAATACTCCCAATCAAAAACTTTATTATTCAAACGCTGATATTGAACTTCAACTCTTACCGTTTCCATTGTGTAGGGAGAATTATTGGTTACAGCTACTTGGATTTCATAAACTCCAGTCACTAATCGTTGACGATAATCTACATTGGCTCTAACGTATGAATCAAGATTATTCTCAACATCTTTCACTGAAATGTCTGACTCACCTTCATCGTCTTCATAATACTCATCCTCCGGTTCATAATCCACTTCTTCATCGTCGGAACTCGTCACTGTGTAATCTTCATCAGATTCTTCGGAGTTATTGGAACTACCTTCACTGTTACTTGAATTGAAGGATGGAGAGCTGTCCGTAGTTTCAGGTGTTTTATCAAATACTCCAGAAAGAAATAATGCTAAAAATATCACCGCAACTCCACCTAAACTGAACAATACAATTTTGGTAGTGTTGCTTTTCTTTGGTTCAGGTTTCTCTTGGGTTGGAGGAATGTAATTTGTTTCAGCGGTTTGTTTTTGTTCAATCGGTTTTTTGATTTCTTCAACAGGCTTCTTAATGGTTTCCTCAGAACTTAATTGAGATACCAATGTTTCAGCAGGAATACTTGGTATTGAACCTGTTGATTTGGGTTCACCGCATTTTGGACATGCCGCTGCAAATTCACTGATTTTATTGCCACATTTATTACATTCAATTAGAGCCATTTTCTGAAAAATTTCTTTAAAATAAACAATTTAATTGAAATCGATTAATCTCTATTAATATTGAAGAGCACTACTGTCCGATAAAAAAAATTTAAAAGCGGGATTTCCATAACAGATTTCCCGCTTTAGTGTAATTTGGTTTTGACGAACTAAATACACATGAATAAAAGTAACTACTTTTTTGGACAGTCGGTTTTCGGACAGCTGATTTCTTTAATTGACCCAACTCTTGTAAGCAGAGTGGTTAAGAACCGTAACTCTGATTATTATACCAAACGATTTGACACATCTGATCACTTAATCAGCATGTTGTTTTCAACTTTCGCCAATTGTTCATCGTTGCGAGAGGTTGCCGGTGCTATGCTTGGGCTCAAAGGAAAGACAAATCATTTTCAGTTAAAAAACATTCCGCACAAAAGCACGTTGAGTGATGCAAATGCTCGAAGGAGTCATGAGGTTTTTCAAGAGATTTATTATTTATTGTACAAAGAGTACTCAGGGGTTATCTCGGACAGCCGAAAACAATATGTATGGGAACAAAGGGTGGAAATTATTGATTCAACAACTATTTCATTGTTTCGTGATTTATTGAGCTGTGTTGGCAGAAAATCCTCCAATGGCAAAAGAAAAGGAGGCATAAAAGTACACACTCAAATTAATCTTCAGGAACAGGTTCCAAAACTGATTTGGTTTTCATCAGCGACAACACACGATAAAAAATTCCTTAAAAAACTTAAGCTGGAAAAAGGCAAAATAGCTGTGTTTGATAAAGGATATAATGATTATAAAACCTTTGATGAATTCACACAAAACAACATCTATTTTGTCACCAGACTAAAATCAAATGCAACCTATGAATTGGTTGTAGAAAATGATATTCCCAGCTATATTGACGCAGGTGTATTGAAAGATGAAATTATAAAAGTTGAAGTCAAAGACAACGGAAAATATCTCAAAACTACTGAACTCAGAAGAATTGCTTACTGGGATGACGAACACAAAAGATGCTTTGAATTTATAACCAACATACAAGGGATGAACGCAGGACACATCGCACTCATTTACAAAAAACGATGGCAAATTGAATTACTTTTCAAACAGCTCAAACAAAACTTTCCGCTAAAATATTTTTTAGGCGACAATGAGAATGCAATCAAAATTCAGATTTGGTGTACGCTAATAGTGAATCTGCTGTTGACCGTTATCCACAAAAAATTAAACGAAAATGGGCTTTCTCTAATCTGGCCAACTTTTGCAGACTGCATCTCTTCAATTACATTCATCTGATCAAATTTCTAGAAAATCCAGAAAAAGATTGGCTAGTTGAAATAGATCCACAACTTCAATTCGAATTTAGTTCAGCCTGAAAAGAGGGGGCTTACTTTTGAAATACAAGGCTTTTCATACGCAACCATGCGGGTTTTGAAAGGGTTTTTACGTACTTTTAGTTTTTATCGGACAGTAGTGATTGAAGAGATAGCATTTGTCTTACGGCTGCTTTTGGAAGTGTATTGAAATGATAAAATAATCGACTTTTTCGTTGATTTATATCGTCTAAATTCATTAAATTGTGCGTACTAAAACTCTAAATATGAAAATTCAAGCTATTAAGCCGGGGCCTAAAAGAAAAGCTGATTCAACAGGTAAACCTGATCAACGTCAAAGAGACAATAAAAGCACACCAGGGAATACTCCTTCATTGAAGCCAAGTAAGTCTACCATCAAGAAAAAGTAATGCTTGACTTTCTTACCATGCGTTCATTTTCAATAACAGTAAAGAAGATAGCGGAAATGGATGATTGAGAGATCAATTGAACTCTTGCAATATTCAAAATTCTGAAGCTACATTGAACCCCCTGGCATCAATATGATTCTCTATCATTAGTTTGTAGAGCTTATCATATTTGATCTTTTCAAAAAGTGAGGTCTTTGACCAGGTTGACTTTTCTTTTATTTTTTGCTCTTCATAAAACGGGATATCATATAAGTAGTTAGTTACTGTATGAGAATGATCAACTAAAGCAGAATGTGCTTCATTTCGTTTCGCCTCTAAAAGGTTATAATATCTAAAGACAATCCTTCTAATTTTTCTGAAGATGAATTTTTTTTGAAGACCGGTCATCCCTGATTTTTCCGTTTCATTTATTATAACGATTATTTCGTCAAAGCTATAAGATTGCTTTGACAAGAGGTAATGATTCATTGATTGAATGATCCCATAGAAATTATATTTTGCGACATTATCTTTTTCCAACAGATGCACTTTATATTCATTGTTGTTGATGATATAGGTGTAAAAGACATGGTACAAATCATAAAATTCAACACCATTCGATTCGTCAATCTGCTCTGTAGTCAATCTGCTCAATAGTTCTGGATGATGCTCTAAGAATTTGTCGACTTGTATAGATTCCAGATCCTTTTGTATTGCTTCTAAAATTGTAAGGCAAGATCTATAATCTATGTCATATTTTGCTATTTTTATTGAATAAATTGAAACAACTAGCGCCAGTATTCCTATGGCGACTGTTATTAAGACGTCCCATTGAAACTTGCCGTCTTCCCAAGCCCATAGTGAAGAGAATATAATCAAGAATGCAATACCAATTATGCTAAGTAGTGTGAGTAAATGAGTTCTCATTATTCCAAGATTTATTGATCAGGTAAATGAATTAATATACGGAAAATTTGGATAAGCAACTATAGTGAACTTATGGAATTTTTTGCCAGGAGCAAAATTCGCTCACTTTCGCAAAATCTATAAACCGAGTTGAACTTTGATAATATTTCTGTCACTCTGACTTCTCTTTCGGTTCGATAATTGCCATGAGGTCGTTTATCAGCTCCATGTCTTCCAGAAATTGGTTCGATTCTGTATACGTCCATTGTACTGTCGAACTTTTGTTCGAGTAAAATGGCGGTAGATGTAGTCTTCCGCCATTTTTTGTTTGAGAATGATGGTTTTTGGCTGTTTATAAAGCGGCTTATTCGCTTCTATTATTGGCATATCCAAAAATTGAGTCCACTCCTTTTTACCATAAAAATTCATAGTTAACGATGAGACTTTTCCCTTAACTATAAAAATTTATAGTTAACTTTGATCTATGAATATTAAGGACTTTAAATCAGGTAGGCACATTACCCAGGATGGGTACAAGAGCTTTTTGCCTGAAAAGGTCAATAAAGAGTGGGTGGTTAATTCTGCCAAGGTAAGCACCCTGTTGGAAGAAGCAACCAGTAAGGTAAGTGCCTTGAATTCTTATTCGCTGATGATTCCTGATGCGGATATTTTTATTCGAATGCACATTGTAAAAGAGGCAACCACATCAAGCAAAATAGAGGGAACACAAACCCATATTGAAGATGCTGTTTTGAGTAAAAATCAGGTTAACCCTGAACAGCGCAACGATTGGCAGGAAGTACAGAATTATATCCAGGCAATGAATTTTGCAATCAAAGAACTAAACAAACTTCCTTTGTCCAACCGTCTTCTCCGAGACACTCATCGTATTTTAATGCAAGGAGTGAGAGGAAAACATAAAGCACCGGGCGAATTCCGCAGGTCGCAAAACTGGATAGGCGGAGCTTCGCTAAAGGATGCCGATTATGTTCCTCCGCACAATAAAGACGTTGTGGAATTAATGAGCGACCTTGAAAAATTCCTGCATAATACCGATATAAATGTCCCTCACCTGATAAGGATAGCCATTGCACATTATCAATTTGAAACCATTCACCCGTTCCTTGACGGAAATGGTCGTTTAGGACGATTACTTATTACATTATATTTGGTAAGTAATAATATTCTGAAAAAACCTTCTTTATATCTTTCCGATTTTTTTGAACGCAACAGACAATATTATTATGACAATCTTTCGGCTGTGAGAACCAGGAACGATTTAACACAATGGATAAAATTTTTTCTTGTAGGTGTAATAGAAACCGCAGATAAAAGCGCTGCTGTGTTTGAGGCAATCATTAAACTAAAAGCAGATATTGAAAAGAAAAAAATATCAACACTTGGGAAACGTGAATGGCTCGCTAAAAAGACTTTAAATTATTTATATATGAAGCCCGTGGTAACAGTAAATGATATTATTGAAAAACTGAAAATTTCAAAACCAACGGCTAATGCTATCGTAAAGGATTTTATGCGGCTAAAAATTCTGAAAGAGCAAACCGGTTTTAAACGCAATAGGGTATTTATCTTTAATGTATACCTGAATTTATTTAAGAGGTAGTATCAGGCTGAAGAGTTATTGAATTCAGATTAACATTGGGAGTACTTTCTGAAATTGTTACCGGGATTTTCACATTTGTAAATCCTACGAATTGGATTCGAATGCAAAAAATCACCTGAAGCGAGTCTACTAATAGTGAATGATCCAATACTAACTGTTAATACTCCGGTAATAATTTTTAAGGAATCGCTTTTAGAAGTGATAAAAACATTGGCAAATTCCACAGGTTTATTTTCGTCGTCAACTACAATTCCGGAAATACTGCCTCACTGTTGTGCATTAATATGTACGCAGAGAAACAAAAAATGTATACAGAAAATAAATCTCATGGATGAATTATTTGTTCAAATGTTGAAATTTCTTCTACTATTTGGTTTATTCGGAAATTACGTTGAAGCTGAACGGTCAGACGCTCATGGGCTGAATATCATTTATTTACTTTCTCGCCAGACAAAATTTGTGTACTTTGCATTGGTTTTTTATCGTTAACTATTTTTAGACATAACTCAAGTATGAATTGTCTCATCAAAATAATTTCCTTGTCATGCGTTTGGTTGATAATGGCATGCACCCAAAATAATCAACATGAACCTGCAGGTGTTGAGTTGAATCCGGATGCGGTAACTGAGGAAAATGTTATTTCTGATTTGCTGGATGAACCTCCTGCTGATTGGCCAAAGAATTTTGCTCATGTTATTTTTGAAAATGACCAACTTGATAAATGTTGTGACTTATTGGTTTATCATATTAAACCTGATAAAATTGAATGTGTTGATCCCTTGATTTACGATGAAGCAAAAATTTCGAAACAATCTTTTAATCCGGTCAGAGATCAACTGATTTTTTATCTATCTGATGAAAGTTCAATGGCAGAGGTTATTGTTTTTCAACGTGACTCATTAATTGATGGATTATATCATGGTTTATTTTATTCTCAAGATGAATTTCAAAATGCAGGACAGCCCTTTTCTCAAATTTTACTTTTTGATATGGATCATCAAGCCTATTCAACGTTGGGAAATAATTGCGAAGATGAGTGGTCAGAAGAATCATTTGACCCAACTCCGGTATCTGAAAATGAAGTTGTCGGAATTACTATTTGCAAGGGGTCAAATTCAGAGGATGAAAAATTCTCATTTTCGGTTGAACTTTTGAAAAAAGGAAAATTGAGCGGCACAGCATTTGAAGATGTCGGCACTAGTTCTGCAAAATTTCAGTCAGGGACATGGGAGTGCAAATCAGGTAAATTGTATCTGACCTTTGTTATGAATGGATCAAAAATGTCTGATGACGGAATGCAAGATTTTACCTATGAAAAAGAACTGATAATGGACAATATGGAGACAATTGAAATTTACAAGAATAATTGCTCGCATTAAGTCTTGAAAAATTCTTTTCAAGTTTAATCACCTATCTTTTTTGATGGTCATCGAAGTTCAATCCGCAAATTATACTTTTCCCCGGACAGTAGTGATCACCTATGCATAATAAAAAAAAATCGCCCCGCAGGGCGACCTTTTTGTACATCACACATTAAAACAAAGGAAAATGAAATGGCTTAGTGATGCACAGTCAATTTCAGCACACTTGTTTTTTCACCGTCAGTTACATGAATGAAATAAATTCCTTCAGCCATAGTTGAAGTATTGATCATTATCTGATTTGAGTTTATAAAATCACTTGAATAAACAATAGCACCACGTGCATCTCTGATAACGAATGAAGCATTTGTTAATTCACCAAACTGGATATTCACCAAATCATGAGCCGGGTTAGGGTAGAGTAGTATGGTTGAATTTTCAGATTCTTCAACTTGTGTGAAGTTGACATTAATTTGAGCTGAACCGGTACAACCATCTGTATTGGTTACATACACTTCATACATACCGTCAGAATCAGGAGTGTATTCTTGCTGATCAGCACCGGTAATAGCAACACTTTCAAAATACCACTGATATGTGTCAAAAATCTGAGTTGACAATACAGCATCCGTTACAATAATAGTTGGAACCGGTGCAGAAAGTGTGGTAACAAAAATGCTATCACTGGTTCCCTGACATGATTCTGTTGTATTACTAAAATCAACTTGGTAGTAACCTGCCATGCTTGCGTAATACTCATCCATGGTTGCACCTGAAATTGCTGAACCATCATGCAACCACTGGTATGATAAAGTTGCAGTTGCATCAGCATAAAATAGAAGTGAATCATTTTCACAAAATGCGGTTTCATCATTTTCGGTTGCAACAATCAAACCTGAAAGTGAAGCGCAAGAATTTAATTCATACACAGTAACGGTGCTTGAAATTTCGTTAGCAAGTAAAATAAGTGCATTACCATTTGGTGAAGCATCTGCAGAGATGAAAATAATACCTTCAGCTCCTCTGTCAGGTCCGTTTGAAATGGCGTCGCGATTATTGTTGTATCCAACATATTGCGGATTATACGGATCATTCACATTGAAAATAAAAACACCACCTACACGCTCAAGTGAAACAAATGCAAAATAATTTCCTTCAACTTCTGCCGTGGTGATTCCTTCAACTTCAGGTCCTTTATCATCACTTCTGTTTTTCATTGAAACAGCTCCTGCAGTATTGCTTGCATTAAATAATTGTTGATAGTTTGGATCATTGGCAATGATAAGTTCAATAAGATCACCTGAATCATAAACTAAATTTCCGTTGTTGTCCCAAATAGAAAATGATCTTGTACCTAATGAATACAATTCTTCAAAATCACCATCATTCAAATCATCGCCCAGGGTGTTAGTTAATAATAAACGGCCTGCTAAATAATTACTTTGCGTAAATGCAGCATCTTCAAATTGCACTGGATCAAGCACTATATCTTTGATGCGGGTTTCTTCACTGAATCCTGAAAAATCACGTGAATCACCTTCATTGGCTGTAAACAAATAAGTTGTTCCGGAAATATTCAGTGTAGAAATTGCATCTGGCAAAAACAAACCTTTCACCGGAAAATTTGCAATATTGATTCCAGATGTTACGTTTGAAATATCCATACCTGAACCAAATACATTGTGATCAATTGTACCCAAAGCAACAACATCAATCAAGGTTTTTGTATTGATGTCAAAAATTGCCACAGCATTATTTTCTTGCAGGGTCACATATACCATTCCGGTCTCTTCAGAAATTGCTGCGTACTCAGGTTCAAAGTCCATTGAGGCGTTTGCTCCCGGTCCAAAAATTCTTATTCCTTCAGCAATGAGTGCAGCTTCAGTTCCGTTGAGTGAATTGAAATTGGCAAGGGTTACGTTTGCGTTTGTCATGGTGCTTGCAGGTAGGGTAATGTCAATGAATGCCACTGTTCCTTCCGGATCTGTCAGGTAATCATCTGATGGTTCACCTTCGCATGCAACGACCAGTAAAGTACCGTCAGCGTTGAAAGTACACATATCAGGCATTGCACCTGCATCTAATCTTTTTAACCAATTACCATTTGCATCAAAAAATGAAATGTAACCGTTCAGTTGTGGATTGAGGTTTTGAAGTGCCACGGCAACTAGTCCGTTATACACCGCAACTGAGTTGATATTTCCTACAGAATCCAAATTAATTGAAGTAATAGCAACAGGCGTTGAAGGGTCACTGAAGTCAACTATATCCAGATTATTGGCTACACTGTTTGCAATAAAAAGATGAAAAGATGAAGAGTCGTATGCAACAATTTCTGCTGAGTTTGATCCTTCAGCTCCATTGCTGTAACTAGTCAGTAAATTAAATTTAAGTTCATTTGTTGGGGCAGGAATTGTTCTGTCATTATCTGTGATATAAATAAAATACATTCCTGATCCGCCGGCAACGCAATTGGTTGGATTTTCAAGAGAAAGAATTATGTATTCTGAAGATTCTTCAATTCCATCATCCTGAATAGTTAGTGTAGCATCTTGTGTTCCGGTAGATGAAGCAGGGAATGTGATGGTAGTTGCTCCAAGTGTAAAGTCAGTTCCATCTTGTGCAGTTGAAGTATTGCGCACAATAAGATCAATAGAAGAAGCTGAAGCATTTGAAGTGGTAATTTCTACTTGAAAAGTTATGGTTCCGGCTGACTCATCATACGTCACATCAGTACTTGTAAATGATATTGATGGAGGTGTAGCAGAAGCAAAAGTAATAGCAGAAATTCCATCTGTTGCTGTGCCTGTTGCAAACGTGCGCGGAACAGAAAACGTATTAGTGCCCTGATCAAAAACACCGGTTGCAATGGTAAGATCTTCGTCAGGCGCAAGGAAAGAACTGAGTTGTAATTTTCCACCAGTATATAAATCATTGTTTGGAAGTTGATATCCGTCAGCACCTGCTGAAACTACTGCAGCACCATGATCAGGTCCGCTTCCATAAAAAACTGCATCAACCGGAACAGTTGAATTTGTGATGGAAGAAATCGGTAAATTAAAAACTGCTATTCCGTCAGAGCTTGCACCACCGTTACCTAAAACTCCGCTTGCGTTTGCATTGCCAATTCCGCCATCACCGCCGCTAACACCGGTGTCTATTACACGCAATTGCAAGCCGGTTGGTGTCATTGATGTGCCGCCAACGTAAACGACATCTCCAACTGAAACAGTTCCTGATGTAATTTCAAATGCATAGGTTATTGCTAAACCTTCAATCCACCCATCTGTTGTTGCTGTGCCATTATTACAAACAATTACTGTGTAGGGTGTAACTGAAAAATCAATATTGTCTACCGCTAAAAATTCAATGTATTCAAAGGGCGAATCTGTTCCTGCCGGGTTTTGCAGAAATTCAGAAATCAACAATCCGGGATTCTGTGATTTGGCCATTCCCAGGGTTAAAGTCAGGCACAAAAACAGGGTAATTTTTTTTATCATTTTTTTCAGATTTAAGAATTATGAGACAAAGCTATCTGTGTCAGATATCCTGATGTTTAAACCTGAATTACTATGATGTAGCAAGTTTGTTAAGCCATTGTTTTTTTAATGCCCAATATATATTCTGATAACAGAAAAAAGGGCTTGAGTAAGCATGAAAAGATTTAAAAGTCAGTGACCATTTAGAATGAACCACGCAATAGAAAAAAGTGTCGAGAAAAATATTTGCATAACATAGGTTCAATGGAATTTTGGAGAGACGCAATTGTTTTTTCTTATAGTGTCTTTTCTGCTGACTGCATAGATTTCTATCTTTACAAGCAATTCTTGACAAAAAAATCTCATATGAAAATTTCGTACGATTTTAGTTCCAGCGTTTGGAAATATGAATCAACAGCCGGATGGTATTTTGTCTCACTACCAAAAAAAATATCAAAAGAAATTAGAGAAAATTCGAAAGATCTTGAAGAAGGTTGGGGGCGATTAAAGGCTGAAGTATGCCTTGGAAAGAGTCAATGGAAGACAGCTATTTGGTTTGATACAAAAATGGATACCTATATTTTGCCGTTGAAAGCGGACATAAGAAGAAGAGAAAGGATTGAAGTAGGGCATGAGCTCTCAGTGAAAATATGGATTTAATGAACATCATTTTCTTTACCAAAAAGAATAATTACCCGAGATATTCAAAAACTAATCTTCATTTATTCTTTAGTAGCTGTTCAAGTTGGTTTTTAATTTTTTGCTTTTCGTAGGTTTCAAGCGCCATGGAAATTAATTGTGAGATGAACATGCAGAATTTTCGTTCCATCAAATCCCATCGCCGAGGAGCTCCAACGTGTTCAAAACATACCACACCTATCATTTCTCCTTCAATTCGCATGGGCACATCAATCATAGAAGTAATGCCGTACTTCTGTAAATAAGGCTCAACCAATTCTTCCGTTTTAGGATCTTCCAAAGAATAATTAGTTGCAATAATCTCTTGAGTTGCAAGTAGCCTAAAATATGCAGGCATGTCTTTACGCAATAGAATCATTTTATCTTCAAATGAATTTTGACTCAAGGTGTAATTACCAATGCATTCAATCATGGTAAATTCTTTGTCTGTTGTCCATGCATTGACACGTTCAACGCCAAGGGCTTTGGCAGATTCTATTAAAATTTCCTGAATAGATTTGGTAAGCTGACCATCTCGCAGGTAACGTGAGCGGGTCAATTTTTCAATGACATGAATTTTATTAAGTAATGCAGCATGTCCTTCAATTTCTTTGGTAATATCTTCTATCATTACGATAACGCGTTCACCACTCACTGCTTTGACTAAGGTTGCATTAAAAAAAACCGGTTTGCCAAATTTATTCTTGACTGAAATACCTTTCAACTGCGCGCGAGAATCCATCATTTTTGACGGATTGAATTTGAAATCAGGCGAAAGTTCGTTGACTTTTTTTCCAACCAGATCATTGATAGCGAATCCAAAAAATCTTGTTGCGTGTGGATTTGTGAATTCAATGGTGCCATCATTTGAACATACAACAACTCCCTGTTCCATGTTCTCAGCTATTAAAGCAAGTTCCTGAAATTCTAATTGCATACCGGCTAATTTACTCTACCAATATACCAATTTATTTAATTGAACTACAGAGTTTTGATGATTTTAAAGTGGAAATTGAGTGAACAATCAAGAACCGTGTATAGAAAAAATCGGTTAGCAGATGTCCTTTTATAAGACGATCTTTGAGATGAATGAGAAATTCATTCTGAAATTACTTATTGATTGATGGTTTCGTATGAAAAATTCTCACTCTTGCAAAAATCTGCTATGGCGTCATTTTTTTCCAATAGAAAATGATTGCAAAAAACCAAAATAGCTTGATTGAGTTTTTGATAGTAAAGATATTGTTCTTTAAGCTCATCCATATCATTATAACCATTATCATTGGCGATGTGATATCTTAAGTGACCGGCACTCACAAATTGATGATGATAGAGTATTTTTCCTAAAGTAGTCGTTCCTTAATAACTCTTCAAAATATTGACAATCAATAATATAATGTTGATAAATAGTGCTTTTTGTGTGATATAAATTGCAAGATATTTTAGATATTGGCTAAAAATCTTGCAGAATATGTTAGGAAAAAGCTCAGATCAAAACCAACGAAATTTATTCTCGCCACTGTTGTCGGATTTTATCGATATGCGTCATGAATTGGTTTTGTTATCAAATAAAATGGATTGGAAATATTTTGAAAAAGAATTCTCAGTTCATTATTCAAATACCGGTCAGCCATCAATGCCAATAAGATTTATGATTGGATGTCTTTTGTTAAAACACATTTACAATTTGGGAGATGAGACTCTGGCTAAGGCATGGGTGATGAATCCTTACATGCAGTATTTTTGTGGTGCATCAAACTTTCAACATATTTTCCCATGTGATCCAAGCGACTTTGTACATTTTCGTAAACGAATTGGTGAAGCCGGAGTGGAAAAAATATTTGTTCATTCAATAAATCTTCACGGAACAAAAGCAAAAAATCAGATGCTGTTATCTGATACAACTGTTCAAGAAAACAATACCACTTTTCCAACGGATGCAAAACTGGCAAAAAAAGTTATTGACAGGTGCAATGCCATTGCTAAGGAAGAAGGGATTAACCAACGCCAAACGTACACTAGAACAAGTAAACAACTTGTTCGTGACACGCACAATTCACATCACCCTAAAAGAATAAAAAAATCAAGAAAGGCAAAATTAAAACTACGCACAATTGCAAAAAGACAACTTCGAGAACTAGAACGTGAGCTTCCACAAGAAACACTTTTACAATACAAAGAAGACCTTGATTTATGTTGGAGAGCAATTACACAAACGCGGCTTGATAAAAATAAAGTTTACAGTCTTCACAAACCGTTTACCACCTGTATTGCTAAAGGAAAGGCGCACAAGCAATATGAGTTTGGTAATAAAATTGGATTGATGGTGAATCCAAAAACATTAGTTATCCTGGGGATAGAAAGTTTTTCTGGAAATCCGCATGACAGCAACACAATAGAACCACTCCTTAATCAAATAAAAAACAATCTAAATTATCTACCAAAAGAAATTGTTTATGACAGAGGTGGAAAAGGGAAAAAAACAATTTACGGAGTTGAAATAAGTACACCAACAAAACCTACAAAAAACACAACGCCTTATCAAAAAATTACGACCCGAAAAAAATTCCGTCGAAGAGCAGCCATCGAGCCAGTAATAGGACATCTTAAGACAGATCACAGAATGGAAAAAAATTACTTGGGCGGCGAAAGTTCATCAAAAATCAATGCAATGTTCGCAGCCACCGGATGGAATTTAAAGAAACTAATGGATAAATTAGTTCGTGATATTTTTGGCGATTTTTTAAATTGGTTCAGAGTCGATTTTTTAATTGTTCGGACTCAAATAAAATTTGGTTGGTAAGGAACGACTAAAGTAATCATGGTATAAGGTGTAGTATTATTTTCTTTGAATGGAAGATATTCAGGAACACTGTATCTGTATTGGTAACCTTTAGCATTTTTAGATTTTCTTCGGCTGATTGAAACAGAAGTGATGAGATAAGATGGTGTAGTGCAATTCGAACATTTATTATTATAAATAAAATCCATGTATTTCCAGAACGCTGCCTCTTCAACAGAAACATCCTCAAGCGTAGTTTGTAAAGAGATTATAGCACGATAGGGTTTTAACGTGTCATAATAATCAAACTGCAAGGCTGCTTGTGCACCCCAACTGGTCCCATTAACAATATTTTTGAAGTATCAATAAACGAAAGATTACGCACAAATTCAGTGATGAACTCAATATCCCCGGCATAGGATTTTTTTGTTGTGTGATTTGAAATCAGTTTCTGATTGGTTGAATCTGCCAACATGTATGAAGCTGAAATTACCACATATCCATTCTTCGCTAATAATTCAAACAATTCATGATTTTCAAATGGGTTACTTCCACTTCCGTGATGATAAACAAGGCATGGATACTTTTCTGCGTCAGGTAATTTACTTCGATATGAATCAGTTTGTAGCAGAAACATTTTCTGCGTTTTAGCCAATTGTGTTTTTGAAGGATTTTTGAACCTGATAAAAAAGTCTGGTTCCATTTGATAGCCGGCGACAATCTTTTGTAAATTCTGTTTCATCAAATAAATACTGGGTGACAACAATTCATTTGATTCGAATTCATTGAAGAAATCTCCAAAAACAAGACGTTTAGCTGAATCAATCTCCGTTACCGGATACCATATACCAACTAAAAAAGGTAGGGCATGTTTCTGGAAGATAACATCATTTTTATTAATTAAGGTATCAGAATATCCTGCATAGAAATTTGAAGTTTTATAACTAGAAGAACTTGATTGAGCAGACAGCGTTAATTCTATAAAAAACAAAAGGAAAACAGTGGTAAAAGCAAAGTAAAACCTAGAAATGAAGGCTGGTTTCAGCATCTTGATCATTGAATGTTACTCAGATAATGGAGCACATTTTTTTCAATGCGCTCGGCTTGATTTGAGTTGTCTGCTTTAATGAATTTTTCTCCTGTAATTTTTTCGTACAATTCAATGTAACGATCAGTAACCGTGTTCACAAATTCATCAGGCATTACAGGCATGGTTTGTCCTTCAAGTCCCTGAAAATTATTTGCTATCAACCACTCTCTCACAAACTCTTTTGAAAGTTGTTTTTGATGTTCTCCTTTAGCTTGTTTCTCAGCGTATCCATCAGCATAAAAATATCTGGAAGAATCAGGGGTGTGAATTTCATCAATGAGATAAATTTTGCCATTCTTCTTTCCAAACTCATACTTTGTATCAACCAAAATTAATCCTCTTTGAGCTGCTATTTGCGTGCCGCGTTCAAATAATGCATACGTGTATTTTTCAAGTTGTTCGTAATCTTCTTTTGAGACAATGCCTTTTGCTATGATATCTTCTCGAGAAATATCTTCATCATGATGTCCGCTATCAGCCTTGGTTGCCGGTGTGATGATTGGTGATGAAAATTTATCATTCTCTTTCATACCCTCTGGTAATTGAACACCGCAAAGCATGCGTCTACCTGCTTTATATTCACGCGCGGCGTGACCTGCCAGATAACCACGAATAACCATTTCTACTTTGAATGGTTCACATTTATGTCCAACAGCAACACAAGGATCAGGAGTATCCAACAACCAATTAGGAACAATGTCTTGCGTGTCTTTCAGAAATTTTGCAGAGAGCTGATTCAAAACCTGACCTTTGAAAGGAATGGGCTTTGGCAGAATATAATCAAACGCCGAAATGCGATCAGATGCTACAATAACCAGATAATCATTTTGAAGTGAATACACATCACGCACTTTACCGTGGTAAACAGAAATTTGTTTTGGAAATTGATAATCAGAAGTTTTTACACTTGTCATGTCAGAAAAATTGAGAGCACAAATGTAGCCAGAAAATAGCGGATGTCAGATTATCGGTTAATAAGTATAGCTATCTGGTTGAAAAATCAATAGGGGTTAATGTAGCCGTGTTTCACTGCATACATGACAATACCAATAGAATTTTTTGCACCAATTTTCTCTAGAATTTCAGATTTATATCGCTCTATGGTACGTTCAGATTTTGATAATATATCTGCAATTTCTTTTGTGCTGTGTTCTTGTGAGAGCAATTTGATTACTTCAACCTGATCAGGATCAAACTGAATTACAGACGAATCTTTTTTAAACCGAGGAGTGATTTTACCTTCATGCATTAAACTTCTGACCAGAATTTTTGATGTTCGATCATTGAGATAATACCCTGTGTTGAGTACGCTGATAATGGCTCGTTCCATTTCAGCGGGTTCATCATCTTTGGTGAGATAACCGCCTGCTCCGTTTTCTATGGCGTTAATGATTAATTCTTCATCATCATACATGGAAAGCATCAGAATGCCAACTTCAGGAAAACGTTGTCGGATAGTGCGAGCTGCGTCAATACCATTCATGTTGGGCATTCGGTAGTCTAAAAAAACCAAATGAACTTCCATATTATTTAATTGATTAAGCATGTCTTGCCCATCAACGGCTTCAATAACAACCTCAATATTAGAGAGAGAATTGAGCATATTAATAAGTCCTTTTCTAAAAAGGGTTTGATCTTCAGCTACTCCAATTTTGATTGCTTTCATTGATTTACATTTTTGAAAATAGTATTCACTTTTTTTTGCTGAGTGTAAACTTTTTATTGTCTTCACTAACCTTAGATTTCAAAATCATTTCTACTCTGGTTCCTTTAGGGTAGCGCTGTGAAAATTCTAAGTTAGCTCCAATTAATCCGGTACGCACGGCAAGATTTTTCATGCCCAGCGATTCTGATTTGAAATCAAGTTCTGCATCTGGTACAAATCCTTTACCATCATCTTCAATAATCAAACTTATTTGATCTTGTATACTCACCAATTTGACAAAAATATTTTCCGCTTCCGCATGTTTAATAATATTGTTCAGTAATTCTTGACAAATGCGATAAATAGCAAGTTCAACATCTTTGCTCAATGGCGTATGCATTTCTGTATCCGTTTCACATTGAATATTGAGTTTGGTAAGACTGCGAGTTTTTTTGCATAAATCATTCAGTGCGTTAGCCAAACCAAGCTCATTTAGTACGGGAGGCATCAAATCACGAGATATTTGTCTGACCCTGGCAACCAGGTTGTGAACGAGATCTTTTAGTTGATCAGTTTGCTCACTACTCAATGGAGGCTGGGCTAACTGCATCCTTATGTGAGTAAGTACTGACCCAATATCATCATGCAATTCAGCGGCAATTCGCTTCTGTTCTTCCTCACGCACATCAACCATTGCATTAATCAAATTTTGTTGATATTCGTTCTCTTTTTGCGCGGCATTAAGTTGCTGTTGAATAAATTTTTTCTGATAAGCTACGCTGAAAAGAAATATACCCAATGCCATAAGAGCCATGGCAAATGAACCAAAAATAATGATATATACATTTATTTCTTCTTCCTGGTACATGGGTTAAAATCTTACACAATGATAAGCATTTTTTTTGCAAACATGCCCGGTGAAAAATTGAAGCGAAGGAAGCAAAAAAGTGAAACCAGAGGAATGATCAAAAACAATCATGCTTTCTTGAAACTAGCTTAAAATAGCAATTCGCATCTCTTCATTTTCATCTTTATGTGTAATGCGCACCAGATAGATACCCGCGGCTAAATTTAATTTTAACTGTATTCCGTTACCGCGATCAGACAAATCATTTATGGTTGAGACAAGTTGACCGGCGGTACTATAAATAGTCAATTTGAATTTTGGCCATTGATTGCGCGTAAGCACGGTACAATGTCCGTTTTGAACAGGGTTAGGGAAAATGACCATAAGTAGATAGTACTAATAATCCATGCGGAAAACAACTGCTTCATCTTTGTTGCGATCATGAAAAAAACGATAAGACAAGCCAAAAGAAATTGTCTCCGGACACCAGATTGAAAGTTCAGTACTTAATGCCAAGTGATCATTAATTAAATAATTTATACCGGCAATAGTACAACCTGTAAACATGCGAAAGCCGGTTGGAAATAAATTTTGAATTCGTTCTGATGGCACTTTACTTAATTCATTGCCTTCATAACTTACGCCTATTCTCAACCTGATATAGTATTCAAAATTGTATTTTCTGAACAGATGCAATTGAGGATTGATGGAAAGAAAAAAACGTTGAGAACCATAATACGTGTTATCAAAGAGTATGTCAGAAAACGAGTATCCAAAGGCATAGCCAAGTGAAAAAGAAGAATCAATAGCCAGGGTATGACTGAATGAAAAAATTGGGCTGTGCTGATTGATGACGAATTGATGCTCACTGGTATCACTGTACGATCGCATAGAATTGTCTAATCTTAACGTGTTGAGGGAATAGCCGGAACCAATTCTAAAGCTGTGATTATAAAACGGACGTTGTGGATTAAATTCAACAGGATTCATACGTGAAGCAAGCATTTTACTAAGTGCAAAAGCAGAATCAGGTAGCATGATCAATGATTTTTCTTGAATACTGTCTCTGTCATTTCTTATGTCACCTGAGTGATTTGAAATATCTGGAGAACTATAACTGATGAGCGAGGTCATCAGAATAAAAAGTAGTGTTAGTTGGGTTTTCATACGCTGCAATTTTTTCTGAAAGATATCTGGCTAAGTGCTGTTGAAGTATTACCATTTACCAAACGATCATGCATGAATATTGTGCAATTCCGCTCTAATTCTAAGTTTTGACTATGCGTTGATGAAAGAAGATTTTTTTCAATGATGAAAAGGAGTTTTCAAACGATGGTAGAACGATAAAGAATTTGAGTTCAGAAAAAGTCAAAGTGAAAAAAGCGTTGGGTAAATGATATGGCACGATCGGAAAATAAATGCAATAAATGATACATTACGTTAATTTTTCCGTAATTTTCTGTAGAATTAAAATCCCAAAAGATATGGCAGAGGTAACATGTATTGTAGTTGATGACGAAATTCAGAATCAAGATGTTCTTGTTCGTATGATAGATCAGTTTTGCCCGTCAGTTCAGGTTTTGGGACGTGCACAAAGTGTTGATGAAGCAGTTACACTCATTAATAAAACAAATCCCAATGTTGTCTTTTTAGACATAGAAATGCCGGGCGGCAGTGGGTTCACCTTGTTTGATAAAATTCAACGCCCTAATTTTTACACCATATTTACCACGGCTCATGCAGAGTACGCAATTAAAGCCATCAAATTTGCTGCATTTGATTATTTGCTGAAACCAATCAATCTAACTGAACTGAAAAATGCAGTAGAAAAAGTTGCAGAACGTCTTAGGTCAGGTGAAAACAGAGGTGCAAGTGCTGAAAAAATGGCCGAGGTGCTTCGCTCAAACAGACAAGATCAAAAATATGATTTCAGTAAAATCGCCTTGCCAACTTCTGAAGGAATTGAGTTTTTTGACGTGAATGATATTCTGCGTTGTGAAGCAGAACGCGCCTATTGCTGTTTTCATTTGAAAACCGGAAAAAAAGTAATGGTATCACGCAGTCTCAAAGAGTATGAAGATATTTTAAACGAAGCAAATTTTTTCAGAATTCATAAATCAAACATGGTTAACGTGAATCACGTGACAAAATATCTGCGAGGCAAAGGTGGATTTGTTCAACTAACCGATGGATCTCTTGTTGCAGTTGCTATCAGAAAAAAAGATGAATTCCTCAAGTACTTAAGTGGCAACCGTGCCAAAGTAGAAATTGAAGAAGAGAGTGCTGATAATTTTCAACGAGTTTGATCCTCTCCTCAATCCTCTCCGAAGGAGAGGAAGGCCAGAGCACAAGGGTTTAGAAAAAGTGTGAACTAACGTCACTTCCTCTCTCCTTCGGAGAGAGGAGAAAATCGCAAGGGTTTCCAAATCGATCGTATTACCATTACGGTATTTCCTCCCCCTTAATCCCCCTCAGCGAGAGGGGGAAAGCTAGAGCACAAGGGTTTAGAAAAAGTGTGAACTTACGTCACTTCCTCTCTCTAGTGGAGAGAGGAAAGAGGAGTGAGGAGAAATCACTCCTCCTCATCACTATTCCCAATAATATCATGCGTAATGCGCAACATGGTGCCCGGTTGTTTTTCATTTTCCGGATCAAAGGTGTCAACAACCTCTACTTCAAAATTTTTATCCATGATGCGGTTGAGCAAATCAATGCGTGTTGTATTGATGCTCATGGCGTATGATTTTCTGTTTGCTTGCAATGAATCAGATTTCTTTTTCTCCAGTGAGGCTTGTCTGCCAATGCCATTGTCTTGTATAGTATATTCCATTCGGTTTTTTCTAACGGCAATGCCTAAAATTATTCTTGGATTCATTCCTGTTTCAGGAAAGGCGTGAATGATGGCATTTTCAATGTATGGTTGCAATAGCATTGGCGGAATCAAATACTCAGAAGTATCCAAGCCGGTCTCTACTTGTATTGTAAAAGTCATTTGCTCTTGCATACGCCGCTTTGAAATTCGGATGTATTGCTCAAGAAACTGAATCTCCTCATCTAATGAAATAAAATGGTGCATTGAATTCTCCAAAACCTTTCGCATCAATTTTGAAAAATCAGCAATATGGTTGAGTGATTCTTCTACATTGCCTTGAAGAATATAATACTGGAATGAGTTCAGTGTGTTATACGTAAAATGAGGATTTAACTGAGAACTTAAAAGTTGATACTGATACGCCATGGCTTGCTGCTGTTCACTTTTAATTGCTTCGTAAGAAATTTCTCGCTCAGTTACATCGCGCACTGAACCGTAAATTTCAAACACTTCACCTCGGTCATTCAGCATGGGGCGGGAGTAATCGTCAAACCAGCGATACTCTTTTTCTCCTTCCTTTTTTAAGCGGTATGTGATCAATGTGGGTTCTTTGGTATCTAATATTTTATTGATAGCGTGAGTAATTTTCATCACATCTTCAGGATGCACATAATTATACCAGAAATTTTCTCCACGCATCAAATCCAATTCGTTGCAACCAATCAGATTTGTTACTTGCGGACTCAGATATTTAAGCGCAAGTCTGACTCTTTGCCTACCTGAAACCGTTGCAACATAATAAAACTGATCAGATGCCTCAATGATTTGCGAATTCAATTTCACAATGTCAACCAAACGTTTGCGTTGATTTTCCAGATTGATCTCTTGTTTTTTCTTCTCGGTAATATCACGTATTAAACCCTGCACCGCATAAAATTGATTTTGCGCATCAAAAAGTTTACTCAGATTCACTGAAACAATTACTTCTGATCCGTCTTTATGAACCAGTGATGCTTCAAATTCTCTGATCTCTCCAACTATATTTTGTTTGGCAAATTTTAAATCACGAATTTTTGGCAGCACATATAAAAATGAAATATGTTTACCTATTACTTCCTCAGGCGTATATCCTAGCAGTTTTTCAACTGAAGGGCTAACCATAGTGATTATACCACCTGTTGTTGTTTGATAATAAATGTCTTGAATTGACTCAAATATCTTTCGGAATCTGAAATTACTTTCTTCTACTTCTTTATGTGTTTTTACTAATTCAGTAATGTCCAACATAGATCCGCTGATCAGATGTTTTGCTTGATTGGGTAATAGATGACTGTCAGATGCTCTGAGTAAGAAAAATTTAATGTCACCATTTGTATCAATAAGTTTTAATTCAAGGTCACGTGCGTTAAAATCATGCACAGCATTGTACACAATTTTTTCAAATTCAGTTATAGAATCAGAATGTATCAAACTATAAAGTTGTTTTTTTTGTATAGGCTCATTTTTATAACTCATTCCAAGTAAATTCTGCAGATTTTCATCCAAGTACGCAGTTTCATCTTGAATATTCCACTGCCATGCACCCATGCGGGCAATTACTTGAGCTTCTTTTAATAATTTACGCTGATTACCTAATTGTTCTTCTTGAATTTTGCGTTGATTGATATCTTTACCACTGGTTCTTATTCCAATCCAAGCCCCGTTTTTATCATATACCAATGTCCAGCTGAGTGAAAACCACGTAGCAGTTCCGTTTTTACTCACGGTTCTGAATTCAATCGGATCTCCTTCATACTTATTCACCAAAACCTCATACAATATTTTCATTACCCGGCTGTAATCATCGGGGTGAATAATAAGTTCGTAAAAGTTAGTTGCCGTGAGTAATTCATCTAGCGTGTATCCGCTGTATTTTTCAGCTGCCGGATTCATCCATATTGCTTTACCTTTGGTGTCTAACCAGGTCTCCCAGTTTGCTGTGTAATTGGCAATGGTTTTAAATTTTTCTTCACTGGCAAGCAGTTCTTCTTGATCTTGTCTTTTTGCAAGAATTACTGAAACAAGGTTTGAAAAGCGTCTCACCAAATTGATCTCTTTTTCATTAAGTACGATTGGAAAAGTGAGATTCAACAAGCCACTCACCTTATCACCCCTGAAAAGCGGAATCAAACATAAGGTTCGAATTTTTGTCAGTTTGGCAGCCCATGAACTCAAACTTCTCAACACCTTGTTTTGTGAATGATCTTTCACATAGGTATTGATTAGTTTTGAATCACTTGTAATCAGTTCTTTTTTACTATGTATAACTTGGGTGAATATACTATCAGAAACCAGCTCAGGTATAACCGACGCTAAATTTACTTTAGCACGTTTTTCTATTATTTTAATTGTTTCAAGACCAATTTGCTCCGCATATAATTGCAAATTATTTTCTGTTGGATAGTACCTGTAAATTCTACCCCTATGAGAACCCAAAATATCTTCAACATAGTTAAAAATTAATTGGGTCAAATTTTCATCAGAAACATTATGCACCAGGGCAGAATTGATTTTCTCAGCATGGTAAATTTCTTTAAAATTAGATTCTGATTCAAACTCTTGAAGCTTTTGTGCGGTAATATCGGTATGCGTAATTACAGCACCGTTTATTTTTCCATAAAGGGGTGATATTTTCATTCTGAACCAACGTCTTTCGGTGGCTGAATGACAAGGATATTCAAATTCAAAATTCTTTTTAAATCCGGTAAGAATTTGTTTGATGGCTTTCAGAATTGGCGTCACATTAGTTTCACCACTTGCCAAAGCATCATCACATGCTTTCAGGTAGTTGCTCCCAACCCCTGTAAATTCAGGCAGACCTTCATTTTCTTTTGCAAAATCTTTCCACGCCTTGTTGGTTTCAATGATGTTACCTTCTTTGTCAATTACAGCAATACTTTCATTCAGGGAGGTTAAAATTGAGCGCAAAAATGTTTCGCGCTCTGCCAGTTTTAGTTCTGATGATTTTAGCTTGGTTACATCTTGTGCGGTGACAATAATTTTGTTAACCACCCCCTCATTGGTATGACTGAAAAATACACCGGCGTGAATGTATTTTAATCTACCTTTACCTGTAATAATCCGATAAAGAAAAAGCTCAGGATCAACACCATTAATCATTTTCTGAAGTGCAGCCGCCAACACCGACTTGTCATCAGGATGAATATGCGAGTATATATTTTCACGTGTTGGTATAAAAGTATCCGGATCTACTTCAAATATTTTATACATTTCACTTGACCAGATTCTTGTTTCTGACCCCGGAGTAATAATAAAATTACCTGTTTGAGTAATTTCCATCACCCGGTGAAGCAATGATTGTTGGTCAGTCAAATTTTTTTGAAATTCTGAAATTTCTGTAATGTCATGTCCACTGCTGATGTATGAAATAATTCTGCTATTCTCATCGTGTATCACTGCATTTCTCCATGCAATTAGTCGTACCTGATTTGTTTTTGTCAGAATATATCCCTCAGAAACTTCAACAGGTAGACGTTCTTCTTCTACTAATTTTTTGAATTTGCTTATTCGTTTTGTAGATTCTGCATGGGGCACAAAATTCTCAAACCACGTTTTTCCTATTAGTTCGTCTTTTGAATACTCCATTACCTTGCATGCCTGATCATTTACTAGTTGAACAACTCCTTGTTTATCCAACATCAAAACAATAGAAGGCGACGTATTCAGATATAATTCAAATTTCTCTTTCTCTTTTAGAAGTTCTATTCGCGCTTCTTCTTGCTCTGTAATATCTCTACCCATTGATTGAATTTCAGTGAGCACGCCATTTTCATCATAAAAACCAAGTTCTGTCCATTCAAACCATTTTTGTGTTCCATGATATAAGCCAAGGTGAACATCCGAAATTTTAGAATTGGTCGGAGATAATTTATTTATTTTGTTTTGCAATCTGGGAATATCACGGACAATATTCAAATAATTAATTGAGAGAATTTCATCTTTTGTTTTGTGCATGAAATTTAGACATGCTGTGTTGGCAAATAGAACTTGCCCGTCAGGTTTCCAACGTATAATCAATTCGGTTTGGCTGTCAATAATCTGTCGGTAATTTTCTTCACTGATACGTAATCTGATTTCAGCCAAGTGTCTTTCAAGTTCATTCCCTAAACGGTGACTCAGGCTTTGTGAAATTTCTTCTACTTGATTTATTTCTTGCAGTTCATGATCATCCATGATTACTAAAACTCCAACCGGATGACCTTGTGAATTATGGAGCAATATCCCTAGGTATGAATCAACACCCATTTCGACCAGATCAGGATCATTCGGGAATTTTTTTTGCAGATCTTTTGGAATACAGAGTAAGTTTGATTCACTCAACAATTCACAGGGTTTACCTGAAAACGGGTAACAAAATGATGGTCTTTCAACTCCATTTTCTCTGAAGGATACTGTCTCAATAGAATGAATATTCTCTTTAAAAACACCAACAAAAACTATTTTAGGTTTGATTACGTGATAGAGTAAATCGGTAATTTCAGAGAAGTAATTTTCACCCACAGCAACGTCTGCAGTTTTTTTAAGTTCATTCAATGAAAGCGTATTTTGTTCACCTGATTTTAAAACATGATTGGGTATATGTTGGGTAATTTGCACCATTTCAATTTCATGTCTTGCTCGTTGAATTGCATAAGGCAAACGGTAGATCTCATCCAAGGAAATATAATCAGTCAAGCCACTCTCAAAGAGAAAAGTCATTTCAGCTTCATTCAGCAATTCACCAATTCCAACAACTACAATTTTTTTGTACTGCTTACATTGTTTCAAAAACTGACAGAGTTCATCTGAAAAATTATTGATTGCAATTAGAACGACACCTGATTCATTCGTGATTTGATTGAAGTGGTCAACAAGCTGCACATGATCAACACCCTGCTTGGTTAGTATAGGTTTTACTTTTTCAGAAAGATAAGTTGTATGATCTACCAGCCAAATGTCCATTTTTCTTTATTCAATTTCATTTCACTATTGATTCTGAAAAATAGGAATTATTTTTTGCATTGATGCTACCAATCGTAACAAATACTTTACACCTGAGAAATATATGTTCTGTTGTTTAATTAAAGTAGTTTTTTCTCCGCTTGAGGCGAGATCAAGAGGGGTGATCGCAAGCCGTTCATTAAAGTTAATACGTAATTATCATATTCTGCTGTCACCGTAATTTCTCCTCTTGAGAGAGGAAACAATGATTTGCCCTTAAAGCACACATTTTTTCACAACGTGTATTGGTGACTTTCTTTACAGAGCTGATTTACCCGGTAATTTTCAAAGCCGTTTCAGGTTGAAAATAGTTGATCATGTTTTTTGATTGAATTTTCACGTGATTAACCCAGTGCAATGCCTCAGTGATATTGTCAAATACCCGATATGGAACAGAAGGTTTGTATAGAAAGAGGTAATTTTTTGCCAAGGTTTTAGCTGCGAAAGATTTAGCCACAATCACAATGGCTGCCCCTTGGCTGAATCGCTCAGCACGGCGACATATTTTCCAAAAACGATATTCAGTATCCATCAAATCATGCGCAGTGATCACAAATGCTTTAATTTTTTGATGACGGTTGAAGCAAAATAATTTTTTCAGATGTCTCATGAAATTGGTGTTCAATAAACCGCGTTCAAGAAATTCAATGTGAACAATATCATCTTCAATAAAACTTATGGTGGCGTTATTTTCTGTAAGGTAAAGCATAGTGCGTATTTTGAATGGGATTAGATAATTTATTTATCACGCTGAAATTGGCATGAGTTATTGGATGATTTTTTGGGTGATTTTTTCATTTTCTGTTTCAACCACTACCAAATTTACGCCATGCGTTTCAGGCAATTGTACGGTATTTACACCAGGTGATAAGGTATAGTTGTATTTCAATACAGTCACATGACCACTCATGTCATACACGTAAACTTGTACTACCTGATCAGCTTGTAATTTATTATTCAGTTGAACAACTGAACCGCTTTGTGTAATAGTAACAGAGGCAGGCGCTGAATAATCAGGACTTGTTGAAAGTTGATTGTTGCTCAGCGAAAGTGTGAACCTATCGGACATCCCTGCCTCTGACCCAAAATGATAATCTTGTTCTTTTAAATTAATGGTTTCTCCAGTTAACCAGTCGGTCAACAGAATGGTATTGTAATCAACATACGTGGCAAAATCTTTTATTGAGATAGTGTACTCACCGGCACCGGTGAAGTTTGTGTATAAATCAAAACTGATTTCTGAACCGTTAGCTTCAAAATAATTTTTACGCATGATGTTGTCTCCGTCAGCAATTCCAATGGATGATGCTTTTTCTTTTCCGGTAGACAAGTGCAGGATATCCATGTTTTGATCAAATCCGCTGGTTGAACCGGTTTTTGAAGCTAATGACATCGTGCAGTAATGACCAGTTTGATTATTGGTAAGTTGTACTAAAAACCCATGTTGTTCTGGTTGATCAGTTTTCAGAAACATGCCACCTTCAACTTTAGCGGTATCAGTTATCAATAAAGTGCCAGGGCCGCTCACAAAAAATCCTTGTCCGGTTGCAATAATACCATTGGCTAATTCAGGACAGCTTGATGTATTGGTTGTTCCATCATACCATTCATAACTTCCACTTTCAGTTGAATACACGTAGAAATAATTGCTTACTCCGGTGCGTACTAATTTATTAAAATCAATGGAAGATACAAAAGGATTTCCTTTGGTATCCCAACCTGCTGAAACAATCAGTTCTTGCTCAATATTATCATTTAAAAAACCGGTCATACTTATGGTGGCTCCGTTAAAATTTGCAGAATCAGAACCAAGCAATACATCAAATCCAAGACCCGTTGAAATGGTATCATTCACATCAGTTACCGGCATCTCATTTCCGTTTTCATGGAAGCACATGGTGTTTGAACAAGTTTCTAACCAAGGTGCGCAACCATCAGGCAAAGTTGAACCGTAAATTCCAACTGTTTCATCCCACATACTCACGGTAGCATCTTTCACAGAGGCTGATAAGTTGCGAATTCCGGTAGCGCCTGCAGGAATATTGCGTTCAACTGTAAATTCTCCATCAAACCAAAACGACACGCCAACTTTGTTAATGCGTGCCGAATTTGTTTCAGAATAAGATGAGAAAATAAATTGGTTAGTTGTAGTGTTGTCAAGAATGAGTCCACCGTTGATTGGATACAAGGTACCGTTCAAACGATATGTTGCACCATAAAATGTCACGGCATAATTTTCATTGTTGATGGTAAGATCTAAGAGGTTGAGTGTATTTCCTCCGGCGTCAACATATTGTTCAGTCACACCATCAATAAACAGATGTCCGGCTGAGGCATTGAGAGTACCAATGATATCTGCATTTCCTTTCAGGTGTAATTCTTGTCCGGCTTGAATTGTCAGTTCACTGTTTGGATCAATCTCCAAATTGTTGACATACGACGCTTCAGTAATTTGCACAAAGTTGAATTGATTAATGTGTACATCATCATTAGAAGTTGGTACACAATTGCAATCCCAAACCAGTGGGTTATTCCATGCGCCTGAACTTATTGATTCAATATAGAGTTGCGCGTTTAACCAGCTTGACCCTGCAAATAACAAGGCCACCGCTAAAACTGATTTTAATATTGTAATATTTGTTTTCATAATGCAGATTTTTTTGTTTTATGTACAATCCTTTTTTCCTGATTGCCTGACCCAAAGGTTGGGTATTATTGTCTGCTGCTGAAATGAAAACTTCCCATCGGCTTATAACCAAAAAGTGGTATTTACTTATAGATTGATTTGCGCTAAACCTTTTATTCACGAACTATTCCGGAAGTCAACAAATTGAATTTACAACACGAATGTTTTTTCCGTAAGTTGTGTTTTAATACGTTTGGTTTACCCAACGTAGGCAGAATTGACCATGGAGATGTGAATGAATGATTTCTTATACCTTTCCCGCTGTATTCGCTTGTTTTGCCGCCAACCAAAAGACATATACATATATACCATTTAGTAATAATACCATTAGCTATTATAGAATAGTCTGATATTAACAAGTAAATTGTCAATATCTTTTCTTGAACTATATTAGACTAATGTATATATGCTATATATTTGAGGTATGGCAAATGCACTCTCTATTACGGTGAAAGAATCGCTTAAGGACTTAAGAAGTCTCTTAAAAAAATCTGCAGACCACCACGGTCCGAAAATAAAAATGCTTATTGAGATCAAGCGTTCTGATCGAGCATTAGGCAAGAATGAATTAGCGGAACTGATAGGTGTAAATCACAACAGTATTCAGACATGGCGGACTAAATATCAAAAGGGCGGTATATCCGAATTATTAAAGGATGGTAGAATTGGATTTAAGCCCTCCATAATAAGTAAGTCTGTGCATAAGAAAATTAAATTGAAGCTTTGTTCAGAGGATGCCGCATTTTCAAGCTACAAACAATTACATGCGTGGGTGGAAAATAATTTTATTAAAGGAGTTAATTACAACAGCTTGCGTCATTATGTTAAAAGGCACTTTGGCGCATCGTTAAAAGTACCCCGCAAGAGTCATATTAAAAGGATAAAGAAGCGGTTGCTACTTTTAAAAAAACTTCAAACGAATCTGTAAAGACAAAGTAAAACCACTATTGGGATGCTATAAAAGCATTAATATTTATTGCTAGGATGAGAGTCGATTTGGACTACTCACAAGAACAGGGCGGGTTCTAACAGCAAAGGGGGTAAAACCCGTTTGTACTTATCAACACAAATTCGAAAACACATACCTATATGGAGCATTCTCACCAATAAATGGAGATAGCTTTTTGTTGGAACTGCCTTATTGTAATACAGATTGCTTTCAATATTTTATTCAAGAATTATCAAAGCAGAATCCAAAAGAACTTAAACTAATCGTGCTTGACAACGGAGCCTTCCATAAGGCAAAGAAACTAATCATACCCGAGAATATCATTTTAATTTTTCTGCCGCCTTATAGTCCAGAACTAAACCCCGCCGAGAAAATTTGGTGGCAACTCAAACAAGAGTTCGTTTGCAAATCCTTTAATACCATCGATCAATTGGGCAAACACTTAGCCAAGGTTGTGAGGAGAATAATTACAACAAAAACAGTAAAGAAAATTTGTTCCTTCAAATATTTATTATGCTCTTTTTAGACTAAATTATATTGGCTAATGGTATAAATTCAATATAGAATGGATATAAGGGAAAGTGTAATGCCAGCCATCAATATCACGAATAGTAAACATAAAAAATGTCCCTGAAAAATAAAACAACCAGCCGCTAAATAACCAAAAGTATGGGTATGAGGTTAATTTAATAGATTCATCTAATTGAAATATCTGCAGAAAAAAGTAAAGTGAAAGCGCCAGCATGGCCAAACCTGCCAAACCGCGTGTAAAAAAATTCACCGTATCTAATCCTTCCAAATAAAATGAATCTAGCGCTGCAAAAGCAAGATAACATATACCAAAAATCCAAAGTGTTTTAGTGAGCCAGAGTTTCTTATAATATTTTACGCAAATGACCAGAAAAAAAATTAACTCGACCGTGCTAGATATGTGACCCATATACAAATTATGAATCTTATTCAGTGCCAAAACCGTTGAAACTGTCTCAAGCAACACAACTGCGATAGTCCAGCCGAGTAACACGTTCAGTACATCGCCAATTTTTTTTCGAAAATAAATCCCGGCGACAAAAGGAAATATCGCCGAGAAAGCCGAAAAATACATTAAAAAAATCCCAACCACACTACCTAAATTATTAGCTATTCAACAAATTGCGGCTACTGCACGCAGTCGGACATGGTGTTGAAAAATCCCCCACAATTCCCAAAATATCATTTTCATTTTGGTCAGCTGCGCAGATTATACTAGTTGTAATCATAGTTGTTCCAATTTATAGCAAAGTATAATGCCGATGCAATAGCTGTTTAGGACATTTCATGGCCTATTACAGATATGCTTTCGGTATTACTAATTCTAATTCATTGTTGGTGCGTAGGCCAAAGTAGATGCTAATGAACTCGTTCAACCAATTGTTTTTTCTAATCATGAATTTTTTTTCAAATCTACACTTCATTCTTTTCTATTGCATTCACCTTTTCAAATTGTTTTGCTGCCAACCAAAAAACATATACATATATACCATTTAAAAGGATATTCAAAATGGAATGAATGTAAGGGAAAGTGTAACCCCAACCTTCGATATCACGAATAGTGAACATAAAAAACGTGCCTGAATAATAAAACAACCAGCCGCTAAATAACCAAAAGTATGGGTAAGAGGTTAATTTAATAGATTCATCTAAATGAAATATCTGTAGAAAAAAGTAAAGTGAAAGCGCCAGCATAGCCAAGCCTGCCACGCCGCGCGAAAAAAAATTCACCGTGTCTAAGCCTTCCAAATAAAATGAATCTAGCGCTGCAAAAGCAAGATAACATATACCAAAAATCCAAAGTGTTTTGGTGAGCCAGGTCTTGTTATAATACTTTGTACAAATGATGATGAAGAAAATCAATTCCATACTGCAGTGGATGTGAAAAAGAAATAGGTTGTGAATTCCATTGAGACTGAGAACTGAGGCAAAAACTTCAAGTACAAAATTGAGCATCAAAAAATAACCCAATAGTCTAAGCCTAAACTCTAAACGTTTAAAAAAAAACAGCGCGGCACTGAGGGCAATCAGTGCCGAGCCTTGAGAACCACTTATTAGAATGGATTCAGTCATTAAATTCAGCTATTCAGTGAATTTCTTATACCACATCTTGTTGGACAAGGTACAGACAAATCCCCCACAATTCCCAAAATATCATTTTCATTTTGGTCAGCTGCGCAGATAACTAATTCTAATTCATTGTTGGTGCTTAGGCCAAAGTAGAAGCGGATGCCTTTTGCGTTGGTTTGTCTTAAAATGTCTTCAAGCAATTCTCTACCAAAAAACCGTGCTTTAATTTGCATGGGATATGCAGCTCTGAAATTTGCAGTTAAAGCTGCACCTTGTGCAATGGTGATTGGATCACCTTCTGTTCCGTTAAATGCCATAATGTTAAATTTTTAAGGTTCATCACGAATATAATAGAATATTGCAATCAACATGTCGTATCAACAGGGTTTAACCAATTTTCACGAGCTAATAATCTGATATTCTAACTGATTAGTCAAGTTTAATTTATTGCTAAGCCGGATTTCAAATTTTAGATATGTCGGAAATCCGACAAAAATATTTTTTTACGTGTCGGTTTTCCGACATTTTCTCTGTTTTTTTTGTCGGTTTTCCGACATAAAATTGCGTAGTTTCCGCCATTTTTCGTATGGTTCAAGTCGGTAACTTTGACAACAGCAATGAGCGATAAAAAATCAAAATACTACGTTAATGTAAAAACTGAAAGCGATGGTTCACATCAAATGCATACCACGTATTGTGCATTCAGACCAAGTGCTGAATCTAATCGCATTGAAGTAGGAAAATTCTCATCATGCAATGAGGCATTGATAAAAGCTCATGCCATTTTTGATCTTGTTAGAGCATGTCATTTCTGCTGTCACGCATGCAGCGAATTAAATGCAAAAAACAAATTAACTCAAAATGGAGATTATTTAAACGGAACAAAAAAGTAAGTGTATGACAGACAACAATAAATTAGTGATCAACACCCCTACCGGTTTTTTTCTTTTACCTGCACCTACTATTCTTTATTGTAAAGAAGATCACCATACCTGTACCTTTTATGTCACCGGAAATACCGTGGTGCCTTCTGATAAATCACTCTCATTTTTTGAAGCAAAATTAGAAGACTGGGATTTCATACGTATCAATAAAACACTCATGGTAAATGTGAGTCATATAAAAAATCTCAAACAAGAAGATCAAACCTATCTCATTCTCTCAGATGATACACGCATACCTTTAACTAATAAAGGCCTTGCTCTGGTCTACGATAAAATCTTTCAGTTCAAGCGACCCAAGACTGAACTCGCTATGGTTGATTAGCGGTTAATTTTCCCATCCCGGTGTCTTTTTGATAAGGCATCGGGGAGTGAGGATGAGCACGATTTCTTTATCCCAAAATTTTCATTGATCGCATCATCTCAATACAAGGTTGCAACCACAGCTTATATCCTTTTTTGGGGGTGATGAATTCGCCTGATAAAATCATGCCTTTATAAATAGTAAAGAAAAAAAAGCGATATTTTTTCTCAGGTGAACGATGCATAATACCTAAGAAGCCAACATCGCGTCCGTCAATCATATCAACTCCATTTGAAAGTTCTTTCAACTTTAAATCCTGACTTAAAAATTCAGAAAGATAAGCAGCCTTCAAGCCAGTTACGGTTGCATCAGTCATCTCACTTTTCTTCATATAAAACGCCAGAGTACTTTCACGCAATGAATCACCATAGGCAACTTTAGGCATGCGCTCAGTGGTAAAATTTGTTTTCATTTCATGATCAAGCAAAGCTGAAAAATGAGATGGAATTTTAATTTCAATTTTATCACTCATCAATTTTATAGTCCCTAATTGAATGTCAATTTTTTTAGCCATCACTAAAAAAGAATTGAATAAAATGCCTGCAATAAAAAACAAACGAAGAGATAGATGATGCATAAGAAAAGGTTTGGTCAAATATACAAATCTCTCCTCACTCCTCTTTCCTCTCTCCGAAGGAGAGATGAAGTGACGTTAGTTCGCACTTTTTCTAAACCCTTGTGCTCTGGTCTTCCTCTCCTTGGGAGAGGACTGAGGAGAGGAAAAAGCGGTAACATGACCACGCACTTCTTTCCTCACGCCTGCGATAAAGCTTTGGGAAAAGTGTGAGCTGTCTGATGTCCTAATTCCTCCCTATATTTGAAAAAAAATCACAGCATGCAAAGCATCATTGAACAAGCCTGGGAGAATAGGTCACTACTTGAAAATAAAGAAGTGCAACAAGCAATAGAATCAGTCATTGCGCAACTTGACTCGGGTGCGCTGCGGGTTGCTCAACCTGAACCTGACGGAACATGGAAAGTGAATGAGTGGATAAAAAAAGCAGTCGTACTTTATTTCCCTATTCGCAAAATGGAAACTATTGAAGTAGGACCTTTTGAGTTTCATGATAAAATGGCGCTCAAAAAAAACTATAAAGAAAAAGGAGTACGCGTGGTACCACATGCCATTGCTCGTTATGGTGCGTATATTTCAAAAGGTGTGATCATGATGCCATCCTATGTGAACATTGGTGCTTACGTTGATGAAGGAACCATGGTTGATACGTGGGCAACGGTAGGATCTTGTGCACAAATTGGAAAAAATGTTCACCTCAGTGGTGGGGTTGGCATTGGTGGAGTCTTGGAACCTTTGCAAGCTGCTCCGGTAATTATTGAAGACAATGCTTTTATTGGTTCTCGCTGTATTGTTGTTGAAGGGGTGCGCGTTGGTAAAGAAGCTGTACTTGGTGCTAACGTTGTATTGACCAAATCAACAAAAATTATTGATGTAACACAAAATGACCCCATTGAATTAAAAGGCTACGTGCCTGAACGAAGTGTCGTTATTCCGGGTTCATACACTAAAAAATTTCCGGCCGGTGATTATCAAGTACCATGTGCATTAATTATTGGTAAGCGAAAAGCAAGTACTGATTTGAAAACATCACTTAATGATGCCCTCAGAGAAAATGATGTGGCTGTGTAAAATTTATGTTTCGCGATTAAACGCGAAGCCACAGGGGTTTGTGGTCCACTAATGATAAAACCAGCCTCCATAATTACTCAATAAATTCAGTTTTCATTCTGAGCAACTATCAAGAATTCAATTCTCTGATCTATTTTTTTTTATACTCTGAAAGATTAACTTGATCTATTCTTTAAGTTTTATGGTAGATCCTCAACAGTGGTTGACAGATCCTCAATAGTGGCTGACAGATCCTCAATAGTGGCTTCGCGATTAATCGCGAAGCCACTGGGGTTTGTGTTCCACTAATGATAAAACCAGCCTCAATAATAACTCAATGAATTCAGTTTTCATTCTGAGCAACTATCAAGAATTCTATTCTCTGATCTATTTTTTTTATACTCTGAAGGATTAACTTGATCTATTCTTTAAGTTTTATGGTAGATCTCCACAGTGGCTGGCAGATCCTCAAAAGTGGCTGGCAGATCCTCCAAAGTGGCTGGCAGATCTTCAACAGTGGTTGACAGATCCCCAACAGTGGCTGGCAGATCCTCAATAGTGGCTTCGCGATTAATCGCGAAGCCACTGGGAAGTTACTCTGAAGCCACTGGGAATTTACTCTGAAGCCACTGGGAATTTACTCTGAAGCCACTGGGAATTTACTCTGAAGCCACTGGGAATTTACTCTGAAGCCACAGGGAATTTACTCTGAAGCCACAGGGAAGTTACTAGCCCCCACGGGAAGCTACTGGGGGGGTGTGATCCACAGCTGTTAGCCCCAAATTCTATAATCACTCACAGAATTCGGTCTTCATCCTGTACTCTATTGTCAGGAATTAATTTTGATTATCAGTCACTTTTTTTGTACTTTGAAGGGTTGTTTTTGATGTATTTTGTGATCCGCTGAAAGGCATTTTCATCTCTAATAACATGATCATAGAATCTACTTTGCCATGAAAATGCTCGATTGAATTTTCTTATTTCGAAAGTAGATCTTCCTTTAAACCATCTAATAACTCGAGAAATATTTTGATGTAACATTGGATTTTTTTCTCCACAAACTCCTCCTCTTTCTTTTATAAATTCTGAATGATTATAAGGATATTCAATCTTTGTCATTGGGCATTCAATGTGCCTGATATTTGACCTTTGAATTTTTAGAATACCATGAAAATGATCCGGCATCACAACAAATTCTTCAAGAAGAATGTAGTCAAATTGAAGTGGGATCGACCGCCAAATTTTGTCTACTACTAAACCTGCCTCGCTTAAAATCATTTTGCCATCTACAACTTCACCAAAATGATTTACTCTGCCCTCAACACAAATGGTAATAAAATATAAACCATTCCAACTGTAATTCCAATTTTTAAGTCGTGGTAATGTATCACCAAATCTCTTCATAATCCATCTCACCTTTGATATTCAACCGGTGCGAAACTACAATATTTTTCATACCAAAATTATTCCCATGAAAAAAAATTCATCTGGGTTGACAAAAAATTGATTGTAGTAGCTTTAAAAACTTTGGATCCTTTGGTTATAAAGTGAATGTCAAAAAATCACATCCCATTCTTGATTTTAGTTTGGAAAGTATCATAGTTCTGAAATGTGGCTTCCCTATTATATATCCAGAATAGTGGCTTCCCTATTACATATCCAGAACAGTGGCTTCCCTATTCTATATCCAGAACAGTGGCTTCGCGATTAATCGCGAAGCCACAAAGCCACAAAGCCACAAAGCCACAAAGCCACAAAGCCACAAAGCCACAAAGCCACAAAGCCACAAAGCCACAAAGCCACAAAGCCACAAAGCCACAAAGCCACAAAGCCACAAAGCCACAAAGCCACAAAGCCACAAAGCCACAAAGCCACAAAGCCACAAAGCCACAAAGCCACAAAGCCACAAAGCCACAAAGCCATGAAGCCATGAAGCCACAAAGCCACAAAGGCACTTGACCAATAGGCCACTGAGTAGTGAGGTTATTAGAATATTTAAATTATTTCTTTAGCCTTAATTTGCAGTAGCAGATTTTTCAGCCTTTTCAGGAAAAAAATATCGGAAATCCAAAGTTAGGTAACTGCCCTGTACTTTATCAATTGCAACTGTTTTGCCACCTTGAAATTCATAAGCCATCGCCATGCGCATAATGTAAGTAAATGGCTGATGAAAAGATGTGCCTACGTAAAAATATCCCTTGCCTCTCGTGCGATATTCAAAACCTAAATTTGCAAGCAAAGCACCTTGCATTTTACTATTGTAGGCACCTTCTTGGGTAAATAATTCTCCCTCGCCTAAAGGATAAACCGTGCGCACATTTGATGTAAACAGGGTGAGTGCTGTACCCAGTGAAGTGTTCATGTAAAACTGTTCGCCCAGCCGAATGTAAATTAAACATGAAAGCGGAATTTCATAACTCACTATACCAACTTTTCCGGTTGAGGCTAATCCTGAATCAGCCACCTCAAAATTTAACCCAAAAAATCGTTGTGTAAAATTTATTCCTGTTTCCAAACTAATCATGTTGTTCAATCCATGTCTCACCACCCCGCCATAACAATGCCCAAGTTTTTGCTTTATTGATGACACCAGTTGTCCCTCATTAAAATCTTGCGTATAAGTACCAATCATACGATTAGGTATTATGGGTTTATATTGCAAGCCAAAAGTGGTTACCCCTTTTTGGCTGAACAAATTTGTAGTCAGCAAGAGCAACATCACAACCAATAAATTTTTAAAACTCATAAAGTATCCCTCCCAATAAATGTAGTTGAATCAACTCGTTCGGCATCATTTTTATCAGGCATTTTGTCTTTATTTTTTACATATCCAATGAGGGCAAATACGGCAAGCAGCAGCACAAAAATAATTACACTGTATCGCAAAAAATTATTTTTCACCATGGGTACTTTCATTGCCCTTGTCACCATAGCGTTGGCACGGTTTGCCTCATCCATGCTGCTTTCAGCAACGGCAAATAAATACATTAAACCGGTGTCGGTTTCTTCTGTATCTTTTTCATACCAAGTTTTGGTTTTAAGCAATTCAGCTTCAAAAATTCCGGCTTCTTTTACTGTATTAAAACCAAACACCATGTAGTTTGGGTTTTCAGGGTGCCGCCTATAATTCACCAAACCAAATGATCCTATTTTTCTACCCATTTTGTAAAATATTCAATTGGTTTGCGTCGTGATTTTGGCCATTCCAAACCATCTTTTAAATAGCCAATATAAAACAGCCCCAAACATTTATCCTGTTCATTCAATGCTAAAAATTGATTCATTTCAGGCTTGTAAATCAACTCAGGGGTTGCCCAAAATGAACCTAATCCCCATGCTGTGCAGGTGAGGTACATATTTTGAATTGCACACGCAACGGCTTCAATTTCTTCCAACTCTGAAATTTTACTTTTATCATCACGTTTTAATGACACTGCCACAACAGCACCTGCAAGTAGCGGACGTGATTTTAATTTCTCTTTTTTCTCTGCGTTAAATTTTTCAGGCGGCGTAATTTGTTCGTAACATCCAGCCAAAAAGTCTGATAATTTTTTCAATCCATCACCTGTAAACACAGTAAATGTCCATGGTTGAGTTAAACCATGCGTGGGTGCCCATATTGCATTATTCAGTATAGTTTCCACTTGCTCACGCTGCACTTTTCTGCTTGAATACATTTCAGGCACCACCGTGCGTCGGTCTCTAATCACCGCTGTAATTTCACTCAAGTTGTATTTCATTATTCAATCTAATTTTTAATGTAAATTATATCTCACTCCACAAAAAAAAAATAGCTTCATCCGGTTTTCTCTATCATGTATTCTTAACCAACCTCATACAAACAATCATCATCAATTTCATCTAATCACATGTATTTCTAAAACAATTTTTGCTTTCGCATAAAGCTGTTTAACAAAGGTAGCCAATAATAAGTGAAGCATTATCAACAAAGAATTTTTCAGGGCGTGCCCCAGCATCATGTATCGTCTTTCAATATATGTTTATTGGGCTGGGTCGGGCTTTCCGTTACAAGTCCTCTGCCCCGCTAAAAACGCCGGTCATGCGGGCTTTCCACTGCAATCCCTCACGCGGTTTGGTGTTTAACTATAAAATCAATGAGGTTTCTTAAATTATCTATTCAAATGCATAAAATTAATTACTTTCAATATGTACAGATATTTTCCGTACATAAATCTGTTTGTACGGATTAATTGCGTATCTTTGTGAAAATTACGCTACAATGAAAACAGCAATAAAAGAACATGCCAGGTTTGACGCAAGGCTGCCTAAAGAACAAAAACAATTCTTTGAAAAAGCAGCATTTTTGGGTGGGTACAGAAATCTAACCGATTTTATAATTATTGCAGCACAGGAAAAAGCGAAGGAAATAATTAAAGAGAAAGAGCAGATAATTGCTTCTGAAAAAGACAGTCAAATATTCTTCAACGCCATAACCAAGTCAAAAAAACCGTCAAAAACTTTGAAAAATGCCTTAGTTGATTATAATGCATTTGTTTCCGGTTCAAAATAAATCTATGATAGAATTATTGAGCAAAAAGCATAACAAAAATGAGTTTGATTGCGAACAAGAATTGCTAAATAACTATTTAAAGTTTCAAGCCGGACAAGACATCAAAAGAAAATTATCTGCATGTTTTGTGTTGGCTGATAAAAAAACCTGGTGCATTCAGGGATATTATACCTTGTCTAACAACAGTGTACCGCTGAACAGCTTTCCTGAAGCAATCATGAGCAAGTTTCCTCCATCGTATAAATTTATACCAACCACTTTATTGGGACGCTTAGCCATAGATAAAAACTTTAAAGGAAAGGGCTTGGGTAAAATTTTACTTATAGACGCTCTGAAAAGAAGTTATGCACTATCAAAAGAAATCGGTTCGTTCGCAGTTGTTGTTGACCCTATTGACAAGCAAGCCGAATTGTTTTACAAAAAGTATGACTTTATAAAACTGCCTGATAGTGAAAAAATGTTCATTGCCATTAAAACTCTGCAATATCTTTTTGAAAAATAAACCGGCTAATCATCATGCTAAATTGTTTTCAGTGTCATGTGATGCGTTGAGGCTATAATTCTGAAAAATAAATCTAAATGATCAGTGCAGGTGCAAGCTAAAATCAAATTCCGCAGCAAGCTACCGATAATTAGCTCCATGGTTTTCTTAATCCAATTCTGATACGTTAATGGGATTAGCTAAAGAAACCCTTTGACATTTCCTTCAAATAAAATTGTCATCTATTGCTGTAAGAAAATAATTTTTCTATTCAACAATTCTCTCTTGCTTCAAAGAATAAAATGACACTATTTGTCTTTCTTACCAAAAGCCGTTTCACCCACTTTAATCAAAGCCTCAGGCTCTTGATAACCTAATGATTGGTGCACTACTTCTTCATCAGCGTTTATAAAATAAAGCGTTGGATAGGCTTCCAAATTAAATTTTGAACTCAGACGTGGTCCATCTGCATTTTTTTCCATATCCATTTTTACGTTAATGAAATGTTCATTGAAATAGGTACCCACTGCATCATCTGTAAAGGTATATGCTGTCATGCGTTTACACGGACCGCACCATGATGCAAATGCATCCAGAAAAATGAGTTTGTTATCATCCTCTGATTTTTTCAGTGCCTCAGCCCAGGTACCTTTAAAAAATGAAATACCAACTTGTGTTGACTCATCCACCTTTTTAAGTGAACGGCCTGAATATTCAACTCCTGTAGAGGCCATGGTCATTGTGCCTGCGCACATCATACCTATCATCCAAATCTTTTTTATCATACTTTGAGTTTTTATGGTGTTATCTTTGATCTTACTTTTATAACAAAATCTATTCCATTGTACAAAGGTATCTATATGACGGAGGGAATTACCGAATCTTACATTGAGGAGGTAAATAATTTTATTCGTTCATTTGAATCCTATGAACCACGTTTTGATATTCAAACCAGTGGTTCAACAGGTGCGCCTAAAACGATTTCATTTTCAAAAAATCAAGTCATAGCCTCAGCACAATTTACAGGCGCATTCTTTCAATTCAATTCAACTGATGCCGTATTACTGAATCTTTCACCGCGTTTTGTTGCAGGTAAATTAATGATAGCGCGTGCACTTACCTATAAAATGAAATTGTTGCTTGCGCCGGTGAGTGAAAATCCTTTACTGCACATGGATAAATTTCCGTTCCCAATCAAACTGGCTGCCTTTGTTCCGCATCAGGTTGAAGCTATTTTAAACAATGAACGTACCAGGAATTTATACAATCAAATTGAACATGTTTTAATTGGTGGTACACATATTCATCCACAACTTGAAAAGCACATTGCACGGCAAAATAATAAAGCCTGGGCAAGTTTTGGTATGACTGAAACTCTTACTCACATTGCCCTCCGTCTTATTGATGGCAAAACCAAAGACTATACTTGTCTTCCGGGATATCAAATCAGTACTGATCAAAACCAATGTTTGGTGGTTGAACCTAACGCGGTTGTTGAAAAGCAATTGTTCACGCATGATATCATTGAACTCACCACACAAAACTCATTCCATTGGCTGGGCAGGTTTGACCATGTAATCAATTCAGGGGGCATTAAAATATTCCCTGAAACGGATGAAAAATTAATTGCATCTCTGCTCTCTGATCACCCTTTTTATATCAGCTCAGCATCAGATGTGAAATATGGTGAAATCCCCGTTTTAGTAGTTGAAAATTTGTCGCTTTCATCAGCACAAACTGATCATCTGCTCGCAAGTATTGCTGCTATTTTACCCGCATATCATGCACCTAAAAAAATTATTACCCTTCAAAATTTTCAGCGCACAGCCAACGGAAAACTTATACGCACTAAATTTTAAGAGGGCTTAGGGCATAGAGATTAGGAGTTAGCACTTAGGCGTTAAGATTTTGGAGTTAGAGATAGACAGAGATACTATAGATTTGGTGTTAGACAGAACACTTTTTTCCCCTAACCCCTAATCCCTAATCCCTAATCCCTAACCCCTAATCCCTAACCCCTAATCCCTAACCCCTAATCCCTAACCCCTTTTTTAATACCTTTACCCAAATTTTCAAGGAGTGGACAACCTGAATAATTCCGGATTAACTGATGATAGTCAGCTTCTGGACCAAGGCATAGTTAATGACGCAGCGCAATCCAGGCGATCGTTAACATTTATTTTCTTTACCGTTTTGGTAGACGTTATTGGTATTGGACTTATCATTCCTGTTATTCCAACGCTGTTACAAAAACTTTCAGGTGCTGATCTCTCACAGGCAGCTTGGATTGGAGGTCTGCTAATGATATCATTTTCCGGCATGCAATTTTTATTTGCTCCTGTGTTGGGTGAGTTAAGTGATCGTTTTGGTCGCCGTCCGGTTTTGCTTTTTGCGTTGTTTGGTTTGGGCATAGATTATTTTTTGCATGCTTATGCGCCTTCGTTGGGGTGGTTATTTGCCGGACGTCTCATTGCCGGCATTGGAGGTGCAAGTTTCACGGTTGCGACATCGTATATTGCCGACGTAAGTTCGTCTGAAAACAAGGCAAAAAATTTCGGTCTTATTGGTGCTGCCTTTGGTATTGGTTTCATTCTCGGACCGGTCATAGGAGGTTTTTGTGCGCGGTGGGGTGTTCAGGTTCCTTTTTTTGTAGCAGGCATTTTAACTCTTCTAAATTTTGCTTACGGGCTTGCTTTTATTCCTGAATCTCTTCCTCCGGCCCGACGCAGAAAAATTAATTTCATGAAGATGATTCCTTTTGTTTCACTAATTAATCTTGGAAAATATAAACCCGTATTAGGAATGATTATGGCTTTTTCATTAGTCAATCTGGCCGGACAAGTAATGCCCGCAATTTGGTCATTCTTCACCATGAAAATGTATAATTGGAATGAAACATGGGTAGGCATCAGTTTAGGTGTGGTTGGATTATTAGTGGGTATTGTTCAAGCCGTACTCATCGGCATTATTGTCAAATCACTTGGCAGTAAAAAAGTTATTATGCTAGGTTTTTTCTGTTGGACTGTTGGTATGATTCTTTTCTGTTCTGCCATGTATGAATGGATTCTGCTGATTGCTTTATTTCCTTATGTGCTGGGCGGTATAGCAGGGCCAACTATGCAAGGTATGTTATCAAATTCAGTCTCACCATCTGAACAAGGAAATTTACAGGGCACACTCACGCAACTCATGAGTTTAAATACGATCATTGGACCACTCATGTACACAGCATTATTTTATCAATTTACCACTGCTACGGCTACATTATATTTTCCAGGTGTTCCTTTTGCTGCTGCAAGTATTTTTGTTGTCATCGCATTTATCATCATCACGTTTGCTTTGAGAAAATTTAATGAACCTGTGAACAATAAATCTTCATCTGAATTAATAAAAGAAATACACTAAATAAATACAACTATGATCAAACCAATTTTATCTGCACTAATTCTAACGGTATCAACACTTGTCATAGGCCAAGAATTGCCTAAACTCAGTCCGCTTTCAAAATCTGAAAACACCGTGGGTTTAACCAAAATTTCACTTGAATATTCTAGACCAAGCGTACGTGGTCGGGTAATTTTTGGAGAACTGGTTCCATACAATGAAGTTTGGAGATTGGGAGCTAATGCACCATCTAAATTTACCTGTTCATCTGATCTTATGTTTCCATCTGCAAACAACGCGGTGTTGCCAGCGGGTACGTATGCCGTTTTTGCTTTTCCTTCTGAAAATAAAAATTGGCAAATAGTTTTCAATACTGATACTGAGCAATGGGGTGCTGGAAATTATGATTCGTTAAAAAATATAGTGACAGTTCAAGTTACCGCACAAGATTGTCAACATACTGAAACCTTGTTGATGGAAATTAATGATATCACCACTTCAGGTGCAAGTCTCATCATTGCTTGGGATAAGCTGAAAGTGACAGTTCCTTTCACAGTAGACACCGATGCGTTGGCTAAAAAAAATATTGATGCCGCTGTTGCTGAAGGCAAAGATTTGGATAAAGTGTATGCATCTGCTGCCAATTATTATTTCAATATTAAAAATGATCTTACCACTTCGCTTGACTACATTAACAAATCAATTGAACTGAATAAGTCGTATTCTAACGTTTTCTTAAAAGCCCGCATTTTGTATGCGCAAGGTGATAAAAAAGAGGCGATGAAATTAGGTAAAGAAGCGGCAGCACTGGCTGAAGAAGCAGGCAAAGATACCTGGGTTGACTATATCAACGAAACCATTTCAAGCTGGAAAGATTGAAGTTGGCGAGGTGATATATACTATTCCACAAATTGAATTGTCACCATATTTTTATCCTGAGCGTTTGGGCGAATTTATTTCGCCCAAACTTCAGTATATGCAAATCAAAATACTTCCTGCATATTTTTTCGCATGTGAATTAGCTTTGTCGTCAATAAACGACTGTCCACGCCATATCAGTCACATTTCCTTTGGTGTCTGTTGCGGTGATACGTAATTTGTTATTGCCTGTGCGCAGCAAAGGTTTACTATGTTTGTCAATCGGAATGATGTAGCGTTGTTCTCGCCGATCGTATTCCATCAAAATCCATTTACCGTTGAGGTAGGCTTTGTATTCTGAAACGCCTGAAAGGTTATCGGTGATGGTGACTTGCATGTTTCTGAATTTGGTAATTATTTTTCCTTCAGTAAAATCTACCGGAGTAATAATAGGCGCAATAGTGTCTACCACCAAAACAAATTTTCCAAAATTTCGTGGATTGGCTTCAACCCAGCCATCAACATAATCTCCACCAACATAAGACAATTTATTTTTATCATTGATTATACCAACAGCCAGTTTGTAAATCGGAAAATTATTACGCAAAGCAGGTACTTTAATTCGCACATCAAATCGCTCTTGTATAGGAATACTATTTTCACAAAACTGAAATATGTTGCTTAGTTTGGTTGAATCTGTAATGCGTTTAAAAATTTTTTGCACCGGTTCATAAAATGTAGCGGGTTCCATCAGTACTTGAAAATCATCGGTTAGATATACATTGACAGAATCAGGGAAAAAATAATCATCAGTTTTTTCAAATGGATTTTTTGAAAATGTGCCTGTTGGTTTTTGAATTGAAAAACTCAGAGTTGTTTTATTCCCGTGAGCATCATACGCATTGAATGTGTAGTTACCTTCACATTGTTCCCATGCAATAATTCCATTCGTTTTTAAATACATGGCAAGTGGGTTGACAACAGTTTTAAAATGTTTGTGAATGTGTCGGTTGTTGTCATTGAATTCTGCGTAATCTTGATGAGTATTTAAAAATCGGTTGTGATCAAAATCTACTGATTCTATTTTCATTTCGTGTAAGGTAGTTTGATCTTTGGCAAGTTCAGTATGATAAATACCACACACGTTGCCGGCGCCATTTAATTTATCATTGGTATTGAAGCCAAAAGCCAGAAATGCATTTTCAGTGAGTAGACTGTTAATCTCAATTGGATTGCCTTCATTGACAATAATTTTTCCATCAAGAAGTTTACAAGGCAGATACATAGATTTACCCGGAATCATATATCCTTTTTCAGTCACTGCATAAAGTTTGATACCTGTAATGGTTGGCTTTGTAGTGTCAGGAATTTTAACTCGGAAACACTTAAATAAAAGTGGGTTTAGCGCATGTTCTGTTTCTGTTTCTCGTATTTCAAAATGAAGATGCGGAGCTGAGGAGCTACCTGAATTTCCGGATAAGCCAATGATTTGACCCTTCTTTACATAAATAGAATCTGCTCGTACATCTTCATCTAAAATATATTTCTCATTTTTTGCCTGATGCAAGTAAGCTATTGAATCAATTTCATCATTGAATGATTGCATGTGCGCATACACGCTGGTGAGTCCGTTTGGATGATCAATATACACTGCAAGACCATAACCCCAGGGTGAAATTCGAATGCGTGATACAATACCATCTTCAATTGCATAGAGTTTTTGTCCTTCAGCGCCAAGTGTTTTTATATCCAATCCTGTGTGAAAATGATTATCGCGCATTTCACCAAAATTTCCTGCAAGAATCAAATCAATATTCATGGGCGCATGAAAATCATAGGTATCATACGGAATATTTTTTGGCGTATAGGTTTGTGCTGATATGTCTTCAAAGAAAAAAAATGACACAATACAAAACATGCATCTTACAATAAATTTTGTCTCTGCAAAAATTGATTTTGCAAGATTAGGATTAGATGCAGTGCGTATTTTCATTTTGTATGCAGATAATTTTAATTGTACCAAATTTAATACCATGATAACCCTGTCTGACAGGCAGCCTAGGCAGCTTATTAAAAGAGCGTTTTTAATATTTAAAGCCGGACAGCTTTGAAAATGGCGTAAGTATGCCTAAATTTGCTCTTATTACATTGACAAGAGGCACTATGTCAGACACCAAAGAATTGATTGAGCAATTGAATGTAAGGGTTGATAAACTCATTCAACGCATAGCTGAATCCAATGCGCTTTCTGCAAAGAAAGATGCTGAAATAGTCTCTCTCACTGAACAATTGCGTCAAAAAGATCAAGCAGTTGCTGACCTTTCAGCCGAGCTTACATCCCTCAAAGATGAAAGGAATAATACAGTAAAACTTGAAAATGATCAATTGAAAGTGCGCATCAATGAAATGGTAAGGGAAATTGACGAATGTATTTCTTTACTGAAGGTTGGAAACTAAATGGATAAGACATCACTGAAAATAATTATTGCCGGAAGGACTTATCCACTTACAATAAACAAAGAGGAGGAGGAGGCTGTGCGCGCTGCAGCAGAACGTATCAATGCAAATATTCAGAAATTGCAAGGTACCTATGCTGTAAAAGATATGCAAGATTTGCTGGCCATGACAGCACTGCAATTAGCCGTTCAGGTTCGCCATCAGGCTGAAGCTCCCACTCTCATCAACCCTCAGTTTGAGGAAGACATCCAAAAAATAATTTACAAAATTGACGCACAGTTGCACTAGTAGCTTGTGTCTTTGCAGTTTCCCGATTGGTGCTCATTTACCTGACACTGACGGGATTTTTATTTATTTAATTTTAAAACTATGGATCTGATAAGCATACTCATTGGTGCCGGTGCCGGAATAGTGGCGGGTATCGTGATCATGGTGCTTCTCTCCAAAACAGCGCTCAAAGCAAAAACCGAGGCAATACGGAAAACAGCTGAAGACGAAGGAGAAGCCATCAAAAAAGACAAGATTCTTCAGGCTAAGGAAAAATTCCTGCAACTGAAAGAAGAGCATGAAAATGCAGTGCGTTCAAGAGAGCGAACAATTCAAAGTGCCGAAGATAAAATCAAGGCAAAAGAAAAAAATCTCAATCAAAAAACTGAAGAAACCAACCGCAAAAGCAGTGAGTTGGATAATCTGAAAAAAGAAATTGCATCGCAATTAGAGGCCATTGAGAGTAAAAAAGCTGAAATTGGAAAGTTGCATCAGAAACAAGTTACTGAGCTTTCAAAAATTTCCGGTCTTTCACCTGAAGATGCTAAAAAACAAATGATGGAAGCCATCAAAGATGAAGCGCGTACCGATGCAATGGCTTATATCAAAGAGATTGTTGATGAGGCCAAAATCAATGCCACACGTGAAGCTAAAAAAATTGTGGTACAATCTATACAGCGGGTTGCTACTGAGCAGGCTATTGAAAATTCTGTTTCTGTTTTCAATATTGAGAACGATGAAATGAAGGGTCGTATCATTGGTCGTGAAGGACGTAACATCAGAGCTCTAGAGGCTGCTACAGGAGTTGAAATCATTGTAGATGACACACCTGAGGCAATCATTCTCTCATGTTTTGATTCTGTAAGACGTGAAATTGCCCGTTTGTCATTGCATCAATTAGTTTCTGATGGTCGCATTCACCCGGCACGCATTGAAGAGGTGGTAGCAAAAACCAAACGACAACTTGAAGAAGAAATTATTGAAACCGGTCGTCGCACGTGTGTTGATTTAGGCATTCATGGCTTGCATCCTGAATTAATGCGCATGATTGGTCGCATGAAATATCGCTCATCGTATGGGCAAAATTTATTGCAACACAGCCGCGAGGTTGCCAATTTATGCGCCATCATGGCATCAGAACTTGGACTCAATGCCAAGGTTGCAAAACGTGCCGGTTTATTGCATGATATTGGAAAAGTACCTGATGATGAACCTGAATTGCCACACGCAATTTTAGGTATGAAGCTGGCTGAAAAGTATGGTGAAAAAGCAGATGTGTGCAATGCCATAGGTGCTCACCACGATGAAATTGAAATGACCTCCATGATCTCACCTATTGTACAGGTATGTGATGCCATCTCAGGAGCTCGGCCAGGTGCGCGGCGTGAAATTGCTGAATCATATATTAAGCGGATTAAAGAGCTTGAAACTATTGCTCTCAATTTTGACGGAGTGGTTCAATCTTACGCCATTCAAGCCGGACGCGAGTTACGCGTGATGGTAGAAAGCGAAAAAGTAAATGATCAGCGTGCTGAAGAATTATCCTTCATCATCTCTCAAAAAATCCAAAATGAAATGACCTATCCGGGTCAGGTAAAAGTTACGGTAATCAGAGAGAAGCGAGCGGTTAACTATGCTAAGTAGGTTGGATAAAGAGCATATAAATGATATCATCCGGTGGGATGTAAAAAACTGGAAAAATGCGCTACCTTTTTGGGAAGCGCATTTTTCAATTAAACCCGGAATGCATGTGCTGGTGCTTGGAGACAGAGAAGGAGGTTTGAGTTTGTATTTTGCTTTAAAGGGGTGTGTTGTCACGTGCACCGAATTAAAATCTCCGCTTGAAGAAGCGAAAATAATTCATCAGAAATATGGTTTGTCTGAAGTGATAACCTATGAAAAGGCTGATATGTCACAATTGCAATATCATGATGCACAGTTTGATATTGTTGCATTTAAATCAGTGATTGGTGCATTGACTGAAAGTGAATCTCAGACCGGCGCTATCAATGAAATGAAGAGGGTACTCAAAACCGGGGGAGCAATATTATTTGCAGAGAATTCAAGTGGAAGTATAATGCACAAAATATTGCGCAGAAAATTTGTCAAATGGAGTAAGTATTGGAAGTACAATTCGGATAAAGATTTTTCAACGTGGCAAAAAAAGTTCTCCTCAGGTTCAATAAAAAAATACGGATTCTTTGGATTGTTTGGCAGAACTGAAAAACAAAGAAATATTTTGGGTGTTATTGATGCAGCTATTTGTAGAATGTTGCCTCCCTCATGGCGCTATATATGCTTTGGTTTTTTTATCAAATAGACATTCCTGATTTTAGCTGGAAATAAATCCCGTGCATAAGATCTGTTGATCGTAAAACATTGATTGATGCATTGTGTTGTGCCAGTTTATTTAATGATTCATCAGAAAGATAATACGTAGGATAAACAAATGTATCTGCTTTAAATATTTTAAATGTTTTGTCTATAATTTTTCACTACTGTCCGATAAAAAAAATTTAAAAGCGGGATTTCCATAACAGATTTCCCGCTTTAGTGTAATTTGGTTTTGACGAACTAAATACACATGAATAAAAGTAACTACTTTTTTGGACAGTCGGTTTTCGGACAGCTGATTTCTTTAATTGACCCAACTCTTGTAAGCAGAGTGGTTAAGAACCGTAACTCTGATTATTATACCAAACGATTTGACACATCTGATCACTTAATCAGCATGTTGTTTTCAACTTTCGCCAATTGTTCATCGTTGCGAGAGGTTGCCGGTGCTATGCTTGGGCTCAAAGGAAAGACAAATCATTTTCAGTTAAAAAACATTCCGCACAAAAGCACGTTGAGTGATGCAAATGCTCGAAGGAGTCATGAGGTTTTTCAAGAGATTTATTATTTATTGTACAAAGAGTACTCAGGGGTTATCTCGGACAGCCGAAAACAATATGTATGGGAACAAAGGGTGGAAATTATTGATTCAACAACTATTTCATTGTTTCGTGATTTATTGAGCTGTGTTGGCAGAAAATCCTCCAATGGCAAAAGAAAAGGAGGCATAAAAGTACACACTCAAATTAATCTTCAGGAACAGGTTCCAAAACTGATTTGGTTTTCATCAGCGACAACACACGATAAAAAATTCCTTAAAAAACTTAAGCTGGAAAAAGGCAAAATAGCTGTGTTTGATAAAGGATATAATGATTATAAAACCTTTGATGAATTCACACAAAACAACATCTATTTTGTCACCAGACTAAAATCAAATGCAACCTATGAATTGGTTGTAGAAAATGATATTCCCAGCTATATTGACGCAGGTGTATTGAAAGATGAAATTATAAAAGTTGAAGTCAAAGACAACGGAAAATATCTCAAAACTACTGAACTCAGAAGAATTGCTTACTGGGATGACGAACACAAAAGATGCTTTGAATTTATAACCAACATACAAGGGATGAACGCAGGACACATCGCACTCATTTACAAAAAACGATGGCAAATTGAATTACTTTTCAAACAGCTCAAACAAAACTTTCCGCTAAAATATTTTTTAGGCGACAATGAGAATGCAATCAAAATTCAGATTTGGTGTACGCTAATAGTGAATCTGCTGTTGACCGTTATCCACAAAAAATTAAACGAAAATGGGCTTTCTCTAATCTGGCCAACTTTTGCAGACTGCATCTCTTCAATTACATTCATCTGATCAAATTTCTAGAAAATCCAGAAAAAGATTGGCTAGTTGAAATAGATCCACAACTTCAATTCGAATTTAGTTCAGCCTGAAAAGAGGGGGCTTACTTTTGAAATACAAGGCTTTTCATACGCAACCATGCGGGTTTTGAAAGGGTTTTTACGTACTTTTAGTTTTTATCGGACAGTAGTGATAATTTTTAATTTGAGAAGAAGTTCATGAATTTTATTTTCAATATCTGTTTCGTGCATTTTGTTAAAAGCATTTTCGTGAATACCCACCAGTAAAAGATTTTCTTTGTAATGTGTTTGATAAGAGATATCCGTAATGCGGTGAACAACCGGATGATTGGTCATGCGCAGATATGAAATTTTTTGTTTTGCCGGTTGATTGAGTGAGATCAGAAAGTGTATATATTTCACGGGGCTTGCAGTAATTTCATATTCTTCGGTTGATGTAGTCAATTTTTTTATCTGTGAAACAGACGTGAGAAAAATTTTGTCGAATTCAACCAAATGTCCATTGATGGATAGCGATGGTTTAGTCTGCAAGTTTATCAGATCAATAGTTGAGTTTAATTGAATTTGAATTGCCGGAAAATCTTTTATTTTTTCTACCAGTTGGTTAACTAAAATGCCTGAACCTTTCTCAGGGTAATGGTTTTTTTTATTAAAAATTTTGAAGTTAATTGCCGGATCATTTTTAAGATTGCGTATAGCTTTCCAGTTTAATTTAAGTAAATATCGACCAAATACTGAATACGATTTGAGGGTATTATGCCATGAGTATGGAATGCGCAGTTGTTTGCCAGAAAATTGAGGTGAAGGGCGCATGGGTTTGAGTACTATCCCAAGATGAGTTTGAATGAATTGATAAACAGAGGGGACATAGGACCAGATATGACAACCACATTCAATTTCATGTCCTTCAGGAGAGCGTTTTGTTTGCCATGATCCACCGGGCTTTTCAGCCATGTCATAGATGACAATTTCAGCTTTTGGATTTTGTTTTGCTATAGATATTGCCTTGAGCAACGATAAGGGGCCGGCGCCAACAAAGGCAATTTTTAATTTCATAATATTCTTTATTCTCTGAGGTAGTTCAATTTTAGTAACTTTGCGGCATTCTTGCTCCAAATATACTGCGTGGAAAAAACAGAAACAATTTTAGTTACAGGAGGTGCCGGGTTCATTGGCTCAAATTTGTGTAATCATTTGATTTCTGAAGGATATAGGGTGCGCTGCTTAGATAACCTTCTTACTGGAAAGCGTGAAAATATAAAACATTTACTGGATCATCCGTTTTTTTCTTTTATAGAGGGAGATATAAGAGATTTCTCAATTTGTAAGACGGTGATGAAGGACGTGGATAAAGTATTACACCAAGCTGCCTTAGGGTCTGTACCTCGTTCAATTGAAAACCCAATACCTACTAATGAAATTAACTGTCAGGGTTTTTTAAATGTGATTACTGCTGCAAAAGAAGAAGGGGTTAAAAGGTTCATTTATGCATCGAGCTCATCCGTGTATGGTGATTCATCAGCAAGCCCAAAATCAGAAGAAAATCTTGGAAAGCCTTTGTCGCCCTATGCGGTTTCAAAGCTTACTAATGAACTTTATGGTAGAATTTTTCATACTCTATATGGGACTGAAACTATTGGGTTAAGATATTTCAATGTATTCGGTTTAAATCAAGATCCAAATGGGCAGTATGCTGCTGCTATTCCAAAATTTATTCATCTGTTGAAAGAGGGAAAATCTCCGGTGGTATTTGGAGACGGAAACCAAACCCGTGATTTTACCTACGTGAAAAATGTGGTGAATGCCAATATGCTGGCTTTACATACTGAGAATAAATCATGCTATGGTAAAATGTATAACGTTGCTTGCGGATATTCTCAAACGGTGAATCAGGTGATTGCACAGATTAAAAATGTGCTCACATCCTGCGGCTATGATTTTTCTGCAGTTCAAACAGAGTATCGTGATGAGCGCAAAGGGGATATACTAAACTCACTTGCATCCATTGATTCTATTCGTCATGATTTGAATTATAAGCCAATCTATACCTTTGATCAGGGAATTGCCGAGTACATCCGGCAAACGTGTTGAGTTTGTTTTACGTGATGGTCAGTGTGTTGTGTCCATTATTTTCTTTGGCTTGTTTATTGATTGAGAATACATAGGGTATTGCGCACATCAGGTTGTTAGTTATTAGTTGCAAGCTATGTAACCATTGATTAACATCTTGCTTATGTTTGAGTAACTTTTGATTAATACACTCAAAAAAAATTGTTGACAGCAACTTCTCAACAAATAAAGTATGCCAAAAAAAGAAAATCTACTTCACTTGTTCAGCACTCAAAAGTCTATTGAATTTTTCTACATTTCATTTTTGGTATTACTTCCATTTGGTGCGTTTTTTATACCGGTTTCAATTGGCTTGATGACGCTCTATCCACAACTGATTTGTCTACTTCTTTTATGTGCTGTTGCATTGATGAATTTTAATAAACTGGAGAAAGGTCTATCAAAGCGTTACCTATGGTTTTGTTTGATTTGGCTTGGCTATGCGCTGGTATTCATTCCATTTGTAAAAAGTGTTCCGGATGCAATCATTGATATACGCAGTTTAATCATGATGTTTTTAACGAGTTTAGGATTTGTCTTTGTGAAAAATCGCTCGGGTTTTGAAAGATGGCATCAAATCACACTGACCTTGTTTAAAATGATTTTCTTTTTCATTTTCGTGGTGTCTCTTTTTGAAATGCTGGCAGGCATTCACATGCAGGGTGCATTCACAACAAAAATTATTGAAAGAGGTATCATTGATCAATTAGTTTACACCCCGGTTTTTTTACTTGATAATCCTAATACGGTTTTCGTTTATCTTTTACTTTTTGGAATGCTGATTATTATTATGGAACCTGTATCACCGGCTAAAAAGTGGTTGAAGTGGTTTATTTTATTAGCATGCTTCATTGTATCATACGTAAGTTTTGCACGCATAGGGAATCAAATTTGTCTCTTTATTGCCTTGTGTATGGCAGTATTTGATATCGTAAACTATTTGAAGAAAAAAAATCTTAATACACGCTATCCACTGATATTTATGATTGCAGTTGGCGCTATTGTGTTTATTCCAATGGAAAAGTATTATGGTCCTATCTGGAAGTTTAAAGAAACCGGAAAAGAACTTGATAATATGAATGAAATGATTTCCATGTCTCAGATTTCCAAACAGAATAAGATTGAAATGAACTCTAATAAAATTCGAGTTGCTTTGATAAAAAATGGATTGGATTATACCTTGCAAAGCAGACTGATTGGTATTGGTCCTGGTCAGTTCAGATATAAGGAGCGCACAAATGATAAAAAATATTATACAACAACAGTAGAGGGCCCACATTTTTGGTTTATAGAAATAGTTAGTCAATATGGTATCCTTATTTTTTTAGGTTACTTATTTTTTCTCTGGATGATTTTTTTCAATGCTGTCAAGCAAGTTAAAAAAGATGCCGAAAAATCATTTTATATTATTTTGTCTTTGTTTGTTTTCTGCGCTATATCGGTGATGCCAAGTGCATTTTTAATTCTGGATATTAACTGGATTTTTATCCTAACCTTAATAATTTTGGTAAGTGAATATCAGAGTTCGAAACCAATTACAGGCATAAAAGTTTGATACGATAAACTAATTTTACTGGTTTACGTAGAACAAACGCGCGATTTTGCTAATTGCAATGACGTAAATAGGGTGGCACAGAATAAATCTTTTTCAAAAAACTTTCTTATTCTTTTTTCAGGAAATGGAATTGGACAGTTGTTGCCTATTCTTTTTGCTCCAATTATTGGTCGCTTATTCACTGAAGAAGATCAAGCCATTCAAGCCAATTTTCTTGCCATTGTTGGTTTAATTTCTATTATTTCAGGGGGTAGATATGAAAAGGCTTTTGTACTTCCGGCTGAAAAATCTAAAGCCATGAATTTATTTGGTCTGGCTTCCAGAATTACTATCGTATTAAGTGTTTTGTCACTTGGGTTTTATTTTTTCAGAGATCAAATTGACACTTTGTATGAAAATGGTAAAATGGCAGATTACATGATTTTTGTATTTGTTGCCGTGCCAATTTATGGGTTCACAAATATTCTCAATGATTGGTTGGTGAGGGCAGGCCTTTACAAATCAATCACTACAAGTGGTATTGCAAGATCGGCCTTTGTGAGTTTATTCAGCGTGTTATTTGGGTATTTATCATTTGGGGCATCCGGTCTCATTTTTGGGGCACTCATTGGAATGTTTGTCTCTGTTGTCATGATGTTTATTTCAGCGCGAGATAGCCTTGAGTTTAATTTGATTTCCAAATCAGGCATGCGTGATGTTGCAAGTGAATACAGAGATTTTCCATTGATTAATTCAGCTCATGCTTTCACTGATATTTTGTTCGGTCAATTTATTCTCTATTTGGTGATGACTCGTGAGTACGGTCTTGCTGAGTTTGGTTTGTTTGCCATGATGACAAAATATTTGGGGGCAAGCATGAAATCTGTTGGAAATTCAGTGGGTCAATTGTATTATAAAGAAGCAAGCGATTTACATGCCGCCGGAAAAATTGTACAACCTGTTTTTTTCAGATCGGTTAAATTAGTTTTATTGTTTGCCGTTCCTCTTTTAATTCTTATTCTATTGGCAGGCCCTGTATTATTTGAATGGTATCTTGGTCCGCGATTTTATGAATCAGGTGTGATAGCGCAGATTATGATTTTTCCGATGTTCATCAATTTTGTCGTGTCGCCGGTAAGTGGTACCCCTCTCATTTATCGCAAACAAGGAATGGCTTTTGCTTTCAGTCTTGTTGCTTATATTTCAGGTATTGCGGTAATCATGTGGGGAAGTTTATCAGGCTTAGAGTTCTATGATACCCTAAAATTGTACGCTGCAGTTCAAGCAGTATATTACATTTGGTTATTCATCTGGTATTATTCTTTAATCCGTTCGTCACGATGAGAATTCTATTCACCGGTTTGCCTTATTTTGGAAAAAATCTGGTAAGTGATCTCAACCGGATTGATCCGGATAATCAATATATTTTTTGTGATACGTATTACTCCATAAGCGGTAAAATTAAATTTGCCTTGCTCGTCAGATTTGCTGATCGGGTAGTATCATTCAACGGTGCTTCTTCAAAAAGCAAAGCGCTTGATCTTGCATTGAAGTATAAAAAGAAATTAATTATGCAGTGGCATGGTTCTGATGTTTTGACTTTGCAATCAGGTATCAAAAATGGAACCGTAGAAAAAAAATATATCGAACATGCTGTATCAGCAACCGATGCTTCATGGCTGCAACACGAATTGATTGAAGCAGGTGTGAAGGCTAGTCTGCATCCGTTTAAATATGTTGAAGCAGGTTCATCCGGTGCATCATTTAAATCCAAATCTGTATTATCCTATTTGGGTGAAGGGCAAGAAAAATTTTACGGTATTGATTACATTCTTGAACTGGCTGTGAAATATCCCGACATCCATTTTCATTTAACCGGCACAAAAGGTAACGCTGTTAATGCGCCAACTAACGTGCATTTTTATGGCTGGGTGTCTAAGGCGGTGATGCAATCTCTTTTGAATGAACATCCAATTTATCTTCGCTTAACTGAGCATGATGGTTATTCTCTTTCAGTGATGGAGGCCATTGCTAACGGGAATTATGTGATCTGGAATCAACCACACGTGCGTGTTTTCGTTGCAAAAAATTCTGATGAACTAATAAATATTTTTCAGCAAGTCTTGCTTTCTTTTGATCAAAATCAAGGTGCCAGATTGGATGAAAATATCACATGGGCGAAAGAGCATTTAGATAAAACAAAAATTCTTCAGGCGTACTCTCAGTTTCTTAAAACATGTTGATATAGGCTGATGAAATTGTTTTGCGAATTGGATACAGGGAGAGAATAGCAGAGATTTGGCTAACTTTGAAAATAAAAATTGGCTCACGAAAAAAAACATATAGTATTGATAACAGCGTGGTACCCGCCTTTACAGAGTGTTGCGGTGAACCGAATGAGTGCGTTTGTAAATTATCTCGACAAAAATAAATTTTCAATTTCAGTAATTACATCAGGTACCGCTGAGGTTCATGGAGAAACCTTTGAAGGGACAATTCACGTTTTTCGTATTAAACCAAAAACAGGTTTTTGGAAACCAAAATTTAATACGGCTGATTCAAAATTGGTGCATTATTCTAAAGTTGCCCGCAATGTGATGTACCATCGGCTATTTAGTCATGCGGATAAAGACTGGATAAAAGAAGCTGTTGATGGGTTAAAAAAATTGCATAAAGGACAAAAAATTGATCTGGTGATCAGTTCATTTTCACCGGTTGAACCACATTTGGCCGCACTAGAATTTTGTAATGTAGAAAGCGAGGTTAAGTGGATTGTTGATATGCGCGATGAGATGAGTCAGAATCCGCAGGATGATCCCAAAATCAGAAAAAAATATGCACTCATTGAAGCAGCAATCAGCAAACGCACAAATGCTCTTATTTCTGTTAGTGAACCCATTGTTGATTATTTTAAACTAAGTGTGCCCGGGTTAAAACACTATCTGGAAATTCGGAATGGATACGATCATGAAATGCCTTCATTAGAATATAATTTTAATGATGAGTTTACCATGCTGCATGCGGGTAGCTTTTATGGTGTCAGAAAACCTAATACCTTATTCGCTGCGCTGGAAAATCTTGATCGTAAAAATTTATTGCCTCAAAATTGGAAGATGATTTGTGCAGGTGCCTCACATAATTTCAGCATTCCAGCAAAGTTCAAAGATCATGTTCAAATTATTGAACGGGTTCCGCAAATAAAAAGTATTGAGTTGATGGCAAGGGCTGATCTCAATTTACTTATACAACCTCCAACGGGTCGAAAAGGAATTTTTACCGGAAAAATTTTTGATTATCTTTCTGTTGGCAAACCGATACTTGCTATTGCAGATAACGATGATGTTGCAGCGCAGTTAATTCAAAACATGCACGCCGGTTTTTGCGCAAATTTTAATGATTTAGCTGATATTGAAAAAAGTTTAGTGCAAGCAATAGACATGTGGAAAAATAAGATTCCTTCAAATATTGATCAGGAGGAAATTAAAAAACTGCATCGCAAATATCAGGTTGAAAAATTACAAGCGTTAATTGAACAAGTTATTCATGAGTAAAAAATTGCTTGTCATAGGGTCTGATTCTCCACACGTGATTAGGTTCATGAATCTAGTTAATCATTATTTTTCTGAGATAGTTTATGTTGGTGAGCAAAATTTGCAATCGGATATTCCTATTCGTCAATATGCCATCAGTGTGAGTTCATCAAATCCTTTACGAATTAAAACTAATTACCAAAAATTAAAGCGTGTTATCTTGGATGAAAAAGCAGATGTGATTCATGTGCATCAGGTGAATCGTCTGGCTTATGCAACTGCACGTATCTGTAAAAATACTGGTTTAAAATATATTGTCACGGCATGGGGAACTGACGTTTTAGTTATGCCCAATCGAAATGCATTGTACCGTTATTTGGTAAAATATGTATTGCGAAATTCTTTTTGTGCAACCGCTGATTCAGGTGAGATGATAAGTGCCATCAACAAATTGGCATCAGGTATCCAAACTGATCTTGTGTTTTTTGGAATTCAACCTATTCAAAGCCTACATAAAGAGAATATTATTTATTCAAATCGGTCACTCTACGCTTTGTACAATATCACAAGAGTAGTAGATTTATTTAACGACTTTTATCAATCACATAAGGATTGGAAATTAGTCATTGCGGGAAGAGGAGATGAGCTAGAAAGTTTGAAGAAGAAAGCGCAGGAATTTGGGTTGAATGGGGTGGTTGAATTTGTTGGTTGGCAAAATGCAGAACAGAATAATGTTTGGTATGGCAAAGCCAAAATCTACATATCAATTCCTGTTTCTGATGGTACTTCAGTGAGTTTGTTAGAAGCAATGTCTGCAGGATGTATTCCTGTGGTATCTGATTTGCCTGTATCACATGAATGGATCAATGATAATGAGAATGGTATTATCACAAATTTTAAAGACAATCCATTTGAACGTGCTCTAAAACTTGATGTATCAATTGTTGCTGAAAAAAATGCCAGGATAATACAGGAAAAAGCAACTGCTGAAATTGCTTCAAATGCATTTGTTTCTTTGTATCGTTCACTGATTATAGAATGATAAATAGTATAAAAAAAAATATTGCAGAAATTGGCTGGATGATCTTTGTATTCACTCTGGTTGCCTGCGGATATTATACTTCTCCGGCAATTGGGGTTTTGATTGTATCTATTGGATTAGATTGGATACTAAACAAGAATTTCAAGTTTGTCTTTAGTCAGATAAATTTTTTGTTTATTCTGCTATTCATATTTTATGCTTTGAGTTTGTTATGGTCTGAAAACCCTGAAACCGGGGGTAAATTGCTTGAATACAAAATGTCTTTTTTTGTTTTTCCAATTCTACTTTTTTTCCAGAAGTCAACGTTGAATTTTCGGTTTCTGATTGTCGGATTTTTGTTTGGGTCAATCGTTCTGATGCTTGAGCTTTTAGTCCCTTATTGGATGGGATATGAGCAATCATTGTATGAAACTTCACGTAGATGGGCAAATTTACACCCAACTTATGCTGCTACTTATCTTTGCATAGCAGGAATAATTTGTGTTTTAATTGCTGCTAGAGTTAATACTTCTTGGCAAAAGTGGCTTGCAGTAGTTGGTTTTTTCTCTATCTGTTTTGTGATTTATATGATCGGTTCTTTTGCCGCAACTCTTTTTACCGGAATCATGATTCTTGCCCTCGTTGCGTACTTATTTTCTCTCAGGACAAACCGCTGGATCGCGATTTTAATTCTTGTTGTCTGTATTCCTGTTTCAGCTTTAATTTTCTACAATTCAAAAAAGTTCAGCTACGATATTGAAGTATTAAATGAAACTTATCGGGAACTAAAAATGGGAAAAGCTGAATTCATGCGTATAAATCAACTTAGTGATGCAGGCACAAAGCATAGATTACTTTTATGGATGGTTTCGTTTGAAATCATTGCTGAAAATCCAATACTTGGTGTTGGTTTAGGTGATATGGACGATGAAATAAGTGAAAAGTGCGAGGAGCATCAACTTGAGGTTCTACAAAAAAGTCAGATGAATCCACACAATCAATTTCTTCAAATTGGGATTGATTTAGGTTTGTCCGGCCTCGTTTATTTTCTTTTGTTGATTTTTCTTATTGGCCGACATGCAATTGCTAATACTAATCATCTTTTGTTATTACTCCTTTCTTGTCTCATTTTCAATTCCTTTTTTGAATCAGTTTTGCAAAGACAGCAAGGCATAGTTTTTTTTACATCACTGATATCACTTTTAATTGTCTATTCTGAAAATTGGAAAAGTAATTTAAACCTGAAACTAATTTTTGCCCGTAAATGAAATTATTAATTCTAACACAATATTTTCCGCCGGAAACCGGTGCCCCGCAAAATCGGTTATACGAATTGGCCAGACGATTGAAAGAAAACGGTGTTGAAGTAGAAATTCTCACGGCATTGCCTAGTTATCCGAAGAATGAAATTTATGAAGGATACAGAAATTGTACGGAAATGACTGAAATTCTTGATGGAATTTTGGTGCATCGAACCTCTATTTATGTGACAACATCAAAAGGCATAGTTGAGCGATTGAAAAATTATTTTTCTTTTGTAAGATCATCACGAAAGTATGGAAAGAACCTGCACCCTTTTGATTTTTTATTGTGTGAATCTCCTCCGTTATTTCTAGGATACAGTGCTATTTATCTTTCAAAGAAATTAAAAGCAAAATTGATATTCAATGTCTCAGATTTATGGCCTGAAAGCGCAGAGAAGATGGGAGTTGTCAACAACAAGTTTCTTTTGAAATTAGCTTATGGATTAGAGGCTAAGTGTTATAAAAAATCTTTTTTAGTTACCGGTCAAACACAAGGTATCGTTGCCAATATAAAAAAAAGATTTCCTGCTGTGAAGGTGCATTGGTTACCTAATGGTGCTAAAATGGAAAATTTTGATGAAGCAAATATTTCAACCATTGATTTCAGAAGTAAAAATGGAATCGAAAGGAGTGATCTTGTCTTTTTTTATGGAGGTATTATCGGTCATGCTCAAGGATTAAAGATTATTCTGGATGCAGCCGCTCAATTTCTTGACAAAAAAATAAAATTTGTCATCATGGGAAGTGGGCCAGAAAAAGAGGCTTTAATGCAATATAAAAATGACCATGGGTTGCATAACGTTATCTTCCCTGAACCAGTGGGAAGAACTCAGATGCAGGCTGTACTCAGTGAAATTGATATTGCCTTGATTCCTTTGAGGAAACTTGATATTTTTACCGGAGCAATTCCCTCAAAAATATTTGAAGCCCTTGCAATGAAAAAGCCATTGCTTTTAGGTGTAAATGGTGAAGCTTGTGAACTATTCATTAATCAGGCAAATGCTGGATGGCATTTTGAGCCTGAAAATTTAAACGACCTGTGTGAAAAAATCAGACAGATAGGTGATGATCCATCAAAAATAAGAGATTACGGAATAAATGGCAGGAATTTTGTTTCTCAGAATTTTGATCGAAATAGAATTGCAGATGACTTTCTTAAATTACTTTCTGCAACTTGAATTCAAGTTTGATTAACGTTGCAATAAAAAGAGATATTATCTTTACAAAAAACAATCTATGCTCCCCTTCTCACCACCGCGTATTGATCAAAAAACAATTGATGCTGTTACCAAAGTTTTACTTTCTGGTTGGATTACGACAGGGCCAACTACCAAAGAATTTGAAAAAAAAATTACTGAATATATCGGCTGTCGCAAAACTATTTGTTTCAATTCTGCAACTGCCGGAATGGAATTGGTGCTGCGTTGGTTTGGTGTGAAAGAAGGAGATGAAGTGATTGTGCCCGCATACACGTATTGTGCAACGGCTAATGTAGTTTTGCATTGTGGAGCCAAACCGGTGATGGTGGATATTGATCAAAAAGATTTTAATATTTCAGTAGCGGAAATTAAAAAGCATATCACGCCTAAAACTAAAGTGATTATTCCGGTTGATATTTCTGGTTGGCCTGCGGATTATGATGAAATCAATGCTTTGGTTACTGATCCTGAAATTCAAAAAATGTTCACACCACAAACTGATGAGCAAAAGAATCTTGGACGCATCCTCGTCATGTCTGATGCTGCCCATAGCATCGGGGCTACTTTGCATAGCAAAAGGCATGGCAGCACAACCGATGTATCTGTGTTCTCATTTCACGCAGTAAAAAATTTAACCACTGCTGAAGGTGGTGCTGTTTGTCTCAATCTTCCTGCACAATTTGATTGTGATGCAATTTACACTGCGCTCAATATAAAATCACTTCACGGACAAAGTAAAGATGCACTAGACAAAACAAAAGGAACCTGGCGGTATGATATTCTTGAACCCGGCTACAAATGCAATATGATGGATATTCAAGCTGCAATTGGAATGGTTGAACTGGGTAGGTATGATGAAAATTTGGAAAGACGAAAAAAAATCTTTGACTTTTATAATCAAACTTTCAGCAAATACAACTGGGCTATCTTACCTGCTTATAAAGATGCGGTAAAAGAAAGTTCGTATCACTTATATCTATTGCGTATTAAAGGGGCAACTGAAGCGCAACGTGATTTGATTATTCAAAAAATTACTGAAAAAGAAATTTCTGTAAACGTACATTTTCAACCGCTACCATTACTCACTGCATACAAAACAAGAGGATATCAGATGGATAATTTTCCTGAGGCGTGGAATAAATATCAGAATGAAATAACCTTGCCTGTTTATTTTGATTTGACTGATGAAAATTTGCAAAACGTTGCCAATGCAGTGATAACCTCAGTTGAAGAAATCATGAAATAATTTTTCACAACACACATGAACTTTTGGCATGTATCCAATCAGCAAAAGAATATTTGATATTGTTTCATCTCTTTTGATGCTCGTGATCTTGTCATGGCTTTTTCTTTTCATTGCAATCTGGATTTTGCTTGACAGCCGCGGTGGAATTTTTTATAAGCAAGAAAGAGTAGGCCTGATGGGTAAAAATTTTCATCTGCTCAAATTCAGATCCATGCGCAGTGGTGCTGATAAATCTGGTCAGCTAACTATTGGTAATGACAATCGTGTAACTCGTGTCGGTCGTTTCATACGTAAAACAAAACTGGATGAATTCCCCCAACTTTTAAACATCATCAAAGGAGATATGAGCGTTGTGGGTCCTCGCCCGGAAGTTCCAAAGTATGTTGCACTTTACACTGAAGAACAGAAAAAAGTTCTTTCTGTAAGACCGGGTTTGACTGATTATGCATCTCTTCAATATTTTGATGAACAACGCATTTTAGGAGCTTCTTCTGATCCTGAAACTACCTATGTGAAAGAAGTTATGCCTGAAAAAATTCGTCTTAGCCTAAAATACGTTTCCGAACGGTCTTTTTCTGTGGATATAAAACTCATATTCAAAACAATAGCCAGAATTTTTCGTTGATTTCCGAACGTATTTTTCTCTTAAACGTTTAGTCACCAATCAATCTTTACCACTTCTGATTTAAATCGAGTAATTGGTCGAAATTTATTGACTTAACCAGCCAACTATTTGTAATTTCCCAACGTTAAGCATTTGAAGAAGAACGAAGGGAAACCCAACCTTCACGAAGGGAAGAAAAAACTGCAAGATAATATCGTTGTATGGCATTCAAAATCAAATCATTCGTTGCGCTGGTTCTATTTATCAGTGTAAATTATAATTCAAACTCTCAGGTCATCAATCTTGGTACCGGTGCAAACGTTCATACTACTACTCAATCATCTCCTGTCAATATTTGGTATCGGCGTTGTGTTAATCAAACAGTGTATACCGTTTCTGAGTTGAATGCTGCTGGAATTACCGGTCCGGCAACCATCAGACAATTGGCGTACTACGTTACGCAAGCTCCTGTTTATGCTATTCCCGGATATACCATTTCTATGAAACACACTTCTGCCACCAATGCAAGTGGAAATTTAGAAGGAGGTTATACGGTTGTTAAAAATGCATTCTCCTATACGCCAACTGCTGGTGGGTGGGATTATTTGGCTTTAGACACTCCATTCAATTGGAATGGTACACAAAATATTGTCGTAAGAATTTGCTGGTCACAAGTGCAACCGAATTACAATGCATCCGGTCAGTGCCGGGTTTACAATACATCTCAAGGATATAAATATCGCTGGGATGATAATTCAGGAGGAGCGTGTGGATTAGTGCCAAACACTACTAACACAAACAAACCTCAGATCAGTTTTATTTTTGACACGCTCACTGTTTGGACAGGTGCACAAAATTCAAATTGGAATGTGGCAAATAACTGGACAAAAGGAATTCCAAATCAATTTATGGATGCAAAAATTCCTGCAGGCACTCCAAATAATCCAAACATCAGCAGCAATGTTTCATGTGATGAATTAGTTCTTGAAGGACAACTCACGCTCGCAGCAAATGGTACCTTGAATATTTATAGTCACTTCGCTAATTCTGGAACCTTTGTTGACAATGGTGGCACTACCGTGATGAAAGGAAAAAGTCCGAGTAATATTTCAGGTACAATGACTATTTCAAATCTGCGTATTGAAAATTCTTCTGGTACTTCTGTTACTTCTGGTGCACTAACTATTGGAACTGAATTGCAGGTAAATAAATCTCATTTCAATACCGGCAACGCGGTCATTTTGAAATCTGATGCAGTTGGTACTGCACGTATTGCTGAACTGAAAACGAGTTGTGATTATACACTTACCATGAACGATTCGTATGGTGATGGTTGGAATGGTGGTTACCTAACAGTGCTTGAAAATGGCGTTTCAATTGGAACATTTGCTGCATCCGGTTATGGCACTGTGGCTGGTTTTACAGTTAGTAGTGGTTCTACCGTTACAATTAATTATACAGCCGGATCATGGGAAAGTGAAAACTCTTTTTCTCTGCAAGATGCTTTTGGAACTACTATTTATTCTGACGCCGCTCCTATTTCTTCGGGTACAGTATACTCAGGCACAGCAACCGGGCCATGGGCTGATTTAATTTCTGGTTCAATCTCAATGGAAAGATACATTGATGCCGGTGAAACGTATTGGAGAAATTTTTCTTCTGCTGTAGAAAATGCAAACGTTGGTATGTACCTGGATGATTTTGTCACGGCTGGTTTTCCTGGTTCTCCATGGCCAAGTTTTCCATTCAATTCAATTTATACTTATGATGAAACCCTTGGACCCGGAGATGGCTGGGTAGGATGTACCGGCACATCACAAATTATGGGGGTTGGTGAAGGATTTTATGTTTGGTGTGGTGATACCATTACCGGTACTGATCCGTTTACACTTGACTTGAATGGTAAACCAAATCAAGGTCCAATTTCTCTCCCGGTTTCGTTTACAAATTATGGAATGACAGATGAAGATGGTTGGAATATGGTTGGTAATCCTTATGCATCTACGATTGATTGGGATTCTCCTAACTGGACCAAAACAAATATCGCCGATGCAATTTATATTCAAGATCCCGACAATCAGCAATACGCCGCTTACGTTAGTGGTGCAGGCACAAATGGTGGTACTCGTTATATCGCTTCACAGCAATCTTTCTGGGTGTATGCAAGTGCTGCTTCTCCTGTGCTAACGGTATATGAATCTTGCAAATCAAATGTTGATCAGGCATTTTTTAAAACAGGGAATTATTCTCCGGGAATGACAATTCGTATTGAAGGAAATGGGTATACTGATGAAACCGTTATTAGACATGTTGATGGTACAAATGATGCGTACGAAATAAATTTTGATGCTGTTGAACGTTGGGGTGGATGGGGTGAAGTGCCGCAACTGAGCGTAGTAAATAATGATCAGATTGACTTCACTATTCATTCATTTGATTTGGGTACGCAAGATTGGGTTGTACCTGTAAGAGCCTGTGTTTTTCAAAACGGAACGTACAATCTTGTTTTTGAAAATACAAGTGAATTAGATGTTGCTTGTTTGCGTTTGGAAGATACTTATACCGGTTTAATGTATGATATTTCTGAAGGAACTTCATTTCCTTTTGATATGTCAGACACTACATGGAATGCAAGATTTTTATTGCATATCGGAAAAAAATATCCTGCTGAAAATTCTTCTGCAGTATGTTACGGAGCTGAGAATGGTGAATTTGAAATCAACTTGTACAATTCAGCCAATTTTGACTATACCTTGAGTGATGGCACCAATATTATTTCAGGAAATGCCATGGGTGATCCTTTAGTCATTTCTGATTTATCTGCAGGAAATTATACGTTGGAAATCCCTTCACTGACTAATGTGTGTGATCAACAAGTGTTTTCATTTACCATTGGTCAGCCTGATGAATTGAGTATTGCTGAACAAATCACAGATGAAGTGAATGGCCAAGATGGAAGTATTGAAGTAAATGTTTCAGGCGGCACAGCTCCTTATCTATATTACTGGAACAATGGTTCAACAAATCAAAATCTCTTCAACTTAACTGAGGGAGAATACACACTTGAGATCACTGACCAGAATGGATGCATGGCAGAAGAATATTTTATTGTTGGTTCGTATGTAGGTGTTGAATCTGATGAAGCGGTTGTGAGATTTGTTTACATTCCACAAATGAATATAATTCAGATTCTAGGCACAGATGAAGTCTTTTATCTAATCAACTCAGCCGGACAACAAATTGCCATTGGCCAATCTCAAACCGGAAATCAAACCAAAGAAATTACGCTGCCTGCTGATTTGGCAAGCGGTGTGTATATTCTGCGTTCTGAAAATTCTCAATTTAAATTTGTGAAGCAATAAGGTGAGCTTGCTAATTGTAGACTAGTCAACATTTACATCAAACTTTAAAAAAATTTGAAAGAATTGAATAAGGGCTATTTGTAACTAAACATTTTCTTTTCTAATACTTCCCCGTTCTGATCTTCAAAAATCACTTCATTGATTAACCCCTCAGTGGTATAGTGAATGCGCGTTATATTAGAAATTTTCTGTCCATCTTCACCTATCAGATTATTTTGGATTGAAGCAAGTTGTCCCTTGGCATCGTAGAGATAAATATCTTCTTCAGAAAAACCGGTGAGTGCGCTTACTTTTTTTAGTAGTTTACCTTCTTCAATAGTGTAAGTGGTTACACTGCCTCCGGGTGTTAGATCGGTTTGTATTACATCATTTCCACGGCGCTCAATTTTATAGATTACTGAATCTTTTGTTACCAATGTATCTTGTTCAACAGAGCCCATTCCAAGGTATTCTTTGGTTCTGATTTTTTCTTTACTCACTATGTACTGATCAAAAATGAAATAGTGATAAAAAGTATATGTGCGCAGGTTTCTTGAGTCAAAATCTGTTCTCTCATAACGGTAAATATTGTAGACAGAATCTAACTCATATTTGCCCATTGATTTTTTTCTGTCTTCCAAAATGAAAAACTCTGTGTAGATAATATTGAAGTTGATGCGGTCAGTATTTATTTTTCCTTTTTTATACGTTGCAGTATGTTCTTCAACTAAACCATATTGTTTTGAAGCACGATAGGTGACTATTTCCATGTTGGTGTAAATAGATTTCATGAAAAGAGACAAGCTGCTTGAGTTGAGAGATGAGTACAGATCTGAATCAATTTCCTGCGCTTCCATTTCAGCGCAGCTCAGCAGCAATATAAAGACAAATATATTTTTCACGTGATCAATAATTATTGACAGAAAGATAAAAAAAAATCCCGGAATCTGATAGTTGATTCCGGGATATATGTAGTCGCTCTATTTTATCATCCAACATGATCAGACGGAAAAACAGATCGTCAGGAAAGGCAATTATTACACATCATTCCGCCCATTCCGCCCATTCCGCCGCCGCCCATTGGCATAGCCGGTTCCGGTTCAGGGATGTCACCAATCACACATTCGGTAGTCAAGAACATAGAAGCAATAGATGCTGCATTTTCAATAGCAATGCGTGTTACTTTGGTTGGGTCAATGACACCGGCATCAAATAAATCTTCAAAAACTTCAGTTCTTGCGTTGTACCCGAAGTTGCCTTTACCTTCCATCACTTTTTGCACAACAACTGCTCCTTCACCTCCGGCATTAAGAACAATCTGACGTAAAGGTTCTTCAACAGCTCGTTTTACAATGAGAATTCCGGTTGATTCATCTTCATTGTCACCTTTCAATTTGTCTAATGCAGGGATGGTTCTGATTAAGGCTACACCACCACCGGCAACAATTCCTTCTTCAACGGCAGCACGGGTTGCAGACAGTGCATCATCAACTCGATCTTTTTTCTCTTTCATCTCAACCTCGGTAGCTGCACCAACATAAAGTACAGCAACTCCACCGGCTAATTTTGCCAAACGTTCTTGTAATTTTTCTTTGTCGTAATCAGATGTCGTTGATTCAATTTGCGCTTTGATTTGTCCAATTCTGGCTTTGATATCTGCTTTTTTGCCGGATCCGTTGATAATGGTTGTATTGTCCTTGTCAATATCAATTTTAGAACAAGTACCTAGCATGCTTATGTTTGCGTGTTCAAGGGTAAGTCCTGTTTCTTCTGAAATCACAGTTCCGCCGGTTAGTATCGCAATATCTTCTAACATGGCTTTTCTTCTGTCACCAAATCCAGGAGCTTTTACAGCAGCAATTTTTAATCCTGCTTTTAGTCTGTTAATTACTAAAGTTGCTAACGCATTGCCATCAACATCTTCTGCAATGATCAACAACGGACGACCTGATTGTGCAACCGGTTCAAGTACCGGCAATAATTCTTGAATATTAGAGATTTTTTTATCGTAAATCAAAATGTACGGATTGTCCATTTCAACAATCATTTTTTCAGCATTGGTCACAAAATAAGGAGAAAGATAACCACGGTCAAACTGCATTCCTTCTACTGTTTTTACCTCGGTTGCTGTACCTTTAGCTTCTTCAACGGTGATTACTCCTTCATTTCCAACTTTAGCCATCGCCTCGGCAATGAGGCCTCCAACAAACTCATCATTGTTTGCAGAAATGGTTGCTACTTGTTTAATTTTATCATTGTTTGAACCTATTTCCTGCGAGTTTTTCTTCAAGGTTTTTACAACGGTTTCAACTGCTTTATCAATACCGCGCTTCAAATCCATCGGGTTAGCTCCGGCGGCCAAATTTTTAAGTCCACCTGTGATAATTGCTTGTGCAAGCACTGTAGCGGTTGTAGTTCCGTCTCCGGCAATATCAGCAGTTTTTGAAGCAACTTCTTTTACTATTTGAGCACCCATGTTCTCAATAGAATCTTTGAGCTCAATTTCTTTGGCAACACTTACACCATCTTTTGTAATGATAGGTGCACCGAATTTTTTGCCAATAATTACGTTTCTCCCTTTTGGCCCCAACGTAATTTTTACCGCATTTGCCAATGCATCAACGCCTCTTTTTAAACGGTCACGCGCGTCAATGTTGAATAAAATTTCTTTTGCCATGTTTGTAATCTTTTTAAATGTTAATCAATTAAAGTATTCCGTAGATATCTGATTCACGCATGATGAGATAGGTTTTGCCTTCCATCTTTATTTCAGTACCTGAATACTGTCCATAAAGAACGGTGTCTCCTTTTTTAACGGTCATTTTCTCATCTGCTTTGCCCGGCCCCGCAGCAATCACTTTTCCTCTTAGTGGTTTTTCTTTGGCGGTATCAGGAATAATAATGCCGCTGGCTGTTTTTTCTTCTGCTGGTGCAGGTTCTATCAGAACCCGGTCTGCTAGTGGTTTTAACATATCGGTATAATTTAATTTTTTTGATTTTGGTTTACGCATGTTTTATGCCATCCCATTTTTTTTGTTTTTTCTGTGTCAAAATTTCTTGCTTTGATTTAATAGAGAAAAAAAAATGTCAGCATGAATGACACACTGACATTTGGCCTTTGATTATATTTTTAATTATTAGGGATTACCTGGCACATTGAATGGTTGTGCCGGTGCCGGTTGTCCTACATTATCGTCTACTGCATTTGGATCGGCTTCAATATCTGAAGGTGTTCCCTCGGTTGCTCCGCTTGTTTGAACTGCGTCTTTTGCCATGATAAGGCAAATCAGTGCAATACCTACAGCAAGTCCCCATGTGCCTTTTTCAAGAATGTCTGTTGCACGTTTTGCTCCGCCTAATTGTACAGCTGACCCAAAATCAGCATTTAATCCTCCGCCTTTTGGATTTTGAACTAATACAAATAGAATCAGACCAAGGCTGCCAAGTATGATAAGTACAGTAAATAGTGTTGTCATTGTGGTAATTATTTTGTTTGTTCTTCCCTGATTTTTTGAATCTGGGTTGCAAAGAAAGTCTTTTTTTCGGGATAAACCAAACTTAATTGCTCATAAGCTTTGATTGCTTTCACATAATTTTTTTGCAAAACATAGATTTTTGCCAGCGTTTCAGTTACCAATTCGGGTGATTCTTGTAGGCTTTCCTTGGCTTTTTTGGTTGGATTATAGAAACTTGCTTGGGGTTTTGAAATGCGAGGCTCTTCTTGAATGAATTTGTTCAGAATGGCATCCACATCTTTTCTGGTTAGCGTTCCTTTGCGTGCAGCTTCAGGCTGTTTTTCAACTTGAGTTTCTGCTTCTTTTTCCTGCGCAAGTTCTGTTGTATGTTCAGATTCTGATTTGTATGGTAATATGCCTTTTTGTTTGTAAATGAGCCACTCAATGAAAGTCAAATCGGCTAGATCAACTTTACTTTGTGGGAGTTCTTCCTGAGCTTCTGGTGTCTTGGCTGTAAGCGCCTCAGCAACAATTTCAGGCTCAGTTTCACTGTGATGTGCTTTCTCCTCGGTTTTTTGCTCTCTTATTTTTTCTTCTTCTGCCAGTTCTGCTTCATATACAATGCTTACCAAGTCTGGCGCAGTTTCTGTAATTGAAACATCTGTTGAAAACTCTGGTAATTTTTGATCTTCTTCAATTTGTTTTTCCTCCGTTTCAATTTTTATTTCTGGTTCGCTAGCTGAAATTTTTTGAGGCTCAAATTTTTCTTCAGGTTTGGTTTCTGTTAAGATATCTTTTTCACCTTCATGAATGATCTTTTCAGATTGCAGATTTTCTGTTTTTTCAGTTTCTGCAATATGTTCAATGTGTATTGATTGATTGTTAGGTTGTACAATTTCCAGTGATAATGGTGTTTTGTTCTGGTCAATTTTTTCGCCCGAATGAATGAGATGATACATTCTCTCTCTGTCTGCAACATAAGCAGCCGTATGATGTAATGCCTGATCAAAACCCAAATCATGTTGTTGCGCCAAGGCTTTTAAATAAATCAAGTGTAAGGTGCTGCTGTACGCAAACTTGTCACGTAAATTGATCAGTTCGGTCACATCCAGCTCACCGGCTTTTTCAGGCTGCCTGACAACATCTGCTATGATATCTGCATTGATCACCAGTTACTGCTTAATTTGTTGATGATATCTTGTGATAATTTATTATTGATGTCTTCAAGCAATGATTCTTCAACTGATGACAAATCCTGGTCTGCATTATAATCTGAGAATTGGCTGAAATTGCTTTCAAAACTTTGTTTCTCATCTTTGTTGTTTATAACCGCAACCTGAATACCCACGGTAAGTCTGTTCAATGCTGCAACTTCGTCTGATTGAACTGAAACAGGTGAGGTATTGTATTGAGAAATGACACCTGAAATTTCAATATCGGCATTTTGATTCACCAAATTTAATTTGCTTCTCGACAAAATAAAATTTTTCAGATAGTTTGTAAATGTCGCACCATAACCCGCCGGAGCATTGGATGCCTGTTCTTCAAAAATTTCTACTGAGAATGTATTGGCGTCAATACTTCCATCCAGCATAGAGTATTCAATTCTGCAACTTGTCGCAACTAAAACAAGGATCATAGACATCAAGGCAGCATGAACTGAGATTAATTTTTTTTTCAGTGGATGCATAGTTGCCTTTTTATTTTTTCTGAATGGTTTCATCTACCGATTTTGTTAACGACACTTTGATTTATCTATTGCTTAAAGGTTGTATTCTTTGATTTTTCTATATAACGTGCGTTCAGATATTCCCAAGTCTTGGGCTGCGTATTTTCGCTTGCCGCGGTGTTTTTCCAATGCTTTTTTGATCAGTTCTTTTTCTCTGTCTTCCAAAGAGAGAGATTCTTCTACTTCGGCATGAACTTCGTAATCTTGATTGTAATCTGATGAACCAAAATGTGGCGAAGCTTTTTCAACACGTATTGGTTCAGGCACTATAGATTCAACTTGAGGCGTAATATCACGATAAAGTTTATCAATGAGTTGTCTTTTTTCATCTCCTGCTAGGGTTTCAGCCGAACCATGTTGTAATAATTCAAGCACAATTTTTTTAAGATCAGTGAGATCTTTTCGCATATCAAACAACACCTTGTACAATAAATCACGCTCATTCAAATCACTGAATCCATCTCCTGTTTTTGCAATTGCCGGTAAAGTTGAATTGGAATAATCAGTAAGATAATTGCCTAATATTTCAGGTGTGATTTCTCTTTCACTTTCTATGACTGAGATTTGTTCTGTAATATTTTTAAGCTGTCTGATATTTCCCGGCCAGGCATAATGTGTGAGCATGTTCACAGCCGCTTCTGTAAGACGAATGGCGGGCATTCTATACTTCTCAGAGAAATCTACAGCAAATTTTCTGAACAGTAAATGAATATCCTCTGATCGATTTCTCAACGCAGGCAATTGAATAGGTACAGTACTCAAACGGTAGTAAAGATCTTCTCTGAATTTTCCACTTTGAACGGCCTTGAGCATGTTTTCATTAGTAGCTGCAACAACACGCACATTTGTTTTCATTATTTTTGATGAGCCCACCCGAATATATTCTCCGGTTTCTAAAACTCGCAATAATCTCACTTGAGTAGGGTGGGGGAGTTCTGCTACTTCATCCAGAAATATCGTGCCTTGATCTGCTACTTCAAAATATCCCTTGCGTTGATCATGTGCTCCGGTGAATGAGCCTTTCTCATGACCAAATAATTCGCTGTCAATAGTTCCTTCTGGTATGGCGCCACAGTTTACTGCAATGTATTGTCCATGCTTTCGTGAACTTAACTGATGAATGAGTTTTGGAATTACTTCTTTTCCTGTTCCGCTTTCACCGGTGATAAGTACGCTCATATCGGTTGGCGCCACTTGAATAGCCACGCTGAGTGCACGGTTTAATCCTGCAGAATTTCCTAAGATGCCAAATCGTTGTTTTATATTTTGTACGTCCATCTTACTTATTTATTGACAACTGTTCCTCTGGCGGTAGCGCTTGTAAACTCTGTGATTTTTACTGTAACATAATCTCCCGCTTTAAAATTTCCTTTTGGAAAAACAACAGTTAGATTTTGTGAGTTTCTGCCATATAATTCTTGATCTGATCGCTTGGATACTCCTTCCACTAAAACTTCATATTCACTGCCAACTGTCTGCGCATTACTCTGGTATGATAATTCTTGTTGCAATGTTTGCACTTCGTTGAGGCGTCGCATTTTTGTTTCCTCGGGTATATCGTCCGGATAGTTCCTTTCCGCAAGGGTTTTAGGTCGCTCAGAATAAAAGAACATATAGGCAAAATCAAATTTGCACTCTCGCATCAAACTAAGCGTGTCTTTATGCTGGTCTTCGGTTTCTCCGCAGAATCCGCAAATCACATCGGTTGAAATTGCACAATCTGGCATGTATTTTCTGATTGCAGCAATGCGGTCAAGATACCATTCTCGTGAATATCCTCGGTTCATTTTTTGCAAAATCTCACTGTTTCCTGATTGCACCGGAAGATGGATGTATTTGCAAATGTTTGCATACTTTGCCATGGTTTCCAACACTTCATCGGTCATGTCTTTTGGATGTGAAGTCGAAAATCTTACCCTCAGCAGCGGACTCACCAAAGCCACTTTTTCAAGTAACTCAGCAAAGTTTACCGTTGGCTTTTCTGCATCAATAATTTCATTCTTTTTAGTAATGTTCCAGCGGTAACTATCTACGTTTTGTCCAAGTAGTGTCACTTCACGATATCCGTCTTCAAATAATTTTTTTGCTTCTGCTATAATAGATTCTGGATCTCTGCTTCGTTCACGTCCTCGGGTGAAAGGCACTACACAAAAAGAGCACATATTATCACATCCGCGCATAATTGAGATAAAAGCTGAAACTCCGTTTTTGTCCAGCCGAACCGGTGAAATATCAGCGTAAGTTTCTTCTCTAGATAATAAAACATTAACGGCTTTTTGACCTCCTTCTACTTCTTCAATAAGTCTCGGTAAATCACGGTATGTATCAGGCCCTGCAACTAAATCAACCAGTTTTTCTTCTTCCAGTAATTGTGTTTTTAATCGCTCAGCCATGCAACCTAATATGCCAATGATTAAAGAAGGCTTTCGTCTTTTTTGTTTTTGATATTGGTGAAGTTTGTTGCGCACACGCTGTTCTGCATTGTCTCTTATTGAGCAGGTATTCATCAATATCACATCTGCCTCCACAGCGTTGCGCGTTGTTGAGAATCCTTGTTGTGATAAAATGGATGCAACTATTTCGCTGTCTGAAAAATTCATTTGACAACCATAGCTTTCTAAATACAATTTTTTATTCCCTCCATTGCTGGTTTCAAGCATAGTTGCACTTCCCTGCAAGGCTTCGTCTAATTCTTTTGACCCGGTCTGTCTCAATTCCATCTGCTGTATTTTACCGCAAATTTAGTGATATTTCAATGGTTGTATGCCAATCTGGCAGATAATTTATTAAACCTTATTTCTAATCCGAGATTTTTTTTTCAAAAACTTTATTATTATAAATAATAAGGAGGCTTTCTTTTACCTTCTTATCATCGTCCTTAACGCTGACATCAATTTCTATTTATAATTTTGTCGTGCTTAAGCCCCTTAAGGTTAAGTATTGTTTGAATAAATTATGGGAAAAAATCTCGTTATTGTTGAGTCTCCTGCAAAGGCGACTACGATTGAAAAGTATCTCGGTAAAGAGTATATTGTAAAATCAAGTTTCGGACACGTTCGTGATCTGGCAAAAGGTGACAACTCAATTGACATTCAGAAAAATTTTGAACCTACTTACATAGTCTCACCTGATAAAACTAAGGTGATTACTGAATTAAAAAAATTAGTGAAAGAATCAGATATGGTTTGGCTTGCTTCCGATGAAGACCGTGAAGGAGAAGCCATTGCATGGCATTTGAAAGAGGCTTTGGGTTTGAAAGAAGGAAAGTATAAGCGAATTACCTTCAATGAAATTACCAAAGGTGCAGTGCTTGAAGCAATCAATAACCCACGTGATATTGATGAAGATTTAGTAAATGCGCAACAGGCTAGAAGGATTCTTGACCGCCTTGTGGGGTTTGAATTATCTCCTGTTTTATGGAAAAAAGTGAAACCGTCTCTTTCTGCCGGCAGGGTTCAATCTGTTGCTGTTAGACTCATTGTTGAGCGTGAAAATGAAATTGAAAAATTCCAATCGTCAGCTTTTTACAGAACTGATGCATCATTTTTGAATAGCAATAAAGTCAGCTTTAAGGCAAAACTTGAAGATAATTTTGATGAATACAATAAGGCGGTTGATTTTGTAAAAGCGTGTAATGGTTTTGACTTCAAAGTGGCTGATATCGCAACCAAACCGGCAAGTAAATCTCCGGCGGCTCCTTTCACTACTTCAACTCTCCAGCAAGAAGCCAGTTTAAAACTTGGTTTTTCAGTGTCGCGTACCATGACTGTCGCGCAAAAATTATACGAAGCCGGTTATATTAGTTACATGAGAACTGATTCAGTGAATCTTTCTGAAACAGCGCTCAATGCTGCTAAGGCTGAAATTGAACAAGCATACGGTAAAGAATTTCATCAACTCAGAAAATACAAAACAAAATCAGCCAACGCGCAAGAAGCTCACGAAGCTATCAGACCAACTGATTTTTCTCGTCGCTCCATTGATGGTGAGCGTGATGAAGATCGCTTGTATCAATTAATTCTGAAACGCACACTGGCTTCTCAAATGGCTGATGCAAAGCTTGAAAGAACGGTTGCAAAAATTACCGCCCCGCAAAATAAATATTTTATAGCCAACGGTGAGGTGATCAAATTTGAAGGTTTTCTAAAAGTGTATCTTGAAACAAAATTGGATGAAGAAGAAGAAGAAATGGAAGGTATGCTGCCTGCATTGGCAACAGGTGAATCAGTTAACCCAAAGGAAATTTCATCTTCTGAAAGGTATACAAGACCACCTGCACGTTATGTTGAAGCAAGTCTGGTAAAAAAACTTGAAGAGCTGGGTATTGGTCGTCCTTCAACGTATGCACCAACCATTTCTACCATTCAAAAAAGAGGTTACGTTGAAAAAGGTGAGCGCGAAGGTGCTGAACGAAAGTATCGCGTAGTTTCTCTTCAGAATTCTAACGTAGAGGAAAAGTTATTGAGTGAACGCACGGGTAGTGATAAAGGTAAGTTGATACCTACTGACATTGGCCGAATTGTAACTGAATTCCTGGTTCAGAATTTTGGAAATATTTTAGATTATAATTTTACCGCAACCGTTGAGAAAGAGTTTGATGATATTGCGCAAGGATTGATGAAATGGACAAAAATGATTCATGAATTCTATAACCCTTTTCACTCAGCTGTTGAGAATACGCTTGAGCATTCAGAACGTGCAACCGGTGAAAGATTGCTGGGCATTGATCATGTTTCAGGGAAAAATGTCTACGCTCGTATAGGTCGTTTTGGTCCAATGATTCAAATTGGTGAGCAAGATGATGAGGAAAAGCCAAAATTTGCGACTGTAAAAAAGGATCAAAGTATTCAAACTATCTCTCTTGCTGAGGCGTTGGAATTATTCAAATATCCAAAAACTATCGGCGAATTTGAAGGGCATGAAGTGAAAATAAGTTCAGGCAGATTTGGACCGTATATTCAACATGATAAAAAATTTGTTTCAATCAGCGCTAAATTGGGTGATTCGCTTGAGAGTATGACTATTGATCGTGCAATACAATTGATTATTGCCAAGCGTGAAGATGAGAAAAACAAAACCATTAAAATTTTTGATGAAGATCCATCCATGCAATTGTTAAATGGCAGATACGGAGCCTATCTCAAAATTGGAAAAGACAATTTTAAATTGCCAAAAAATAGCGAGCCATCTTCATTGACTTATCAGGAGTGCCTTGATATTGCTGCAAGTCAATCAAAATCACCAAAATCAAAATCTGCGGCAGCAAAATCAAAAACATCAACTACTGCTGAAAAAAAGCCGGTTGCAAAAAAGAAGTCAACGTCAAAAAAGGTAAGCGCTTCAGCAAATAAAATAACAGCAAAAAAAACTAAAAAGTAAAATTTCAGGTGATGAAAGATATCAGCATTTACTTTACTGAATTTGCGCAAAATCAAAGCTATTCTAAAGGGCAGGTTGGTGAAAAAGTCAGAATAAATTCAGATGCTGATTTTGAATTACCGATTGCAGGTAGCATTGCATTGATTTTTGTACCTGAATATAGAAATTCTAACTACAAAAAACCGGAAAAATTAATAGAACAAATTCGCCAAAAATTCTTCAATCTCATGGCAGGCGAATGGCAGTATAAAATCTATGATTTGGGCTGTATTCATCCCGGCAAAACACCTGAAGATACCTATGTTGCCTTAGCTGAGGTAGTGCATGAATTGGTTAAAGCAAAAGTTTTTCCGGTGATCATCGGGGGCAGTAATGATCTTACTTACGCGATATACCGTGGCTACCAACATTTAGAGCAAACAGTGAACATTGTAGACATTGATGCTTCACTGGATATGGGAAATCCTGCAGATGAAATTTCTGCTGCGAATTGGCTGAGTAAAATTATTGTGCACAAACCAGGATATCTTTTTAATTATTGTCTGCTTGGTTATCAATCTTATTTTTTAAATCCAGATGAAATGACCCTTCTTGAAAAAATGTATTTTGATGCATTTCGGTTGGGAGAATTTTATTCAGATGAAAAAATGGTAGAACCATTAGTGCGTAATGCGGATATATTGAGCTTTGATCTCAATGCAATCAGATCATCCGATTATCATGGGAACAGTGCCGGCATGCCTCATGGATTCTATGGCGAAGACGCTTGTCGTATTATGCGTTATGCCGGTTGGAGTGATAAGCTCACCAGTATGGGCATGTTTAATATTACTGAGTACGATGGATCTTTGCGGTATGATGCCAATCTTATTGCTCAAATGATATGGTATTTTGTAGAAGGCTTTCATCAGAGAAAAAAAGATTATCCTGTTGGCTCTAAAGCCAGCTATACCAAATACACCGTGTCTCTTGATGATTTTAAAGATCAGATCATTTTCTACAAAAGTGATAAAAGCGGAAGATGGTGGATGGAGGTACCATACCCCAAAGTTGAAGGTATGAAATATCAACGCCATTTATTGATTCCTTGCACCTACGAGGTTTACGAGAAGGCACTGCAAAATGAAATGCCAAATCTTTGGTGGAAAACTTTCCAAAAGTTATCCTGATTATCAACAGAATGATGTTTGTTAATCAAAATTGTTTCAAAAAAAATAACACCATTTAAACTTTTTTTACTTATTTTAGCGCCTTGTTGGTGTATTCTGACCCCAAAAAAGTGTGAAAAATAAATTAATTATGAGAAAGATTTTATCTTTTTTTATGTGCTTTTCTATCGTGTCTATCTCAATGGCACAGCAAGATGCGCAGTATTCGCATTACATGTTTGATCGCATGTCTTTCAACCCGGCCTCAACCGGTTTTAAAGGCTATTGTGCAACAGTAATCTATCGCAATCAATGGGACAGAGTTCAGGATGCTCCTAACTCTACCTTATTGAATTTACAGGCAAATATCCCAAAAATCAGCAGTGGGGTTGGTTTGTCTTTCACCAATGATGCCATTGGATTCACTAGAAATAACACGGTTAGATTATGTTACGCACGGCACATTCCAACCAGTTATGGTGTTTTCAGTGCCGGTGCTTCGCTTGGAATTGTTAACGTAAGCTTTTCACCAATGTGGGTGCCCCCTACAACAACTCCTGATCCAAACCTGCCTGCTGCAACTGCCGGAACAGGTTTTGATATGAACCTTGGCTTATACTGGCACTCAACAGGCGATTATCCTTATTATGTTGGAGTATCGGCAACACACGTTTTACCTGCTAGCCTGAACATTGGGTCAAGTCTGGGTACAACCACTAGCTATAGCGTTGCACGTCACTATTACATTATTGCCGGATATGACTATGATTTAGGTGCTACCATTGGTAGTCCAAGACCGTTCATGTTGCGTCCTTCAGTGCTTGTTAAAGCTGATGGGTCAACCATGATCTTTGACATTAATGTATTAGCTGAATATTATCTTAGCACATCAGCATATCTGTGGGGTGGTGCATCATTCCGTATGTCTGACGGTGTTCCTATTATGTTAGGATATGCTTTTGCACCAAATAACCAACCAACAAAAAACTGGTTAAAATTTGGTTACTCATTTGATATAATGACCAACCCGCTGAAACAATATGGCAAAGGAACACACGAACTGATGATCAACTATTGCCTGTTTCCTCCTCCTCCGGTTGTAGCAAGACACGGAAATCCGTTTATTTTGCAATAGAAAAAAATAATTCTGTAACCAAATTGCAAGATTGACGTTAAAAAGAAACCAAACCTGAACCTGATAGTCGTAAAATTAAGATTGGTAGAAAAAACAAGGTAGCATGAAAAAATTATTGTTTTTGGGAGTAGTAGGAGTTGCAGCGGTCTTTACCGCATGTGATTCCGGAACTGGTCACCTGACCGGTGTACAGGGGCGCAGGGCGTATTATCCTGAGATACCACTTGGAATGGTTTACATTCCGTCTGGTTCTTATACAATGGGTAATGGCGACCAAGATGTGCCTTTCCTACATCAGGCCAGATCACACGTGGTTTCTATACACGCGTTGTATATGGATCAAACTGAAATCACAAACAACGAGTATCGTGAGTTTGTGTTTTGGGTGAAGGATTCTATCATGCTTGAAAGAATCTATTCTCGTGGTCTGAATGCAAGTTGGACAAATAGTATTGAAGGCAGCAATATTACTCCTGAAATTGATCCAGGTCTTTTGGGTGATATGTTGAATTATCCGGATATCTATTATGATGAAACATCTCAGACCTGGTATAGTTTTGATCCAAATGATCCTTTCGCAAACCTTTCAGATCAAGAGATGCGTGCCAGATTCCCGCTTTCATGGAGAATTAAAGGGATTAAAGATGAGCAAGTTATTCCGTTGATTTCAGATATGTACTTAAGACCTACAGAACGCTGGTATAAGCGACGTGAAATAGATGTAAACCAGTTGAGATTTAAATATTACTGGATTGATTTACCTGAAGCGGCTAAAAAAGGTCGTGTTAACATTGTCCGCAATGGATACGACAAAGACGGTAACTTTACTAATCCGACGCTTAAACCTCAGCATCGTGACCTGAAAAATCCTGAGCATCCATTTACCGGTCAGCCAGTCGGGCAAGATGAAAACCTGGGTTATTTCAACTCAAAAGGTCAAAACAATGCAATTCGTTCTCATGAAGATCGTGGGCGTTTTATCATTGCTGAAGAAATCAACGTTTATCCTGATACATTGTGTTGGGTGCGTGATTTCACATACTCTTTCAATGATCCAATGACTAACATGTATTTCTGGCATCCGGCTTATGATAATTATCCGGTGATTGGAATTACTTGGGTGCAAGCTCGTGCATTCTGCGTTTGGAGAACACAAAAATTGAATAACTGGCTTGAAGCAATGGGTGCACTTTGGGTACAAGATTTCCGTTTACCTACTGAAGGTGAGTGGGAATATGGTTCACGCGGTGATCTGAAAGATAGCCCGTATCCATGGGGAGGTCCATACATTCGTAACTCTGCAGGTTGTATGCTAGGAAACTTTAAACCAATGCGCGGACGTTATTTTGATGATGGTGGTTTCTACCCTGTTAAAGCGTATTCATATAACCCGAATGGTTACGGATTATATTGTATGGCTGGTAACGTGGCAGAATGGACTGAAACAGCGTATGACGAATCAGTTTATGAATTTGCGCATGACCTGCAAACAGAATACAGATATTATGCAATGGACTGGGATCCACCTTCAATGAAAAGAAAAGTTATTCGTGGTGGTTCATGGAAAGATATTGGATTCTATCTGCAAACAAGTGCCAGAACTTACGAATATCAGGATACATCTAAATCATACATCGGATTCAGATGCGTTCAAACTCATATCGGTCGTGGTGGTAGAGACTTCTCACGTGAGGGAGGAGAGGAGTTGAGATCAGATATCGAGTTGCGTTAAAAGAGTAAATTATAAACCAAATAAATAAATGTTAAACTAATAAAAGCAAGGAAACTATGAGACCAGGAACCAAAAAATGGAAATTATTTATGGCAAAGCTGTACGGTATCGGTGCAGCAGTTGTAATCGTTGGTGCGATGTTTAAAATCATGCACTGGCCAGGTGCAGGTGCGATGCTTGTAGGAGGATTGAGTACAGAAGCCGTAATCTTTTTCTTTTCAGCATTTGAACCTTTACATGAAGATCCAAAATGGGAGTTAGTATATCCTGAACTAGCTCTTGCACACGATGAAAATTTTGACTTGCATGCCTATATAGATGAAAAAGGTGCGCATGGTGGTGGTCACGGTGGTGGCGGTGGTAGCGCCGGAACCGGAATTACCGAAAAATTTGACAGCCTGTTAGAAGAGGCAAAAATTGATGCAGATTTATTAAATCGCTTAGGTGATGGTATTCGAAACCTGAGTGAAAATGCGGAAGGTTTGAAATCAGTTTCAACTGCTGCAGCTGCTACTGATTCTTATGTAGCAAGTCTTGAAGGTGCATCTAAACAAGTTAAAACACTTTCTGCTACTTACGAAAAAGCTTCTGAATCATTATTAGGGCTTACCTCAGGTACTGAAGAAGGTGCAAACTTTGGTGATCAAATTAAGAAAGTGTCTACAAATCTTGCTGCGTTGAACAACGTTTACGAACTACAATTAAAAGGTTCAACAGCGCATCTTGAAGCAACTGAGAAATTCCAATCAGGTGTACTTGAAATGATGGATAATCTCAATTCTTCTATTTCTGATACTAAGATCTATAAAGAAAATATGGCCATGTTGTCTCGCAACTTGACTGACCTTAACCAGGTTTATGGCAATATGCTTAAAGCTATGACTATTACCAGATAATAACTTTGTTACTTTCTGGAAAAAAGGAATTAATTAGTTAACTAACTAAAAAAACTTAATAATCATGGCAGGAGGAAAAGAAACCCCAAGGCAGAAGATGATCGGTATGATGTACCTCGTACTTACCGCACTTCTAGCTCTTAACGTTTCGAAGCAGATTGTCGCTGCTTTCGTAACGCTAAATGACAAGTTGGATGCATCGGCAACGATCATCAACAACAAAAACGAGGACACGCACGCTGAATTTGACAAAAAGCGCGCTGCATTGCAAGCAACCAAAGGGGATATGAAACTCTTTGAATTGTGGCAAGGAAAAGCCGTTGAACTAAAAAAGGAAACAGCGATTATAGTTGGCTATCTTTTAGGTGAGTGCAACGAGATGATTAAAACCTCTGAAGGTGCTGATTGGGTTGAAGAAACGGATGAAGCAGGTAATATTACCAAGTTGAAACCTCTTATGGAGATTAGCGGAATGGATAATTATGATATTCCAACTAACATGTTTGTTGGTGGAAATCCGAACAGTCCGGTGCAACGAGGGTTGGATATCACCGTGAAACTTCACGAATATCGTGATAAAATTGCGGTTATGATGGGAACGTATAAAGTAGGTAACAAGGATTGGTCATTTACGCCTCCATCAGATCTTACGGGACTTGGTGCAGCGTTGGCTACTTGTAACCCTGCAGACACTGCGAAAATTGCTCAGTTTTATAGAGCGCTTACCTACCCAGAGAAGCTTCATGCACATGAACATGGCGCTGAGGATCAACCATGGGTTTCTGTGATTTTTGACCATGCACCTATTGTAGCTGCGGCAGCAATGTTCACTTCATTGAAGCTTGATATTAAAAATGCTGAGTCAATGGTGACAGAATATATGCTAGGCAAAGTAGAGGCTCCAGTGTTTAACTTTAATAAAATTGAACCTTTGGCATTTGCTCGTACCGGCTACATCAATCAAGGAGATTCACTTAATTTAAGTGTTATGATTGCGGCTTATGACTCAAACGAGGTATCCAAAATTAAATGGGGTATGGACGCTGACACTAACAATGAGGCCAATTGGAAAGAAGTTACGGGAAAAATAGGATTGTCTGGTTCTTCGCCTGGTTTTCACAAGGTTAAAGGTGTGATTGGAGTTAAAGAAAAAGGAGAGATTGCATGGAAACCTTGGGAATTTAGCTATACTGTTGGTCAACCAATGGGGGTTGTTGCTCTTCCTGAAATGCGTGTACTTTATGCCGGTTATAATAACGTAGTTGAAGGTACTGCATCCGGTTATGATCCAAGCACCATCACATTGTCTGGCAGTGGTTGTTCATTGTCTTCAAAAGGAAATGGGCAGTATATCGCAACTTGTACCAGAGGCACTAAAAAGGCGACTATTTCTATCAGTGCAAAAAAAGATGGAGGTGGATCAGTTAGCCTTGGAGCTTTTGATTTTGAGGTGAGACCAATGCCAAATGCGACGGTTTATTTCGGTGACGTTACTATGGGTGGTACTGCGTCTTACACACAGGCTTCAAATCAACCTGGTGTAACAGTCGCTTATGATCCTTCTGTTCCGCTAAAAGGGGTAAAATTTTCTATTAGTGGAGGTCAAGTAAAGGTTGATGGAATTGCAGGTGTTGGGGGATTGACAAGTGGCGGACAGTTTGACTCCAAATCCAAGAGTTTATTAAAACAATCCAAAGGGAAACAAGTAACTATTATTGTTGACTATAAAGGTCCTGATGGAATTGGTAAAAAAGGAGGAGTGTCTTTTACAGTAAAATAGTTTAACTAAAAAGTGAGAGTATGTTGAGTTTGAGAGGGAAAATTGCGTTATTGGGAATTGCGCTTCTGGGTGAAGTGACCTTTGCCCAAGATGAAATTAGAGGACCGATAGCAAACCCTGCGCCCGGTGTATTAGACGGTGTGTACGTGCAAGAGCATGTGCCTACTAAAAAGGTAGTACCATATGAGTACGTACGAGAAGCTGATGTTGCTTGGGCTAAGCGGGTTTGGCGAGTAATTGATTTACGAGAGAAATTCAATCACCCTTTATATTATCCCCTTGATGACTTTCAGGATGCCATGAATGAACTTGATTTTACGCAGTGGCTCCGGAATCCAACTAGATGGAGTTTATGGACAATTATCCGATATCATATCATGACGGGTGATTTAACATTATACTCTCCTTTTCATCCAGATTGGCAAACATGGAGAGACGGAGACTTATTCAAGTATCCCTATACCGCTGAGAAATACGGTTTGGGTCCAGGCGGTACTTTCATTTCAGATTCTGTGTTCAGAAAGAATGTAAAGGCCATGGAGTATTTGGGTTATGAAGAGTTTAGTGCAAATCCAACGCCGATAAAGAGTATCTCAGACCCTTTGTATGACTCTGTTGATGCCACAGGTATGACTGTTTATTATCCAAACGAATTCTTTTGGTATGAAGCCAAGGACATTGTTCAGTATCGAGTTAAGGAAGATTGGTTCTTTGACAAAGAAAGATCTGTAATGGATGTTCGAATTATTGGTTTGTGTCCTGTTGTATATAAGATGGATGATAAAGGAAATATAGAAGGTTTCAAGGAACTCTTCTGGCTCTACTTCCCAGAGTGTCGTTATGTATTCCAAAACTTCTTTGTGCAGAATAAAGATAATGATGCGCAGAGAATGTCTTATGACGACTTGTTCTGGAAACGGATGTTCCAAAGCTATATCGTGAAGTCATCGAATATCTATGACCGTGAAATAGACAGTTACAAAGCGGGTGTTGATGCCTTGCTTGAGTCAGAGCGAATCAAAGAAGAGATTTTCATCTTTGAACATGACCTCTGGAATTTCTAATACAAAATTTAAAATAGAAAAAACCGTCTCCTTCTGGAGGCGGTTTTTTTTTGCTCATAATTCATAATCGGTGATATTATAATGGGGATTTAGGATTGATAACGCCTCAGAATTATTCAGTGTTCTACTATTGATAAAAAAAACAGGTAAATGGTATGTTTTGCAAGTCGCTATTATTATTTCAAGCTTCTATTGCATAATGTCATGGTAAACTAAAATATCATACCAAATGCTATAACTTTGCAGCATGATTAGATTAGCTGACTTGTCGTATTACCTGCCACAGGGATTTTTATATAAAAATGTTTCCATGTTTTTGGACAGAGGAGATAAAATTGGTCTCACCGGTAAGAATGGTGTTGGAAAATCTACTCTTCTAAAAATTATTGCGGGCGATTTGCAGCCGACTGAAGGAAGTGTTTTGCGTGAAAAAAATCTGCAAATTGGTTTTCTAACCCAAGAACTGAAAATTGAAAAAGATAAAATAGTTAGAAATTACGTTGAAGAATCTAACGTTGAAGTTAACAGATTGAATGAGCAACTTGATGACGTGAATCATCAATTAGCAACGCGTACGGATTATGAGTCAGAAATCTATCACGATTTGATGGAACGCGTGACTCAAATTAATGACAGACTCACCGTGTTAGATGCCTATCAATTAAAAGAGAAAACTGAAACAGTATTGAAAGGTCTCGGATTTAAACCGAATGATTTGGATATGCCTTTGTCACAATTCAGTGGCGGATGGCAAATGCGGGCAGAATTAGCCAGATTACTTGTCAATAATCCGGATGTACTATTGATTGATGAGCCAACAAATCATTTGGATATTGTATCTATACAATGGCTTGAAAATTATCTAAAACAATTCAAGGGTGGATTAATTCTCATTTCACATGACAGACGATTTTTGGATAATGTTACCAACCGGACAATTGAAATCGCTAATCAACGCTTGTATGATTATAAATGTAATTACTCCAAATACCTTGTTTTGCATGCTGAAGAAATGGAGCGTACCATGCAGGCAAAAAAGAATCAGGATAAAGAAATTAAACGCACCGAAGATTTAATTAATAAATATCGCGCAAAAGCCAATAAGGCATCCTTTGCGCAAAGTTTGATAAAAAAACTAGACAAGGTTGAACGCATTGAAATTGATACCATAGAACGCAAGGCATTCAATCTGAAATTCTCACTTGCCAACGCATCCGGGAGAATGGTGCTTGACATTAAAAAGATGTCAAAAAAATTTGGGAATAAAATCATTTTTGACAACATGGATCTTGTGCTGGACAGAGGTGATAAGGTTGCCCTGTTGGGACCTAATGGAGTTGGAAAATCTACCCTGATCAAAGCAATCAACAAAGAAATTAACTATGAGGGTGAAATAATATTCGGTCACAACGTATCAATCGGATATTTTGCGCAAGACTCAGCTGAAAAACTCAACGGAGAAAAAACTGTTTTTGAAACCATAGATGAAATTGCAACCGGAGAAAAAAGAAAAGATATAAGAAATATTCTAGGTGCTTTTTTATTCGGTGGGGAAGAGATTGACAAAAAGGTGAAAGTACTTTCAGGAGGTGAACGGACTCGTCTTGCGATATGTAAATTGCTATTTCAGGATTTTAATTTCTTGATCATGGATGAGCCAACAAATCACCTTGATTTGAATAGCAAAGACATTCTGAAAGATGCCCTCAAAACTTATGAAGGCACCATTCTTCTTGTATCACACGACCGTGATTTTTTAGATGGATTGAGCACCAAAATATGGGAGATACAAAATGCACAAATCAGAACGCACTATTTTGATGTGAATGAATTTGTAGCACGCCTTAATAATGAGTTTTCAGGTAATCTATCAGAACAAAAAAAGCAAGATCAATCAACGGGTGATCATCGCAACCAGCACGAGAAACAAAAGGCAGACAAATCTCAACTCAGAAAACTTGAAAATCAATTGCGTAAATTAGAAAATGATATCGAAGCGCATGAAAAAAATCTGGCTGAAAAAAATGCTGCACTTGAACAAGTAGATTTTAGTGATACTGAAAAGTATCAAAAAATTGCGAGTGAGTATCAAGTATTGAGAACATCACTAGATCAATTGATGCTTGATTGGGAGGATGTGCAAACCAAGCTAGAGGAGATGCGCGAGTGAGAGCTTCAATCAATTCTGCAACTACTCTGCAAAATTGTTCTTTATGCGCTGAATTATTCTTTTTTAAATTCGCGTCTAAATCTCAGCAAGGGTTTTTCAAAAAAGTTATAACTCAGGTCAGCCACAATCCATGAGAGAATAAAACTGAGTGCGGTGAATCCTGCTTTTACGGCAACTGAGTTGATTTCAAAATCTAACGAATCAATACCAATCACAATGAGAACGTTGATAATGGATTGATAAATAATCATTCCAAAACTTATTTTTCCGAGATGAGAAATCAATTTATTATTTCTGAGTTTAATTGCAGAATTTTTGCCAAAGGTTTGTTCAAGTACGATGAATGAAAATATGACGCAAGTGAAAACCGGTGCTAAGCTAATCCAAACAAAATGATCGCTAAGCAAATAGGTGAATGCAACAACTATGAGGCCCGCTATATAAATTGGAACAATAAGTCGTTTGGGAATATTTTTTACTCGTTCAATCAGTTTGTCATTGTTACGTACTTTAATTGCCAGAAATATGCCACATCCAATGGCAACACCAAATGATAGAAAGTCAAATTGAAAAGGAAGATCAACAAAATAGTGAACAACTCTTGCTGCAATTCCAACTATAACGGCTGCAAGAGCAATTTTATCCAGATGTTTTTCAAAATTTTTCAGTATGATTCCTATCACAAGATAGTATTGCGTGAACATGTACACAGTCCACGCAATGAGCAAATAGATATACTGCTCTTTTGTAAATCCAGTTAAAGTGCCCGGTAGATGAATGAAAAAATCTGTGAACGAAGGCGTATTAACGGCAATCAGTTTCAGAATTTTGATGATCATGGGGTGTAATAAAAATGCGAATAGTAACGCGATGATGAACAATGGCGCAATGCGCAGCACCCGCCTGATATAGAAACTTTTTAGTGAAAAAGATTGGTTGTATTTATATTCTCTCAATCCATGTGATGCAAGCAAGAAGGAAGAAAGGAAGAAAAAGAAATCAAGGCTGTTTGTGGCAAGAATTTCAAATAAATTAGTCATCTCGCTGTGAAATCCTTCGGTATCTGTTCTGGTAAGATAGAACACACAAAAAAGAAAAACAGGGATAAAAGCAAAGAAGCGCAGGGCATCGAGGTCTTTAAAATGTAGCCTTTTATCTTTTGGCATCGTGCAGTAGTTTGATCAAATATAGATGAAAAAACATCGTCTTAACATGAACTTAGACTGCTTTATGCACTGAGTTGTCTGAATAAGTTTAATTTTGTTGCCATGGAAATACAGCACCGGTACTTGTTTTTACTGACTCTTTCAGGAGCCATTGCTTTAGGCATCAGTTTTCCCTTCACCGGCGGTTTTTTTCCCATCGTTTTTATTGCATTTGTTCCTGTGATTTTAGTGAACAATGCCCTGAACAAGGAAAAAAAATTTAGGTTCATAAAACGACTTGGATATAATTTCCTTTATTTTCTCATCTTCAATATTATTACAACCTGGTGGATTTCTTACGCATCACCTGAAGGAGGCTACTTTGCCGTGTTAGTCAATGCGGTGCTCATGACCTTGCCCTTCTTTTTTTCATCATTTATTGCAAGACAATTGGGTGAAAATCGTGGCTTGATTGCCCTTGCGGTGTTGTGGATGTCATTTGAATACGCACATTTTTATTGGGAGCTTTCATGGCCATGGCTTAATTTGGGACATGTTTTTGGAAATCAACCAAAACTCATTCAATGGTATGAATACAGTGGTATAACCGGAGGAACACTTTGGGTATTATGCTTGAATATTCTAGTCTATTTAGTGACCAGAAATATTTGGATCAGAAAAGAAAGTTTAAAGATTCAAACACCTATTTTTTTATTCATAGGGCTTGGCCTCTGTATTCCAATTATCAGCAGCTTGGTTATTTATTATTCTTATGAAGAAAAAAATGATCCGGTAGATATTGTTGTAGTTCAGCCTAATATTGAAGCGCATCATGAAAAATTTTATACTCCATGGACCGTGCAACTTGAAAAAATGTTTAGGTTGGCTGATGAACTGGTGACGCAGGATGTTGATTTGGTTTTATGTCCTGAAACAGCTATTAATATTGGTTTGGATGAAATGCAATTGGAAGATGAACAGGCCATCAAATATGTAAAATCATTTCAGCGTGTCAAGTATAATGTGCCGGTAATTATTGGCGCATTTACTCAAAAGTTTTTTAAAGAAGAAAATTCTCCTGCAACCAGATTTTATTCAGGATTTTGGTATGAAGACTACAACTCAGCCCTGTTGGTTGACACATTGAAAAACACAGAAATTTATCACAAATCAAAATTAGTATTGGGATCTGAAAAATTGCCTTTTGTTGGTATGTTTCCTTTCTTAAAAAAATATTCAGTTGAACTTGGAGGAACCTCAGGTATGCTTGGACTTGGTGATGAACCAAAAAATTTCACAGCCAGTGGAGTAATCTTTGCTCCGGTGATTTGTTATGAATCAGTTTACGGTGAGTACGTGAGTTATTATACCAGAAAGGGAGCTGAAATTTTAACTGTAATCACAAATGATGGTTGGTGGCAAGACAGTCCAGGACATAAACAACACCGTATGTTTTCTCAAATCAGGGCTATTGAAAATCGCAGAAGTGTAGCAAGATCTGCCAATACAGGAATTTCTTGTTTTATTGATCAGCGAGGAGAAATAATAAGTGAACTACCATACAATACGGCCGGGGTGCTTAGGGAAAAAATAAATCGCAATACTACCTTTACTTTTTATGTTACCTATGGAGATTTATACGGGCGGATTTCGCTATTCATGGCAATCGGTTTGTTCATCTACGCAGTAGTAAATTACCTCAAAAAGCGAGGAATAAAAACGGGGGTATAATATCTTATCCGTCAAAAAAAAATATGGCTAACAAGAACCAGTCTCTGCACCAACAATCGGCGGCTTCTGCGTACTGTCAAACAGGCATTTTGTCACTGATTTGATTCTTTTAAAAGACATAAGTGCCAATAAATTCTGAAACTTTGTAACAAACCCCTAATTTTGCGTGACACATTGACGTAAATCTGGCATTGGCAGTACATTTGTTGTATGCCGCAACAAAACCACGCAAGCATGGCAAGAAAAGATAAACAAAACGAAGAATCACAAGCTGAAGATCAATTGAAAGAGCAGCAACAAACAGGTGCGGCAGGAAATGAAGAACAGATTGCAGAACAAAATGCTGAATCCGATAATCAACCGCATGCTGAATCTATAGAGCAAAAAATGGCTGAACTGAATGATAAATATGTCAGACTCTATTCAGATTTTGATAATTTCAGAAAGCGCACTGCTAAAGAAAAAGCAGATTTGATATTGCACGCCGGCGGAGAAGTGATTAAAGACTTGCTGGTGGTATTAGATGATTTTGAGAGAGCTGTTGCAAACAATGAAAAAGTTGATTCGGCTGATGCTTTGCGTGAAAGTTTCAAATTGATTCAACATAAATTAGTTAATATTCTACAGCATAAAGGACTTGAGCTTTTAGAATCAAAAGGAGAAGTTTTTTCTGCAGATCAGCACGAGGCTATTACCAACGTGCCGGTTCAGGATGAATCACAAAAAGGAAAAATAATTGATGTGATAGAGCGAGGTTATAATCTCAGAGGCAAGACACTTCGTTTTGCTAAAGTAGTAGTTGGACAATAACAGAGTACGAAATCATGAGTCAGAAAAGAGATTATTACGATGTACTTGGCGTTTCAAAAAACGCAGATGAACAGGAAATAAAAAAGGCCTACCGCAAAATTGCCCTTAAATTTCACCCGGACAGAAATCCGAATGATAAAGAAGCAGAAGAGAAATTCAAAGAAGCAGCAGAAGCTTATGAGGTGCTGAGCGATTCAGAAAAGCGTTCAAGATATGACCGTTTCGGACATCAGGGAGTTGGTGGTGCTTCAGGTGGAGCTGGTTATGGTGGAATGAATATGGAGGATATCTTTGATCAGTTCGGAGATATTTTTGGAAGCTCCTTTGGTCGTGGATTTGGTGGCAACGGAGGAGGCCAGCGCATGACACGCGGTTCTGATTTGAGAATAAAAATCAAATTAAATCTCAAAGAAATTGCCACCGGAGTAAAGAAAAAATTGAAGGTTAACAAATTAGTAAACGCTGAAGGTGTAACATTCAATACCTGCAAAACCTGTAACGGATCTGGTAGAATTTTACGTGTTACACAAACCATGTTGGGTGCCATGCAAACACAATCAACTTGTCATACTTGTCACGGAACCGGAAAAATCATTGATAAAAAACCTGCCGGTGCTGATGCGCAAGGGCTGAAAAGACAAGAAGAAATTGTTGAGGTAAACATACCTGCCGGTGTAGGTGAAGGAATGCAACTAAAAGTTGGCGGGCAAGGTAATGCGGGTCCATTTGGAGGATATCCCGGAGATTTATTAGTAGTAATTGAAGAAGAACGCCATGAATTTTTACAACGTGACGGAGAGAATCTTCATGCTGAGGCATTTATATCTTTTACTGATGCTGTACTTGGCAATAATATTGAAGTACCGTTGATTGAAGGTAAAGCAAAAATCAAAATAGACCCAGGAACACAAAGTGGAAAAATGTTGCGTCTCAAAGGAAAAGGACTTCCTAATCTCAATGGATATGGTAATGGTGATTTATTTGTGCATATCAACGTGTGGACTCCAAAAAAAGTGAGTTCAGAAGAAAAATCCATGTTGGAAAAACTAGGTAAATCAGAAAATTTTATTCCAAAACCAGAAGGCAGAGAACAAGGATTTTTCAAAAAGATGAAAGACTTTTTTCAGGGGTAGATAATCCTTGAAAGATTGTTTTTTTTTCCTCTCCTCAATCCTCTCCAAAGGAGAGGAAGGCCACTGCACAATGGTTTCCGAAAAGCGCGAACTAACGTCACTTCTTTTCCTCTCCCTTAATCCACCTCAGAATGGGGGAAAACCAAACTGCTAGGGTTTCCGAAAAGTGCGAACTAACGTCACTTCCTCTCTCTTGTGGAGAGAGGAAAGAGGAGAGAGGACTAATGCTCTTCCAATACAAAAAACGCCGTTCTTCTATTCCGCTGGTGATACTCTTCTTGTTTGTCTTTATCCGGAATAGAGTAGATATAATCGGGAGTTAATGTTACTACATTTCCGCTTTCATCTTTCACTTCAGCAGGCATGGTTTCTCCATATCCTTTAGCAACTAATCGTTCAGCCGGTATGCCTTGAGAAATTAAATAGTCAACTACTGACTGTGCTCTGCGGTTTGACAAATCTAAATTGTATTTGTCACTTCCACGTTCATCGGTGTGTGAGCGAATTTCAATTTTTAGATTGTGATTTAGTTCAAGAAATTCAATCAACCTATCTAGAATTTCTATTGAAACAGGACGCAAGTTTGCGCTGTCATAATCGTATTCAATTCCTTCAATGGTGATTTCTCCTTCAGGTATTTTCTCAAGATAAAAATCTTGACGGTAAACTTTTGAGTAGAGTTGTCCTTTTGTCATTACAACCGCTTTATCTGCAAAGTATCCTTTAGCGCTTGCTCTTAAAAATAGTTCAAGATTTGGAATGAGTTCATGTTCGTAATATCCTTTCTCATCTGCAACCAATTCAAAGTGTTCCCATTGATAACTTACATCTTTAAATTCAATTCGCGCATTTGGAATCACTTCTTCAGTTACTTCATCATACACATATCCTTTAATTTTAAATACCGGAGGAGGTTGTAGTACATTGTAAATTTTGTAGCAATGAGAACACAGGGTGTAGAGTGAATCACATTCAGCACAATCACTTCGGTTGGATGTAATAAATCCGTAACGCATTTCTGAGTCTGTGATATAATAACTATCATCATGGGCAGAGTTGATTGGTATTCCAAGGTTCACCGGCATCTCGTAAAAATCTGATTCAGGATCGTAATTGCTTTTGAAAATATCTAAACCTCCCATTGAGGCGTGTCCGTCTGAACTAAAAAAGAGTGAACTTGAAGGCTCATGAAAAAACGGACTTAGTTCATCGTACTCTGAATTTAATGGTTCACCAACGTTATACGCTTCTCCCGTCGGAGATCCAACTTCATCTAAGGCAATGCGCCAAATGTCAAATCCTCCGTATCCTCCGGGTCTGTTGCTTGAAAAATAAAGCCATTTTCCGTCTGATGTGACAAAAGGATTGATACTTTGAAATCCATCCATGTTGACAGTTGAATCTAATTTAAGCGATTCAAAAAATTTCATATCAATCATACGCGCCAGATAGATATGTTTATCCTTCCGGTTTTCATCACTCCAACGGGTATAATAGACAAAATTGTTGAAGATTGCTCCTGAGGCATCGTGCCTTGCTGAGTTTAACGGTCTACCAAAATTGTGTGCACGATCCCAGTTTCCATCTGATGCTTTTTCTGACCAGTATAAATCACATAAATACCTTGAGTCTTGTGTTTCAGGATCAAGAATTACGCCACCTTCACGCGCACTGGTGAAAATAATTTTGTCATATCCATCTCCCCAATACATGGCTGCAAAAGACGAAGTTCCTTTATTGAAAATTACGGTATCACTGAGCGTTACTTCTATTTTTTCTTCAGGCTCTTCAACTTCTAATGCATATCGGCAGCCAGATATTTCTCTGAATGCACGCTTGAGCATGTTCTCATCTATTCCCGGTATTGAAACGTACTTATCAAAAACTGTTTGTGCAGTTTCGTAATCTCCAAGATACATTAACATCAACCCGTAATAATAATAGTCATCTTGATATTCAGAATTTTCTGCAGAAATTTTAAAATAGTTTGCTGCATTAGCGTAGTCTTGACTTAACCGATAACACATAGCCATTTGATGGTTTACATATTGTGTTATGCTAACCGTTTTTTCATTTGGTGTCTGGGCTGAATCTTTTTTTATTTTCTGATTTGACAGGGTTATTTCATATGGCAATACTTGAGTAGACATACCAAGAGTATCATCCAGTACCATGTGATAATATCGCAAGGCAGTTGCATAATCACGTTTTTCATAGGCGTCATCTGCCTTATATAGCCATACTTTTTTTGATTGAGCGAAAAGAGTACTGCTCAACAACAAAGTAAATATCAAAGTTGATACAATTCTGTAAGTGCGATTCATCATAAACGCGGACATATTTTTACATTCTGCGACTGAGCGTTTTGGTGCATGTAAGTGAATGACAATTCAAATCCTCCTCTTCCGGTTGAAGCATCTGACAGAGAAGAAAAATTAATATCATAAGATAATTTGGCGATGTAATTTGTTTTGCGCGCACCAATATAGATTACAGCAGCATCTTTGTTTCTGTAAATTAATCCACCTAATAAAAATGTTTCAGCAGCCTTTAAATATAATCCTACATCTCCTGCAAAAGTTAATTCACTGAATTGTAGTTGACGCATATAAAGTGCTTTTGGAATTATATAAAAAGTTTCAGTGAGGTTGATTCTGACTCCGGTGTGTCCATATATGCGCAAAGGAAGGGTGTTATCGTCTGCAAAAAAAGTTTCATTGGGTTGTAAGATATTAAATGCAGAAACACCAATGAAAGGATTCAGTTTAGATTGTTGTTTAGAAAAATAGTACAACATACCAAAATTTAATTCGGGTACAATAAATTTTTGACCATTAAAATTTTCACCGTTGGAAAGTGTATTATCAAAACTTCCGCCGTTTACTGTGGTGTATTGATTATCGAAAGTATGTAATTGATGTTCTACAGATTTTTGCGTTAACCCTACTTGCAAACCAAATGACAGGTTATGATTTTTTTTCTTATCAATTGAAATAGTATACCCGCATGAAGTAACAAATTGCAAGGCGTTGTAATTCCCGAAACCGGCTCGGTAATTAACAACCTGCGCACCAAATCCCCATTTTTTATAAGGCATATCAAAACTAAGCAAGCCTGTTGTATAGGGTTTAAAATTTACCGCCTTCCATTGCGTGCGATAGTGCCCATGAATGCGCCAGTTTCCTTCAACAACACCTGTCATGGCAGGGTTGAGATACAAAGGGGCTGCATCATACATTGACAAGTGAAAATCCTGTGCGAATGAACGCATACCTGTCAGGCAAAAAATCAGGATAAAATACGTGTGTAATTTTTTCATTATCTGATCAGGGTTACGTCTCCTTCTTGAATAATTGGTTCTCTGCCGGGTGCAACATGAACAATGAATGTCCAGGTATAAACACCAATTGGCGCATCTTCGTTATTGTATGTTCCGTTCCAACCTTCGTTTGGATCGGTAGTTGAAAATACCAGTTGTCCCCAGTTGTTATAAATCTTGAAATCTACTGCTTCAAATGGTCCTCCGCGAATAATGTAAATATCATTTTCATTATCGCCATTTGGAGTGAACGCGGTTGGTAATACCGGCCACAAAATTACCTGAATAGTTTGGGATGTTGTATCAACACAGCCTGCAGTATCAGTAACCTCAAGCGTGATGGTATAAACTCCGCCGTTGGCATATTGATGAATTTCATTTTGATTATTTCCTCCAATTTGGTCACCAAAATTCCAGTACCATTCGTCAATTGCTCCAACTGTTTGATCTGTATAATAAACATTTTCAAGTGCCAATGCAGGCACAGGGTCAACAGTAAACGCCGCATCTGGTCCGGTTAAAACATTAATATTTGAAGTGGTCGTTCCAACGCATCCTGAATCAGAAGTTACACTTAACATTACAGGGTAAGTGCCTGCTAAATCAAAAATGTATGAAGGGTTTTGTTGACTGCTTGTTCCTTCTCCGCTATTAAAATCCCAATCCCAACCTACAATATTGCCTGAGGCTAAAAATGAAATATCTTCAAACTGTACCGTCTCTCCTTGGCATGCATACTCATTTTGGAATAAAGCCACCGGCACTGGATTTACATATACAGCTTTTGTGATTGTGTCGTAGCAATTGTTTGATGATTCCACAATGAGTGTTGCGTAAAAAGTACCTGATCCCATATAAGGGTGAATTGGATCATTTGCAATAGAAGTATTTCCATCACCAAAATCATATTGCCATGATACTATTGTGCCTGAAGAAATAGTAGATTCATCAACAAAATAAGTGTTCTCTGCGGCGCAAGCTGAAGAGTTGCTAAAGTCTGCTACCGGTGCATCTTTATAAATAATGTGTACGGTATCTTTATCGGCAATACATCCAAAATCAGCTGATGTAGTTAAAATAAGATCAACTGAACCGTTACTTAAATCCAGTGCTGAAGCATAATAGTATGGATTAAGAATTGTGTTGGTTGGATCAAAATTTCCTGTACCGGTTGAAGTCCATGTTCCTGATGAAGCAGAACCTGCAAGCAAGCCTCCCAGTGCAACTGGTTCGTTGGCACAGAATGATTGATCTGGCCCTGCAAAAGCAACCGGTGGATCAATAAAAAATATTTCCAGTGAATCTTCTTCCACCGGACAAATACCTCCGCTAGTTTCAAAATGTACCATAATTGATCCATTAATTGTATCTGCAGGATTTACATTGTAGGTTGTGCTTTGAGATGTTGGACTTGAAACAGATCCAAACCCATCAACCGTCCACAAAACAGAATAACCTGTTGTTACTGTTCCATCAAGACTCAATACAGGAAGATTGGCACAAATAGAATCATCAGAAATAATATTTATTATAGGCTGATCAAGAATTGTCACCATCAAACTATCTGCAACAGCCAGACAGCCTCCATTGCCGGTTGATGTAAGCACAAGTGTCAAACTTGACAAGGTAGTATCAGATGAACTCATGGTATACGTTGAACTCAAATCTGTTTCAGACGGAGAAAAACTTCCAGACCCAGAGGTTGTCCAAATTCCGGTAGAAGATGCTCCGGTAACTGAACCTGCAACTGGTACATCAGGTTCACTTGCACAGGTGACTATGTCTGGTCCAGCAAATACTACCGGCGGTTCAGTGAAGTAAATTACTACAGTATCTTTATCATCAGGACATGAGAAGAAACTTCCTGACGATGTAATGATCAACAAAAGACTATCTTCCAAAACATCGGCCGGTGAAGCAACATAAAATGTATTCAAATCAGATGGATCATCAAATGCGCCACCGGTTCCACCAGACCAAAGAGATCCAACAGCATATTGTAATGTTCCGTTCACCGGAATATCAGGAATATTGTTTCTGCAATAATATTGATCAGCACCGGCAGTTACTTGAGGAGATTCAATGAAGGTTACTTTCATGGTATCAAATTCAGGCAGACAATTCCCCGTTGATTGCAAAACAAATGTTAGATAACCTTGTGTGTAATCTGAAGGAGAAGGTGTATAAGTACCATTGAGATTCGTTGGATTTGCAAAAGTTCCGGTACCATCTAAAACACTCCAGATACCGGTAGTAACACCACCACTGACACTGCCTGTAAGATTAATGTCTGTGTTGCCTTTACAAAGCGTTTGGTCAATTCCGGCATCAACATAAACACGTCGGATAAATGAAGACATGTAGTGATATAGACATCCGGTGGTTGCGCCTCCGTTTATAATACCTAAAGAAAAATAATCTGTTGAATTAGTAATAAGATTTGCTGTGCCAGCAGGAATTTGTGCAGTCGTGTAGCTTATTTGCGCACCCATCCAAGCCCCGCCTGTTCCGGGCACCGGACTGAAAGCGCCAGCAGGAACAAGTGCGGCTGAACCATTCAACGTAAAATCATCTTCAGAGCCTGCAGGACATAAAATATCAAGAAGAAAACTTTGTCCATTTGGTCGCGCAAAACTTACCTGATCTGAACCGGCACAATTTAATGGGGGAAGAATTGCTTCACCTAATTCACATCCGTAACCGGACATGTGAAGCATATAGATTGGTTTATCTGCCGTGACATAAGTTAGCTGGTAATCTGTGATAAAAGAATAGGTGTCACCTTGATTTAAAATGGTTGTTACACTTGTAACGCCGTCATTAATCGTTACGGTAGTAAAATTTTCTACTGCCATGGCATATAATGATTCATCAGAGCCACCATTTAAAAATCCTTTATTGACGATATAATCTGTGCCAATTACATCAGTTGGAACAATTTGGTCACCCATCAAATCATAACAGCCACCGCCGCCTGAAGGATTCACAGAGTCATCTGATACGGTAACTGAAACAGGCTTATCTGAAACAATAACTGTTCCTGCTAAATTGTTGCCAAGCACATTTGTATTTCCAACCATATTTTGAACGGTATACACGTTGCCCTTAACTGGCAGAACAACTGAAAATGTTACCCCCGCAGGATGACCGACTATGGCACATTTTGGCGTAATCCAAATAGTGGTATTATCTTCAGAAGCTACAATTGAAATTTGTTGCCGTGGTTGAGTTACTAGGGCATCTCCGTTCAAATCACCTCCCAAGGTTTGGTTATTCCACTTGGTTTGAAATGGAGCAACAAACTCATAGCCCAAACCATTATTTCCTTTGAGTGAATAGGTTTCCGGATTGTAGAATTGTGGAGATCGTGTGATGATGTCATACACTACCGTGATGGGATAATCTGATGTAATGTGAACTCCGGTATTGAGCAAGGCATCGGCCGGTTTACTCTCTAAACTATTCATGATATGCGTTACATATTTTGTGAACAGTGAGTTAGCAGGTACAGTAAAAATTGTATCATACGAGCTGGCAGGTTGCTGAATACGAACCGTGGTAGGATTACCAAATGTTGATATTTCAAATGCAATTGGATCTCTCCACCAGTGGTCAGGTGTGACCCACGGAGCAGCAAACCAGAAATTAGTATCAATCTGAGCTTTGAGCTCTTGACCACCCGCTATGATGAAAAGCGCAATCAACAGTAGTTTTTTTAGTAGTTTCATATGGCGTCAAACTATTGTTTTTTCATTTATTATCTTTTTCTATCTTCTCTAACTCCTACGGCTAAAAAGATCTTCACACTATTCCTGTTTCTTTTTATTATTCTCTTCAAATATTCCGTTATTCAAATCTTCGTCTTCTTGATCTAGTGTAGGTTTTGTTTTAGTTACCACAAAAGTCAACATGAATTCATGTGTTCCATTATTAAATGTTTTTACTTGTCCAAGTGAATAATCAAAAGCATATCCAATATTGAGACGTTTCCAGAAATTTGCTCCTATCACAATTCCTACTGCATCTTGTGTACGCATTGTTAGGCCTGCCCAATATTTATTTTTATAGGTTGTTTTGAACATGGCAGATAATTGGAGCGGAGCAGGTTTTACATATTGCATCATGACAGACGGTTCAAATTCAAATTTTTTCTTTTTGGTTCTGAAAGTGTATCCGGCAACTGCGCTGTAGTGTTCAACCAGACCATAGTTGAAACCGGTAAAAGAGACTGATGAACCAAGAACTTGACGCATGGATGCTGAAACAAAAAATTTATTTGAATACACATATAAACCAAATCCAAGATCAATAGCATTAGTCGACAGAATATTTCCGTTCAAAACATCATCTACCGGATCTGCAAGTTGGGTGTCGTATAACTTAATGTTGTACTGCATATAGCCGGGACGCACGCCAAATCCCATTCTTATTGAATCAGACAATTGGATGTGATAGGCATAACTCAAGTAAATATTAGTGTTTTGAATCAATCCGCTTCTGTCAGACATGAGGGATACACCATATCCATGTTTTTTCTGGTTTGCGTATGAGCCATAAAAGTTTGCATGTAGTGTAACCGGTGCACCATCAAACCCTGCCCATTGATTTCTGTATCCAATATTTGCTTTATGGACATTTTCACTGCCAGGTAAAGCAGGATTATAATAGTACTCATTCAGTAAATAGTTGGTGAAAACATATTGCTGTTGTGCAATGGTAAACTGGCAACTAAGAATAAAAATTATACTGTATAAAAATTTCTTCATGTCTTTTTTGAATCAATTCATTAATTGTTTTCAGTTAAAATAAGTAACGGACCTTGATACACTTCTTCATCGCTGATTTTGATCAGATAGAAATACGTGCCTTCCGGTAATTTTTCACCGTGATAGGTGCCATCAAACGGCTCATTATATCCAATGGCTTGATAGACGGTTTGCCCCCATCTGTTTACAATGATAATTTCAGCAGTAGGATTTAGCAATGGAATAAAATTCAATTTCCATACATCATTATTACCGTCTCCGTTTGGTGAAATGGCATTCGGAATTAATTTTTCAATTTCGTTAGTAACCGTGTTGATTGTAATATCTGTTTTAGCGCTATCTATACATCCCATTATTCCAATTGCATACTGTGTTACCGTATAAGTGCCATTTTCAAAATATACGTTGGTTGGATTTTGATCATAGGATACATTGCCATCACCAAAATAGTATTGCCAGTTCACTGCGTAAGTTGAGGTGTCTATAAAAGTGAATTCTGCACCAACATTTAATCCATTTGATGTATTGTAGTAAAATCCTGCTGAAGGTCTTGGGGGAATATTGATAATTTCAACCAGGGTATCAGAACATCCATTTACTGTTTCAACAATATGTGAAATCACAAAATTTCCTGATCCAATAAATAGTTGCGAAGGATCTTCTGTGGCTTGACTTCCTTGGCCACCAAAGTCATAATACCAATATGTGATTGGATCAGCTGTTGTTGTTGAGGCATCTGTAAAATCTAAAATTACAAGGTTATTATCACAACTTGAGGTATAGTCAAAATCAGCAACTGGTAGTTCAAAAACGTCAACAGATTTAATGGTGGTATCAGAACATCCTGCATCACTAGTTACAATCAACTCAACGTCAAAGCTACCTGGCGCAGAATATAAATGAGAAGGATTTTGTGATGTTGAAGAAAAACCATCATCAAAATTCCACACCCAGTTTGCAATAGTTCCAAATCCGTTCAACGAAAAATCTGTAAAATACATGGTGTCTTCTAAACACACATCACCAAAATTAAAATTAGCAAACGGAGGTGCAATAAAGGTTATTTGAACTACATCAGAAACTGAAATACATGTTCCATTATTTGTAGATGTGAGCGTAAGAGACATGGTGCCTGCAAGCACCTCAGAAGCACTTGGTGTATAGGTAGCATTCAAAGTATTTGCATCAGGGTTAAATGTTCCCGTTCCTCCGCTCCAAGTTCCTGTTGTTGTAGCACCACCAACCGTTCCGGACAAATCAACAGAAGGCTCATTAGTACACGCAAGTATATCACCGCCGGCATAAGTTGTTGGAGAAGGTGTAAAAATTACAACCACGCTGTCTTTTGATTGAGTGCATGATCCATTGTTTGTACTCTGAAAATAAATAGTAATTGATCCACCGGCTACATCAGTTGGAGTTGGTGCATAAGTGCAGTTGAGTGTCAGATTATCAGGCGAGAATGAACCGTTACCACTGGTAGTCCATTTTCCGGTTGTGGTTGAACCGTAAACAACTCCTGAAAGTGCAAAACCTGGGTTATTTGCACATGCATAAATAGTATCATCTACTGCATCAGCAAAAGGAGAATCTGTGATTGTTACAATCATAGTATCTGTTACCACGTTGCAGGTAGTTGCACCGGTTGATGTCAATACCAATGTAACACTTCCCGCTGTAGTATCTGCAGCTGAGGGAACATATACAGCGTTCAAGGTAATGTTGTCAGGAATAAAAGTGCCAGATCCAAGACTAGACCAGACACCGGTTGTTGATCCTCCATAAACAGATCCATCTAAGGTAACGTCTGCATTGTTTGCACAAACAGTTTGGTCTGCTGATGCATTCACAATTGGAGCAGGGTCAACGTGAAGAACTAGGGTATCTTTCATTACAGGACATGGCCCGGTAGATGTGAGTATAATATTGATTGGAGAAATGATGGTATCAAGTCCGCTTGGAATATAGACATTATCAAGTGCTGTGAGTCCTGATGAAAATGTTCCGTAACCAGAACCCCCCCAGATACCGGTAACAGATCCGCCACCAACAATTCCGTTCAGAGTGTAAGGCACATTGGCACAAATAGTGTCTTCTTCAAGACCTGCATCAACAAACGGATATGATTGGAATTCTGAAAGCCATGCGTACGATAAATCTGTTCCTGATTCTCCATGCACAACAGCAAGTCCAAAAATATCTCCACTATTTGTTACAAGATGGTATGAGTTCACCGGTACATCCGTTGTGTTGAAATATTTCTTAGCGACAACAAATTCTCCTGATGTTCCGGGTACAACGGTAAAATCACCTGCAGTGAGCAATGAGGCATTTCCGTTAATTTCAAATTGATCTTCAAATCCTGCTCGGGTGTAAACAATTAATCCTAACGAATCAGATTTTGTTCTGGTAAAAGTTTGTTCGTATTTGCCTGCACAAAAAATGGATGGCACTTGTGCACCGGCCATACTGCATCCAGATCCTGTGACATGCCAAACGTAAACAGGTTTATTGGTGTGAATATAATTGATGTCATCAGTAAGTGAATAGGTATATGTTTCGCCCCAGTTAATTACGGTTGATGTTGTTCCACTGTTATCAATTGTAATATTGGTTGAATTTTGAGTTGCCATGATGTACACCTTTTCTCCTGATAATGTTCCTTTGTGAATGATGTAATCTGTTCCAATGTAATCAGTGGGAGTAATTTGATCAGCTACGCTAGATGTGCATCCACCGGTTGTGAGTGCGCCTGAAAATAAGGTAACAGCAATTGGTTTGTCAGAAGAGATAATTGATCCGGCAAGAGAAGTAGTGGCGTTGACATCCGTATCTCTTCCGCTGTAAGTTTCGCCTTGATCCAAATTGATGCTGTAGGTGACATTGGCCACGTGTCCGGTTATATTTGTTCTTGGCGTGATTAAAACGGTAGTGTTATCTTCAGTAGCAACAATCTCAAACGAACTGAAAGTTGCAGGCGCAACAACTGCATTATTCCATGTTTTTTGAAAAGGTGTATAAAAGTTGGTTCCAATACTTTTATTTCCTTTGAGTGAAAACATTTCGCGATTACTGGATGCTGCAACTTCATAATATGCGGTGATATTTGCCGTAGATGAAATTTTTAGTCCGGTTGTATTGATGGTGTTGGCTGAAGGGCTTTCAATTTGAGCAATGTAAGGGGTGAGATTGATGCTGTCATTGTCATTAGCTGCCAAGTTAACGGTTAACGGAATAAATGCTCCGTTTGCAGGTTGGCTCACGGTAATAGTAGCCGCATCAGAATATGATTGAAATTTCAGATAGATGGGTGACTGGCCTTCGGCACTTGAGATATCAGGAGCAGCAAACCAGAAAACAGTGTCTTGTTGTCCATATACCTGAAAGTGCAGTAGCAGCACAAGAAAGAGGTAGAAGTATTTTTTCATCATTTCAATAATCATCAGAGCTTTAATCTTTTTCGTTCCACAAACTTCACGGAAATCTGTAAATATAAACATTCTCAGATTTTTATAGATGAGTTGCCAGTACTTATCTCAAGACGAAAAAAAACCTCAATGGTTGAAGATTGAGGTTTATTCAAAAAAAAATGGTACGCTTAATTTTGTTCAAGGACAAAGAAGGCAGTTCTTCTGTTGCGCTGGTGGGCAGTCTCTCTTGAGTTTTCATCAGGCAATGCTTCAATGTAAGCCGGTGTCAATGTTACGATTGTCCCGTCTGGTCCCGGTACTTCTGCCGGCATTGTTTCTCCATAACCCTTAGGCATTAATCTTTCTCTTGGTATACCGTGGTCAACTAAATAATCAACTACACTTTGGGCTCGTCTTTCAGAAAGCCTGAGATTGTAATCGTCATTTCCACGCATGTCTGTATGTGATCTTATTTCAATAGTCAGGTTACTGTTTAATTCAAGAAACTCAATGAGGTTATCAAGAATTTTTTCAGATTCTGGTCGCAGGTTGGCACTGTCAAAGTCGTATTCTATTCCTTCAATAGTAATCTCACCTTTAGGAATCTTTTCAAGATAAAAGTCTTGCTGATAATTTCTTGATTCTGTTTCACCAAGAGTAAAAACTACTGCCTTGTCTGCAAAATAATCTGTTTGAGATGCTCTCATGAATAATTCAAGATTGGGCACAAGCTCATGCTGGTAATAACCGTTTTCATCAGCTATAATTTCAAAATGCTCCCATTTATAATTGGCGTCTTTGAATTCTATTTTCGCTCCCGGAATAATTTCATTGGTAGTTGCGTCATAGACATACCCACTGATAAAAAATTTCATCTCAGGGCGCTCAATCTGATAAATTTTATTGCAGTGTATGCTCAGGTTATATATAGAATCACATTCAGAGCACGCTTCGCGATCTGATGAAACATAACCAATTCTGAGTTGTTCATCAACAATATAATAACTATCATCACGACTTGAATTAACCGGAGCGCCAACATTAACTGATTCGCTCCACCATTCAGTTTCTTCATTCCATTTGGTGGCGTAAATATCAAGTCCACCAAATCCAATATGTCCGCCCGAAGCAAAATAAAGTGTTTGGGTAATATCATGGTAAAACGGAGTGATTTCATCATCAAACGTGTTCACCTGATTACCCAAGTTCACTGGTTCAGTTGTCTCACCATTTGGTCCAAGTGTGGTCATCCAGATATCCATGCCGCCTTCACCGCCTGGACGGTTAGTGGCAAAAAACAATGTTTTACCATCAGATGACAACGAGGGGTTCATTGATCTAAACCCATCCATGTTTACGTTGTTGTCCAAGGCAAATGGAGCTAGCCACGTGTTATTGAATTTTCTGCTGGCATAAATTTTAGTTTCATTTCGGTTATCCGGATCCATGCGTGTGAAAAAAATCGCATTGCCGTCTTCTGAAATTACTGCACTTGCTTCATGATACTCTGATGAGTTGATTGAGAAAGGAAATTTTTCAATTGCTCCAAATGATCCGTCTTCATTGAGCTTGACAAGGTAGATGTCTAACATATACAACTCAAGTGGATTCTCATTTTCTGATACTATTGAATCTGGTTTGTCTTCAATGCGAGCGCTTGAAAAAATCATGTACTCGTCAGAGACAAATTGTAATCCGAAACTTGTACTGCCGCCATTAATTACGTCTCCGGGATTTGTAATTGTTATCCCCTCTTTTGTGTTGTTGGGGTTCATTGCAAATTGACAACTTGCAATTTTTGAATTGGATAGTTGATAGTATTGGTTGTCAGGATCATTATTTAACGACTGAAATCCTTCAAACTCAGTCATGGCCTCTCCAAATTTACTGTTGTACATCAGCGAAACGCCATAGAAATACTGAACGTAAGGAAATTGTTCAAGTGGGTATTTCATTGCTGCCGCATACCATATTTCTGCATTTTTGTAATCATCTGCCAAACGGTAAGCATCAGCTAATTTATGAATTAACTCAATTTGTTTAGCAGTAGGGTTTTCAGGCGGCTTAACGGTACCATCCTCATTTTTTTCAGGCTCTTTATACGCAGGAGAAATTTCATAAGCATAATACAGTGCCTCTTCTCCCTGCTGCACTTTGTATAAGACAAATGCGTAATAATAAACTGCGTTTGAATATTGACCATTTGCCATGGCCGCATCTCCCATTCTGATAAGTTCATTATCAGTTTGCGCTACCGAACTAGTGGTGAGCACAAGTAATGATATAGCTGATAAAATAATTCTCTTCATCATAATCTAGGACAAGTTGGAACCGGATTTGGATTAGGTGTACTGAAAATGTATGTAAGTGAAATTTCAGTTCCTCCTCTGCCGCGTGATACATTATTTAAATCTGACGTATTAATGTCGTAGCTTATTCTTCCAATGAATTTTGCATACTTGGCTCCAAACTCCAGAATTGCAGCATCCTTGTTTCTGTAGGTGACTCCACCCAATAAAAATAAATCCTTGTTTGGAAGATAAAATTGTGCCTGTGCTGCATAGGTTAGCTCCATCGCTTCTTTTTGATATTGGAAAAAAACTTTTGGCATGATAGAAATTGTTGGAGTAACAACAAATCTTGCACCTAAGATACCTTCAGTGCGCAAAGGCAATTTATTGTTGCTTGCGCCTAAAAAAGATTCTTTGGGATTATTGATATGGTAAACCGTAATGCCCCCAAAAGGGTTAATCATGCTCATTGGATCAGCATAGTAATACATTGCCCCGGCAGTAACATCTAAATTTAAAATGCCATTACCCGAAAAATTTTCGTTGGATGACAATGCTGTGTTGAAGTTTCCTGCGCCATCTGTTTTTACATATTGATTTGCAAACGTAAGAGCAGATGAATTAATTGATTTTTGAAAAAAACCTACCTGAACACCAACACTGATAAAACTGAATTTGCGTGCGCCAAAACTAATTTTATACGCTGCAGATGGTAATACGCTCACAACATTGTATCCACCTGTGCCGGCTCTGAAATTTGCAATTTGACCTCCGTATCCCCATTTTCCTTTGTTGACATCAAAGCTTATTAGTCCGGTAGTGAACGGTTTCGTTGCAACAGCCATCCATTGATTGCGGTAATGCCCGTGAATGCGATACTCTCCTTTGAACACTCCAGTCATTCCCGGATTTGCATTCAAGGCAGCCGCATCATATTGTGAGAGATGGAAATCTTGAGCATAAATTTGAAATGCAAGAAATCCGAATGTGATTATAACAACTAATTTTTTCATGATTTCTGCCTTATCTTATAAGTGAAACATCTCCTGATAAACTGTGTTCTTCATCGTCATAAGTTTTGACGACAGCCACGTAAACATAAACACCAACCGGTTGGTCAACGCCATTGTATTTGCCATCCCAACCCAGTGAGGTAGGATCATTGGTCTCAAATATTACTTGCCCCCAATTATTATAAATTTTAAAGTTCACTTCTTTGAAATTACCTCCCAATATCATTAGCCAGTCATTATTATTATCACCGTTTGGTGAAAAAGCTGAAGGCACTTGTGGCCCGTGATAAATTGGTACAACAACTATTGCCGTGTCTACACAACCTGCAGTATCTGTCACAATGAGCATAACATCATACTGTCCTTCGTTTTGATACGGGTGAGCTGGATTTTGTTGGTCAGAAGTATCGCCATCACCAAAACTCCAATCCCAGAATTCTAAAGGTGCGCCATTTGGATTTGATTCATCAGTAAATTGTATATCAACCAATAAATTTCCGCTTGGTGGGTTAGCTGTGAATGCGGCATCAGGGCCTGGTAAAATATTTACACTTACCACGGTATCATTGCTGCAACCAAATCCGCTGGTTACCGAAAGTGTAACATTATAAACCTGAGATGAGCCATATTGGTGAACAGGGTTAACATCTGTAGAAGTACCTCCATCACCAAAATTCCATGCCCATGTTGCAATGGTATCTCCGGTTACTGAAGAAGCATCATAAAAATAAGTGCCACCTGGCAAGCATGGTGCAGGTAAATCAAACGCAGCAACAGGAATGAAATGAGAAGTGACAGGCAGAATCAGCGTGTCTTCACATCCGTTGGCTGATGTCACTATGAGTTGTACAGGGTGAATTCCTGGACTAGTAAAAGTATGAGTTGGGTCAGTTTGAGTTGATGTTAGACCGGTCTCAAATGTCCATTCATATCCAACAATTGGATCAACACTGGTTGAGGTATTTGTGAATGGAATGGTGGTTCCGTAACACCCTTCTACAAAGGTAAAATCTGGAGTAGGGGAAGGAACAATAACAAGGTCAAGCGTGTCATATAATGCATTGCAGCCGCCATTATCTATAGTCTGAAAATAAATCTGTACCGTACCGTTAGATTCATCTGTTGTGCCGTGATTATAGAATGTCAAGGCTGATGAATCATCCGGAGTAAAGTTTCCATCGCCGGTTGTTTGCCACCAGCCATTTCCGGTTGATGAGTTAGATTCAAGTTGAAGTGGGAATCCGGCGCAAATCGTGTCATCGTAAACCAAATTCATTGTTGGTGGTTGGTGAAACGTGATATAGAGAGAATCTTGATCATCCGGGCAACCTGAAAAATTGAACGTTTCAATGTACAATGTAATTTGTCCGGAAGAAACATCAGTCGGGTCAAATGTATAAGTAGCGTTCAGAGAAGAAGGATCATCAAATGAACCTGCTCCGTTTGTTGTCCAAATTACATTAGCTGCAAATTGAACACTTGCATTCAATATTACGTAGAGTGAATCTTCACAAACATCAATATTACCTCCCGTATTGATTTCAGGCGTATCCAAATATTGAATATTGATGGTGTCCGTTTGAGCAGGACAATTTCCATTTCCTGTTGAAGTAAGTACGAGTTGAGTAAATCCGTTGTTTAACTCAGCTAATGACGGAAAGTAAGTTGCATTTAAGTTGGTTGCAGAAGGAACAAATACTCCTCCATTAGGTGTCCACACCCCACCGGTTGCACCAATAACAATACCGTTCATGTCCAATCCTGGATTTGAAACACACATTGCGGTGTCTAATCCGGCATTAACAATAGGCAAAGATTGAATGTTTAGATTTTGAACTATGGTGTCTGAACATCCTGCATTATTTGTAACAACAAGTTGCACCGGCATGGTTCCACCTGCAGAATAAGTGTGATTAGGATTCTGCGCAGTACTTGTTGATGCATCACCAAAATCCCATTCATAACCTGTAATGGATGTTCCGGCCGAAGTTGAAGATTGATCCACAAAGGCAACATCTGTTCCAACGCAAGTTCCTGCCGGTAAATCAAAGTCAGGAATCAAATCAGAAATTGTTATTGGTGAAGTAGTTGATGTTTCACAGTCAGTGCCCTTTTGAGCAATTAAAGTAATCGTATAATTTCCGAAAGATGGATAGGTGAAAGACGGGTTTGAAACTATACTGGTGTCACCCGGATCACCCGTTCCAAAATCCCACCAGAAACCATTGGCGCCAGGGTCACTATTATTCACGAAATTTATCGTTGAGCCTGAGCAGAAATCAGTTGTTCCAATGATTGCCTGTGGTGCATCGTCCACATGAATAAGTTTTACAATTGTGTCTTTACAACCTAATGAACTTGTAACAATCAATTGCACATTGTAGTCTCCTGAAACAGAATATCCGTGTGTTGGATTTTGTAAGGTGGTAGTTGACATATCGCCAAAATTCCACTCCCATTGAGTGATCGTACCGTTGACATTAGATGACATGTCAGAATAATTTATCAAGACATTTGTGCAGGTTGTGTCTAAATCTGCAAAATCAGCTGTGACATTTGATATGAGTAAATTATAGGTGGTTGTGTCAGCACAGGTTGTGCCTTTCTGAGCAATAAGTGTAACAGTGTAAGATCCATATCCATAACCTGAATAGTCAAAAGTAGGATCTGCAACATTGCTGGTATCATCAGGAAAACTGGTTCCGAAATCCCACCAAAAACCATTTGCCAGAGGATCACTATTATTGTTGAAGGTCACATTTGGACCGTTACAACCGGGCATTGCTGTTATTGCTGCCTGAGGAGGTACTTTGACATACAATTGTTTGGTGATGGTGTCTGAGCAACCAACGTCAGTGTGCACTATCAACTGAACAGTTTGGTTTCCTGAGGATGAATAGGCATGATTTGGGTTTTGTAAAGTAGAAGATTGTCCATCACCAAAATCCCATTCCCATGCATTCAATGTTCCATTAAAAGCTGGAATAGAAAGATCTTGAAATGCAGTAGATTCTCCGATACACACAGTATCAGGATGAGAAAAATCTCCGGTCAAACCAGATATCACTAACGTGTAGTAAGCTGTATCAGCGCATAGTGTTCCTTTTTGTGCCATGAGCGTTATTGGATATGTACCCATCGCACCATAGTTAAATGTTGGTTCAAAAACTATACTCGTGTCTGCAGGATTTCCGGTTCCAAAATCCCACCAAAAACCGTTAGCTCCGGCGCCACTATTATTGATAAACTGGATATTGGTGCCTGAACAGCCATCAACTGCTCCAATACCGGCATCCTGAGGAGGAGGACAGTTGAGTACATTGAACTGAAAGTCACGCGTAATTTTTCCAATTTTTATTCCATCACGATACTCTTCAATCATGACCCCAACAACAAACTGACCTTGTATAGGAGGGATACCGCTAATAATACCGTTTGAATTAATGGTAAGTCCTGGCAATGAACCTGCTGTTGGATCAAGAGGATCGGTTGCACTATATCCGGCAAGCCAAGTAACAGTGTTAAAAGTAACGTTGTCAGGAGGTGTACCAAGTGCATTGATACCCGTTAAGTCATTGTAAGGCGTATAAAAAGAATACACTAGTGAATCTCCGTCTGAATCAGTTGCAGAGAAATCTAAATTTATATCATAACCTTGGCATACGAATACAGGAGGGAAGTTTGAAATAACCGGACTCGAGTTGGTAAGCCAAAGATTGTTGTCAGGCACATATGCATAAAATGTTTCTCTGGCAGAACCCGGGGCGCTTATGTTGTCAATTGAATTATTCCGGCAACAAAGACCCGTTGGAAAAGCACCGCCTGCAATAGCACTCATCCAAAGATGATAGCCACCTGTTCCAGGCGGTAACGAAACCACACTTGAAAAAATAGCTTCTTCAACACAAATTCCGGGATCAAAAGCACAAGTATCAATTGGCGGATCTAAGACAGTTCTACCTTGCATTGGCAAGCTGTACAAGCCCGGAGTTGGTGTACCACCGTTTCCATATCGCACATTGATCTGAACAGTTGCAGGGAAATCGAAGCAACTTGGACAACAATCACGATAAAGTTTACAGGTAAGTAAATAACTTGATCCACCTAAATGCTGGTATAGGATCTCTCCTCCGATGATGTGTGTACCAAAAGATTTTATAGACGCAATGAGCGCCAGAAGCAGTAGAAGTTTTTTCATCTTCACTCAGTTTTCATAGAGTTCAACCAGCGAAATTATTAATAAACTAGTAACAAAGCAAGTTTTAGACGGGTAATCTAAAAAATAAGGCAATTGGTCTGTTTTAGATTGTATTTTATCTGATTAATCCTTGGCTTCAACCGAAAATTAGCTATCTTAGCTGTTTGATTGAAAAAAAACTACTTATGATGAGAATCTACGCATTGCTTTTTATTGCGGTTCTTCTATCTGTTAATTCTATTGCTCAAATCAATGTGCAATGGGAAGCAAGATACAACCATTCAACCGGAAATTTTATTGATAACGCTGTTGATCTTGCATTGGATGCCAGTGGGAATACCTACGTTACCGGTACTTCATACAACGGAACAAGCTATGATATAGTCACCGTTAAATATGATTCAGATGGAAACGAGCTTTGGCAAACATCTTATGGCGGAACAGGAATTGACGAGGCAAATGCCATTGTGCTTGACGGTAATAATGATGTCATTGTTACAGGATCTCGCTATGTTAGCGGAAGTGATTATGATCTATGCATCATTAAATACGATGGCACAACAGGTGCAATTGATTGGTCAGTGATTAATAGTGGGTCAACACTTTATGATAGTGGAGAAGATGTTACGGTAGACGCTTCAAATAATGTCATTGTGGTAGGTTCACAATCAGTGAGTAGTTCTGATGTAAACTGGGTTGTACATAAATACAATTCTGCCGGAGTTTTTCAATGGACACAAACCGGAGGTGGAACGCTGAATGACATGGCAAAAGTGGTAGTCACTGATGCGGCCGGAGTTATTTATGTCGCCGGTCATAGAGAAAATTCAACAGCAACAACCTACTTTGATTTTTTAATACTTAAGTTTAATCCTGCCGGAGGTGCACCAATTGTGAATGTTACTCAAGATTCCGGCTATGGAAAATTGGATACACCTCACACCATGAAATTGGATGGATCAGGTAATATCATTGTTGGTGGGCAAGGGTTTTCTACAGTTATTGAAGAAGAAGATTATCTGCTAATGAAATTCAATAATAGTGGAACATTTCAGTGGCTTCAGATGTATGGAGGAGACGCCGAATCACTTGACCGCATCAATGCCTTGGATATTGATTTAGGAACCAATAATATTTATGTAACGGGAAGAAGTAAATCAGTTGCAACCAGTGAAGATTATGTTACGCGCGCTTATAATAGCAGTGGAACTCTTCTTTGGTCACAAACTTATTCAAGTCCCGGACTTGAGTTTGATGAAGCCACAGATATTTCAGTGGGTGGCAGCGGTAATTTATATGTTACCGGGTACAGTTATCTTACGGGTAATAACAATGATTATACAACGCTTAAATATGATCTCAGCGGAAATCTGCAATGGGAAACAAGTTTTGACGGACCATCTTCATTATCTGATCAGGCAGTGAGAATGAAATTAGATCCTATTGAGAATATATTTGTCACAGGAAAATCACACGGAGGCCCCTCAACTAATTTAGATTATAGTACCATAAAATATTGTCAGCTTGAAACTGTTGGCGGGGCTGATGAAGCAATTTGTAACGGTCAGACAGTTGACCTCACGGCAAGTGGTGGAATCAATATCACTTGGTCAGTTTTTTCCGGTGACATGACCAGTTTAAGTTGTACCAGTTGTGCTACGGTTACAGTTGATCCAAATGTTACGACAACTTATTTGGTTAGCAGTGAAAGCGCATCTGGTTGTATTGATTATGACACAGTGGTTGTGGTGGTAAATGCAATTCCAACTCCTGTAATTTATGCTGATGGACCCTTGAGTTTTTGTATTGGTGGTGATGTAGTTTTGTCAACTGACACCTATTCGTCTTACCTCTGGAGTACAACTGAAACATCTAATGCAATTACGGTAGCAACAGCTGGAACCTACACGGTGACAATTACAGATGGCAATGGGTGTCAGAACTCAGCTAATGCCGTGGTTGGCATTTATGCTCTACCCACAGTTGATGCCGGTGCTGATTTTAGTGTTTGTCCGGGCGAAGGATATCCATTAAACGCGACCGGGGCAGTTTCATATTTATGGAATGTTGACGTAACTCTTTCTCAATTAAATATTCCCAACCCAACGGCTACACCAACGGGGGGCACAAACTATATCGTTACCGGAACCGATGGAAATGGTTGTCAAGATAAGGACACTGTAGCTGCATCATTATTTACACTTCCTTCAGTAAATGCAGGGCCTGATGGTCAGGTGTGTTTGGGAGATTCTTGGCCAATGAATGCTACCGGTGCAAGTACTTATTTGTGGGCAAGTCATCCAACACTTTCACAACTTGATATTCCAAATCCTCTGGCAACACCAACAACGCAAACAGAATATTTCGTGACCGGAACAGATGGAAACGGTTGTTCCAATATTGATTCTGTAACTATCTCAACCATAAATTTACCCGGCATAAGTGCGGGAGTGGATAAAACAATTTGTGAAGGTGATAACGTTCAGATTTTTGCCACAGGAGGAATTTCTTATGTATGGAATTCTGATCCAACTTTGTCAAGTGAAACTATTTCAAATCCTTTTGCCTCGCCGTTAGTCACTACAACATACACCGTTGAAGGAACGGATATTAATGGGTGTTCAAATACTGATCAAGTGGTGGTAAATGTGAACACACTCCCGAATGTTTCAGCAGGTGCTGATACCTCTGTTTGTGTTGATGGAAGCATTCAATTACTTGCTACGGGTGCAGTTGATTATACATGGTCTCCAAATGCATCTTTGTCAGCAACCAATATTGCAAATCCAATTGCTTCACCTACCGGACCAACAACTTATTTTGTAACCGGAGAAGATGCAAACGGTTGTGAAAATTCAGCTCAGGTTACTGTAACTATAAACCCACTGCCAACGGTTAGTGCAGGATCTGATGTTGCAATATGTATTGGTGATAGTACACAGTTGAACGGAACAGGTGCCACCATCTACGTGTGGACATTTGATTTGACTTTATCAGATTTTATCATTGCAGATCCATGGGCAGAACCTTCAACGTCAACTTGGTATTATCTGACAGGAACAGATGCTAACGGATGCTCAAATTCAGACAGCGTGCTTGTTACGGTGAATCCTTTACCAACGCCACCGGTTATTGCTATTGACAGTGTTTTCATTTTCTCAAATTATCCTGACGGAAATCAATGGTATGTAAATGGAAACCCAATTGTTGGTGAAATAAATGATACGGTGAATTATGTCACCGTGGGACAAAATGGAGGATACACCGTTCTTTATACTGATGCTAACGGATGTTCATCTTTTTCTGAACCTTCTAACGTGATTATTATTTATGATGTGGGTGTTCAAGAAATGGAACAGGCTTTTGATGTTCACTTGTATCCAAATCCAACATCAGCCATTGTGAATATGGTACTTGAAAATGGTGCAGATTATATGATGCTGGTGGCTTTGGATGGAACAGTAATTATGGTACAGACAAATATAGCGGCAGGAAATTCTGAAATAGATTTAAGTGATCTTTCTGACGGCGTGTACTTGATTCAACTTGTCAAAGATGATTCAGTTGTTACCAAAAGAATAGTGAAAAACTAATTAAAAAAAGAGCGGAGCAAACAAGTCCGCTTTTTTTATTTTGATCCACCAATTTCTTGTTCAAACACTTCAAAAATTCTGCGGTACTCATCATGCCAGCTTGATGCTTCAATAAAGGCATGCGCTTCAACCGGATAACCTATGAGATCCCAATTTGTTTTACCTAGTTCAATGAATCGTTGACTGAGACGGACAACATCTTGATAGTGTACATTGTCATCTATTATTCCATGCAACATGATTAAGCGATCTTCCAAATTCTCAGCAAAATAAATTGGCGAACTTTTTCTGAATGCCTCCGGATCTGTTTCAGGTGTGTTTAAAATATTTGACGTGTAGTCATGATTATAGTGAGCCCAATCTGTAACTGACCGCAATGCTGCACCACATTTGAATTTTCCCGGTTCAGTGAGCAAAGCCATTAAGGTAATAAAACCACCATACGAACCACCATAAATACCAACCCTGTTTGAGTCAATTCCATATTCACGGATTAAAAGTTCTCTACCATCAATATAATCAGAAAGATCTTTGCCCCCCATGTGTCGGTAAATATCAGTTCTGAATTTTGAACCATATCCTTCACTTGCTCTGTAATCAATATCAATAACAGTGTAACCCAGTTGAGTTAATAGATGATGAAACATGTATTCACGATGATAGTGACTCCAATAATTGTGTGCATTCTGAAGGTAACCGGCTCCATGTACAAACATTACTGCGGCATTATTTTTTTTATCTTTTTCAGGCTGGTAGACACGTGCATAAACTGTGGTGTTATCTTTTGCTTTAAAGTTTATCACTTCAGGGTCAATCCACGAAATAGCATTGAATTCTTGAGTAGTTGAATGAGTAATTTGTTTCATCACCGTGTTCTCTGTCAGCGGAGCGTAATACAGTTCCCATGGTTTGTTTTTGTACGAATATCGGATGGCTAGCCATTTTTCATCCGGTGAAATTGTTACTTCGTGATAACCATCTTGTGTGAGAACAGGTATCATTTTTTCTGTGGCAATTTCCAGTAGGTAAAATTCTCTGTTGCCCGGATGATTTTTATTTGCCGTGATATAAAATTTTGATTTATCTGAAGACAATTTGGCATCGTGAATTTCATAGTTGCCTTTTGTTAGTTGTTTTGTGCTCCATTGTGATGTTGTATTAGTAATTTGTTCTGCAATGTAGATATGAGAGTATCCTGTTGCTTCAGACTGAAAATAGATTTTTGAATTATTAATCCATCCAACATTTCCGGCTTCACCTTTCCATCCAGAAATACCAGGACCACCAATCCATGTTGAATCGTGCTGATGATCAATCTCAGTAATTAGACCACTTGTTGTATCCATAACAGCAATCCACCTGTCTTTATTATCGTACGATTTTATTTCAAATAAAAATTTATCACCCGCGTCATTAAATCCATGCGGATGTATAATCATATCTTTCGCTTTTTCAGATTCTGCTTTAAAATTTTCTTGCTCATAGTATTTCAAAAATTCAGGTCGGCTGTGCGCGCCGGTGAGTTGTGAGAAGTCAATCTTGTAGCAAGAATCAGTGTGCGTGTTCAACAGATAAATTTCATGGGTTGGATTTTGAGAACCAACTTTTGGGCGCGCTGTGATTGATTGGGAGTAGCCGTCTTCAGTTAGGTAATTTTCAATGTGTGTTGGAGCGTCTTCAGGATATTGATCCAATGAATAAACAAGATGAGATTGTAGATTATTCAGAAGCATAAAGCTTGGATATTTTCCTTCCAGATAAACTGGTTTGGGCTTTGTGATACTGTGGTCATCAGAGAATTTTTTTCTATTTTCCTGCTCTTCATTTTTCCTGCGTATCACTTCAAAAATTTCTTCTTGTTGTGATAGCAGAAAGCTTTCTTCAACTTTAGCAGAAGGAGCATTACCGCTAACAAAATTGGTCAGCTGGGTCCATTGCCCCAATTCTGTATCAATCAAATAAAGTTGATTATTTTGTCTGATAATTACTTTACTCGCAGATATTAATTGGGTGATGTAATAATTTTCAAAAATTGACAGAATTAATTTCAGTTCTTTTCCTTGTAATTTAAAAAGTTGATGGTCTTTTTGAAAGTATACCGTGGTCTGATTTTTGAATGACGTAAATCCATCAACCGGTAAATGTAGGGTTTGATCTGCGCTTAGTTTTTTTATTTCCTGCTCTTTTAAATTAAATTGATAATACCACGGTTGCTGATTATTTTCTCTTTGCCATCTGAAGTAAATCGTTTGACCGTCTGGTGACCAAATAGGATTGAATGGTTGCTGTCCAATAAAGTCATTCCCTCGCATGATTTCCTTTAAATCAGGCATCTGCGCATAGATGGCGTGACTAATTATTAGCAGTAGTATTAAACTTATTCTCATAATCGCTGATTATTGTTGATTTTGCTAAGTAAACTAAAAAAGAGGAATAAATTTTTATAACTATGCGTGCATAATAAAAAATATATTTAACTTTACTCAGAATCTGATGATATGAATAGGGAGCAACTTTTTGAATTTTATGTGCGCAATAACTGGTTTAAAATATCCAGATATTACAATCAGGTTGCGGCAAAATATAAGATGACCTTTTCATGGGGATTCATTCTTATTAATGTTGAAAAAGAAGGAACGCCAAGTACATCATTGGGTCCGAAAATGGGAATGGAACCAACCAGTTTGTCACGCACATTAAAAAGTATGGAAGATCGTGGTTTAATTTATCGTGAACCTGATAAAGTAGATAAACGAAAATCACTCGTGTTTTTGACAGAGAAGGGTTTAGAAAAAAGAAAGATTGCAAGAGAAGTTGTACTTGAATTCAATCAGAAACTTTATGATATGTTGCCGAAAAGTAAGGTAGCAGCGTTTTTTGAAGTAAGCACTCGTATTGATGAATTATTGAACGAATTATTAGTAGAAAATAAAGAGAATCAAAAATGAACAGAAAAATTAAAAAGGTTGCGGTACTTGGATCCGGTGTAATGGGTTCAGCTATTGCTTGTCACTTTGCTAATATCGGATGTGAAGTTCTGTTGCTAGACATGGTGCCAAAAGAACCTAATGAGAAAGAAAAGGCCGCCGGTCTTACTCTTGAAAAAGCGCAAGTTAGAAATAGAATTGTGAATGATTCACTGTCGGCTTGCATCAAGTCAAAACCTTCACCGTTGTATAATTTCTCTTTTGCAAAAAGAATTTCAACCGGAAATTTTGATGACGATTTTCAAAAAATTAATCAGTATGACTGGGTAATTGAAGTTGTTGTTGAGCGATTAGATATTAAAAAAATTATTCTTGAAAAAGTTGACAAATTCAGAAAGCCCGGAACCTTGGTGTCGTCAAATACATCTGGTATTCCTATTCACATGATGTTGGATGGAAGAACTGAAGATTTTCAGAAACACTTTTGCGGAACACACTTTTTTAACCCTCCAAGATATTTACGTTTGCTTGAAATAATTCCTACACCAAAAACTGATCAGGCCATAATTGAATTTCTGATGCATTATGGCGCGCGTTTCTTGGGTAAAAAAACAGTGTTATGTAAAGACACGCCGGCTTTTATTGCAAACCGTGTTGGGGTATATTCTATCATGTCTCTTTTTCATGTAGTAGAAGAGATGGGATTGACCATTGATGAGGTTGACAAATTAACCGGCCCTGTACTTGGCAGACCAAAATCAGCAACGTTCAGAACATGCGATGTTGTTGGTCTTGACACGCTGGTGCATGTCGCAAATGGTCTTGCCGCCAATTGTCCAAATGATGAAGAAAAAGCAAGTTTTATTCTACCTTCTTATGTAAGTAAGATGGTTGAAAATAAATGGCTGGGATCAAAAACAAAACAAGGTTTTTATAAGAAGGTGAGTAAAGGTGCAGAGAGTGAAATACTCTCACTCAATCTTAAAACATTGGAATACGAATCAAAAAAGAAAGCAGATTTTCCAATTCTTGCCCAAACAAAATCAGTGGATGATTTGGCAACGCGCACAAAAATGTTGTTGGGCGCACCTGACAAAGCCGGGCAGTTTTTCAGAAAAATATTCTCAGGTTTATTCTCTTACGTTTCTTATCGTTTACCTGAAATTACAGATGAACTCTATAAAATTGATGATGCATTAAAAGCCGGCTTTGGGTGGGAATTAGGCCCGTTTGAAACATGGGATATTGTTGGGATTGAAAAAGGTGTTGCCATGATGAAGGAACATGGAAAAAATCCTGCATCATGGGTGTTAAAAATGATAGAGGCCGGAAACAAATCTTTCTTCAAAATTGAAAATGGAAAGAGACTATTCTACGATATTGCCAGCGCAAGCTACAAAATAATTCCGGGGACTGAAGGACTGGTTTTCATTGATAATTTACGTGATACTAAAACAGTTTGGAAAAATGCGGATTGTCATTTGATAGACTTGGGTGATGGCATTTTGAATCTTGAATTCCATACCAAAATGAATACCATTGGCGGTGGAGTATTGCAAGGTATCAATAAAGGAATTGATCTTGCTGAAACAGAATATAAAGGACTGATAATTTCAAATACCGGACAAAATTTTTCAGCGGGCGCAAACGTTGGATTAATTTTTATGATGGCTGCAGATCAGGAATATGATGAGTTGAATTTTGCCATCAAACAATTTCAAGATACCATGATGCGCGTGCGTTATTCGTCATGTCCGGTAATTGTTGCACCGCACAATATGGCCTTAGGTGGTGGTTGTGAAATGTCAATGCATGCTGATAAAGTAATTGCACATGCTGAATTGTACATGGGACTGGTTGAATTTGGTGTTGGGCTGATTCCTGGTGGTGGCGGAACTAAAGAATTTGCAAAACGACTTTCAGAAAGCTTTAAGCCGGGTGATGTGCGCATCAATAGATTCAGAGATAGTTTCCTTACAATTGGACAAGCCAAAGTTTCTACCTCTGCTGAAGAAGCTTTTGAACTGGGGTATCTGAGACGTGGAATTGATGAAATAGTTGTTGATCGTGATTACCAATTAACAAGAGCAAAAGAGGCCTGCCTTGCTCTTTATAACGCAGGATATACACAACCAATGAAACCAAAAAATATTTCTGTTCTTGGGCAAGAAGGATTGGGAATTGTTTATGTTGGCGCCAACACCATGCGCGAAGGAAATTACATATCAGAACATGATCAATACATTTCTGAAAAACTTGGATTCGTGCTTGCCGGAGGTGATTTGTCTGAAGTGTCTGAAGTAGATGAACAATATTTACTTGATTTGGAGCGCAAGGCGTTTTTAGATTTATGTACCAAGAAAAAAACTTTAGAGCGCATTCAATCTATTGTAACAAAAGGAAAAATTTTACGGAATTAAGTTTAAGTCCGGCGAGAATATTCAAAGCGCACGGAATCACCCCAACAAACATTATTTATGAAAACAGCATACATAGTAAAAGGATATCGCACCGCGGTTGGCAAGGCAAAAAAAGGAGGATTCAGATTTGCCCGTCCTGATGATTTGGCAGCAGACGTGATTAAACATCTTGTTTCACAAATTCCAAATCTAGACAAAAACAGAATTGATGATATCATTGTAGGTAATGCCATGCCTGAAGCTGAACAAGGCTTAAATGTGGGAAGATTAATTTCTCTCATGGGATTGGATACAGACAAAGTACCGGGCATGACCGTAAATAGATACTGTTCATCAGGACTAGAAACTCTTGCCATTGCCAAAGCAAAAATTGAAACCGGAATGGCAAGTTGTGTCATTGCCGGAGGAACAGAATCCATGTCTGCAATTGAGATGGGAGGATGGCGTGTAGTACCAAATCCAAAAATTTCAAAAACACATCCTGATTGGTATTGGGGAATGGGAACAACAGCTGAAGCCGTTGCCGCACAATATAAAGTGTCGCGTGAAGATCAAGATCAGTTTGCTTTGCAATCACACTTGAAAGCACTCAAAGCGCAAGCTGAAGGTAGATTTAATGATGATATTGTACCTATCAATGTGAATGAAGTTTATCTTGATGCAAACGGAAAACGTCAAGAAAAAATTAATGTCATTTCTCAGGACGAAGGCCCAAGAAAAGAAACAACAATTGAAGCGCTCTCATCGTTAAAACCTGTTTTTGATACCAAAGGATCAGTGACAGCCGGAAACTCATCACAAATGTCTGATGGCGCCGCTTTTTTAATGATGATGTCTGAAGAAATGGTGAAAGAATTAAATCTACAACCCATTGCAAAATTACTTTCATACAAAGTAGTTGGAGTAGAACCGCGCATCATGGGAATCGGTCCGGTTGATGCTATACCTGGCGCAGTAAAAATGGCCGGATTAAAATTGAATGATATTGATCTGTTTGAACTGAACGAGGCTTTTGCTTCTCAATCTTTGGCCGTGATTCGTGAAACAGGAATTAATCCTGAAATTGTCAATGTGAACGGAGGAGCCATTGCATTAGGTCATCCACTGGGTTGTACCGGCGGAAAATTATCTGTGCAAATTATTAACGAATTGAAAAAACGAAATAAAAAATACGGAGTAGTTACCATGTGCGTTGGAACCGGACAAGGAGCTGCCGGCGTTATTGAAGTGCTTTAATGAACAAAGAAATTGAAATAAAATTACTTGATCCAAAAGACATTCGTGCATTGCGTTTGAAAGTGCTTTGGCCGCATAAAGAAACCATTGAAAATTGTTCTTTACCTACAGACACTCAAGACGGAACTTTTCATGTTGGTGCGGTGATGAATGGAAAAGTAGTTGGCACCTCTTCCTTTCTGATTGATATCAATCAGAAATTTGAAGAGAAAAATCAATATCGGTTGCGTGCAATGGCTACAGATCCTGATATACAAAGTAGCGGAACAGGTGCGGCAATTATTGCTTTTGGCATTGAAGAATTAAAAAAGCGCGGCGTAAAATTACTTTGGTGTGATGCTCGTTTAAAGGCTTGTGGATTTTATGAGAAATTGAATTTTAACGTGCTGGGTGATATTTATGAAGTACCGGTAATTGGTCCGCACAAGTTGATGTATTTTGTTCTGTAGGGGTTAGGTTATAGGAGTTAGGGCTTAGGGTGAAATGGGCGGTGTTTATGCCGATAGAGGTTGGGGCTGAAAGGTTAGATTATTAAAAATGACAAATGGTAAAATAAAAATGAAATAAAATAATGAAAAAGCGGATGGTAAAAATTGCAAAGGATTAGCCGGATTGCTTTATAAAAAAAAGAAAAATATGAGTAACGAAAGAAAACCAATTAAAGGAGGAGAATTCATCATCAGAGAATCTTTGAGTTCAGAAATTTTTACTCCTGAAGATTACAGTGAGGAGCAAAAAATGATTGCTCAAATGAGTCTTGATTTTGTGAAGCAAGAAGTATATCCTGTGGTTGATCGCTTAGATCACATGGAAGAGGGATTGATGGTTAAACTACTTGACAAAGCCGGAGAGCTTGGCATGTTAGGCATGTCTGTACCACAAGAGTATGGCGGAATGGGAGTAGACTTTATTACTTCATTGCTGGGGACAGAATATACAGGACGCGGTCACTCATTCTCTGTTGCGTACGGTGCGCATACCGGAATTGGAACACTTCCATTGTTATATTATGGAAACGCTGAACAGAAACAAAAATATATACCCAAATTGGCAACCGGAGAATGGAAGGCGGCCTATTGTCTTACTGAACCCGGATCAGGATCAGATGCAAATTCTGGCAAAACAAAAGCTGTACTTTCTGCTGATGGAAAACACTATGTTTTGAATGGTCAGAAAATGTGGATCACCAATGCCGGATTTGCGAATTTATTCACCGTTTTTGCAAAAATAGATAACGATGAAAACCTTACCGGTTTTTTAGTAGAGGCAAATTCTGAGGGCATTACATTGAATGCTGAAGAGAAAAAAATGGGAATCAAAGGATCATCAACTCGTCAAGTGTTTTTTAATAATGTAAAAGTTCCGGCTGAAAATTTACTTGGAGAAAGAAATCAAGGGTTTAAAATTGCCTTGAACATTTTGAATATTGGCCGCATCAAACTTGCGGGCGGCGTATTGGGTGGTTCAAAGGCTGTTATCAATCATGCGGTACGATATGCGAATGAGCGTGAACAATTTGGACGTCCAATTTCCAAGTATGGTGCTATTCGTCATAAACTGGGTGAAATGGTTATACGCACCTTTGCGCTTGAATCTGCAACGTATCGCTCAGCAGCAGATATTGAAGGAGCAATTGATGCCTATGTAAAAGATGGAATGGATAAACAAAAAGCTACACTGAAAGGTATTGAGCAGTTTGCACCTGAGTGCGCCATGCTGAAAGTTGTCGGTTCTGAAACCTTAGATTTTTGCGCTGATGAAAGTGTGCAGATCTATGGAGGTATGGGATATTCAGCTGAGTCGCCGGTTGAGCGCGCTTATCGTGACTCACGTATCAACCGTATTTTTGAAGGTACAAATGAAATTAATCGTCTCTTAACGGTTGATATGGTATTGAAAAAAGCCATGAAAGGAGAACTTGATTTGATGACCCCCGCAATGGCCGTTGCAAATGAACTCATGAGCATTCCTGACTTTGATTCTGAAATCGGAAATCTTTTTGACACAGAAAAAAAATATCTGCGCAATTTCAAAAAAGCGGTATTGATGGTAGCCGGTTCTGCAGTTCAAAAATTGATGATGGAATTAAGTAAACAGCAAGAAATTCTGATGAATATTGCCGATATGCTGAATGATATTTATGTTGCAGAATCTATTTTATTGAGAGTTGAAAAAATGGTAGCCAAAAAAGGTGAAGCAAGTTGTCAAGAATATATTGCTATGGTGCGCACCTATATTTTTGATGCCGCAGACCGTATTAATAAATCAGGTAAAGATGCCTTGATGGCATTTGTTACTGAAGATGAATTGCGCATGATGATGATGGGCTTAAAACGCTTCACAAAAGTTGAACCGTATAATACAAAAGAGGCACGTCAGGCAATTGCACAAAAACTGATCAACAAAAATGAATGGTGTTTTTCTGATGCAGTAAATCAGGGATAAACATGAAAATTAAATCGTAAAAAAAGCCGCAGGACATGCGGCTTTTTTTATTTATTTCGGAATGTTATTAGCAGATCATTTTTTTGCCCACACCGTAACAACTGCTTTTCCTTTTTGGGTTGGTACACTTTTGTAATTCAAGTTAATTTTATGAATGACACGTTGGTTACCCGGTAAATCTATTACTCTTGTTTCTGATCCTGCCGGAAAATTTTTATCAAATACAATGTTTTCATTGTCGCCATTTCCAAAAATAATATTGATGTTCATCAAATGAATGGGGGCCTTTAAAATACGCAACTGAATTGCAGTAAAAATACCTTCATTGGCGGTAATTAAAATTTCATCATGATCACCACGTATGTCAACAGCGCGAGAACCAATGCGCTCCCATGCCTGATTTAATTTATTTAAACTTTTCCCTGCTTCTGATGATGCGCTTGCACCAAGGGCAAATACACAGGCTAATGCTAAAAATAGAGTTTTCATAGTAGTTTAATTTTAAAGTGAAGTTATATTACTGCTTTGACTTAATCAATAATAAAAGGTTTAATTCTGAATATTTTTTTGTCCACGGGATATTTTAACTGAAAATTTATAACTTGTTGGCATCTAATTCATCGTTATGGAAAATATTAGTTTCAATCTACAGTCTTCAGCAGTAAATTATGATGTGCATTTTATTGACGGAATTGTATCTGTGAGTATGATCAGAAAGTTGAAAGAATGCAGATATGATCAGGTAATAAAAATTGTACAAAAGCATACCACGTTTGGAGGTGGTGATGAAGTTTCGTTTCGCATCTATTTTATAGAAGACGGAAAAGAAAAGTCATTCCCCTGGGTGCAGGCCAATGTCAATGCTGATTCTACTAAAGCATGCATCACGCACATGAAGTTGGTTTTTCCGCAAACAGTGCAGTGGGTTGATCAGCGTGAAGAAAGAAAATTGGCGTCTGATGGAAGAAACAAATATGATTTACAATTTTTGCCTCTAGGATATGCCGGAGCAGGATTGCCTCGCGGACTTCAATTGTGGATTTATCTTTTTGGATTATGTGTGCTTATTTTTCCACTGATATATATTGTGAAAGTATTGGCAACCGGAGGCTATAGAGTGTACACAGATTCAACAGGCGTTGAGGTAAAAAAGTTCTTCTCCAAAAAATGGGCATGGGAAAATATTGCAGAAGTTGATTTAACCAATGTGCGTGTAGTGGATTCTAATAATTATTCTGCCAGTCAAGTTATGCGCATGAAAATTTCAGGCCGTGACGGCAAGAAATCAAAATTTGTAATGCGTTATGATCATGCAATTCCTTTGCTAAAAGAAATGGCAAAGCATAATTTGGTTTCAGAAGAATTGACAAATAAGTTTGCTTAGTTTGGCTGTTTGTCGGCTATCAATACAGAATTAAACAACAAGTCTGTTCAAAACATACAATCAATAAAATCAGATCTAAATGCACTCAAACTGTTCTTCGGTGATAGAACAGTAAAACCAGATCATACGAAAAATGTCCTGCGATGGCGTGCCATATTGAATACTCTCTTGCTGCCCAACCAAGCAACGCTATAAATAGAATGAGACTTGCGGCAAAAATATTTACCGGAATATTCTTCAATGAAAAGTAGCCATGAATGAGCACAAAAAAAATTGCGGTGATCCAAATACCGGCGTAGGGTTGAATAGCGCCTCTAAAAAAAACTTCCTCACCAAATCCGGCACAGAATGCCAGAAATATTGCCTGCATTTTTGTGAATTTTAAGTGAGACAACATGCTTCTATATTTAGCCAATGATTTTTCAAAGTAGGGCAATTCAGTCAGGTAAATTACGCCAAGGGCGAATAAAATTCCGGCGGCCAGAAAAAATTGTAATGTAAAAATATCTTCATGGTGAAATGAGAAAATGTTGATGAAATTTTGTCCGGTAAAATAGAAAATCACCCAAGCAAGCAAAGGAAAAAAGATGAGGGTGACCAACCCAAGAAACCAGATTGAACGGAACAAGTTGCGCATGTTTCTGCTATTTCTCAAACAATTTTTTGTAGTGACGATGAAGCACTGATGAATCTGTTCCACTTAAAAAAGACGAATAGGTGAGATGCGTAAGTAAAAAGCGTTTATCACGTATCCAAGGGGGAAGAAATTTTGGTTTTACAATCAACCCCATTTCATCCATAAGTTTTAGAGCAGGGATATCAGATAGATCTAGTTTTCCGCAGAAGAGCAGATCAATGTATTCAAATTTTCCGGCACCAACTACCACACTTAAAAAATTCTGTACACGCACTAATCCTTCAAGATAAACGATGTCTTTTGTAAATGGTGCTCCGCCTTGAATATTTCCTCCGCGGAAAACACGTTTTGCACTATCAAATGCTTTTTGTTTATCATCTGTTTTATCAAGATAATTACGATAAAGCTCAATAAAATCTGCACCATCAATTACCATCTGCGTTGCCAACACTCTGTCTGATAGGCGGCGCGTGCGTTCAAGATCAATACAACCGGTGATGAATTCAGAAAAAACAGCCAAACCTTCTTGTGTTTCTGTTGTTCCGCAATGCCCTGCCCCAAGTATTTTTATTTTATCCTGATGATGTCCGTTAATGGATGTTGCCACATGAATGTAAACCTCATGTTCAATTAATTGTTGAATATCTTTATCAGTAAAGCAGGCTTCAGGATTTATTGCAATGCGTCGTCTGCCGGCAATTGCGTTAGATGAAATGGAATCATCCATCACTATTTTTGGTCCTTCATTTCCAAACATTGTTTGAACGGCTTTTTGCATTTCGTCTGCCAAGGTAGTGGGCAGAACACATGCTTGCGGGGGCGCTCCTAAATCAAAGTTGCGAACATGTTCAAATAATTCTCCAAAGTGTTTTGCCAAATCAAGAGCTGTACTTTGACCATCAGGCAAAATATCTTTAGGGCAACCGTACATGTTTTTTGAATGCGTGAAAAATTCATTGGTACCTCGGTTCTCTAGCAGTAGAGCGCTACTTTCAAGTTTGTTTGCAATTCTGTCTGCCCAATTATCTATGATATCATTTCCGCCAAAAAGCGCTCTTGCTTTTTTTAATTCATCAATTACCGGTTTTGAATCAAAGGGAGCATATTCAACCTGTGGAAGTTTTTGAGCTTTATTTCTGAAAAATTCTTTCTCAATTTCATTAGACCAAGCAATGTTGCGCAGAATATTGATTTTGCCTGCCGCATTATCTAAAGCGTCAGCAATGGCAATGATTCGTTCAGCTTCTTTTTTCATAACCTATTAGCTTTAAACGAAGATAAATAAAATTGTGCCAAGTGGTTTGCGTGAAATGATCCTTTCCGTAGGCTCAGGTCGCGAACTGAGCCTACGGAAATGCTGTTTTGATTCCGGAAGAAATAATTTTTCCGTCTTCCATTTCAATAATACGATCAGTGCGTGTTGCAAATTCATTGTCATGCGTCACAATTAAAAGTGACTGCTGATAAACGGATGAGAGTTCCTGAAAAATTTCAAATACTACTTCGCTGTTTTTTTTATCTAGATTTCCGGTTGGCTCGTCTCCCATAATGATTACCGGATTATTGATTAATGCCCGCGCAATAGCCACACGTTGTTTTTGTCCTCCTGAGAGTTGATTGGGTTTTTTTAATGCTTCTTTTTCAATGCCTAATATTTTCAGTTTTTGAATTGCATCATGTTCAACTTCTGCCACTGTTTTTTGGGCTAGTTTAATGCCCGGCAACATGACATTTTTTAACACCGTAAATTCATTCAGCAAATAATGAAATTGAAATACAAATCCAATTTTTTCATTGCGCACCCTTGCAAGTTCAGCTTCTTTTTTATTGGACATACTCACCCCGTCAATCATCAGATTGCCTTCAAAATCTGTATCCATGGTTGAGAGAATATAAAGTAAGGTTGATTTTCCGCAACCTGATTTTCCGATGACCGAAACAAATTCACCTTTTTTCACATCAAGAGAAACCTGATCAAGCACTTTAATAGTGACAGGGTCATGAAAAAATTTAGTGATATTTTCAGCTTGTAAACTATACATTATTTTCCTCTGATAATAACAACGGGATCAACTTTACTAGCCTTTCGTGATGGGAAATACCCGGCAAGGTAGGTTGTGACAATTGAAAAAATTCCGCCAATCAAATAAAACTTCAAATTATAAACCACAGGGTATGTTGTGATATTTGGTAATGCTTCTGTTTCAAACGGAATTTGATTGATAGCGGCAGTTGCAAAAAATCCAAAGAGCAATCCTAGAAATCCTCCAAAAATTCCAATACTCAAAGCAATAATGATGAAAATCCGATTCACATCTTTTCCACTGAAACCGGTAGCTTTAAGTATTGCAATGGAATCCATTTTTTCATAAATCATCATGTTGAGAATATTGTAAATTCCAAATCCGGCAACAATGAGCAAGGTTATACCAACGGCGTAAGAAATTAATGTACGCACAAAGGTGCCGGTTTCAAATTGTGAATTTGCGGTTTCAATATCAATGGCTTCTACATTAAAAAGCTCACTGTATTCTTTAGCTAATTCGGGTGCAAGGCTCATGTCATGCAATTTGATATTAATGTCAGTAATATAGGAGGCAGACTCACCCAACAATTTTTGACATGTTGATACGGAGGCATAACTTTGTACCTTATCAAGTTCCATTAAACCTGATTCAAACAAACCAACCACTCTCAGTGAAACGCGTTCACCAAAAGGTGTTGTAACCTGAATTGCGTCACCCGGTTCTACCATCATGATTTCAGCTGCCGCTTTGCCAAGTATAATGCTGTTTGGAACATTGATTAAATCCTGATAATTTCCGGTTGTGATATAATCACTAAATGCAAAAAGACTATTTTCTGCTACGGGTTCAATTCCACTGATACTACCCATTAGATTTACTTTACCCAAATTGTAGAAAACCTGGGCAGTCACTTTGGGCGCAACACCAAGCACTCTGGAATCTTGACGCAGCGCATTCATGATAGCAAAACTGTTTTGAATTTCCGGGCGTTCAAGTTTGGGTCTGATTGATTGAATAAAATGATAGTGCTGTTTGTAATCTTTTGTTTTTTGCACAGGTTGAATTTCTGTAGGGGTAATTTCTTTATACAATCTCACATGCGGAGTACGGTTGATCATCAAATTATCCAGCAAATCATTCAAGCCTTCCATAAAACTGAGCAAGGCAATAAACATGGTGATGCTAAAAGTAACTCCAACGGCCGCAACCAAGGTCTGTTTCCACCTTGCGAAAAGTAGTGATCGGGCTACGTTGAACAGCAACTTAACATTCATTTTGCCGGTTTTTGAATTATATCAGAAGCAGATATGCCGCTCAGAATTTCTATCATTTTAAAGTCTTTCAATCCGGTTTCAATCTTGATTGTATCACCTGCTTGATTGATAACAAGTGAATCATGGTACACAAAATTTCTAGGTATAAGCAGGGCATTATCTTTCTCCATCACAACAATATTCGCTTCAGCATTCATGTTTGGATATAGGATATCAGGTTTTGAAATGAAAACTGCATTTGCTGTAAAAGTTTTGGTTGCCGGATTTAAAATAGGATTGACTGAGGTAATTTCTGCTTCAAAAATTTCATCAGGATAACTGTCTAACGTGAGGTAGACTTTTTGTCCCGGTTGAATGCGCGTAATGTCACGTTCATCAATTTGCAATTCAATAAAAAATAAACCGGCGTCACCAATGGTTGCAACGGGTGTTGCCTGATTTACCATTTCACCTTCGTCGCGCAGAATACTGTAAACAATTCCATCTATCCTGCTGGTTACCGTTAGATCATTGAGGTAGCTTGAACTAATTTGCAGATTTTTTTTTGATTGGGCTGAATTGAAATTAATTTGTCTGTTTAGTTCATCATATCTGCTCAGCGCTGCGTAATAGTTCACTTTTGAATTATGATAATTTAACTGACTTTGCTCAAGTTCCACATCTGAACCAAGCCCGTTTTCATGTAAGTTGATTTGTCTTTGATACAAAACTGAATCAGTTAACATTTTGTCTTTGGCTAATTCTATAGAAAGTTTTGCATCATTAAGTTTGCTTTTGTTTGCATTGATATCACTGTAATCAGCGGCAAGCATGGCGTTTTCTCGGTTAAGCTCTTGTACTTCATTATAAATTTTCATGATTGCTTGACCGGCGTGAATGGTATCGCCTTCTTTTACAAAAATTTCATCAATGATGCCACCAATATTGGGGTAAATATCATATTGATCTTTGCTTACTACAATACCTGAAGCGTAAACAGATTCTGTAATAGGGAGATTTACTGCTTGTGTTGTTTCAATGTCTTCGCTGCATGAAACCAATACTACAAGCAGGGCAATAAGTGGGTTAGATCTCATATTGGCAAAGGTAGCCAATTGATACGTTGCCAATTAAAGACATTCATCAGATTTCAATATGATCTTATTTCATGATGACGAACGCGGTCAAAATCTCATTCAAATGAAATTTCATCCACAAAAATCCATGAATTGTTTCCGGCACCCAAATGCCAGTCCGGAATTTTTCCAACGCTCTCACAAACAATTCGGATGTATTGCGTATTGATTTCTTTTTTCAGAGAAATTTTTTGGGTATAAGTTCCGTATTGGTCTGATGGAAAAGTATTCTGTACCGTTTGCACCGTAAACCAATCTTTGCCATTTTTTGAAACCATGAAGTGAATTTGTGCCGGATACCATATCCATGATTTAATGTCTTGCAACACACTCACAGAAATTTTACGAATATCTTTTTTCTTTTTGAAATCAATCATGATGTCAGCATCTTGTCCTAAGAAACCCTGCCAGGCTCCGGTTCTGAAATCTGAGCTGCCATAAACACCATCAATTAACGCGCGCTCACCACCACCTGAATATTGATTGTCATACCAAGTATTATATTCAATGCGCCAGCTTGCGTTCATTTTACTAAATGTTGATGTGACCAAATAGCTTGGATTAAATTTTCCAAATGCACGCGCTTTAATGGTTGTGGTATTTTTTAGGACAATAGGTTTTTCATATTTTGCAGATTGAGTTGTTGGCTCTGTTCCATCTGTGGTATAATAAATTTCTGAATAAGGTGATGCGTTTTTCAGTACTACTTTTTTCTTTCCATAAAATGTCATGCTGGCATCTTCAACAAATGGAGATGGCGTAAGCGGATTTTCATTCACCTTCAAAAAAGGAGGATTTCCAAAATAAGGTTCTTGCAAATTGGTCATCTCAAAACTAAGTGTTCCACCCTCCATGATTTCATGATGATGAATGTAGTTTCTGTCAAGTACTACACCGTTGAGTGTTACTTTTTTTACATAGATATTTGCATCATTCCATTCAGTGGTTTCAATTTTAAATTGTTTTCCGTTGTCAAGATTTATCTGAGCAGATTCAAACAAGGGTTTCCCCAATAAATAAATGTCTGATCCCGGCGCAAGAGGGTAGAAACCCATTGAGCTAAACACGTACCATGATGACATTTGTCCACAGTCTTCATTTCCGCTTAATCCATCAGGGTGGTTGAAATAAAGTGTAGTCAGAATTTGGTGCATATAACCTTGACCTTTCCATGGGTTGTTCGTGAAGTTGTATAGGTATGTCATGTGATGACTTGGTTCATTGCCATGCGCATATTGCCCAATTAATCCTGTGATATCAACCTGATGTCTGCCTGTTGTTTTTGAATCAGCAGAGAACAAGTCATCCAGCCAATTTTCAAGGTATTGTTTGCCTCCCATTAATTCCATTAAACCATGCACGTCATGAGGTACAAAGAGAGAATATTGCCAGGCGTTTGCTTCAGTATAATCAAATGTTACTTCATCAGGTTTGAAATTATTTTTCCAGCCACCGTTGTATCTTGCCTGCATGAAGGTAGAAGTTGGATTGTAAATATTCTTATAGAATTGTGATCGTTGATAAAAAACCTGCGCCAAAGAGTCAAATCCTAACGAGTCAGCCATCACAGCAATACACCAATCATCGTAAGCATATTCAAGAGTTTTTGAAACTGATTCTGCTGTATTTTCTGAAGAAACAAAACCTTGCTGACGATACTCAGCCAAACCATTTTCATTTTGCATGGCACTTTTGACCATTGCTTGTAGAGCCACTTTATGATTGAAGTTGCGAATACCTTTCACGTATGCATCAGCAATAACAGAAACTGAGTGATATCCAATCATGCAATTTGTTTCGTTGGCGGCCAGCTCCCACACCGGCAAAAGCCCCCCTTGCAGAAAGTGATTGAGAAATGTGTTGATCATATCAGCCGTGCGTTCACGCTGAACAATCGTGTACAAGGGATGCGTTGATCTGAAAGTATCCCACAATGAAAAAATGGTGTATTGTTTGCGTCTATCACTCTGGTGTATTTCTTGATCCATTCCTCGATATCGTCCATCAAAATCAGAAAACATATTGGGTTGTAAAAAGGCATGATAAAGTGATGTATAAAAAATTGCTTCACGATCTTTATCCTCTGTAGTGATATTCATTTTTTGCAACTCGGTTTCCCACAATTGTTCGGCTTCACGCTTATATTGATCAAAATTCCAATGTGGCATTTCTTCATTCAGATTCTTTCTGGCACCATTGATGTCAACAAATGAAATTCCTACTTTGATTTGTAAAAATGGAGTTTCATTTCCAAAATTCAAAATAAGTTTTGTTGCACGGCCGTCTTTGTTTTTTTTGAACTCTCTCTCAATAGGTGCTGAAGATAATTTGATAGTAAAATAGAAATGTTGGTTTGTTGCCCAACCGGCAGAGATTCTTTTTCCAATCAATGTTGAATCGTTGAGAAACATGAGGTCTGAATCAAGCAATTCATCGCGATGCTCAAGATCAATAATTAATTTTTTTTCTGCTCCTTGAGGATAGGTATACTTGTGAATACCGCAGCGAGTAGTTGTTGTTAGTTCAGCGTAGATATTATTTTTTTTCAGATGAACAGAATAGTATCCGGCATGAGCAGATTCAAGCAAATGAGAAAAAACTGAGCCATAACCTGATTTGTTTCCGGCTGCAGCGCCATTGTCCCATTGATTTTCACCGGTGAAAGGCATCAACAAAAGATCACCGTAATCTGAAACGCCGGTTCCGCTTAAATGAGTATGACTAAACCCATAAATTACGGAATCAGAATAGTGATATCCTCCACAACCATCCCAGCCATCAAGTCGGGTATCAGGTGAAAGTTGAATCATACCAAAAGGTACCGTTGCCCCCGGAAACGTGTGACCATGTCCGCCGGTTCCAATAAATGGATTTACGATTTGATACAAATTTTGAGCGTGCAGATTTTGTACTAGATGAGCAAATAGGAACAGAACCAGTGCACGTGCAAACATAGATCAGGATTTGGCAAGATGATTTTTTACTGCAGCAACTGCACCCAATACAGCTCCATGCTTTTCATTGATTTCAGAATTTTTTAATTTCACTTTGTCGCGAATATTTGGCAAAGTATAAAGGCGCATATATTTTTCAATTCGTTTGCGTAAAAAATTTCCACTTTTTGCTATTCCACCGGTGAGGTAGATGTTTTCAAAATCAAATAAATTAGCAAGTGCCCCTAAGGCATAACCTAAATCATGGGCCACTGAGTCAACAACTTCTAATGAAACGGGGTCATCTTTTTTAGCTGCTTTAAAGATTTCAAGCGGCGTTAATGTACTAGGTGAAAGGGCGTGCAGCAATGAACCACCGCTGCTAAATTCTAATTTTTCTTTTGCTGTTCTGATAATTCCTTTTTTACCTGCATAGGCTTCAAGACAACCGTTGTTTCCGCATTTGCATTCACGCCCATCTCGGTGCACAATCAGATGCCCAATTTCACCTGCCATGGCGTGATCTCCGGTATAAAGTTTTCCGTTGATATAAATTCCCATACCAACACCGGTACCTAAGGTTATAACGGCAAAATTTTCTGATTGCCGGGCATCACCAAAATGTTTTTCTCCAATGGCCGCCGCATTAGCATCATTGACAAGATAAGCCGGTTGAGAAAATCTACTCTCAAATATATTTCCAAGTGGGATAATGTCTCCCCACTTATTCAGGTTAGGTGCAAATTCAATTTGTTGTAAATCACAATTAACGCTGGGTGCACCAATGCCAATGCCGTTGATATTTCCTTTAAAATGGGTTTTGATATCCTGATAAATTGTTTCGGCCAGCATGCTTGGTGTGTCCATGTTTTTTGTCTTCACAGATGACTCATATTTCAGTCCGTTATCATCATCAACTATGCCGTAAACTATGTTGGTGCCACCTATGTCAATTCCTAAATATGTACTCATCTTACTTTCATTTTGGGTATTGCAAAGTTACGCATTCATTGAATTTACTTATGATAAGCGCACACAGAAAACTGTGTTCATTTCTTTCTGATTCAATAAATTAATTCTTTGCAACTATATTAAACGATTAACCTGTCGGGCTAAAGATATTAATAAACTGCTAAATGAGAATACACCTTTTGTGGTATTATTTTAATTCTGTACCTACGTGTATTCAGTATTTCTGAGTAGTTTTACCTATTAGAATTGTGTAAACAGCTAATTTTGAATCTGCATGAGAAAAATATTAATTACCGGTGGTGCTGGAAATATAGGGAGCGCGCTTTGTAACGCACTATTGAAAGATTCTGCAACTCACGTAACTATTGTAGACGATCTTTCTACAGGGAGTATCAGTAAAATAAATCGTCAACACGGTAATTTGTCATTCATCAAAGCAAACGCAAATAACAGGCAAGAGATGTCTGAAATTATGATATCCAACCGCTTTGATTATGTATTTCATTATGCAGCCGTGGTTGGCGTTAAACGCACGCAAGAAAATCCTATTCGTGTGCTTGAAGATATTGATGGAATAAAAAATATTCTGAGTCTCTCAAAAAACACCGGGGTGAAGCGTTTCTTTTTTTCAAGTTCCAGTGAAGTGTATGGTGAGCCTGTAAGCATTCCGCAAAATGAAGATACCACACCACTTAATTCAAGGGTTCCGTATGCTGTTGTAAAAAATGTAGGTGAAGCATTTTGCAGATCATTCAATCAAGAATATAACCTGGATTATACTGTATTCAGATTCTTCAATACCTATGGTCCAAATCAGACCACTGATTTTGTCATGAGTAAATTTTTGTACAGCGCATTGAGAAATGAAGATATTACCATTTTTGGTGACGGCGGTCAAACCAGAACATTTTGTTACGTTGATGACAATATTGAAACTACCGTAAAATCGCTCAATGAAAATTTATTTGTCAATGATGTGGTAAATGTGGGCGGTGATGCAATTATTTCTATTCTTGAATTAGCTAACTTGATCATTAAATTGACGGATAGTAAATCAAAAATTATTTTTCTGCCACCGCTGAAAGATGGTGATATGACCAGACGCCAGCCTGATAACAGTAAAATGAGAAAAATACTCGGTCGTGATCTCATTTCTGTTGAAGATGGAATTTACAGGATGATCAAACATCCTGATTTCAGAAAACAAATGAATTTAGAATAATGTGTGGTATCAATGGTGTTTTTCATTATCACGGCTCAGCGAAAAAAGAAGGTGAGCTGAAAAAAATGAATCAGGTACTCGCATATCGTGGGCCTGATGCTGAAGGAGTTTTTGAAGATCAACAAATTGAATTAGGGCATCGCCGACTTTCTATCATTGACTTGAGTGAAAGTGCAAATCAACCGATAATTTCTTCAGATGGTAATTGGGTCATTGTTTTCAATGGTGAAATTTATAATTACGCTGACATCAAAAAACAACTTCCTGAATACCCTTTTAAAACGCAAGGTGATACAGAAGTGGTGTTGGCTGCATTTCAAAAATGGGGAGAGCATTCACTGCGTTTGCTGAATGGAATTTTTTCATTTGCTATTTGGAATAAAATTACAAAACAACTTTTCATTGCGCGTGATAGATTAGGCGTGAAACCACTTTATTATTTTTCATCCAATGAGGTGTTCATGTTTTCAAGTTCAATTAAAGCAATTTTGAGTACAGGAAGAAGTAAAAATAAAATTTCAAAAAGTGGGTTAGTTGATTTTCTAAGATATCAAACAGTACATGCTCCTGCTACTATTATATCAGATATTTATGTTCTCATGCCGGGTACATTCGCATATATTTCTGAGGAGGAGAATTTTCAACCGGAGCAATATTGGAGTTTGACCAACTCAACAAAAAAATCATCTAACAATAAGCTTGAAATTATAAAAACCGTGAGAGAACAGGTTGAAAAATCGGTGAGCATGCAATTGGTTTCCGATGCGCCATTTGGAGCATTTTTATCAGGCGGTATTGACAGTTCAATTCTGGTTGGCGTTATGGCTTCTCAGCGCTCACAACCGGTCGATACGTTTTCTGTAGTTTTTAAAGAAGATAAATTTTCTGAAGGCAAATATGCCGAATTGGTTGCAAAAAAATTTAACACACGACATCATGAAATTGAACTTAGCGTGGAGGCGTTCAGAGACTTGATCCCTGAAGCGCTGACGTCAATGGATCATCCAAGTGGAGATGGACCTAACACCTACGTGGTTTCAAAAAAAACCCATGATGCCGGTATAAAAATGGCTCTTACAGGTTTAGGTGGTGATGAGTTGTTTTGCGGTTATTCTATTTTTAATCAGATAAAACAAATTAGTTCAAAAAAGTGGTTGAGAAGTTTTCCTGTTTACGCACGTCGTCCTTTGGCGAGTATGTATAGGAACCTCAAAGGTACTGTGGCGGCTGATAAAATTGCAAGCGTTATGTCTCTGGCTGAATTTGATACGGAAAATATTTATGAATATTACCGCAGAGTATTTAACGAAAAACAAATTCAACATCTTTTGAAAAACAATGATAAAGTACCGGTTTCAGTTTTTCATTTGGTGAAAGAACAAGTTGGATACAATCAACCGGGCTGGAATTTACCACTCATGAGTAGAGTATCAGTTGCTGAAATGAGTACATACATGCAGAATGTCTTGTTAAGAGATGCAGACCAAATGGGCATGGCAAATTCACTTGAACTCAGGGTGCCTTTTTTAGATCATGAATTGGTTGAACTTGCTCTTGGAATTTCTGACGGACTAAAATCAGGTGGCATACCTAAAAAATTACTGGTTGAATCTTTCCAAGATATTTTACCTCAAGAAGTGTGGAATAGAGAGAAAATGGGATTTGTCTTACCCTATGAAATTTGGATGAAAAATGACTTGAAAACATTTTGCGAAGAAAGATTGAATTGGCTTGGCAACACTCCATATTTTAATGAACAAACACTCACTAAATACTGGAACCTGTTCTTGAATGGTAACAAAATGGTTACTTGGTCACGTATATGGACACTGGTAGTTCTCTCTAATTGGATGAAAGAAAATAATGTCAACTGAGAAAAAACGGATATTAGTTTGCGTTGATTGGTACGAACCTGGTTTCAAAGCGGGTGGACCAATCAGAAGTGTTGCCAATTTAGTGAAGGCGCTAAAAACCGAATTTGATTTCTACATTTTAACTAGTGCATTTGATCTTGGAGAAACGGAACCTTATCCCGGTATTGAACTCAATCAGTGGCATGACCAGGATGGAGTATTTATCAAGTACATGGACAAACGTGCCATGACCATGGCTTCAGTCAAAGGAAATGTTGAAGAAATTCATCCGGATATCCTATATCTCAATTCACTCTTTTCAAAGTTGTTCACGATTGCACCACTCATGGTGGCTAACCGCAAAAATATTCCGGTAGTACTTGCCCCCCGCGGAATGCTTGGAGCTGGAGCACTTGATATTAAAAAAAGAAAGAAAAAAATGTTTATAACACTCGCTAAATTTATGCGTCTGTATAAGCATGTTATTTGGCACGCTTCAACGGAGATGGAAAAAGAGGAAATTGAAAAAGTATTTGGAAAAAAGGCAAGAATTAATATCGCAAGAAATATTCCTGTTGCTCAATCAAAATCCTTGCAAGAAGTACTTGACCATAAAAATACCGGAATTTGTAGGTTTGTTTTTATCAGTCGAATTTCCGCAAAAAAAAATCTACACTTGGCCATTGAGTCAGCAAAAAAATTAAAAAACACCATGCCTATTTATTTTGATATTTATGGTCATATAGAAGAACCTGAATATTATGATTCTTTCAAGCACGATATTAAAGATCATGGGAATGTGAAAATTGAATACAAAGGCGTGTTGAATCCATCAAAAATTGCAGAAGTATATTTGCATGCTGATTTTATGGTAATGCCAACACGTCATGAAAATTACGGGCATGCAATTGTTGAAGCATGGGCAAATGGATGTCCCGTTATCATTAGTAAATACACCCCATGGAAGAATCTCAATGTGCAAGGACTTGGGTGGGATGTGGATATTACCAATCCTGATAATTTGACCAGGGCAATGCAAGAATCTATTGACATTGATTTTTCATCATATATCTCAATGGTAAGATCTTCATATAATTATTTTGCTGAAAAAATTTGTGATGATGAGGTGATGAATGCCAACCGAAGCCTTTTCAATTTATGAAAACTGATTTAGCACAATATGATAATAGTTGGTATAAACCCGGAAATCCGGTAAAGAGGGTTTTATGGTATTTTTTTAATATTTTTTTCTTGCAGAACCCATGGAATCCATTTAGCGGATTAAAAAAAATGGTGCTGCGTTTGTTCGGTGCAAAAATCGGAAAAGGAGTGGTCATCAAACCTTCAGTCAATATCAAATATCCATGGAAACTTAAAATAGGGGACTACGTTTGGATTGGTGAAAGTGTCTGGATTGATAATCTTGGCAACGTTGAAATTGGATCTCATGCCTGCATATCTCAAGGAGCATTATTACTTTGTGGAAATCATAATTACAAGAAACAAAAATTTGATCTGATAGTTGGTGACATAAAATTAGAGGATGGAGTATGGATTGGCGCAAAGGCCATTGTAACCGCAAAAGTAATTTGTCATTCTCACGCTCTACTCACAGCCGGATCAGTTGCTACTTCTAACCTGAACGCATACGGTATTTATCAAGGAAATCCTGCTGTGCTGGTGAGAGAACGTAAAATTCAATAACATGAGTGAACTGCGGGTATCTATTATAACGGTTTCGTTCAATGCTGAAAAAACAATTCGTGATACCATTCAATCGGTTGTTTCGCAAAATTATCCTCAGATTGAGTATGTCATCATTGATGGCGCATCCAAGGATAACACAATCTCAATCATAAAATCATTTGGAAATGCCATCACCAGATTGGTGAGTGAACCTGATAATGGAATTTATGATGGAATGAATAAAGGCATTGATTTAGCTTCTGGTGATATTATAGGGATTTTAAATGCAGATGATTTTTATTCCGACACCGCAGTCATAAGTAAAGTAGTGGATGTATTCAATTCAAAAAATGTAGATGCGGTATACGGTGATTTGGATTATGTTGACCAGCATGACACGGCGCGTGTAGTTAGAAAATGGAAGTCGGGTATTTATTATAAAGATGCTTTTCTCAAGGGATGGATGCCTCCGCACCCCACATTTTTTGTTCGTAAATCATGTTATGAGAAGTATGGAAGATTCACAAATAAATTGAAATCTGCTGCGGATTATGAATTGATGTTGAGATTCATTCATAAGCATCAAATCAACATCGCATATTTGCCACAAGTATTGGTGAAAATGCGTGCAGGTGGAAAAAGCAACGCTTCAATAAAAAACCGAATCAAGGCAAATCGTGAAGACAAACTTGCCTGGAAATTAAACGATCTGAAACCGGAACTTTTTACGTTTATTCGCAAGCCTATCTCTAAACTGACTCAATTTTTCAAACGTTAGGATTTCAAGTTACTCATGAATCATTGCATTCAAGGGATTAATTTTTAAATATCTTTACTAGGATATTAAATCTCAATGCCATGAAAAAATTTTACCTAATTACCACTGTCGGATTTTTTGCGAATCTTGCAGTAGCTCAATCAATGAATGAGAATTTTGATGCGTATACAGCAGGTTCGTATATGGGTGTCAATTCTCCATCTGCTTGGTCAACTTGGACCAACTCACCGGGCACTGCTGAAGATGTGCAGGTTTCAAGTGCACAGGCTTTTAGCGGTTCAAATTCAATTTATTTTTCAGGATCAAGTTCTGGCGGAGGCCCGCAAGATGTGATCGTTGATTTTGGAGGTGAATACAACACCGGACAATTTGTTTTTGAAATCATGATGTATGTCGTTTCTAACAAAGGAGCATACTTCAATTTTCAGGGTAATTCAACAGTTGGTGAAGTATGGTCACTGAATTGTCAAATGGTTCAAACGGGTGAACTATATTTGGATGACGGTGCAGGAAATTATATTCAAACTACCTATCCAACCGGTGCTTGGTTTAAGCTTACGCTTGACATTGATCTCAATACCAATGCATGGGAATTACTGATTGATGATGTGTCACAAGGTGTTTTGCAAAATTCAGTGAATCAATTGGCATCTATTGATATTTTTCCGGTGAATGCAAGTTATGGAGGAAACAATCAATGTGGTTATTATATTGATGATTTTACATTTAATCATACTCCGTATGTATTACCTGCAACCAATGGTGCGGTAACTGCAATTAATAATGTGGAAGGGCTTGCAAGTTCATCAGTTCAACCTTCAGTTACAATTCGCAACTTGGGAACAAACACCATTACTTCATTTGACGTGACCATTGATTATAACGGAAATCAGATCACTGAAAATGTGAGTGCGGTTAGTATTCCTTCACTGGCAACTTATGATGTTGACTTTACCGGTGTTTTAAATCTTGTTTCAGGTAGTTTACCGGTTGTAGCCACTATTTCAAATGTGAATGGTAGTCCAACGGATGGAGATGCAGCTGATGATTCAAAAACAGTAATGATTGATCCGGTTGTGCCTGCACTTGGTAAAATGGTTGTTGCTGAAGAAGGAACAGGTACATGGTGCCAGTGGTGTCCGCGCGGTGCTGTTTTCATGGATATGATGAGTACGAAATACGATGGTTTTTTTGCTCCCATTGCAATTCACAACGGTGATCCAATGACCAATGTTCCTTATGATGACGCTGTGGGTACATTAATCTCAGGTTATCCAAGTGCCCTGGTTGATCGTCAGCCTGAAATTGATCCGTCTGAATTAGAAGGTGCATTTATGGACCGCATTGTGATTGATCCAAAAGCATTTCTTGAAATTGGGGCACAGTACAACTCTACTACCGGTTTGCTTGAAGTAGCTATCACGGCTGATTTTCAGCAAAACGTTACCGGCAATTATAAATTGGCTTGTGTTATCACAGAAGATGGCGTTACAGGTACCGGTTCTGGCTGGTCACAGTCAAATGCTTACGCAGGTGGCGGAAGTGGCGTAATGGGAGGGTTTGAATTATTGCCTAATCCTGTGCCGGCATCACAAATGGTATATGACCACGTGGCGCGTATTATTTTACCCGGCTTTAATGGATTGTCTAATTCGTTCCCAAGTAGCGTAACGGCAGGTGAAACTTTCACTATTAATTTTAATATTGATGTTCCTTCAACGTGGGATACTAATGAGTTGAATATTGTTGCTATGTTGATTGATCCTTCAGGTGATGTTGATAATGCCGGATTTGCAACGCTTGATGATGCAATTGCCAATGGTTTTTCTGATTCAGATACTGAAGTTGGAATTGAGGATATGGATTCCTCTTCTCCGGTTGCGGTTTATCCTAACCCTGCCTCTGATTTTGCTTATATCAATACCGGTAATGTGAATAATGAAGTGGTGATCATGCAGATTTATGATCTCAATGGAAAATTAGTTGCAGAAAAAAATTACGGTGAAATTTCCGGTGAAATGATTCTTCCGGTTAACCTTTCAATGCTTGAAGCGGGTGTTTATACTGTTCGTGTTTTGACCGGTGATACTGCTCAAATTTCAAAATTAGTGGTGGAATAATTCCCCCCTTTTATCTTTTGCAAATCGTCTGAGACTATAGGTTTCAGGCGATTTTTTATTTCGGCTGATCAACAAGTAAACAAGCAAAACAAATAGGCTCTTTAACAAACTTTAGCTGATAAAAACCAAATCAGCCGTTTGATTTCTGAATAGCTTTCTGTAACTTTAAAGTCTATCAACGTTTGAGAAGTATGCAAAAACTATTGTTTATACCTGTTTTATTCAGTGCAGTTTTGTCTTTTGGACAAGATAGTTTTGATGACCATCTCATTGAAGTGAAAATTCTCAATGACACCAATGTGCTGAAGTTTGTAAAAACACCGGGCTTGTTTGAAGAAAGATGGGACACGTTAGCACAACCAAATTTTTGGAAAGAAATCATGTCTCTCAGTCCTGATTCATGTTTGTTGAATGTAGCTCAAACACGTCAGGTACTTGAAAGGATGAAACTAAGTGATTGGGAGAAAAAAACGGATGAAGAAAAAGATGCTTATCGTCAGGTGCTGCGTGACAAATATGGTTTAGCCACTGAAACCAGAATATTTATGACCACCGGTAAGAGTGATTTTTATCGCTTTGATCTTGTACTGCCAAATATTTCAAGAGGCATAGATGCTTTTGCAAAATATAATACTGACCCTTGGTATGCACAAGCTATTCTCATGATTGAAAGTCCGGGCAGTTTGCATGGCAAGTCAAATGCCGGAGCCGTTGGACCTTTTCAATTGATGAAAGGTGTTGCAATTAATCGCGGCTTGCGGGTTGATAAATATGCTGATGAACGCAAAGATTTTGACCGCGCAGCGTATGCATCTTCCAATCTTATTCAAAAAGCCTGTATTCCTGAAGCTAAGCGAATACTCGCAAAATTTGGAATTGAGGTGAGTGCTGATGATGAATTCAGTTTGTGGTTCAGATTAACGGTATTACACATTTACCATGCCGGCGCAGGGAATGTAGATGGCGTTGTTACCAATGTTATCAAACCAACGCAGGCAGGTATTCCGTTAATCACTGCTTTTTGGACATCTGAGTACGGCAATTTTAAAAATTCATCCCAGAATTATTCTCAACTCGCACTAGCTTCTTTATTGGTGCTTGATCATTTGATCCATCAGAGTTGTGAAGAGATTACAGATTGCAAGCAAGAGTAGTCTGCTTAGCTCCTCATGTAACTTAAATCACGCATCAACTCACGGTAAGTTTGTAGTTTTGTGTCAGAAATTATCACACATAAATCCGTGATAATACTGATACGATTTGGACTTTTTTTAAATCAAATGCGTTATGGTAAAGATTGGCATTCTCAGAATAGTGTGAATTGATATTTCTGAAATGCAGGGGAATTAATAAATTTGTTTGTTGTAAATTTTTTGAGAAAGAAATTTACAGCAAACCAAAACCAAAAAGACACTATGAAGATTGAACAGATTTACACCGGCTGTTTAGCCGAGGCTGCTTATTATATTGAATCAAACGGAGAAGCAGCAGTCATTGATCCGTTGAGAGAAACAGAGCCTTATCTTGAGCGTGCTGAATATGACAAGGCAAAAATCAAATACATTTTCCTTACACATTTTCATGCAGATTTTGTTTCAGGTCAAGTTGATTTGGCAAATAAAACAGGCGCAACCATTGTGTTTGGCCCAACGGCAAAAGCGGATTATAAAATTCACGTTGCAACAGATGGAGAAGAGTTTAAAGTTGGAAATCTTACTCTGAAAGTTTTGCACACACCCGGTCATACACTTGAATCAAGCTCTCTTTTATTGTTAGATGAAGACCGCCATGAGAAATGTGTTTTTACCGGTGATACTTTATTTATTGGTGATGTGGGTCGTCCTGATTTGGCTATCAAACAAGGTGAATTAACAGAAGAAGATTTGGCAAGAAAATTATTTCAATCACTTCGCACAAAAATCATGACATTGCCTGATCATGTGATTGTATATCCAAATCATGGTGCAGGTTCAGCATGCGGTAAAAAAATGAGCAAAGAAACTTTTGATGCACTTGGCAATCAAAAAGAAACCAATTATGCATTGCGGCTAGATATGACAGAGGACGAATTTGTCAAAGAAGTGTTGACCGGACTTTCTGCTCCGCCACAATATTTTCCAAAAAATGCGGGCATGAATAAAAAAGTAAATACTTCAGTTGATGATGTGATCAAAAGAGGAACTACTCCACTAAACCCTGAAGAATTTAAACAACTGGCAAAAGAAAAAGGGGCTTTAATTTTAGATGTGCGCTCGCAAAATGAATTTGTGCATGAGCATATTCCGGGTTCTATTTTTATTGGTCTTGATGGACAGTTTGCTCCATGGGTTGGTGCATTGATTCTTGACATTGAACAAAAAATAATTCTGGTTGCTCCTTTCGGTAGAGAAGAAGAAGCGGTGAAACGCCTTGCTCGTATAGGTTATGACCATGCGCTAGGCTATTTGCACGGTGGAATAGAAGCATGGAAAGAAGCAGGACTTGAAACTGATGCCATTAAAAAAATTACCGCAACTGAGTTTGAAGAAGTGTTTAAGAGTCAAAAAATTCAGGCACTGGATGTCAGAAAAAAATCAGAATATCAGGCTGAGCATGTTGATGGTGTTTTGAATTCTCCGCTTGATTCAATCAATCGAGATATGCAACAATTAAATCCTGAGCAAACATATTATGTTCATTGCGCAGGTGGGTATCGTTCAGTGATTTTTGAATCTATTCTCAAGTCGCGGGGATTTCACAATTTAATTGATGTAGCCGGCGGATACAGTGCTATCAAAAATGAAACAAAATTGAAATGTACTGATTACGTTTGCCCTACGACTTTGTTATAAAATAAAAAAAACGGGATCACATGATCCCGTTTTTTTTTACTGTTTCATTTGTCTTTGCAAAATACATTCTTTGCACAACAACCGGTTAGGCGTGGCGTACCAGGTAGTGTTGGCAAATGATTTTTCACCATACCTGTTTTCACCGGTAATGTCAACATCAATACGATCAATATTGTTGCCTAGGTGTACCTCTTTACCCATCGGAATTTTTATTTCAATTTCTACTTGTTGTCTTCTGAGTTTATCAGATACCGGAATTTTAAAATAAGGTGATAGGTTAAGATGTTGGCCCCTTACTTCCAGATGATAATCTACCTGTTCAGCTTTTGTAATAGCGTCTTTTGTAGAGAGACCATTGCTCTTTTTGTAAATGGTAATTTCAAAATTTCCGCTGTCTGCTTTTTGCACAAGGTTTAATTCAGGATAACCAAGATAAATGTGCTCATCTTTTACCTGAATCATTTCTGTTGTGTTCCAAACATCTTCATAAATAATATGATTTGAAAATACATTGTCAGGTGCAACATCAATTAAAAGTACCTTGCTAGTGTCAGTATAAGGAACACTGTATTCAACTGATGTGGTAGTGCGCATACTCATGCCTAAATTGATACCCGTTATTACCAGTAATCCTACTGCAATAAACCAGGTGATAGACGAAGTAATTGCAAGCGCCTTGAATGACCGTTTAATATTGAATAATACTTTTGCCCCCGTCATCATGATAGATAAAATTGGAATTAGCGTGACAATTAAAACAGAGATAAACACCAAACTACTTTGAATAGATCCCGGATATAAAATAGACAATAAAGTACTGAGACTTTCAGTATGCTCAACACCGGCCAAAGGCAGCAAACCTGTATCACCAAAAAGCACCACAAAAAGCACAATTAAAGCAAATGCACCACCTACGATAAAACAGAAACCGATCAATTTTGAAAATGCTTTCACTACGGTAGATCCGGCTTTAACACCTTTATCAAACGTATCGTTGAATTGCCTTTTTAATTTTCCACTTTTTGCTTTGTCCGTAATATCTTGTTTCAACTTTTGAAATTGTCCTTTGATTGTTTCAATGTTGATTGTTTGACCGCGCATTTGTAATTTGTCTGATGTTGATTTTGCTTCAGGTATAACAATAAGTAGAACCAGATAAATCAACAATCCTGATCCACCTATGATGGTGAGAAAAACAAAAATTAAACGTACTATTGATACATCTAGATTAAAATAATGTGACAAACCGGCACACACTCCACCAAGTGTTGCGTTTTCAGTATCTCGGTACAATCGTTTTTCATTATTGCTGCGAGTACTTGAATCAGATCCTGATTTGTCATTTGTGTTCTCTGTTGTTTCAGCAGATCCGCCATAATCTTCAGGACTACCCATAATTCCAATCATCATATCCACATCTTTTTGGGTAACAACTTGGCGTCCGTTGATGAGATAACTTTGAAATAGCTCCGCAATGCGTGATTCAATATCCTGCATTATTTCTTCACGCTCATCTTCTGACGCAAAATTTTGTTTGATGCGGTTTAGATACTGGTAAAGTTGTTGGTACGCTTCTTCTTCAATATTAAAGACAAAGCCACCGATGTTTACTGAAATTGTTTTGTTCATAACGGTTATTGTTTCGAAACCTGTTGAACTGCCTCTTGCAGTTCATCCCAGGTTTGTTTGAGTTCTTTTAAAAAATTTTTTCCTTCTTTGGTCAGCGCATAATATTTGCGCGGTGGACCCGCAGTTGATTCTACCCAATTGTATTGAAGCAACCCATCATTCTTCAAGCGTGTCAGCAGTGGATATAAGGTTCCCTCCACGACAATGAGTTTTGCTTTTTTTAAGGCTTCAATGATATCACTTGGGTATGCCTCTTGTTTTGAAAGCACGGTGAGAATACAATATTCAAGTATTCCTTTTCTCATTTGTGCTTTGGTATTTTCCAAATTGATCATACGATGTGTGATTGTCTGGACAAAGATATAAATTAATTATAGTACTATGCAATACAAAGTACTGTAAAAATTCGAAATAAATTATAAATGATTATAAATCAAGTGTATGTAGAATTAATTTTTTTTAAAACGGGATAAATAATTTGATTATTCCATTCGTTGCCGTAGGCGCAGGTTGCGACCTGCGCCTACGGAGGGTGAACCATGAACTGCCCAAGCGGCTAAATTTGAAATATGCCATCACGCTGTGCTAAAAAAACAAAACACAATATTTTTCGTATAGAGCAAGCACCATATGTCAGTTCAGCGTCAATTTTTACCGGGACTTTTCCTAATCATTTTGCTTAACCTGTTGGTGAAACCATTTTTTATTCTGGGAATTGATGCTGAAATTCAAAACAGAGTGGGCGAAGAGGTGTACGGAAATTATTTTGCCTTGCTGAATTTTTCATTTCTGTTTAACATACTTCTTGATTTAGGTATAACCAATTTTAATACGCGCAACATTGCACAGAACCCGCAACTGGTGGCAAAACATTTTGGAAAAATTTTACGCATTAGAATTTGGTTATTTTTTCTTTACGCCCTTATCAGTGTTGCAGCCGGAATAATATCAGGCTTCAAAAGTTATGAGTTTCAGTTGTTGCTGATATTAGTATTTAATCAGTTTTTAGTTGCAGTAATTCAATTTTGCCGTTCAAATTTTGGTGGTTTGCATTTGTTTAAAACGGATGCTTTTGTTTCAGTTCTTGATCGTGCATTACTCATTCTATTTTGCATCATTCTATTATGGTCAGGTTGGTTTGAATATGATTTTAATATCAGCTGGTTTATCTATGCGCAAACATTGGCTTATGCAATTACAGCGGGTGTTTCATTGATACTGATGATAAAAGGTACATGTTTGTTTGATTTCAAATTGAAGAAAAGTTTTTCTTTAGTAGTTCTGAGAAATTCATTGCCATACGCACTGCTGATTTTACTGATGATGTTGTACAACCGATTAGATGCAGTTTTACTTGAACGGCTTTTACCTAACGGTGATTATCAGGCTGGAATTTATGCTCAGGGTTTCAGGTACCTTGACGCGGTAAATATGTTTGCCTTATTATTTGCCGGTGTTTTATTGCCGGTTTTTGCAAGACAATTAAAATCAAACGGACAGGTTGGTGATGTTTTAAATCTATCTCTAAGGCTACTTATGTCTGCTGCAATAGTTGTAGCGCTGGTTGGTTTCTTTTTCAGATCTTACTTACTTGATTTGCGTTATGAAAATGTTTCTGATAAATCCATCACCAGTTTTGGATTTTTGATACTCAGTTTTATTCCTGTTTCACTCACATATATTTACGGTACCCTGTTAACTGCTGCCGGCAAGTTGAAACAGTTAAATTTTATGGCGGCCGGCGGTTTAATTTTAAACGTGATCATGAATTTAATTCTGATTCCGCGTTATGAAGCTGAAGGAGCTGCAATGGTGGCTTTGGTGACTCAATGCCTTACTGCCCTGACTCAGATTTTGATTGCACATAAGGTGTTGAATTTGAAATTTGAATTAAGTGTATTTGTCAGATTTCTTTTATTGGCTGCAACGTTAACGGGCTATGTGTTTTTTATTTCTCCACATATCAACCATGTGATGCTATCATGCATGTTGTTTTTATTGCTTGCCGTGATTCTTGTTTTAGCTTTCAGGTTAGTGAAACCCGCTGATTTGAAAGAATTGATAAGATTCAAATAGATTGATCAGGTTGCTGGGATTAACTCATAATTAAAGGCAACCGGGTTTAAGCTATTGTGAAGATTTTTTCGGTCGTTCATGAATTATCAAATATCGTATTATATTCGTGGAATAAACAATTAACAACCTATGAAAAGAAAACATTTAATTTACGTTCCTGCTCTGGCTTTTTTGACAGCCTGCGGAGGAGGTGAAAAAACTGAAACAACAGAAACACCAAAAGATTCAGTAGTTGCTGAAATTCAATACGGTCCTTTGAAAACCAAAGAAGAAGTTGCCGAAACAGAACGTATAGAAACGCTTGCAGATTTTAACGCCATTGCCGATAAAGCAAGCGTGATTCGTTACGTATCTTCAGAATACAATAAACCGTTTCCAACTGAATTGCTGGATGCATACAACCTGCAAGTACTTTCTTTGTCAAACATGACCGGGGATTTACCTGCTGAAATCAGCAAATTCAAAAATCTAACCACCTTAGTTGTGAGCGGTGATTTCACCACCTTGCCTGAATCAATGAGTGAGCTTCAAAACTTGAAAGTAGTTTCATTGGAGTATTGCAAAAAACTTGACATGGTGCAAGCATTTAGCGTATTGTCAAAATGCCCGAACATTCAATACCTGGATATTAGCGGATGCGGTTTAAAAGAATTACCTGCAAGCATTGGCGATTTTAAACAATTAGTTGAACTCAGAATTGGCGATAATGATTTGACTGCTTTACCAGAATCAGTTTACACTTTATCTTCATTGAATGAATTGAGAATTGGTGAAAACACCAGACTTGATTATACCGCTGTGCTTACATCAGCAAAAGCATTGCCTGCATTAAATGAATTGTGGTTGCAATATTGTGGCTTTACCGCTTTACCTGCTGTTTTAAATGAGTATCCGGCGTTGGAAACCATTCATTGGAGTGAAGAATGGAAAGATAAAAATTCAGATCAAATTATAGCAATTTGTGAAAAGGAAAATAAAAAATTTGCTAAACTGAAAATTACCTGGAACACCATGTCAGGAATGTATTACGATATTTTCTAAGGATAAAAAGCATGGATGAAAAGGCGGGAGAATATCCCGCTTTTTTTTTGGGGTATAAATATTTTCACACACTATTAGTTTGAATGCGATTGAACCTACGGATTTTGTTGGTTCAAATCTTTTGGCTTTATATGGGCGAATGCGAATAACCCTGCGAATAATTTTGGTGCAAATCTATTGACGGATTCTATTCGTTATTTTTATTAGGTGGCTTTAATTAGGGCTGCAAGGTGTTCAACAACGGGTAGGCAATCTTGATAATCAGAATGGTCAATTTCACGATTACTTAATGCAACGGCGTTATGTGAATACATGTTTGGTGGGGCAATTGCAGCCGGATGTTCTGTCAAACCTAAACGTTGTTCATAACGTGTTTCAGGATTTTCTCCGGTAAAAAATTCCTTTACATTTTCGATTTTCTCTCGTATTGATTTTTCTGTGTTTGATATTTGTAATGCTTTGTCAAAACGAGAGTAAAAATTATGTACTTCACGCACGCAATATTTTAAACCGGCATAATATGGACCGAGGTAGAGACTTTTAATTATTTCTCTTCCCTGCTGATCAAAAGTTTTTAAATCACATTGTGTTACTTGTCTGCGTTCAATGTCAGGTGCAAGCATGATAAATTGATCAAGAAAATATTGATTTGATTTGTTTTCAAACGCGCTGCGATAATCTGCCAATTTAAAATCTGCTATTTGAAATTCTTCATCGTTGATACCGGCAAGCATAGCACAAGCAAGTAGATTACCCATGCTGTGTGCAAGTAACGTAAGTTCAGCCTGTGGGGCAAGTGTTTTGATGCGTCCCAGTAAATTGGCTAAAGCGGTGCGAGATGCAAGAGCCTCAGTGCGGTCAGATTCATAACTCACCACGTTGCCATTTGATGGCCATGAAAAGCCAACTACCGCAGTGAGATTATTGGTGTCATTTTCAAGTTTTAATTTTTGGTCAGGTGCAAATGGATCAGTGATGAGATCAAGTTGCGTTGCCTTATTTTTTTCGCTTGCATAGCCTAATGTTTTACACAGGATACCAAACCAAGTGTGTGTTTCATGCAATGCTACATTATAGCCGTGTACGCAAACAAGTATGCGTTTGACACTTTTGAGTGAAAGAAAATTTTTAAAAACCGTTTGTTCTGAATCTATGACATACACCTCTTCAGGGAAATAACCATCATCAGTAGTGGCAAGATAGTGAGACAGGTATTCATCCATGTTGAGCCAGTGGTAGCCGCCTTTTTGGAGTTGAATGCGTTTGTCACGTTCAATGTTGCGACCTAATTTGTCGCGATCACGGTTGGTAGCAAAATATCTGATAAACATAGTTTTGTTTTTTTACTAGTGTATGACAAGATAGAAATTTATAACGAATGAAGGAGTGAAAAATAAGTTGTAAACTGAAAATCACTATTGTCCTGTAGAGAAGAAAAATATGCAGAGAAAAATTTCCTTGACATCAAAAAAGACAGGTAAATTAATTTGGATTTATTGTTTGGATTTAACCAGATTCAATTTCATTTCACGCAGCATTTCAATGTCAAATATTGGTGCGCTCAAGGCATGTGTTTTTAAATCGTAAATGCACATATTTTGATCGTCTTTGTCATTTAATTCATTGTCATGATTGTTGTCAATATGATAGGTGATTATAATTTTACTGTCATTGTGGATGCTTTTCCAAGAGATAAAATCAGTTCCATCTTCAGTGAGCTGATAAAGCTGTAAAATTTTCAGATCATACAAATAAAGAGTAGTGCAGGTGTAATTATTATTGGTTGGTTTTTTAACCTGAATAAATAGCAATGAGTTGAAGGCAGGATGAACGATGGATGAGTTTTGTTGAACATCGTCTTCATCATTTTCATAATAGTAATCATCACTATAATTAAATGTTTCCAAATCATTGGTGATGGAACGTTCAACGGTTTCTATTGTAATAATTTCTACCGGGGATTCAAAAATTAGCATGGGTTTGGTGCTGGTATCAGTTAGCACGGCAATGTTAAAGTGTACGAATTCATAATCAAGTTTATCACGCTCAATCTCTTCATAAATTAATGGGAGCGCAACATTTTTTGTGCTGGCAAAATGGATGGGTTTATCAAACTGTATTTGCAAATTTTCATACTCATATTTTTCTTTTTCACTGAGACTGGTATCAGTATTTCGTTCTACCATTTCATCTAGATTATCAGAACCGGAAGTTGTTTTGTTTTGATTATTACAAGCTAGTAAAACAAAAGCTAAAAGGGTACAAATATTTTTAGTCATTTAAAGATGTTTTGAGTGAAGTAAAGATAACATATTTCTTTAATGCCGCTAAACCAGATTACCGCCAGCGATTGAAGCGGATAGCTCAGGTGTTTGTGTGGTTTGTGAAACTGTTTTTTTGGTATGCGACCGGCGGAAGCAGATTAAAAAAACCTAGTTGAACAACCGGACAGACGTGTGACTATGAGCGCAAAGCGCGCCCGGGCGGCATAAGTGAGATAAGGATGTTTGTACTGATATTTATTTTTTATGGGCTTGAAGGAATTGTGCAAACCAATGGTATGATTTTTTTGGAATGCGCTTTTGTGTTTTAAAATCAACATGAACTAAACCAAAGCGCTGTGTGTAACCCTCAGCCCATTCAAAATTATCAGTAAATGACCAAACGAAATAGCCTTTTAATTTTTCAAAATGTTGATGTGCCTTGTGTACCTGATGCAGGTATGAGCCTAGGTAGTTGATGCGTTCAGTATCATAAACGGCGCCGTTTTTCAGTTGATCATGAAAGGATGCACCGTTTTCAGTGATGATGATTTGGCGCACGTTTTTATAATGACTGAATTTTTTTACCATTTCATAAATTGATTCAGGATACACTTCCCAATTCATGCTGGTGTGATAGACTTTACGGCGTGACGCAGGAACAAGATTTGCGCGCAGGTAAGGAATATAAAAACGATGTGTTGCCACTTCACGGGTGTAATTTTGAATGCCGATGAAATCAAAATCAAAGATCATTTTTTCATGATCACCGGGTTGGATAAAGGGTTCAATTTTTTTTAGTAAGGGAAGTGATTCATGCGGGTAACCAAGCCCCAGTGATGGTTCAATAAAAATGCGATTCAATAAGGTATCAATGCGTTTTGCCGATGCCTGATCAGCCTTTGACATTGAACGCGGCGTGATATAAGAACATGAAAATGTGGTGCCAATGATTGCATGCGGTTGATGTTTGCGAATGATACGAGCTCCGGCCGCCTGACAAAGAACTGCGTGATGAACTGCAGGTAAAAAATTGGACAAGCCTTTTTTACCGGGTGCGTGCGTGCCCAAATAATAACCTGCACCGGTGAATACGATGGGTTCATTTAATACCATCCAATGTTTTACAAATGGAGAGAAATGTTTTACGCAAATGCTTACAAAGTTTTCAAACCAGGTAATAATTTCACGGTTTTTCCAGCCTCCTTTTTTTTGAAGTGCCAAGGGCAAATCCCAATGATATAAAGTAACCCAAACTGTAATATTGTGCTTTGCGCAAAATGAAAATACGTTTTTGTAATAGTCAATACCGTTAGGGTTTACATAACCTTCACCACTGGGTAAAATACGCGACCAGGCAATAGATGTGCGAAAGTGTTTGACGCCCGCTTGCTGCATGAGTAATATATCATCAGTATACCGGTAATAAAAATCATTACCTCTTTCAGGTGTATGCCCGCGCGCAATTTTTTTGTAACGTGGTTTTGAAAATTCATCCCAAATAGATGGGCCTTTTAGCGTGGGTGCAATGCCTCCTTCAGATTGTGGTGCAGAGGAAGAAACGCCAAAAATAAAATTAGACGAAAATTGTGTGTGGTGAATTGAACGTGCATGTTCATTCAACAAAGAATCAGCTTGAACCATAAACTTACTGGAACAGGTAATAACTGCTGTGTGCCGGCAATTCTTCTACGGCCTGAGCGGTGGCATGATTGGTTATGATGGTGTCAATAATTTCATCTGTATTGTCAGGATAATTTACTTTGACTACCTTTTTACTGTCAAGCCATTTTTGTATTTCAGTGTGAAATTTTTTGTTGAGTTTGTTGATTACCGTTACCCCCATTGATGATAACATGGCTGCATTACAATGTTGCTCATATTGTTTTTTCATGGGAATAACCAGCAGTTTTTTGCCCAGAAAAAGTGCTTCGCTGGTAGTGCCAAAACCTGCATTACACAGCACACCGCGACAAGATGCAATGCTTTTGAGGAATGGTTTGGTTTTGATTGGCCGAACGGTAATGTTGCCTGATTTATATTTTTTTTTGCTGTTTTTTGAAAAAACTTGCCACTTGATGTTTTCAAATTTTGACAAATTTTCAATGATGCGTTCATCACTATAAGAGGGAAGATAAACGGTGTAGTGTTTCTTTTTTGTTATTTCAATTTCACGCACCTCTTTGCGTATGATGGGGGTGAAAATATTTTTGTCAAGACTGTGGAAATGAAAACCATATTGAAATGTTGAAGGTGCGTAATGTTCAATTACCATTTTGCCTAACCGATCAGATTTTTCAGGACGAGGAGCAAGCGGGTGAAGCGTTGCTGCCTGATTGCTTAGACCGATGCACACTTTTTTTGCACGCAGAGCAGCCCAGCATGATACGGGTTCAAAATCACTGATGATGAGATCATATTTTTTTATATTCAGCGAGCGTATTTCACGCAACAACCTCACTGAATTCATTTTCCAATATGTGCGCCATATATCAATGCCGCCTTGTTTACCAAAAACAAAAGACAGTCCTTTGAAACGGTATTTTACATCAAAGGGCAATTGAATATCAGATGAAATACCACTGACTAGAATATCAACTTTGCCCCTGCGCTGAAGATGCGGAATAATTTCAATGGCGCGGGTGATGTGTCCGTTGCCGGTGCCTTGTACAGCGTATAATATTTTCATAATTATTTTTTAGTTTACATGAAGATTTAATGGGCAGCAATTAAACTACAAGCGTAGTAACCTGATACATTTCTACCGTTTCATGTTCAGTTTGTTTGCAACGTTCAAAATCACGCAACATTTCATCAAACAATTGGCTTGTGCTCATTTGCATCATAGGGTCGTTTTCATCATCATGATCAGCAAGAAAATCTTCATCACGATACTGGAATAATTTCCACTCACCCCGGGTATATTCCAGCGCTGTCAGATTCTCAATCCAATCACCTGAATTTAGATAATTGACCTGACCTTCAGAAGTAGTTATAACTTTTATTTCAGGTTGATGAATATGTCCGCAGAGTACATTATCATATCCGTTTTTAATAGCAATTTCAGCCGCAGTTTTTTCAAAGTCATTAATGAATTTTACAGCTTGCTTAACACTGTTTTTAATAGACTTGGAGAGCGAAATTCTGCCGCGCCCCATTTTTTCAGAAACCCAGTTGCAGAATGCATTAATCAGGATGAGCAAATCATAACCATGAGAACCTAAACGAGCAAGCCATTTTGAATGTTTCATGGTTACATCAAAAACATCACCGTGAAAAATCCATGTTTTTTTTCCGTCAAGGTTGAGTAAAAGTTTATTGTCAATCACTAAGGACCCCATTTTGAAACCGGCAAATTTTCTCAACATTTCATCATGATTACCGGTGATATAATATACTTTAACGCCTTTGGAAATCCATTTAATAATTTTATGAATCACCTTCATGTGCGATTTGGGCCAGTATCTTTTTTTGAATTGCCACATGTCAATAATATCGCCATTAAGCACTACCATTTTTGGCTTTACACTTTTGAGATAACGGAGCAGTTCTTTACTATGACAGCCGTAAGTTCCCAAATGAATATCAGACAAAACAAGTACATCAATTTTACGCTTTTTGGTTTTGGTTTTTTTCAACGATACTTTATCCATACTGCCTCATTTATAATATTGACAACAAGAGTACGGCAAGCGTATTAAGGAATTATGAAGACCGCTTTAAGTCTTCTCTATTTATTAAAATTGGGTTGTTGATAGGTAAGTGATTCATGTATTGTTTTTAGCACAAGAAGTCGAATAGGGGCAAGGGAACAAGATGAGAATATGAGATGTTTAAGAAGTAAGCCATACGCTGCACAGTTATCACAATTTTGCAAGTGTAGGTAATATTGAAGTTATGAATAGGGAGTACTGATTGTATCTTCAAGTAAAACGATATTATTCCATTGCATTCGTAATTTCGTCAAATTGTATTTTGTTATGAACTGCCACGGAAAAAATTAACGTGCGACTTATTTAATTTTTATTCCGTTAACCTGTTTTTTCAATTACGCCAATCGCCAACGGAATATCAAGAATTTACGTATTATAATTTATGGTCAGAAAGTTTTTAATGCTACTCACGTTCACGCATACATTTTTATTTGCGCAATATATTCCGTTTCCAACGGATAATACAGTTTGGGTGAATCATCAATATAGCACTGGTGGTTGGTGGCCACCTGAATATACGGCTGAATATTTGAGTGTGATAGATAATTTCTGTGTAAACAATGAAGATACTTTGATCAACACTTCTTTGTATACCAAACTTATTTTTTGTGATGGTGCCTATAGAGGCGCAATACGTGACAATGGAGGACAAATATTTTTTGTGAGTAAGGATTCTATGAACGAAATGCTTGTGTATGACTTTACTGTTGATGTCGGAGATACCCTATTAAATATTTATTCAGACTGGACGTGGTTTGATACACTCTATATATCCGATGTTTCAAGTATGTCTGTTGGTGGTTTATACCGTAAAACAATTTATTTGGAAGATAAAAATCACAATGAATTACCTGATTATTGGATTGAGGGTATTGGTTGTTCAGCCGGGTTATTGGTTGCTCCGTCCTTGAACAATAACCTTTCAGGAATTTTTGTGAGATTGTATTGTTTCAGTTCCAATGATTCTACCTTCAATTATAATTATTCTTACACAGGCTCCGGCGGCTGCCAATTGAATTATTTATCAGACGATAATTTTTTTGAAGAGCAATTCTATATCTTTCCCAACCCGACAAATGAAGTATTATACATTCAAATCCCCAACTTAACAGAGTCGTTCGAAATCACTATTTACAGTGCTCTTGGAGACAAAGTGTACAGCGCGAATGCTGAACCAAATATGTCTAAATTATCAGTCCCTGTGATTGATTGGAAGCCAGGAATTTATTTTGTTACTGTGAAAAATTCAATGGGTGTTTACTCAAGGAAATTTATTAGGAGTTAACATGAGCACAACTAATAAAAATGAGGCATTTGATTACGATGCAAAGTGTCTGAATTTCTCTGTACAGCTAAAATATTTTAGGTTCAGTCATGGCTCGTGTTTCGATCTACGCTCTCACACTCACACTCACTCTGATTTTTTGTAGGAGTAATCTGAAGAGTATAGAGCCGATTCACAGTCACCTTAATAAAACTTGAAATTTGTATGTTTCAGAAAAATCACTGACAGTGTGAGCGTGAGTGAACAGAAAAAAAATCAGAGTTAATCTTTTTCGCTCTTCACACTCACACTCACACTCACTCTGATTTTTTGTAGGAGTAATCTGAACAGTATAGAGCCGATTCACAGTCACCTTAATAAAACTTGAAATTTGTATGTTTCAGAAAAATCACTGACAGTGTGAGCGTGAGTGAACAGAAAAAAAATCAGAGTTAATCTTTTTCGCTCTTCACACTCACACTCACTCTGATTTTTTGTAGGAGTATTCTGAAGAGTATAGAGCCGATTCACTGTCACCTTAATAAAACTTGAAATTTGTATGTTTCAGAAAAATCACTGACAGTGTGAGCGTGAGTGAACAGAAAAAAAAATCAGAGTTAATCTTTTTCGCTCTTCACACTCACACTCACTCTGATTTTTTGTAGCCCCCCCAGGAATCGAACCTGGATCTAAAGTTCCGGAAACTTTCATTCTATCCATTGAACTAGGGAGCCAAATACAGAGTGAGAGCGGAGTGTGAGAGCGACTCCTGAATCACGCTCTGTCTAAAAACAACAAAGTGAGTGCAGCGCTCTCGCTCTCACACTCACTCTGTTTTTAGTAGCGGGGGCCGGACTCGAACCGACGGCCTTCGGGTTATGAGCCCGACGAGCTACCACTGCTCCACCCCGCAATATATTTTTTCAATTCTTTGCTTGCTATTGTCTGCTTTCGTTCAATAACTGAAATTTCAGACTTTGCAGATACACGCTCTTCAATGTGCAATGAGTGCGTATTTGCGGGTACAAATATAGTTACTCTTTGCTAACTACGTTTCGTTATGGTTAAATTATTTTAATTATTAGACGCAGATTGGTTGCTTTAAGTTCTTTTGAAAGCCCCTCTAGGCAAAAGGTTCTGTTAAATAGCAGATTTTCTGAAGTGGGCTGCGTGTTGTTCAAGTAACCATTCCACTGCTTTAGTCTCTTCTGTCATTACATTAACCAAATCTTTTGAACGGAATAGTTTGATATAAGTGTGAACTCCTAATTTCTGACCAAAGTTTTTTACCATCAATACTTCTGCAATGCGTAAGCGCTTGATATTTTTGTTTTCGGTGGCAAATTTTTTTGCTTCAGGTGATATGGTTAAAAAATCTTGCCTCAAGTCTATTAAGGTGCAGTATTTTTCTTCACCAAAAAGTGATTTTCTGATGGCTGTGATCTCATTCATATCGTCAAGACTAACAGGTGTGTCTTTACTGTACCTGATAATCATTATCGGTCCAGTACGTTCAATAGTTCCTGCCGAAAACCGAATGGGTTCTATGTTCACAATTCTCAGTCTATTAAGTAATTTGGGTCTACTAAAGTAAAAAAAAATTGATTTGGACAATAGTTTTTTTGAATTCCTTTCCGTCGGCTTTCAAACATTGTTTGCAACAAAATAATTCTCAGCTTATTAGATATTATCTGAGTACCATGCATTATTCGTACCTTTGCGCATCTTATGAAACACAAAGCGGGTTTTGTTAATATTATTGGTAATCCCAACGTGGGTAAATCAACCCTCATGAATAAATTGGTGGGTGAGCGATTATCTATTATTACAAGCAAGGCGCAAACTACCCGACATCGCATTTTTGGTATTGTCAATGAACCGCATTATCAAGTAGTTTTTTCTGACACGCCGGGGGTACTGCAACCTCATTATAAATTGCATGAAAACATGATGCAATTTGTTTCATCTGCCTTGCAAGATGCCGATGTGTTTTTATTTGTGACAGATATTTTTGAGACAGATTTTAATCATCCTGAAACGCTTGAGAAATTAAAAAAAACAAAAATTCCGGTTCTTTTACTGGTAAATAAAATAGACTTAGGAGATCAGAAAAAGGCAGAAGAGAAAGCCCTTTATTGGCATGAGCAATTGCCTAATGCTGAAATTCTCCCAATATCAGCGCTTGAAGGATTTAATCTTGAGCCAATCTGGAAACGTATCATTGAATTATTGCCTGAAAACCCACCGTATTTTGACAAGGACGAATTGACAGATCGTCCGCTGCGTTTTTTTGTCAGTGAGATGATTCGTGAGAAAATTTTTGAAACTTATAGCAAGGAAATTCCCTACGCTACCCAAGTGGTAGTTGAAGAATATGTTGAAGGAGAAAAACTGGATCGCATTCGCGCAATTATCTACGTTGAACGGGCAACACAAAAAGGAATCATCATTGGTCACCAGGGCAGTAAATTAAAAACTGTAGGCATTGCCGCACGGCGCGAAATTGAAAAATTTATTGGTAAACAAATTCATCTTGAACTTTTTGTTAAAGTAGATGAAAACTGGAGACAGAACGAACAGAAATTAGAACGGTTCGGATATTGAATAATTGTAATTGATTTAAAAAGATGTCAAATATATTAGCCATAGTAGGCAGACCCAATGTAGGAAAATCCACCTTGTTCAACCGCTTGGTTGGCTCTCGCACTGCTATTGTAGAAGAGATGCCGGGTGTAACGCGTGATCGTATTTATGGTGTAAGTGAATGGAACGGGATAGAGTTCAGCGTAATTGATACCGGCGGCTACGTGCGTGGATCAGATGATATTTTTGAAGGTGAAATTCGAAAACAAGTTGATATTGCAATTGAAGAATCTGAAGTGATCTTATTTGTGGTTGATGTTACTACCGGTGTTACTGATTTGGATATTTCAGTGGCTGATTTATTGCGCCGATCAAAGAAACCGGTTTTTTTGGTGGCTAATAAAGTAGATACACCTTCTCGTGAAAATGATGCGCTTGAATTCTATTCATTGGGGCTTGGAGATTTGCATCATATTTCTGCAATTAATGGTTCAGGTACAGGTGACTTGTTGGATGAAGTGGTAAAAAAATTCTCACCTGAAGGCGCTCCTGATGACGACAGTGGTGTGCCAAAAATTGCGGTAGTAGGAAAACCTAATGTAGGTAAATCTTCTTTCATCAATGCAATAACAGGTGAAGACCGAAACATTGTAACGCCAATAAGCGGAACAACACGTGACGCTGTGGATACTCGGTATAAATTATTTGGTTTTGATTTTAGATTAATTGATACAGCCGGTATAAGAAAACGCGCTAAGGTGCATGAAGATATAGAGTATTACAGCGTAATGCGATCTATCAGGAGCATTGAATATTCTGATGTCTGCATTTTTATGGTTGATGCAACTGAAGGTATACAGAGACAAGATTTGAGCATCTTTTATATCATTGAAAAAAATCACAAAGGAGTAGTGGTAGTTGTGAACAAATGGGATTTGGTTGAAAAATCAAATAATACCATGAAAGATTTTGAAGAAAAATTACTCAAACAGCTTGCACCGTTTAATGATGTACCCGTTATTTTCACATCTACAATTACCAAACAACGTATTCATAAAGTGCTTGAAAAAGCAATGGAAGTTTTTGAAAATAGAACAAAAAGAATTGCTACTCATAAACTGAATGATTTTGTGCAAGAGATGATGGAGCGCAATCCGCCACCCGCGGTTAAAGGAAAATATGTGAAGATAAAATTTGCAACACAATTACCTACCCATGCGCCTTCATTTGCTTTCTTTTGCAATCTTCCGCAATATGTCAAAGATCCATACAAACGATTTGTTGAAAACCGTTTGCGTGAAGAGTTTAATTTTGAAGGTGTGCCTGTGAGAATATTTTTCAGAGCAAAATAGATCATGAAATTTGAAGAGCTAGTTTCATCCATCAAAAAAAGATCATTTAAACCGTTGTATCTTTTACACGGTGAAGAACCTTATTATATTGATCAAATAGCTGAACTGGCAAGCCAAAATATTTTGAGTGATGGCGAGCGTGATTTTAATCAAACCATTTTTTACGCCCGAGATACGCAGCCAATGGCTGTAATTGACACCGCTTTGCGATTACCCATGATGAGCGAGTTTCAAGTAGTCATTGTTCGTGAGGCACAAGATTATTCCAAGGCAAGTCAATGGGAACAATTTGAAAAATATTTTGATAATCCGGCTCCACAAACCATTCTCATCTTTGCTCACAAATACAAAACGCTTGACAAGAGATTCAGATCATATAAACTTTTAGAAAAAAAAGGAATCATTTTTGAATCACCCAAAGTGAAAGATTATCAGGTGCCTGATTGGGTGAAAAATCATGTCATTGCAAAAAAATATCAAATTACTGACAAAGCGGTTGCATTGATTTGTGAATTCATTGGCAGTGATTTAGGTCGCATTGCCAATGAGGTTGAAAAGCTGATGACCATTGTACCTGTGGGAACTCAAATCAACGAAAAGCACATTGAGCAACATATTGGCATCAGCAAAGATTATAATGTTTTTGAACTGGTCAATGCGGTAGCTGACCGCAATGTGATGAAGGCTAATCGCATCGTAAATTATTTTGGTCAGAATCCAAAAGCAACACATAGCGTAGTTGTGATTGCCAATTTATTGGCTATGTATCAGCGTATGTTCAAGGCGCACTTTGCGCAAACTGAAGATCCGGCAAAACTGGCCTCACTGCTTAAAGTAGCCCCCTTTGCTGCTAAAGAAATAGTGAAGAATAAAAAGAAGCATCCGGCAAAAATTATTTCTCGAAATTTTAGCATCCTACGAGAGTATGATATGTTGTCAAAAGGTGTTGGCAGTGCCGGTTTACCTGACGGTGAGCTGATGAAAGAACTGATTTTTAAATTGCTTCATTAACAACCGTTCAATTGGCTTTATCCACCGTTAGCTAAGTAATGTGCCTAACCCACTGTGAGTACAATGGAATATCTTATCTTTGGAACTTTCAATGAAACTGTGAAAAATGTACCGTACAATATTGGTTTTCAATTTCAGTTCTTGTTGATGCATACTTTTAACTTTTAATTCAACATTCATGCGTTACCTGAGTGCACTTATTTTGTTATTCGTCTTTTCTGCTTTTGGATTCTCACAAACCGGTACCGTGCGTGGTATTGTTAAAAATGGAGATGATGGAAACGCAGTTCCTTTTGCAAAGGTGATGTTGATGGGGGCAGATAAAAATGCTATCACTGATGGAGATGGTTTGTTTTCTATTCCTCAGGTTCCTTCAGGTAAGTACACTTTGCGTGTTACATCAACCGGTTTTGCAGATTATACAAAAGAGATTGAAGTGATAGCCGGAGGCATGCTTGATGTTGAAGTTGAATTAACATCAGGTATTAATTTGGATCAGGTTGAAGTGGTTGCTGAAGACAAAGAGAAAATTACTGATCCACGAACATCTGTTGTCAAAATTACCAACACTGATATTAAACGCGTACCTGTTACCGGTGGTACTGCTGACATTGCCGGATATTTTCAAACAGTGCCCGGTGTGGTTTCAACCGGTGACCAAGGCGGACAGGTGTACGTGCGTGGTGGAACTCCAATTCAAAATAAAGTTCTTCTTGATGGAATGACCATTTACAATCCCTTTCACTCAATTGGGTTTTATTCTGTTTTTGAAACTGAACTGATTCGGTCTGCAGATATTTATACCGGAGGATTCAATGCAAAATACGGCGGAAGAATTTCGTCAGTTATGGATATTTCATATCGTGATGGTAATACTAAAAGATTCAGTGGTGCTGTTGGTATTTCACCTTTCACATCTCAGCTTTTGCTTGAAGGTCCTATAGGTAAATCGCAAAATGTATCGTATGTTTTTACAGGAAAAGCGTCTCTTTTAGAGGCTACTTCAAAAACGCTATATCCTTACATTAATGATGGGGAAGGATTGCCATTTAATTTTTATGATTTCTACGGAAAAATTACCGTGCATGGTGATCAGGCAAATAAGTTCAGTGTGTTTGGTTTTTCTCACAATGATCAGGTAACTTATCAGGCCGTTTCTAACCTGCAGTGGAATTCGTTTGGAGCAGGCTCTAATTTCATTTTTGTGCCAACTAATTCTGAACTGTTCATGAAAGGTCGTTTCAATTTTTCAGGTTACAATATCTTGCTTGAAGAAGAAAATCTGGCTGACAGAAGTAGCTCAATTATTGGTTCTGAACTTGCGTTTGATTTTACCTACCATTTGCCGGGAAAAAGTAAATTGGAATATGGTTTTGGATTCAACTATTTTCAAACTGAATTCAATACATTCAATGAAGTGAATCGCCGAATTGAAAATAATAATAGCTCAATAGAAGGTGGTGCCTATATCAATTACAGATATGTTTCAGCTAATCGTAGATTGGTGCTTGAACCGGGTGCGCGTTTTCAAGGTTATGCATCCGTTGGACAGGTAACTATTGAACCTCGCTTTAGTGGTAAATATAATATTACTGATGAGTTCAGATTAAAAGTTGCAGGTGGATATTTCACCCAGAATTTTACTTCATCTAATTCTGATAAAGATGTAGTGAATTTATTTTACGGCTTCATTACCGGACCTGAAAACCTGCCCTCAAAATTTGTTTTGCCTGATGGCTCTGAACGTGAAGTAACAAATGGTCTACAAAAAGCGTGGCATGGTATCTTTGGAATTGAAGTAGATATTTCAAAAAGACTAACCATGAACATTGAGGGTTATTACAAATACTTTTCACAAATGACCAACGTGAATCAAAATAAAATATTTGAAGATAACGCGGTGAATTTTGATGTTGATGATGTCTATAAAAAGGATTTCATCATTGAAAGCGGAATTGCTTATGGTGGTGATATCGTGTTCACTTTCTCTACTAAAAAATTCTACTTGTGGGCTGTATATGCATACGGAAAAGTAACGCGCTGGGATGGCTTTCAAACCTACTACCCGGTGTTTGACCGAAGACATAATGTTAATCTGATTTCAACTTACAATTTTGGAAAAAAAGAGAGCTGGGAAATTTCAGCGAGATGGAATTTGGGTACAGGTTTCCCATTCAAACAAACAAATGGTGTATACGAAAAACCAACAATTGATCAAGTTGATAGCGAATATTGGACAGGTAATGCATCAAGCCTTACATTTTTATATGATGATGAAAATAATGGACGACTACCAACATATCATCGTTTGGATATGAATATCAAAAAAACCATTTCACCTGAAAAAAATAAAAATTTGAAATTTGAATTTATTGCCGGTATCACAAATATTTACAGCCGCCAAAATATCTTCTATGTAAACAGGGTAACCAATCAAAAAGTATATCAGTTGCCTATTATGCCTAGTCTTGCGTTTACCATGAAGTTTTAATTTTTGGAACGTGCTTTGCTCTGACAATCTCAAATAACAGGGTATGACGCGTTGGAGCATTTTATTTTTTCTTCTTATTCAGTTTGTCTTCATGGCAATGGCCTCAGAGCCATCTGAATTTAATTTATCATCAGAATTTAAACTAAAAGATTTGAATCGCAGAGCTCAGCATCCGGTGGGATTTAATCTTTATGGTTTTGGCCCAATGTCAGGAGCTGGAATAACCATGGATGCATTTATCACCCCAAAATTTGCATTTGAAACCGGTGCAGGTTTTCGTGATTTTGATCTCAATCACGCCTTTACCATAGGTGCGCGTTATCATTTGCTGGGTAAAACTATGTTGAATTTGACACCTTATATTGGAATTTATACTGCTTTTCATTATAACGGAACATCGTTGCAGAATCATGCTGTGTATATTCCGGTAGGTATACACAGAATCAAAAAGAATGGCTTTTGCTGGTCAGCTGAAATCGCATGGCAACGCAATGTTTTTAATGGCAATCATTTGTCAGGTGGTTTCAGAATTGGGTATCGTTTCAAAAAGAGAAATAAGTAGTCGACATTGTCATCTTGGGTATTTGAATATCTTAGTAAATACTTAATTAAACAAAATCCGTTTTATCTATGAAAAATGCCATTATTGCAATTGTATTTATTTTAAATGCTCTTGCTTTTGGACAACAAACTTGTCAAGAGTTTTTTGCGAGTGGAATCACCTTAAAATATACCGACGGCAAAGAATGGTATGGTCCGGTGCTGGTGAAAAATGGAATGTTTATTGAAAAATTCGGTGTTGGAAATATCGTCATAAAGTCTGCAATAAATTGGATATCTGATTGCAGTTTTACCATGACAATCATAAGTGCTAAAGGAAACACAAATTTACAAAAAGGGCAATCCATGACTATTGTAATTGATGAGGTGGTTGGTACAAAGGCTTACTTTCATTATGAAGGTGATGAAGTATCCAAAACCATGTTTTACATCAAAGTATAGCCATTGGTTTAATCAAGGCAATGTTTATCGCAGGTGAAAAAAAAATTTCATTTAATCAATCTCTCTGATTATATTTGTATAGGTTTATTTAAAATCATTCTAAATAAGTGAAATTAGTCCTTGCAGATAGTAATGAACTTGCGCGGGTTGGCCTCAGAGCCATTCTTCGTGGAAATGACATTGAAATTGTTGGTGAATCAGAATCAAGTGACGAGTTATTAAGTCAGGTTAAATCTTTTGAGCCTGACTTGATTTTGATTGACTACACCAGTAAAGGCTTTACCATTGATGTTGTACCGCAAGTATTGGTGCAATTTCCCAAATTAAAAATTATTGCCATTACACCTGAGCAATCAGGAACCACCTTGATTCATGCCATCAAAAGTGGTGTAATGTCATACGTAAAAAAAGATTGTAGCCTGGGTGAAATTGTTGATGCAGTAAAAGAAACAAATAGTGGTAATAAGTTTTTTTGCGGACAGATTTTGGATACCATTCGCAAAGAACGAATTGACGTGGAGCAATTAGCTGAAATAGAATTTTCATGTGACCCAATTGTGCTATCTGAACGAGAAATTGAAATCATTACGTTGATTGCTGAAGGTCTTACTAATCCTGAAATTTCGGAAAAGCTTTTTCTCAGTAAACACACGGTGAATACGCATCGCAAGAACATCATGGCTAAATTGGGCGTAAAAAATACTGCTGGAATTGTCATGTTTGCAGTAAAGCAAAATTATACGACACCTAATAAATTTCTATTCACCGGAGAAAACTAAAAGCGGATTGACAGTTTAATTTTTCAACCCGCTTTTTGAATTATTTAGTTAGGATAAATTTCAATTATCGTAAACTTCTTTCTTCACTGTGTGATGGATACCGGCTGGCCTGATCATCCGTTTCTCTATTCGAGTCTATTTCATCTGATGCAAATTTAAATTTTTCAAGTTCTCTCAAAAATAAATAGTCATGTAAACAAAATGATCGCCAAGCTGTTGGCACAACAGTAGTGCGCATGCGATTTCTTGTATATTTTACTGATGTACATAAGGTATGATAGAAATCTGTATCAGTTATACCATATTTAACGTGATATTGTAATAATGCCGGATGCGTATCATTTCCAATACTGTAGAGATAATCAAAATCAAGACGACTTAATTCTATATTCTTTAAATTATATTCCGTGATTATTTTATTCCAGTTTATTGTAAAGAAAATTACAAGCAGAAAAAGTATACTCACAGCACTGCTTCTGATTAAAAACCAAAAAGATTTTATTTTCACTAGTTTGATCAGACATACTATGAGTGACACGATACAAATGAGTAGGTAAAACAAGACACCAATTCTTTTGTGGGTTAAACCGAGATAGCTGATGTAATCCATGTTTTTAAGCGTGGTTGTGATAATCATTCCGCAGTTTACCAATAACCAAATCAAAGCGATGTTACGTGGGGTTTTAGCCGCAAAATTGTTCACGCCTCTGAAAAATAAACTGATCACCAGCACAACCAAAAAAATTGAAAACATCAGAGAATAAACTCCTTCATGTACGGCCTCAGAATAATCTGAAAATGATCTCTCATTGGATGATAGGGCGGTTAGCTGATAAATATCATTGATTAGATAAACGGTGCCCAGCAGGCTTAGCATACCGGCAATGGCAATGGTGGCAATGTATTCACTTTTTTCTCCTAAATAACGCTGAAGAAAATCTGAGTATCCGGCCGGCACATCATTTTGAAAAGTTTGATCAAATTCTGAAATAGCTTGGTTGCCGTGATAATAATACAAACCATAAAGCAACCAAGTAATGAGAAGCCAAAAGATTAAAAAATCCCATGAAATCCAATCTAGTGTAATGAACGCAGTCAACTCATAAAAACTGGGATCAGCTAATTGATAGAGTTTTAAAAAACAAATGAAGATTATTAGGCCGGTGGTTACTATCAGCACAAGTTTTAATCGGCGACTCATTCTATTTTCTTGATCACCTTTTTTGAAAAAGATTAATATAAAATCAACAAATCCCTTACTAAATGAATAAAGAATTTGACTTAATGAAAATATAATACTAACAGAGGCTGATCTGTCTTGAACTGAAATGAAATAAATTGTTGACAATACATACAATATTATGGGAACAGTGCTGCCTGAGAGGAATACTGAGAAAGCTGATATAAACCAAATGATGCCGCTCAGGTACCAACGGAATGCGTTTTTATGAGGAGAAACATTGTTTGTCGGGCTTTTAAAATAATGATACCATGCCAGTACTGCGCTAATACCGGTTATGATGAAAATATTGAGCCCCCAAAGTTCTTGGTAAATAAGGTTAGCCACCAAGAGTGACCAACCAAGGTAAAGCATGTGTTGTCTTTTCATATTTAGTTTATTTTAGTGTTAAAAAGTAAAAGCACTTTGAAAAACAAAGTGAATGTTTAAAAAAATATCAGATTTTTTTAATGAGTTTTTCCAATGCTTGAATATGTTCTGAAAATGCTTTTTTTCCGCTGCGCGTTAGTTTGTAACTGGTGTTGGTTTTTTTACCTATGAATTGTTTTTTTACATCAAGATATCCGGCTTTTTCGAGCCCGTTGATATGTGATGCCAAATTACCATCTGTGAGACCAAGCAATTCTTTGATCTCATTGTAATCAAGACGGTCATTGACCATCAGCATAGACATAATGCCTAACCTGACTCTTGATTCAAAAGCCTTATTGAGTTTGTCAATGGAGCTCACTTTTTCTTTTGATAGTCGTAACGAAAGTATATAATTGTGCCGTAAATAATATGCAAGATACCAAATCCTATTGCCCAAAAATAAATTAATCTGAGAGCACCCGCAGAAGTGTATTCTAGAGTAGCAAAAGCCAGCAACCCGAGTATCATCTCAGCTACGGCAAGTATTTTAATATCAGCATGTACATATTTGGATGCATTTAACAACGCTAAACCATAAAAAATCAAGGTGGCTGGTGCAGCAATTTCATAATAGCCTTTGTATAGTCCAATCAACACAAAAAGACCTCCAAAAATCAGCGGAACCATCAAACTAATTACCAACCTGATTGACAAAGGAGAAAAAAGTGATTGTCCGGTTTTGCGTGATTTTATCCAAGTAAAAAAGAATCCAAATCCAAATGCCAAAATCAATACCATGATGGCTATGATGGCTAAATGATAGATCAGGTTATACTCTGCCTGCCGTAAGGTACCACTCATGTAGTTTGTTAAATACATCTGCTCATAATGCTGAAGTTCTGATATTGCCAGCCATGAACCAATCAGTCCGCATAAGCCCGCCATTATTCCTGATAGTCCGCTCAGCGATAAAAACTTGGATGATTGCTCCATCATCTTTCTGATCTCTCTGAGATCTTCCAATGCGCTTTTTTCTGTCATATTAAAAAGTACTTTGAGAAACAAAGTTAAAATTATTCAATCTGACTGCAAGTTTTTTCTGCTGAAAATTATTATTCGTTAACAAGTCAAGATTAAATGGTGTTTATTCCACCTCATTTGTCACCGTAAATTCTACACTTGCACTAATTCCGTTTTCATCAATAATGGTTAACATGTGTTTACCCGGTGAAGGCAACAATACCATCTCATGCAAGTGTTGGGTTGTTCCTAAAAACGTGTCATCCAAATGCCAGAACAACATCATGTCTTTTTGCTTATGCGTTGCTGACATAATTACCTTTTCACGTTCTTCATTCATGTTTAACGGTACATAAATACTGCTGAATTTTTTTGGGTAGAGAATAACCAGATCTTTCATTTCTTTTTCATCTGTACATCCTTCCATAATCGGTGGCTGGTCAATATAATTTGGATCATGATTACGATAATAATAAGCTGCCTCTGCCGGTAAAATGAACCAGTTTCTTTTCACTGCTTTTGATAAATCATAACAATCAGAACTCACCGTATACATTTGCGTTTCATCCAAAAAAATTTGTTTGTGATACGGACAGGCTGATGTATTCATACACGTTTTGGGTAACCACGTCATGGTTTTTTGATCACAATAATCTCCGGCGCGATATCCGCTTTTGCTGCACACTTCGGTTTCAACCATCTGGTCATAAGGTTTATCAAACCAGTCTGATTTTGGCAGTGAAGAAAAAACATCAAATAATATGGGTGCTGCTACTTCTCGTCCAATTAATCCCGGACGCCCTTCGCCATCTGCATTTCCAACCCAAACACCCACTACATATTTTGGCGTAACACCAACAGCCCAGGCATCTCTGAACCCAAAACTGGTTCCGGTTTTCCAAGCAATTTTTTGGGATGTTGAAAATAATTCCCAATTAATATCTTCCTCCGGACGTGCAACTTCAATCATGGCTTGAAAAGTATAATAACAAGCAGCAGCACTCAGTATAGCATGCTCATCACTCGTGTCGGCCGTGCCTTGCATGTAATATGCTTTCCTGTTTATGCCTTGTTTTCTGTCAGGAAATTGATTAACCGTACGCGCCATCATAGCGTAGGCTGAGACCAAGTCCCATAAATTTACTTCAGCTCCTCCTAATATAAGTGACAATCCATAATGATCAGGACTTTTAGTAAGGGTACTGAATTTTAATTTTTGTAGTAGCAATTGAAATTTGGGTACGCTATATTTCGTTAGCATGCGCACAAGCGGAACGTTTAAAGATTTTGCCAAAGCAACATCTGCCGCAACAACTCCATCATATTTGTAATTATAATTCTTTGGGCTATACCCTGACATCACGGTTGGAATATCCTGCACAAGCATACTTGGAGTTAAGTCACCTGACTCAAGCATACCGGCGTACAAAAAAGGTTTGAGAATACTGCCTGTGCTGCGCGGTGCAGAAATGATATCTACATCGCTGCCATGTTCTGTTTCAAGTCCTGGGACATTTCCAGTGTACGCGAGCACTTCTCCGCTATTTACATCCATCACCAAAACGGCTGCGTTGAAAATTTGATTTGTACGCAATTGCTCATGATGAAATTTCACTATTTCATTTACCCTTTGCTGTACTGAAAGATCAATGGTTGTATGAATAATTTTGCCTGAACGTCCGTCGGCTATTGCGCGGTTCATGAGTTGTGGTGCGTAGGCTGGCATGGGGTGAGGTTCATCGGGCAGTGGTTCAAGTTTTGAAAGTTCCCAGGTCATTGAATCCATTTCACCAATTTCAAAAAGACGGTCAAGCAACCTATTTCTTTTGGCAATTAATTCATCTCTGTTTTTACCCGGATGCATGAGTGATGGAGCATTTGGAAGCACGGCCAGTGTAGCGCTTTCAGCCCAGGTGAGTTCGTATGCAGGCCGTGCAAAATATCTCCAGCTTGCTGCATCTAACCCTACCACATTTCCACCCATCGGAGCATTGCTTGCGTACATGGCTAACAATTCATCTTTGCTGTATTTCCATTCTGCCCTTGTTGCCCACCATATTTCTACTATTTTCTGCCAGATATTGCGATCTTGTCCTTTGCGTGACATGCGCATCAATTGCATGGTGATGGTGCTTCCCCCGCTTACTTTTTTTCCTCCCTTGATGTTCTGCCACAAGGCTCTAGACATACCACGAACACTAAGTCCCCAATGTGAATAGAAATTCCGGTCTTCAAATTCAAGCAAGGCTTTTTTAAATTTATATGGTATGGTGTCATTAGCCGGAAATCTCCATTGCCCATCTTCAGCAATGGTTGCACCCAACAAATTTCCATCTCTATCATATAACACGGTGCAAGTTGGATCTTCAAACAATTTTTCGGGTAAACAAAATAGCCACAGTAATAGCAGAGTACCTGAAAGTACTGTCAGTAAATTCCGGTGCCGGCTGATAAATTGCCTAATACGATTTCTTTTTTTTATCACCTTTTGTTTCTGCACTTGTTTTTTCAGAATATATTTAGTCTCCGAAAGCTAAGTATATTTTCAATGGGTACATCTTGTTTTTATTAAACGATTTCATTTGTCTCTTAATCGTTGTCATACCTCCTTAATTGTTTTCCTTTTGCTTTTCATTTTATTAATAAGAGCAGAGAATGGCAAGGCACAGGCGTATAACTTCAAACATATTTCTATTCAAAATGGCTTGCCGCAATCTCAGGCTTATGATTTAGCATTTGATCAGAATCATCGTGTGTGGATTGCAACTCAGGGCGGAGGTTTGTGCAGGTATGACGGTTCTGAGTTTGTTGTTTTTACCAAATCTGATTCGCTTATTTCTAATCGTATTTATTGTGTTGAAATTAATCAGGATGAATATGTGTGGATTGGTCAGCGTGGTGGAGTAACCCAATATACAACTGAAGGAGAATTTGTGCAAAATTTCAGATTTCCCAATCAGGCAATTGTTGTAAACGATATTTTAATTTCACCTGAAAAAGAAATATTATTGGCTACTGATCAAGGGCTCTGGTTTATCGCAAAATCTGGTATTGAAAGATATGATTGGAATGGCGAATCAGATGTTGCGATCAATAAATTTTTTGAAGATTCATCTAAGCAAATCTGGCTTTGTACTCCAGCGGGTTTATTGAATCTGAAAAATCCTTTTGATAAGTTAAATCAGTCTCGTGGTTTACCGGTTGATCAAGTGGAATGCGTAATTGAAATGGATGATAATTGGATTATCGGAACTTACGGAGGCGGACTTGCAGCGTACAATAAAAATACCGGGATGAAGGATTTGGTTGGTGATGGTTTATTTGAGGATGAAATTGTGACAACCTTATATCTTTCACAAGGCAATGACTTATGGATTGGTACCCTCAATAGTGGAGTCTTTGTCTACAATCAATCATCCGGATTATTAAAAAATTACAACGCTCAAAATGGCTTGGCTAATAATCATGTGCGGGCAATCATAGCCGATAAATGGAATAATGTTTGGATTGGAACTAGCGGAGGAGGAATTTCCATTTTTCAGAATAGTCCTTTCATCAAGTATTCAGTTGAATCAGGGTTGAACGGAAATTACATTTATTCTGTTGCCGCGTTTAATCAAAATATTTGGCTCGGCACAGAGGGTACCGGTGCCATTCGCGTGAATGATACTTCAGTCACACTTTTTGACGAATCAATGGGATTTTGTTCTGATAAAGTTCGTTCCGTTTTTATTGATCAAGATGGTGATACCTGGTTTTGTACTGAGTCATCAGGGCTTGGTATTTTCTCTCCTCAATTAAATAAAGATACCATGGTGATGTATAACCAGTCAAAGGGGCTGACATCAAATTGGGTAAAAAATTGTATCCAAAATCCTTCAACAGGCGAAATTTTGATAAGTACGCTAAACGGTGGTATACTTCGTATTTCAAAAGGAATAAATTTTCCTTTTCAAATTGGATTCAGACGCTTAAAAATAAAATCCGGACAATTGCCTGAACGCCTTTCGTTGATTTTTTTTCATGGCAACACATTATGGTTTATTGGAGATGAGAATACTACTGGGTATATTCTCAATGGTGAAGTGCATAGTTTTGACATTCCTGGTGTTAATTTGCGAAGTGCCGTGTCGGTTGATAGTTGTATCTGGTTTGCAACTTCTGACAATGGAATTCTTAAGTACACCATGTCAGGTGATTCAGTTATTTCAGAAAATTGGATAACTACTGCGCAGGGGCTTGCATCTAATAATATCTATCAGCTGACATTGAGTGAAAATGAATTATGGGTAGGCACTGAACAAGGCCTTGACCGCTTGTATTTGACGTCTGATTTTAAAGTTGATCACATTATTCATTACGGATCAGCTGAAGGGTTTGAAGGAGTTGAAACAAACACAAATTCATCATGCAGAGATAACTTGGGAAATCTCTGGTTTGGTACAGTGAATGGACTGTATGTGTATAAAGGGGGTGAAATAAATTATGCGCAAAAAGACCCTCCATTTCTTATGCTTACTGATTTTAAAATTTTTTACGAGTCAATAGAAAATACGGTTTATGCTGATTATTTTGACAAAGGAAAATTTACTAAGAAATTATTGCTTCCATTTGATCAGAATCACGTTGGATTTAGTTTTAAAGCAATTCATTATACACATGCTGACAAAATAAAATATCGCTGGAAACTTTCTGGTATTGATCGCGATTGGACTCCCCCGGGAAAATCGCATGAAGTGCCATACAGCAATCTTCCTCCGGGTAAATATTCTTTTTCTGTTCAAGCTTCTATTGATGATTTGTGGGAAGCTGAACCGGTAGTAATTGAGTTTGAAATTGATCAACCTTACTATGAAAAATGGTGGTTTAAATTAATTTATTATTCAGCAATATTTTTGTTGCTGAGTTTGATCTTTTTGTTTTTCTTTTTAAGGCAAAGAGCAAAAAATAAAAGACTGAGAGATCGCTTACAAATGGAAAAAAACATGATTGAATTGGAGCAAAAAGCATTGCGCTTGCAAATGAACCCCCACTTCATTTTTAACGTGCTTAACTCAATTCACAATCTCATCATTTTAAATGATCCGGATAAGGCAAGATACGCCCTGGCAAAATTTTCTAAACTCATGCGACGAGTGCTTGAAAATTCTCGTGAAAAATTTATTTCCATTGACAATGAAGTGGAGACGTTGGAAAACTATATTCAGCTTGAAAGATTAACATCAGGTACCGATGTTGAATTATCATTTGTCATAGATGAAAATTTAGATACCAATGAAGATATTCTTCCTCCTTTACTCATTCAACCTTTTGTTGAAAATGCGCTGATTCACGGTATAAGAAACGCCGAAAATAAAACAGGAAAAATCATTGTTGGATTTCAGCTGGTTGGTGATCACTTATTAGAATGTTCGGTTGAAGATAACGGACAGGGTAGGGCAGAGGCTGCAAAATTTGTTGCACAAAAAGAAAACTATCACAAATCTACTGCACTGAAAGTAACCCAAGAAAGGCTGGCTTCTCTGAATAAAAAATCCGGAATTAATCCTTTTGAAATTATTGACCTCAAAACGGCTGATGGCAATGCAGCAGGCACTCGGGTAGTCATCCGTATTGAAATTTAACTAAGTGTTTTTTTCAAAAATCAAATGATGCTTTCGGATTATAAAAAGTTGATTTCTCGTCAGTCTATGTTCAGTATTTCCATTTTGGCAAACTTGAGTAAGAGTTGTTTGTTTCCAACTTGCGGAAAAAACACAGTTGCTTTAACCGGTGGTTTTCCCTCAACACCTACAACTTTGCCCTTTCCAAAACGCTCGTGCATGACGTTATTTCCAACTTTAATTTCGCTGAGATCCGACTGTTTTACATCAAATGATTTTTGTTCTTGCGGTTGTGATTTTGATTCTTCAGATAACTGATCATTACTTGTTTTTCGAGAAGAAAAAAGTGGTGGTTTTGTTCTTCCTATTTTTCTTTCAAGATTGAATTGATTCATGGATACACCGCCTCCGCGCGTTGGATTTGAAATGTCAAGATATTCAGATGAAATCTCTTCAATAAATCTGCTGGGTTCACTTGTTATAATATTGCCATAACGATAGCGGCTGGTAGCGTAAGTTAGTGTTGCCTGTTTTTGTGCTCTGGTAAGGGCAACATAAAATAATCTGCGCTCCTCTTCCAATTCTGCTCGTGAATGTAAGGCCATTTGTGAAGGGAATAAATTTTCTTCTAATCCTACAATATATACAAACGGGAATTCTAATCCTTTTGAAGCGTGAATAGTCATCAAATTGATGTGATCTTTATTCTCATTGTCTTCTTCATCTGCGTCTGTAAGCAAAGCAATGTCATTCATAAAATCATTAAGAAATCCCACCGCATCTTCTGGCTGGTTTTCAGTAAATTCTTTTATACCTGCAAGCAATGCCTGAATATTTTCATATCGTGATACGCCCTCGGGTGATTTGTCATCATATAATTCTTTGAGTATTCCTGAGTGCCGTGCAATTAGTTGTGCCAATTCATGTGCGTCTGTTTTGTGTAGTTGCACACTGAAACTTTCTATCATGGTAACAAAGGCAGAAATTTTATTGAAACTGGCAGCAGGTATATCAGCTGGATATTCCCGTGGTTTTGACATCACATCCCAAATCCCGGTGTTGTGATGGCTGGCAGCAATGATGATTTTTTCAATAGTGGAATCGCCTATTCCGCGTTTGGGATAATTGATCACTCGTTTTAACGCTTCTTCATCGTGTGGGTTTATGGCCAATCTGAAATATGCAGTGATATCTTTAATTTCTTTCCGCTGATAAAATGATAAACCTCCGTATATTTTATAAGGTAGATTCATTTTTCTTAGTGACTCTTCAAATGCCCTAGATTGAGCATTGGTGCGATACAGAATCACAAAATCAGAATTATTTGCGCGTTCGTTGACTTTGGTTTCGTAAATGTTGTTGGTGACTGTTTTCCCTTCTTCATTATCTGTTAACGTGCGTATTACTTTTATTTTACCGCCTGCCTCATTGGCTGTCCACACTTTCTTTTTAATTTGATCTTTGTTTTTTTCTATGATGCTGTTTGCTGCGTCAACAATTGTTTGAGTTGAGCGGTAATTCTGTTCCAGTTTGAAAATTTTATAATCGGGATAATCATTTTTAAAGTTCAAAATGTTTTCAATATTGGCTCCTCTGAAGGAATAAATGCTTTGTGCATCATCTCCTACAACGCAGAGGTTATTAAAAACGGCAGCAAGTTTTTTTACAATCAGGTATTGAGAATAATTCGTGTCTTGATACTCATCTACTAAAATGTATTTGAATTTGTGTTGATAATAATGCAATACTTCAGGGTGATCTCTTAATAAAAGATTTGTTTTGAAGAGAAGATCATCAAAATCCATTGCACCGGCCATAAAACAACGCTTTTCGTATGCTCGGTATACTTCAAATAGACGTGGTTTCGCGCTCATGCGGTCTTCTCCAACTATTTCTGCGTTGGCTTCATATTCGGCTGCTGATATCAAATTATTTTTTGCACTTGAGATTCGGCCATGAACTAATGAAGGTTTGTAGGTTTTATCATCTAAGCCTAATTCTTTGATAATGGTTTTGAGTAAACTGCGTGAATCTTGTGTGTCATATATCGTAAAGTTTGATGGATATCCCAATTTTTGACTGTGCTGTCTCAATATCTTGGCAAATACGCTGTGAAATGTACCCATGGATATATTTTTTGCCTCAGAATCACCAACAATTTGCGCAATTCTGATTTTCATCTCTCGGGCTGCTTTGTTGGTGAAGGTCAATGCCAATATTTTAAATGGGTCAACCCCTTGACTAATTAAAAAAGCAATCCGATACGTCAAAACCCTTGTCTTACCTGATCCTGCTCCAGCAATTACCATGGTTGGTCCCACAGTATTGCGCACAGCTTCTATTTGTTCTTTATTCAATGATTGCAAAAAATCCATAATACAAAGGTAAAACCTCCAATAGAATTTGACTTAACACACGTACCCTTTAATGACATTTGTGAATAACTATTAACTTGCTGATAATCAGTTTGACTATTATAAACTTTCGCTTATTCATCCAGAAAGTCCCGAAAAATCTCAAATTAATTTTAAACAAGTGTTGGTTTATTAAAAAAACTATATACCTTTGCGCTCCCATTTTTTGCGAACATTGGGTCGATTTTATACGAAAACATTAGAAAAAACAAGCAATAGTTACTATGCCAACCATTCAGCAGTTAGTAAGAAAAGGAAGAACAGCACCGGTTTATAAAAGTAAATCTGCCGCTCTAGATTCTTGCCCTCAAAAAAGAGGTGTTTGCGTGCGTGTGTACACAACCACTCCAAAAAAACCAAACTCAGCAATGAGAAAAGTTGCAAGGGTAAGATTAACCAATAAAAAAGAGGTCAACGCTTACATTGGGGGTGAAGGACACAACTTACAAGAACACTCAATCGTGTTGGTGAGAGGTGGAAGGGTGAAAGATCTTCCTGGTGTTCGTTACCACATCGTTCGTGGTGCGCTTGATACTGCCGGTGTTGAAGGAAGATTACAAAGAAGATCAAAATACGGGGCTAAACGCCCTAAAGCAAAAAAAGCATAAGCTCTATTAGTCATGAGAAGAAGACAAGCAAAAAAGCACTCTATTTTACCTGATCCTAAATTTAAAGAGGTGGTGGTAACAAAGTTCGTGAACAGCATGATGCTTCACGGTAAAAAAAGTACTGCGTTTAAAATTTTCTACGAAGCAATGGATATCGTTGGGACTAAAGTAGAAAATGAAAGCCCATTGGACATTTGGAAAAAAGCAATGGAAAATGTTTCTCCTAACGTTGAGGTTAGATCTCGTCGTGTTGGTGGTGCTACCTTCCAAATCCCTTCTCCTGTTAGAGATGCGCGCAGACAGTCTTTAGCTATGAAATGGCTTATCACTTTCTCTCGTAAACGGAACGAGAAAACCATGGCATCTAAACTTGCTTCTGAAATTATCGCCGCTTCTAAAGAGGAAGGCGCTGCTTTCAAGAAAAAAGAAGACATGCATAAAATGGCGGAAGCTAACAAAGCGTTCTCGCACTTCAAATTCTAATTCGTCATGGCTAAAAGAGATTTATCATATACAAGGAATATTGGAATCATGGCTCACGTAGATGCTGGTAAAACAACAACTACAGAGCGTATCCTTTATTATACAGGTATCAGCCACAAAATTGGTGAGGTGCATGAGGGTGCAGCAACCATGGACTGGATGGTGCAAGAGCAGGAAAGAGGTATCACCATCACTTCTGCTGCAACTACTTGTTTTTGGAATTATCCAACCGTACAAGGACAAAAAGTAGCTAATACAAAAGAATATCGTATTAACATTATCGATACTCCTGGTCACGTTGACTTCACTGTTGAAGTTGAACGTTCTTTGCGTGTTCTTGATGGTGCGGTTGCTCTTATCTGCGCTGCATCAGGCGTTGAACCGCAATCTGAAACTGTTTGGAGACAAGCGAATAAATACGGTGTTCCGCGTTTGTGTTTTGTCAATAAAATGGATCGCGCAGGTGCTGATTTTTTCCGCTGCATAAACGAAGTAAAAAATCGTCTCGGTGGTAATCCGGTGCCTCTTCAAATTCCTATTGGTGTTGAAGAAACTTTTAAAGGAGTGATCGATCTTCTGGATATGAAAGGTATTATCTGGAATGAGGCTGATAAAGGAATGACGTATGAGGTGATTGATGTTCCCGCTGATATGTTGGCTGAAGCCCAGGAGTGGAGAGATAAATTGATTGAATCAGTTGCTGAATCTGATGAAGCATTGATGGAAAAATTCTTCGAGAATCCGGAATCAATCACTCGTGAAGAGATTATGTCGGCTATCCGTAAGGCAACTATCAATATGACAGTGCAACCAGTATTATGCGGATCAGCTTTCAAAAATAAAGGTGTTCAGACTATGCTGGATGCTGTGATGTCTTACCTTCCATCTCCTTATGATAAAGGAGCCGTTGAGGGCATTAATCCTGATACGGATGAAACTGTAAAACGCAATCCTAATCCAGATGAACCAATGGCTGCGCTTGCATTTAAAATCGCTACTGACCCATTTGTTGGAAGATTGTGTTTCTTCAGAATGTACTCTGGTAAAGTTGATGCAGGTTCATACGTTTACAATACAAGAACTGAGAACAAAGAACGTATTTCACGTCTTTTCCAAATGCACGCTAATAAACAAAATCCAATTGAATTTGTTGAGGCAGGTGATATTGCTGCTGGCGTTGGATTTAAAGATATCAGAACCGGAGATACTTTGTGTGATGAGAAAAATCCTATAGTTCTTGAATCAATGGATTTCCCTGATCCGGTTATTGGTATCGCTATTGAGCCTAAAACTCAGGCTGACGTTGATAAATTAGGTCTTGCTTTAAGTAAATTGGCTGAAGAGGATCCAACCTTTAAAGTATCTACCAATGAAGATTCTGGTCAGACTATTATTTCTGGAATGGGTGAGTTGCACCTTGAAATTTTGGTTGACCGCCTGAAACGCGAATTCAAAGTTGAGGTAAATGAAGGTGCTCCACAAGTAGCATACAAAGAACGCGTCACTGCTGCCGTTGAGCATCGTGAAGTGTATAAAAAACAAACTGGTGGTCGTGGTAAATTCGCTGACATCGTTGTAAAAGTGATGCCTCAAGACAACGCTGAAAAAGTTGGTCTTGAATTCATCAATAATATCAAAGGAGGTAATATTCCTCGCGAATTCGTTGCTCCTGTAGAAAAAGGATTTAAAGAATCCATGAAAAATGGTGTTCTTGCAGGATTTCCAGTAGATAGTCTTAAAGTTGAGTTGAATGATGGTTCATATCACGATGTGGATTCAGATTCTCTTTCATTTGAGATCTGCGCGCGCATGGCGTATAGAGCAGCATTGAAACTTGCAAAACCTGAATTGTTGGAGCCTATCATGAAAGTTGAAGTGGTTACTCCTGAAGAAAATATGGGTGATATCGTGGCTGACTTAAACCGTCGTCGTGGTCAAATGACCGGAATGGATGACAGATTAGGAGCAAAAGTTATTCGTGCTGAAGTTCCGCTTTCTGAGATGTTTGGATATGTAACAACCTTACGTACTCTTTCATCAGGCCGTGCTACATCAACTATGGAATTCTCTCACTACATGCCTTGTCCTAAAAACATCGCGGATGATGTGATTGCAAAAGTTAAAGGAAAAATTGAAGCTTAATAATATTAACAATGAGCCAGAAGATCAGAATAAAACTTCAGTCTTACGACCACAATTTAGTAGATAAATCTGCTGAGAAAATTGTGAAAGCCGTTAAGGCAACTGGTGCTGTTGTGAGTGGTCCTATTCCACTGCCTACACACAAACGTATTTATACCGTGTTGAGATCACCACACGTAAATAAAAAAGCACGTGAGCAATTCCAGTTGTGCGCGTATAAAAGACTGATCGACATTTACAGTTCTTCATCAAAAACGGTTGACGCCCTGATGAAACTTGAACTGCCAAGTGGAGTGAACGTAGAAATTAAAGTTTAATAGATAGAAAGTATGCCAGGAATTATTGGAAAAAAAATCGGGATGACTAGCATCTACAGTGCCGAGGGTAAGGCAACACCATGCACGTTGATTGAAGCTGGTCCTTGTGTTGTGACACAAGTGAAAACCGTCGAAAAAGATGGATACAATGCTGTCCAACTAGGTTTCGGAGAAAAACGCGTAAAAAATACGCCAAGCGGACTGAAAGGTCATTTTGAAAAAGCTAAAACAACACCAAAACAAAAACTTGCCGAGTTTAAAGGTTTTGATAATCTGAACCTAGGTGATGTTGTGAACTCCTCTTTCTTTGCAGAAGGTGATTATGTTGATGTAATCGGAACAACAAAAGGTAAAGGTTTTCAAGGTGTAGTTAAACGTCATGGTTTTGGTGGTGTGGGTGAAGCTACCCACGGTCAACATAACCGTCTCAGAGCACCTGGTTCTATTGGTGCATGTTCATACCCTTCTAGAGTATTTCCCGGAATGAGAATGGGTGGACAAACAGGTAATGGCCGTGTTAAAATGCCAAACCTGCAAATAGTAAAAGTATTAACTGACAAGAATATCATTTTGGTGAAAGGATCTATTCCTGGACATAATGGAGCTTTTGTTCTAATTCAGAAATAACATGGACGTTAAAGTAGTTGATATAAAAGGAAAAGAGACAGCTAAGACAGTGTCATTAGTTGATTCTATCTACGCAATTGAACCTAACGATCATGCGATTTATTTGGACGTTAAGCAACATCTTGCGAATAAAAGACAAGGAACTCACGATTCAAAAGAACGTGGTGAAATCACAGGGTCTACTCGTAAATTGAAAAAACAAAAAGGGACTGGTGGTGCCAGAGCTGGTAGCATCAAAAATCCTGAATTCAGAGGCGGTGGTCGCGTATTTGGTCCACATCCAAGAAATTATGAGATTAAACTGAATCACAAGGTAAAACGTCTTGCTCGCAAATCTGCTCTTTCATATAAAGCGAAAGAAAACAATATTATCGTGTTGAATAATATTGATCTAAAGGCAATTAAAACTAAAGATTTCATGAAGGTTTTAACTGATATGAATCTTGCGTTTGACAAGGTACTTTTCGTTTTACCTGCAGAAAATAAAAATGTGTTCCTTTCTTCACGCAATATTCAAGGAGCAAATGTGATTACTGCAGATAGTTTGAATACATACGAAATTCTCAATGCCAATAAATTGGTGATTGTTGAAGATGCAGTAGGAAAAATCGAATCTATTTTGAACTAATGAACAGATAGTCATGAGCAACATCATTATAAAACCAATTTTGACAGAGAAGGCGACAAATGATAGCGAGGTTAAAAATCGCTTTGCATTTGAAGTATCGCTCAATGCGAATAAAATTGAGATTAAAAAAGCCGTTGAGAAAATGTACAATGTTCACGTTAAAGGTGTGCGTACATTAACTTATGGTGGAGGTAAACCAAAGAAAAAATATACCTCTAAAGGAGTTTCTGAACAACCAAATCCGGTGTGGAAAAAAGCCGTGGTTTCTGTTGTTGAGGGAGAAACAATCAATTTGTACGATAATATCTAAGCAATTAATAAAATGGCAGTTAGAAAATTAAAACCTATCACCCCAAGCCAGCGTCACAAAATTGCGCGGGATTTTTCAGGGCTTTCAAAAGTAGCTCCTGAGAAGTCTTTAGTGACTACTAAAAAACGTTCAGGCGGCCGTAACAATACGGGAAAAATGACCATGCGCCAAATCGGGGGTGGACATAAAAAGCAATATCGCATTATTGACTTTAAAAGAGACAAAGCTGGTATTCCTGCTACTGTGAAAACAGTTGAGTATGATCCAAATCGTACGGCAAACATTGCTCTCCTCGCTTATGCAGATGGTGAAAAAAGATACATCATAGCACCGGAAGGATTAAAAGTTGGAGATGTAATCGTATCTGGTAAAGGTGTTGCACCTGAAATTGGAAATACTCTTTTTCTTGGTGAGATTCCATTGGGTACTGTAATTCACAATATTGAGTTAAAACCAGGCAGAGGAGCTGCTCTTGCCAGATCAGCAGGTACTTCGGCTCAGCTTGCCGCAAGAGAAGGAAACTACGCAGTTATTAAATTGCCTTCAGGCGAAACTCGTATGATTCTTACTACATGTATGGCAACTGTGGGTATAGTATCTAATGGTGAACACATGTTGGTTGAATATGGTAAGGCCGGTAAATCAAGATGGGAAGGTAGAAGACCTCGTGTTAGAGGTGTTGTTATGAACCCTGTTGATCACCCAATGGGTGGAGGTGAAGGTCGCGCCTCTGGTGGACATCCTAGATCTCGTAAAGGTATTCCTGCTAAAGGATACAAGACAAGATCCCGCGTGAAATACTCGAATAAATACATTATTGAAAGAAGAAAGAAATAATTTGGTATGAGCAGATCGTTAAAAAAACCTCCTTTCGTTCACTACAAATTAGTGAAAAGAGTTGATGAGGCTCAGGGTAATGACAAAAAAGCAGTGATTAAAACATGGTCACGCTCGTCAACAATCATCCCTGAATTTGTTGGATTTACTTTTGCCGTGCACAACGGTAATAAGTTCATACCGGTTTATGTGACTGAAAATATGGTAGGGCATAAGCTTGGTGAATTTGCACCTACTAGAACCTTCCGTGGTCACGCAGGTAATAAGAAAAAGAAATAATTTATAGCTAAATTTTTATAAAAATGGGAGCTAGAAAAAAAGAAATGGCGGATAAACTCAAAGAGGTAAAAAGCAGAACTGCTATTGCCCGCCTTAATAATTGTCCGATTTCTGCAAGAAAAATGAGACTGGTGGCAGATCTTGTACGTGGTGTTGAAGTGAACAAAGCACTGAATATTTTACAGCACAACGCTAAAGAAGCTGCTGGTCGTCTTGAAAAATTGTTGCGCTCGGCTATTGCAAACTGGGAACAAAAAAATCAAGACAAAAGTATTGAGAACGAAACTTTGGTAGTAGCTGAGGTGAAAGTTGATCACGCCGGCATGCTGAAGAGAATTTCTGCAGCTCCGCAAGGACGTGCGCATAGAATCAGAAAAAGATCGAACCATACAACATTAATTGTTGATAGTAAAAAATAAGTTGACCAATGGGACAAAAAGCAAATCCAATAGGGAATAGGTTAGGATTCATCCACGGATGGGAATCAAACTGGTTTGGAGGTAAAGATTATTCTTCTAAAATTGTTGAAGACTATAAAATTAGGGAATACCTGATGGAGCGTCTCAACAAGGCTAGCATCTCTAAAATTATTATTGAACGTACCATTAAAGTTGTTACAGTTACTATCAATACAGCTCGCCCTGGTGTAATCATCGGAAAAGGAGGAAAAGAAGTTGACAAACTGAAAGAGGAGTTGAAAAAAATCACTGGGAAAGAAGTTCAGATTAACATTTTTGAAATTAAACGTCCTGAACTTGATGCACAATTAGTGGCTGATAGTATTGCTCGTCAAATTGAAGGTCGTGTTTCGTTCCGACGTGCAATTAAAATGGCTATTGCTTCTACCATGAGAATGGGCGCTGAAGGAATCAAAGTTAAAATCAGTGGTCGTTTGAATGGCGCTGAGATGGCTCGCGTTGAAATGTACAAAGAAGGAAGAACTCCTCTCCATACTTTCCGCGCTGACATTGACTACGCTGTGGGTGAAGCTCATACAACCTATGGTAGAATTGGAATTAAAACCTGGATTTGCAAAGGTGAAGTTTACGGTAAACGTGATCTGACCCCAAACATTGGTTTAACTCAAAAACGTGCCGGAGCTGAAACAAACGCTGCTGCTCCGAAAGCAAAAGGAAAAATTACAGCAAGAAAGAAAAGTTAATAAGATAAAGGAGTACCGTCATGTTACAACCTAAAAGATCAAAATTCAGAAGAGTACAGAAAGGCAGAAACCGTGGTATTGCACACCGCGGAAGCAATATAGCCTTTGGATCATTCGCTCTTAAGTCAATGGACGCCGGCTGGTTAACTGCGCGCCAAATCGAAGCTTCTCGTGTAGCGCTTACACGTTTCATGAAGAGAGAAGGTCAAGTTTGGATCAGAATTTTTCCTGATAAACCTATCACTATGAAACCGGCTGAGGTTCGTATGGGTAAAGGTAAAGGTGCTCCTAGTCATTGGGTAGCTGTTATTCAACCAGGACGCATTCTTTTCGAAGCTGACGGAGTGTCTGTTGAAACTGCAAAAGAGGCAATGAGATTAGCTGCCCAAAAACTGCCATTGCGCTGCAAATTTGTTGTAAGAAGTGATTATTCAGCTGAACAATAATAGAGGAGATGAAAGCAAAAGAGATAAAAGGAATGTCTGACAACGACATCAAAGATAAACTGGATGAACTCACTGCGATGCAGGATAAAATGGTTCTATCACATTCAGTAACGAAGTTGGAAAATCCACTTCAGATTCGGTCGAATCGCAAAGATATCGCACGGCTTAAAACTGAATTAACCAGTAGAGCTAAAAAAGCATAACAGTATAAAATAAGATATCTGTGATGGAAACTAAAAGAAATATCAGAAAAGAAAGAATCGGGGTTGTGACTAGTAACAAGATGGAAAAGTCTATCGTTGTTTCGGTTGAAAGAAAGGTAAAACACCCAAAATACGGGAAATTCGTAAAAAAAACGACTAAATTTGTCGCCCACGATGAAAAAAATGAATGCAATCCGGGAGATACCGTGCGCATAATGGAAACCAGACCACTTAGCAAAAACAAGTGCTGGAGATTAGTAGAAATTGTTGAAAGAGCTAAATAATTAAGAACAATGATTCAGCAGGAAAGTAGATTAACTGTCGCTGATAACAGCGGTGCCAAAGACGTACTTTGTATAAGAGTGCTTGGTGGTACCGGTAGACGTTATGCATCAGTTGGTGATAAAATTGTGGTGAGCGTGAAAGATGCGCTTCCTTCAGGTAACGTGAAAAAAGGACAGGTAACCAAAGCTGTCGTAGTACGCACTAAAAAAGAAGTTCGTCGTCCGGATGGTTCATATATCCGCTTTGATGATAACGCGGTGGTATTGTTGAATGAGGCTGGTGAAATGAGAGGTACTCGTATTTTTGGACCTGTAGCTCGTGAGTTGAGAGATAAACAATACATGAAGGTAATTTCTCTTGCCCCTGAAGTACTCTAATTATTAATAACGGAGAGACATGCAAAAGTTGAATATAAAAGTAGGCGATACCGTAAAAGTAATCAGCGGTGAGTCACGCGGAAGTGAAGGTAAAATCCTTTCTATTGACCGAGTTAAAAATCGTGTCATTGTTGAAGGAGTAAACGTTGTTAAAAAACACCAGAAACCTAATGCTGCCAACCCTCAGGGTGGAATAATTGAAAAAGAAGCCGGAATTCACATTTCAAATGTGATGCTGGTTGTTGGAGGGGTTGCGTCTAAAGTCGGAAGAAAAAAAGACAGCAATGGAAAGTCAGTTAGATTTCTTAAAAAGAATGGGGAGGTAGTTAAATAATATGAGCTATACACCAAGACTTAAAGCAAAGTATTCTGCTGAGATCGCTAAAGATCTTCAGAAACAATTCGGGTTTAAATCCGCAATGAGAATACCTAAGCTTCAGAAAATTGTGCTGAGCCAGGGATTGGGCGATGCCATTTCTGATAAAAAATTGATCGAATCTGCGATTAAAGATATGTCTAGTATTTGTGGTCAAGCTGCAATTGCAATGAACTCGAAGAAAGATATTTCAAACTTTAAGCTTCGTAAAGGAATGCCCGTAGGAGTTAAGGTTACGCTGCGCGGAGATAAAATGTATGAGTTCCTTGACAGACTTATCAATATTGCGCTGCCAAGAACAAGGGATTTTCGCGGTGTAAACGCGAAAGGTTTTGACGGAAATGGAAATTTCAATATGGGGATTAAAGAGCATATCATCTTCCCTGAAATTGATATTGACAAAGTGAACAAAATCTTTGGTATGGACATCACCTTTGTAACCTCTGCAGATAATGATGAGGAGGCAAAAGCATTATTAACTGGTTTCGGATTCCCATTTGTAAAAAATTAATAGCATGGCAAAAGAATCAATGAAAGCGAGAGAGCGCAAAAGAACCAAGCTTGCTGCTCGCTATGAAAAAAAGAGAAATGAATTGCGGAAAGCTGCCGCTACCGGTGACTGGGATGCCATGCTGGCGCTTCAGAAATTGCCAAAAAATTCTATGAAAATTAGAATTCACAACCGTTGCCAGTTAACAGGCAGACCACGTGGATATATCCGTCAATTTGGAATTTCCCGGGTTACTTTCCGTGAAATGGCGCTTGTGGGTAAAATCCCGGGAGTAACAAAAGCAAGCTGGTAATAAAGAAAGAAACAATTGTAGCAATGAATACAGATCCAATAGCAGATTTCCTGACGCGCATAAGAAATGCGCAAATGGCAGGACATAAAGTGGTAGAAATACCTTGCTCTAATATGAAAAAAGAAATAGCTCGAATCCTTGAAGACAAAGGCTATATCTTAGGTCATAAAGTAGTTGAAGATGGAAAACAAGGTGTGATTAAAATTGCACTGAAATATGCCAATAATGTACCGGCAATCCGGAAAATTGAGAGAGTTAGTACTCCTGGTTTGAGAAAATATTGCGGATCGGCTGAATTGCCTCGCGTACTCAACGGTTTGGGAATTGCTATTATTTCAACTTCCAAAGGAGTGATTTCGGACAAAGAGGCAAGACAACAAGGGGTTGGCGGAGAATTAATCTGCTACGTATATTAATGAGTAACTAAGACAATACTATGTCACGTATAGGAAATGCGCCGGTTCAAATTGCAAAGGGAGTTGATGTAAAAATTACTGATACAGCAATAACCGTAAAAGGACCAAAAGGTGAATTAAAACAGGAGATTGACAGCGCTATTAAAATTGAGAATAATGGCACTGAATTGGTTTTCAAAAGAAATTCAGAGGACAAAGAAATTCGTTCGAAACACGGTCTTTACAGAGCGCTCGTTAAAAATATGATTGATGGTGTTTCTGAAGGATTTACAAAAAAACTTGAATTTCATGGGGTAGGTTATCGTGCTGCGGCCAAAGGACAAATCCTTGAAATGTCTGTTGGATATTCTCACAGTATTTCATTTGAAATTCCTAAAGAAGTAAAAGTATCTGCGGTAACTGAAAAGGGGATGCCTCCAATAGTAACACTTGAGTCGTATGACAAACAGTTGCTTGGACAAGTTGCTGCAAAAATCAGATCATTCAGAAAACCTGAGCCTTACAAAGGAAAAGGAATCAGGTACTCAGATGAATTCATTAGAAGAAAAGCTGGTAAATCAGCTGCGAAATAAAATGTGTTATGGCTTTAAGTAAAGTTGAAAAAAGAGCAAAAATCAAACGCAGAATCCGCAAAAACATTTTCGGAACTGCTGAGCAACCAAGACTAAGTGTCTTCAGGTCTAACAAAGAGATTTATGCACAAATCATTGATGATGAAAAAGGAGTGACTCTGGTTGCTTGTTCATCATACAAGAACCAATCGGTTGATGGAAAAAATAAATCTGAACAAGCCGCTGTCATTGGACGCGAACTCGCTGAAAAAGCAGTGAAAGCTGGTGTAAGTTCAGTTGTTTTTGACCGCAACGGATATCAATACCATGGTCGGGTGAAGGCTCTTGCTGACGGAGCTCGTGAAGGAGGATTAAAATTTTAATACTGAAAAAAAATGAATATAGTTAGAGCTGCCGATATTGAGTTAAAAGACAGACTTGTTGCGCTTAATCGTGTGACCAAGGTAACTAAAGGAGGTCGTACTTTCAGTTTTTCAGCAATTGTAGTTGTTGGAAATGAAAACGGAATCGTTGGTCATGGTCTTGGTAAAGCCAAAGAGGTTGTGGATGCAATTTCGAAAGGTGTTGATGATGCAAAGAAAAACTTGATCAGAGTGCCTGTTATCAATGGAACTGTTCCTCACGAACAACATGGTAAATTTTCTGGTGCGCGCGTTTTTCTTAAACCTGCATCTCATGGTACTGGTGTGATAGCTGGTGGTGCTATGCGTGCCGTGCTGGAAAGTGCCGGTGTGAAAGATATCCTTGCTAAATCTCAAGGTTCATCAAACCCTCATAACGTGGTGAAAGCAACTATTGATGCTCTAGGTAGAATGAGAGACGCAGTATCTATTGCTCGTGATCGCGGTGTTTCAATGGAAAAAGTATTTAACGGTTAATCTCATTTTAAGATGGCAACCATAAAAATAAAACAAGTAAGAAGCGCAATCAATAAACCGATTGATCAGAAAAGGACAATCAAAGCGCTTGGGTTCAGCAAACTAAATCAGGTTGTTGAAAAAGAAGCTACTCCTCAGATTTTGGGGATGATTAAAAAAGTTTCTCACCTGGTAATTGAAGTGAAATAATTTAGTAAGACTCAATAAAGATGAATTTGCATAGTCTAAAACCGGCAGAAGGATCGGTAAAAAACAGAAAGAGAATTGGACGCGGTGAAGGTTCTGGTCACGGTGGAACATCAACTCGTGGACACAAAGGAGCAAAAGCTCGCTCTGGATATAAAAGTAAAATCGGATTTGAAGGTGGACAAATGCCGTTGCAACGTCGTCTTCCTAAATTTGGTTTTAAAAATATTAATCGCGTTGAGTATAAAGGAATCAACTTGGATACACTGCAAAAATTAGCTGAAACGGCAAATTTAACTGAAGTAAATCCAGCCGTTTTGATTGAGCGCGGTCTTGCTTCAAAACATGACAATATTAAAATTTTGGGTAGAGGTGAATTGAAAGCCAAACTAAAAGTAACAGCACATGCATTTTCTGCAACAGCAAAATCTGGAGTAGAGGCAGCAGGTGGCACAGTTGAAATCATTGGCGCATAATCCCGCTTTAAGTGAATGAAAAAATTTATTGACACATTAAAAAATATCTGGAAAGTTGATGAACTTAGAACCAGAATAACTTTTACACTCGGGGTAATTCTAGTGTATCGTTTGGGTTCTTTTATCATTTTACCGGGTGTTGATCAGGGCGCCTTAGGTGCCGGAGGTGCTTCTACTGGATTGGTTGGTCTCTTGGATTTATTTGCGGGAGGAGCCTTTAGCAAGGCGTCAATTATGGCACTGGGTATCATGCCATACATTTCTGCTTCCATTATCATGCAATTACTTGCGATGGCAGTACCTGTTGTTCAGAAAATTCAGAAAGAGGGTGAGAGCGGTCGTAGAAAAATTAATAGCTATACAAGAGTTTTAACTATAGCAATCTGCGCATTTCAGGCACCAAGTTATCTGCAAATGTATGTTATCGGAAAAAATGGTGTGGCTGATCCTGATATGATGTGGTGGATTTCTTGTATAATGCTCTTAGTTGCCGGAACCATGTTTGCCATGTGGTTAGGTGAAAGAATAACTGACAAAGGAATTGGTAACGGCGTTTCATTGTTGATCACAGTTGGTATCTTGGCGAGATTCCCTGCCGCAATTATTTCTGAGTTTGAAATTCGTAGTCAGGGAAGTGGTTCAATCTTCATGTTTATTGTTGAATTGCTTGTTTTCTTCGCAATTATTATGGTCACAGTGTTGATTGTACAAGGTGTGAGACGAGTACAGATTAATTATGCAAAACGTGTGGTTGGCGCCAAAGGTGCAGCAACTGACGCAGGTACTAGAAGCTACATTCCTCTTAAAGTGAACGCTTCAGGGGTAATGCCAATCATTTTTGCTCAAGCGATCATGACTATTCCTACCATGATAAATCCTGAGACAACAAACGTGGTATTAATGGCATTGGCAGATTACAGAGGATTTTGGTATAATTTCATTTTTGGTTTACTGATCGTGATTTTTACGTACTTCTACACAGCCATAACCATTAATCCAAAACAAATTGCAGATGATTTGAAACGTAACGGAGGATTTATTCCGGGTGTTAAACCAGGTTCTGATACTGCATTATTTATTGATAATATTTTATCTCGCATCACACTTCCTGGATCGTTATTCCTAGCTGCAATTGCAATTATACCAGCATTTGCCATGTTATTTGGAATAAATGATGCCTTTGCCATGTTCATGGGTGGAACATCTATGTTGATTATGGTAGGTGTAGTGTTAGATACGTTACAACAAATAGAAACTTATCTATTGAACCGTCACTATGATGGATTGATGGAAGGAGGAAAGATACGAGGCAGAAGGGCTACAAATGAAATGACTGGAATTGCATAGTATGGCTAAACAGTCGTCAATTGAGTTGGATGGAACAATAGTAGAAGCATTGTCAAACGCAATGTTTCGGGTTGAGTTACAAAACGGGCACATTATAACTGCTCATATATCGGGAAAAATGAGGATGCACTACATCAAAATTCTTCCCGGTGATAAAGTGAAGTTGGAGATGTCTCCTTATGATTTAACAAAGGGGAGAATAACATACAGATACAAATAATAAAAGAGATGAAAGTTAAAGCTTCTGTAAAAAAACGGTCTGCAGACTGCAAGATTGTTAAACGTAATGGGGTTGTTTACGTGATCAACAAAAAGAACCCAAAATTTAAACAAAGACAAGGATAAGAATATAGTATAGCTATGGCGAGAATTGCTGGAATAGATTTACCAAAAAACAAAAGAGGCGTAGTAGGCCTTCAGTATGTTTACGGTATAGGTAAAAGCACTGCAACACGTATTTTAAGTGATTGCAATGTAAGTGAAGATATCAAAGTTGGCGAGTGGAATGACGAGCAAACTCAAAAGATTCGTGCTAAGGTAGCCGAGATCAAAGTTGAGGGTGCGTTGCGTTCTGAAGTTCAATTGAATATCAAACGTCTAATGGATATTGGTTGTTATCGTGGAGTTCGTCACAGAGCAGGATTACCGCTCAGAGGTCAACACACAAAAAACAACTCTCGTACCCGTAAAGGAAAGAGAAAAACTGTGGCTAACAAGAAAAAAGTAACTAAATAACATCCACTGAATTATGGCAAAAGTTGGCAAAGTAAAGAAGAAGAATGTTAGAATTGACGCTGTTGGACAAGCTCATATTCAGTCAACCTTCAATAATGTGATTGTGTCTCTGACAAATGCATCAGGAGAAGTTATTTCTTGGTCATCTGCAGGAAAAATGGGCTTCAGAGGTTCTAAGAAAAACACTCCGTATGCTGCACAAGTTGCGGCTGAAGAGTGCTCTAAAGAAGCTTATGAGAACGGATTGCGCAAAGTGAAGGTATTTGTGAAAGGCCCTGGATCTGGAAGAGAATCTGCGATTCGGTCAATTTCAAATTCAGGAATTGAAGTAATGGAAATAGTTGACGTTACTCCAATGCCTCACAACGGATGCAGACCTCCGAAAAAGAGAAGAGTATAATTTTATTAACAGAAGAAAAAACATCAGGCAATGGCAAGATATACCGGCCCTACTTCAAAGATAGCAAGAAGATTCAGAGACCCGATTTTTGGTCCTGATAAGGCGTACGAAAGAAAAAATTATCCTCCGGGACAACATGGACCTAACAAACGTCGTGGTAAACAAAGCGAATATGCGGTTCAGTTGCAAGAGAAACAAAAAGCAAAATACACCTATGGTATTTTGGAGCGTCAGTTTGAAAACTTATTCAACCGTGCATCACGCATGAAAGGTATCACAGGTGAAAATTTACTAGCACTTTGTGAAGCTCGCCTTGACAATACTGTTTATCGTCTTGGTTTGTCTACAACTCGCAGAGGGGCAAGACAATTGGTAACGCACAGACACATCACTGTGAATGGAGAAGTGGTTAACGTTCCTTCGTTCTCGTTGAAAGTTGGCGATGTAATTGCGGTGCGTGAAAAATCAAAATCACTTGAATCAATTACAAATTCATTAGGGGTTACAAGCAAAAAATTTGATTGGTTAGATTGGAATCAATCAAACATGAGTGGAAAATTCATCAGTGTTCCTGCTCGTGATATGATTCCTGAAAACATTAAGGAGCAACTGATTGTAGAGTTGTACTCTAAATAAGAATTAACGAGCATATTAATCATTGGCCCCAGGCTAAAGGATTTTCCCGATGTATCTTCAGTCGGGCAGGTCGCGCAACCCGGGTACAATTAAAACGAAGATAAAACATGGCAATTTTAGAATTTCAAAAACCGGACAAAGTAATCATGATCGAATCTGACGATTTTCGTGGTCAGTTCGAATTCAGACCTCTTGAACCGGGGTATGGTGTAACAGTTGGTAATGCATTAAGAAGAATTTTACTTTCTTCTTTGGAGGGTTACGCAATTTGTTCAGTGAAAATTGAAGGCGTAAGTCACGAATTTTCTACAATCAAAGGAGTAGTTGATGATGTCACTGAAATGATTTTGAACTTGAAACAAGTTCGTTTCAAACAACAAATTGATGGAACAGACACTGAAAAAGTGATTGTTTCAATTAGCGGACAAGATAAGCTTACTGCTGGCGATATTGGTAAATACACAACCGCATTTCAGGTATTAAATCCTGATTTGGTTATTTGCACCATGGAACCGAAAGTAAAATTGAACATGGAAGTTGAAATTGTAAAAGGTCGTGGTTATGTTCCTGCTGAAGAAAATAAAGGAGGAAATGCACCGATTGGAACCATTTATACTGATTCAATTTTTACTCCGATTAAAAATGTAAAATACACTGTAGAAAACTATCGTGTTGAGCAAAAAACGGATTACGAAAAATTGATTTTTGATATTCAAACCGACGGATCAATTACACCAAAAGATGCTTTGCAAGAGGCTGCAAAAATTCTGATTCATCACTTCATGCTATTCTCAGATGAGCGTATTACTTTGGATACTGAAGTTAAATCAGAGACTGAAGAATTTGATGAGACATCACTTCACATGCGTCAGCTTTTGAAAACAAAACTGGTAGATATGGATTTATCAGTGAGAGCATTGAATTGCCTGAAAGCAGCTGACGTAGAAACTTTAGGTGATTTAGTATCATACAATAAAAATGATCTTTTGAAATTCAGAAATTTTGGAAAGAAATCATTGACTGAACTTGAAGACCTAGTTGAAGCAAAAGGTCTGGCGTTTGGTATGAATGTTTCTAAATATAAATTAGATAAAGAATAACTGAGAATATTATTTTACAGCAATGAGACACGGGAAAAAAGTCAACCATTTGGGACGTCAGTCTTCTCACCGCAAGGCGATGTTATCAAATATGGCATGCTCGCTAATTGAGCATAAGCGCATAAACACTACGGTTGCAAAAGCGAAGGCATTGAAAGGTTATGTTGAACCTTTGATCACAAAATCAAAAACAGATTCAACTCATTCACGCCGGATTGTATTCAGCTACTTAGGCAATAAAGAAGCGGTTAGTGAATTGTTCAGAGAAGTTGCACCTAAAGTTGCACAACGTCCTGGAGGATACACCAGAATTATTCGCACAGGATACAGAATTGGTGATAATGCTGAAATGTGTCTGATTGAACTTGTTGATTTCAATGTAGTATATGGATCAGAAGCTGCGCCTAAAAAAGTAACACGTCGCTCACGCCGCGGAGGCAAAACGGCTGATACAGCAGAGGCAAGTGCTGAAGAAACTTCAACTGATGAAACAAAAGCTGAAGAAGCTCCTAAAGCAAAAAAAGCAGCTCCAAAGAAAAAGAAATCTGAAGAGTAGGAATTACTCATTCATCGTACAAAGGGATGTCACTTGGTGATGTCCCTTTTTTTTATTATCATAACTTATAATCTTGTTAAAAAAAGCGTACCATTTATGAACAATTGAATTAATGGCAGTAAGAAACCATTAACTTTGTTTTCCGGTTCAAAATCTTGGTTCACATGGATAATAATCCGGCGGTACTGTTACTTGCAGACGGAACAGTTTTCAGAGGCAAAGCAATTGGTAAAATCGGTGTTACTACCGGTGAAATTGCATTCAATACCGGAATGACCGGTTATCAGGAAGTTTTCACAGATCCATCTTATTACAAGCAAATATTGGTGATGACAACAGCACACATTGGAAATTACGGTGTGCATCCGGATGAAATAGAATCAGACAGCATGAAAATTGCCGGTTTGGTTACAAAAAAATTCTCTGCTTCGTTTTCTCGTGCATCTGCAAATATGTCTTTACAAGATTATATGGAACGTGATGAAGTTGTTGGTATTTCAGATATTGATACACGTGCGCTTGTCAGACATATTCGTCACAAGGGAGCAATGAATGCCATCATTTCTTCAGTGGAGCAAGATGTGGATAAATTGATGGCCGAGTTAAAAAAAGTACCATCTATGGATGGGCTTGAACTTTCATCTTTTGTATCTGTAAAAAAACCATATAAAAGTGGTGATGAACAAGCAAAGTTCAGAGTGGCTCTGCTTGATTTTGGTGTGAAGAGAAATATTGTGCGCTGTCTGACAGAAAGAAATTGTTACGTGAAAGTATTTCCAATGAATACCAAACTACAGGAAATAGTAGAGTTCAACCCACACGGAATCATGTTGTCTAACGGTCCCGGAGATCCATCTGCCATGCCTGAAGTTATTATGAATATTGCAGACATGGTGAATTCAAACATTCCAATTTTTGGAATTTGTTTGGGTCATCAATTACTCGCCTTGAGTCAGGGATTAAAAACGGCCAAGATGCACAATGGACATCGTGGAATAAATCATCCGATAAAAAATTTGCAAACAGGTAAAGGAGAAATCACTTCACAGAATCACGGATTCATGGTTACCCGAGAATCAATTGCTCAAAATTCAGACATTGAATTAACACATGTTCATTTGAACGACGACACCGTTGCGGGAATCAGATTAAAAAGTAAAAAGGTATTTTCAGTTCAGTATCACCCTGAAGCCAGTGCCGGGCCACATGATTCACGTTATCTGTTTGATCAATTTATCACCAATATGTCTGCTTTTCAAAAAGCTGAAGGAGCCGAAAAATTAATTGTAAAAAAATAATCACATGAGTATAATTGCAAGAATACAAGCGCGTCAGATTTTAGATTCAAGAGGAAATCCGACGCTTGAAGTTGACGTGTTTACCAACAACGGATCATTTGGACGAGCTGCTGTACCATCAGGTGCATCTACCGGGATACATGAAGCTGTTGAGTTGCGTGACAACGACAAAAAAGTGTACATGGGTAAAGGCGTACTCAACGCGGTAAATAACGTGAACACTGTTTTGCAAGAAGCATTAGTTGGCCAGTCAGTATTTGAGCAAGCAGCATTGGATAATTATATGCAAAGTTTAGATGGCACTGCAAACAAAGCTAAACTAGGCGCAAATGCTATTCTGGGTGTGTCGCTTGCAGTTGCGCGCGCTGGTGCTGCTGAATGTGGAATGCCTTTGTATCGCTATGTTGGTGGAGTTGGAGCAGTTACTCTGCCGGTACCTATGATGAATATTTTAAATGGCGGTTCACATGCTGATAATAAAATTGATATACAAGAATTCATGGTAATGCCTTTTGGTGCCGAAACATTTAGTCATGGATTACAAATGGGTACTGAAATTTTTCATACGTTAAAAGGAGTATTGAAGAAAAAAGGACACAGTACTAATGTTGGAGATGAAGGTGGATTTGCACCAAACCTTGGCTCAAATGAAGAAGCTATTGAGGTAGTGCTTGAAGCTATTGAAAAGGCGGGATACAAACCAGGAGAAGATGTTTATATTGCTCTAGACGCAGCTTCATCTGAGTTTTACAAAAACGGAAAATATGTTTTTGAATCAACCGGTGAAAAAAGAAGTTCAGAAGAAATGGTTTCATTTTGGAAGGACTGGACTAAAAAATATCCAATCATATCAATTGAAGATGGTTTAGCTGAAGATGATTGGGATGGATGGAAAAAACTGACCAAAGCGCTTGGAGAAAAAGTACAATTAGTGGGTGATGATTTATTTGTGACCAATTCACAAAGACTTGCTCAGGGAATTTCTACGCAAACTGCCAATGCAATTCTGGTAAAAGTTAATCAGATTGGATCATTGACAGAAACTATTGAAGCGGTAAATTTGGCAACACGGAATTCGTACACCTCAGTAATGAGTCATAGAAGTGGAGAAACAGAAGACAGCACCATTGCTGATTTGGCAGTGGCGTTAAATACCGGACAAATTAAAACCGGTTCTGCTTCACGCAGTGATCGGATTGCGAAATATAATCAACTACTCAGAATTGAAGAAGAGTTGGGAAGCATGGCGTATTATCCTGGAAAAAATTTCAAATTTATTTAGAGAAGAACGCACCTTGGGGTGCGTTTTTTGTTTTACAATAATCTACAAAAACCTACTCAACGTCTCTGCTTTTTTTTCTGTTTCATTCCACTCACTCTCTGCGTTGGATTGTGCTGTAATGCCACCACCGACAAAAAGAAATGCGTGCTGCTGAGAAATTTTCATGCATCGTAAATTGATAAAAAACGTGGATGATGTATTGCCCAAAATTCCAATGAAGCCTGTATAGAATTCACGGTCATGCAGCTCTGTGTTTTGAATTAATTCTAATGCTGTCAACTTTGGTAGTCCACACGTGGCGGGGGTTGGATGAAGATCACGCAAAAGTGATGTAATTTGATTTTGTGTATTAATTTTTCCGGTAAGTATGGTTTTGAGATGTTCAACCGGTCCGGCTTGAATTGTTTGCCTGGTTGAAATTTCTATTTGTTCAATCTGATTTTTGATTAGTACGTCTTTGATAAAATCTGTCACCACTTGTTGTTCTTCAAATTCTTTTTCTGTCCAGATTTGGTTGCTATGAATTGATTTGGTGCCTGCAAGTGAAACTGTTTCAATTTCACGATCATTTATGTTGAGCAAAAGTTCAGGACTGGCGCCTAACCAAGTACCATGTTGGGCTGATGAAAAAATATAATTCCAGGTATTGGGATAGGTGTCATTCAATGCCGAAAAAATTTCAGTTACCTTTTTTGTGAGAGGCATTTTTTTTATTCTGGAAAGTACCGCTTTCCTGATTTTGTTTTGCTGAATTGCTTGCATGATGTTTGCAAACTGTGTGACATATTCTGAACTAGACGTGATATGGTAATGATTTGCTGATTGATCATCATGCACAATAAAATCTTGTTCACTGATTTTTTCTATATTTTCCAATGTCAACTGTTGATCACTAGAAAAGGAATGAATGATAATGGTGGGGTTACCACTAAATTGGTAATCTGATCTGAATTGAATATCACCTTGGAGAAAAACTGCTTTTTTTTCACCCGGCAGCCGATATGCAAAAAAGGCTTTTTTCATGATCTGTTTTTTGCAACAACTAACACCGTCAATCTTCCGGTACAAACTAAATTTCCTTCTTCATCGGTGAGGGTACCTTGCCATATATGTGTACTTTTTCCGCAGTGTACAATTTGAAGATGTGCGGTGACAATGCCTGATTTTACACCACGAACATGGTTGGCATTGATTTCAATTCCTACAATTCCATATTTATCTCTGTCAACAATAAAAGATGATCCTAATGATCCAATACTTTCAATCATTGCAGCACTTGCCCCACCATGCAACAATCCGGCAGGTTGGTGTGTGCGATGATCAACCGGCATAGTACCAACAATATAATCTTCACCAATTTCTGTTACTTCAATACCCAGCAATTCAATTAATGTATTTTTCCGTTGGGCATTAATTTCTTCAACTGTTAATTTAGTGTTGATCATGGCATTTGTTTTTGTGTCGAACATAAAAATTATTTAGGTGCAATGCGGTAGAGTAAAAGTGCTATTCCTGCAAAAATGATATTGGGCAACCACACAGCCAGACCGGGCGTGAAACCGACATTGATGGCAGCAACGGTGGTCATTTGCATAGAGAAAATGTACAATACGCAAATAGCTAAACCAATTGCTAGATTGAGACCTAAACCTCCGCGAGATTTTTTACTTGAAACAGAAACTCCGATAATGGTGAGAATGATAATTGCAAACGGAGATGCCCATCGTTTATGTTTTTCAATGAGGTAAACGGGAATGCTGTCAGAACCTTTTTTCTCTTGCGCTTCTATAAATTCTGAAAGTTCTGCATTATTCATGGCTTCAATAACGTTTGCTCTGAAAGCAAGATCAGTAACTCTAAAACTCAAGGTTGTATCACAAACCGGCCGTCTGATTACCTGATCATTAAAATCACCGAAAACGCGAATTTCATAATTAATCAAACGCCATTTATTGGAGGTGCTATCACCATTAGCTTGCGTTGCATTTAACGTGTATGCCAGTGAATCACCTCGCCAGTTTTCATATACCAAATTCTTGACTTCAAATTTTTCACCGTCATACTGACTGAAATATACAATTTCATTGTCACTCAATTGAATGTGTTCATTTTGTTTGCTTGTTTTTTGACGGTAGTACATTTCTTCAAATAAAATTCTTTTTTTATTTGATTCAGGTAATACATAATTATACATGAGAATAGACCAAAGCATTAATAGAACTGAGGCAATAATGTACGGCCGCATGAATCTATTAAAACCAACACCTGCGCTTAGAATAGGTACAATTTCAGTGTTTCCGGCCATTTTAGAAGTGAACCAGATGACAGAAATAAAATTGAGCATATAGCTAAACTGTACTCCGTAAAAGATGAAAAAATTCGCATAATACACACCAATAATTTCATCCCAGGGTGCATCATTTGCAATGAACTCATTCAGTTTTTCAGAGATATCAAAAACAATACTGATAGACATCAAAAGGCAAAGCATGAAAACAAAAGTTCCCAGAAATTTTTTGATGATATACCGGTCTAGTTTTGACAGGATCATGTTCAGATTTTTTGACTGATTTTTGGAATCATATTATTCTTCCATTCAGTAAACGTACCGTTTTGAATTTGATTGCGTGCCTCACCAACTAGCCAGAGATAAAAAGCCAGATTATGGATAGACGCAATTTGCATTCCCAATATTTCACCTGCATGAAACAGGTGTCTAACATAGGCTTTAGAGTAAACCTTATCAACGTATGATGTTCCAAATTCATCTAAGGGAGAGAAGTCGTCTTTCCATTTGGCATTTTTCATATTGAGAATTCCCTGTTGCGTAAACAACATACCATGTCGTGCGTTGCGGGTAGGCATCACACAGTCAAACATATCAATGCCAAGGGCAATACATTCTAAAATATTAGCCGGGGTTCCAACTCCCATGAGATATCTTGGTTTTTCAGCGGGCAGAATATCTGCAACCAGCGCTGTCATTTCATATAATTGTTCATCAGGTTCACCAACTGATAAGCCACCAATGGCATTGCCGGGCATATTACAATCAGCAATAAACTTTGCGCTTTCTGTACGCAAATCTTTATAAACACTACCCTGTACAATTGGAAAAAGAGCCTGATTGTGTTGATAAAAGGGATTGGTTTCAAGCATACGATTAACACAACGCGCTAACCAGCGATGCGTCATCTCCATTGATTTTTTTGCATAATTATATTCACAGGGAAACGGTGTACATTCATCAAAGGCCATGATGATATCAGCACCTATAGCACGTTGAATATCTATGGCATATTCAGGAGTAAAAAAATGATAACTGCCGTCAATGTGTGATTGAAATTTTACCCCTTCTTCTTTAATTTTTCGTGTACCCGCAAGTGAATATACTTGGTAGCCACCACTGTCTGTCAGTATTGGTTTTTCCCAACCGTTGAATAGATGCAAGCCACCGGCTTTTTGAATTACATCAAGTCCGGGACGCAGATAGAGATGATAGGTGTTGCCCAAAATAATTTGCGCTTTGATATCATCCCGCAATTCATGCTGATGCACTGCTTTAACGGTTCCGGCAGTGCCCACAGGCATAAAGATGGGGGTTTGGATTTCACCATGGTCAGTGGTAATTGTACCGGCACGTGCCTTTGAACCCTTGTCACGGTGTGAAACTATAAAATTCATTTTGTTGAAAAGTACTCAGATAACAAATATACGGCATATTAAATATGTGAACATTTGTATATTGACATTTATGCCAGTAGCACCTGACATACGGTTTGATTTTACAGGAATACTCTTTCTCGTGTTCTCTTTTGCCGTATTGATTCAATTATGGTATGTGATCAGATTTCCATTGCGCCTTGCAATTTATCGTAAAAAAGAGGGTACGGCATATACACCACCTGTGAGTATTATTGTTTGCGCGCGGAATGAAGAGGATAATTTATTTAAAAATCTGCCGGCTATTCTTGAACAAGATTATCCGGATTTTGAAGTGATTGTTGTCAATGACATGAGCATTGATGATTCCAAGCACATCCTTCAAGCGTATCAAAAGCAATACAAACATTTGCGCCTCATTGAACTGGAGAAAAATCGTCATCGAAAATTTGGAAAAAAAGTACCTCTCACGGTTGGTATCAAAGGCTCAACCAAAGAAGTGCTCATGATGATTGATGCAGATTGTTACCCTGCAAGTAAACACTGGCTTCGTAGGATGGTATCTAATTATTTGGCAGGTAAAGAAATTGTGATTGGATATGGACCTTACGAAAAACAAAAGGGCTTTTTGAACAAATTGATTCGCTTTGACACCATTCAAATTGCATTTACCTATTTGAGTTTTGCTTTGGTGGGCAGACCATACATGGCAGTTGGTCGCAACATGAGTTATACACGCAAACGTTTTTTTGAAGTTGATGGATTTAAAAGTCATTATCATATTCAGTCAGGTGATGATGATTTGTTTATGAAAGATGCTGCAACAAAAAGAAATGTAGCGATAGAAATTGATCCGCGGAGTTTTGTTTTTTCCCATCCAAAAGAGAATTGGTCAGACTGGGTGCACCAAAAGCAACGACATTTTACCACCGCTCCACGTTACCGACTTATTAACAAATTGCTTTTAGGAATATTCCCTGCCAGCATGATTTTGATGCTTGTTTCTTTCTTTATTTTACTCCCGAATTGCGAATGGTGGTGGTTGCCGCTATCCATAATTGTTTTCAGGTACATCGTGTATTGGTTGATATTACGTGTTGTATTTAGAAAATTAGAAGGTGCTGATTTGGTTAAATGGTACCCCATTATGGAGATGATACACCTCGTTGTGATTCCATTTATTTTTTATTCGACAGACCGACGAGAACCTGAAAAATGGTAAAAGGAGAAAACTTATCTGACAAAGGAAAACGTGATCTTGTATTGGTAGAACAAGCCTTGAATGGTGACCAGTCAGCTTACGGAGACCTGATGGAAATGTACCGTGAATCCATCTATTTCATGATGCTCAAAATGGTGCGTACCGAAGATGATGCTGAAGATTTAACCATTGAAGCATTTGGAAAAGCCTTTAATCGTCTGCATCAATATTCACCCAGTTTTGCTTTTTCAACTTGGCTTTTTAAAATTGCTTCCAATAATGCCATTGATCATATTCGCAAAAAAAGAATTCAGCTAACTTCCATTGACAGCGGTTATACCAATGATGATGGAGACAGCGTTTCAATTGATGTGAGAAGTGCTGAGAAAGATCCGGAAGAAGAACGAATTCATGACGAAAAAGTTAAACTCATGCGCGGTTTGGTGAAAAAACTGAAACCAAGATATCGTGATTTGATTGAGAAAAGATATTTCGAAGAATTGTCTTACGAAGAAATTGCTGAGCAAATGAATTTACCGCTTGGCACCGTGAAAGCACAATTGTTCAGAGCACGTACTTTTTTGGCTGAGATGATGGGCACCGCTAAGGATACAATCTAAATTCAACTGTGGCCAAGGCCGATTTAATATTCAACTATTTTACACAACTTTCTTCTCACCAGAAAGATCAGTTCAACGCATTGTATGATCTCTATTTTTTTTGGAATAATCAAATCAATGTTGTTAGTCGAAAAGATTTTGAATTCTTTTATGAAAGACATGTCTTACACTCATTAGGCATTGCAAAAATAATTCAGTTTACGCCGGGAACAGATGTGATGGATGTTGGCACCGGTGGTGGGTTTCCGGGTGTGCCGCTGGCCATTCTTTTTCCTGAAGTAAAATTTACTTTGGTTGATTCTATCGGAAAAAAAATTAAAGTAGTGCAGGAGGTTTCAGCAGCGGCAGGAATTAATAATGTAACAGCCATGCATAAACGCGCTGAAGAAGTGAATCAAAAATTTGATTTTGTGGTGAGCCGGGCAGTTACACAAATGAAAGATTTTATTCCCTGGGTACAAAACAAATTCAAATCCAAACAACAAAATGGATATCCCAACGGAATTTTCTATCTCAAAGGCGGTGACCTCACCGAAGAATTATCCGGCATAAAAAATTACATGGAACAAATTGAGCTGAGCGCGTTTTTCAAAGAGCCTTTTTTTGAGACGAAGAAGGTGGTGTACGTGGGGGTTAGGGAATAGGGGTTAGGTTTTAGGGAATAGTTTAAAAAAGTCAAAGATTTTGAAGGTGATGATTTCAGATGTTTTTCTTGCGGATCTTCTTTTTGGGATTTCTGCTGGTATGAAAAACAGCATCTATAAAAATTGCACCATTGGAGACTTCGTATAAGATTATGAATGGGAAATTTTTGAGCGGAAATTGTCTGTGATTTTGTACTTTGGAGTATGCGTCAGGAGATTCAGATATTTTGATAATTGCATTTTCAACTGCAGTAATAAAAACTTCACCAAGTCCGACTTGTTAATTTTCATACCAAATGGTAGCATCCTCAATTTCCAGTTTAGCGATGGGTCCGAAATGAATTTTCCAGCATTGCTTTTTCACCGGCTAGATTTCTTTTTAATTTTTGCCATCGCGCTTTGTTTAACTTCTTCCCGCGAAAAAAAATCTTGTTTACCTGAGAGCCTTTCTTTTCTGCGCTGCTCAAGTATTCTCATGTGTTCAGCATCTAACTCAAATTTTTCATCTTCTTCCGCTCTAACAAAGTCTAAGGTTTTTATAAATTGTAAAAAAGCTTTTACTTTAGGATTTGATGGGTCATCAATATATAAGGTGATACTCATAGTAGGGGTGCACGTAAATAATAGTAAATGTAATGAAATTACTGCTTTAACGCAAGTGAGTCTATCATAGAACAGCCTGTATCAAGATTGTTTCCACCCAAATTTTTCTTCAGCCATTTCGGCTACTTGTTCGCCAATTGCTAGCGAAGCGGTTGCGGCAGGTGATGGTGCATTCAATACGTGAATACTGTCTTCAAGATGTTCAATTCTGAAATCATCCCGCGTGTCGCCATCTGTGCTGAGCAGGAGTGCGCGCACTCCTGATCGGCCGGGTTTGATGTCATCCATCGTGAGTGATGGAATCATAGTTTGCAAAGTTTTGAGGAATAATCTTTTTGAAAATGCGCGGCGATATTCATTTATTCCGAAACGAATATTGCTGAAAAATAATTTCCATGTTCCGCGATAGGTGAGAGCATCCCAAGTGTCTTTCCAACTGAAATCTGTTTTGCCGTATCCTTCGCGTTTAAAAGTGAATACTGCATTGGGTCCACATTCTGTCTCACCATCTGTCATGCGGGTGAAGTGCACGCCAAGAAAAGGAAAATCAGGATTGGGGACCGGGTAAATTAAATTCCGCACTTTGTGTTTTGCTTCATGCGTCAGTTCATAATAATCACCTCTGAAACCAACCACGCGTTCACGCAGTTTAACACCATCAAGTCGCGCAAGACGATCAGCTTGCAAGCCGGCGCAGAAAATCATCTTCTTTGTTTTAAATACTTTTAACTCTGTTACTACTTCGTGATGTCCGTCTTTATCATTAATGGCAATAACTTTTTCGCCTAATTCTATTTTTGATTCAGGATTTGTTTTAACCGCCAATTCTGCCATTTTATTGGTTGCTCCAACAAAATCAATGATGCCGGTGCAAGGCACCCAAATTCCGGCTATACCTTCAACAAATGGTTCAATTTCTTTGATACGTTTTGCATCTATTATTTCAATTCCCTCTGTTCCGTTTGCAATACCATTATCAAAAATTTTGTTCATGAACACCAGTTCACTCTCTTTGGTAGCAACTACAATTTTTCCGCATACATCATGCGCAACACCATGTTCTTTAGCAAAGGCTACTAATTCATGACGACCTTTCACGCAGTTTTTTGCTTTTTGCGAACCCGGTTTATAATAGAGACCGCTGTGAATAACCCCTGAATTGTGGCCTGTTTGATGCGCTGAAAGAGATTTTTCTTTTTCAATTAGCACAATTTTAAGATGCGGATTGCGAATTTGTAATTTGTACATAGTAGCAGCACCGACGATTCCACCGCCGATTATCGCTACATCAAACAGATCTTTATTTTCCAATTTGATTAAATTTGATACAAAACTAAGCAAAGTTCAAATTTGTCTGCAGAAATATCCCATAAAAAGCCATTGTTCTATTTTCAAAATTTGGATGCATTGCGGTTTATAGCCGCTTTTGCTGTATTTGTCTTTCATTATTTCAGAGATATCAAATCATTCTATCCCGGAATTGAAGAGAACCTACTTTTCAAGACAGCATTGATATTTGCAGATAAAGGTGGTTTGGGCGTGAATTTCTTTTTTGTGCTTTCAGGATTTCTGATCACGTACCTCATTCTTCATGAAAAACATCACACCGGATCTTTTAATCTCTATCATTTTTTGGTGAGACGAACGTTGCGCATCTGGCCCTTGTATTTTATCATTGTTTTAATCGGATTCGTGTTTTTTCCAATCATGTTTAATTCATACTCAACATTACATGATCCCGTAATGTATCTTTTTTTTCTTGCAAATTTTGATGAAATTAAAAACGGTTTACACGACTCAGTGAATTTTCTCACAGCGCCATGGTCTGTTGCGGTTGAAGAACAATTTTATCTGGTTTGGAGTTTTATGCTGTTGATTTTTATGCGAATCAAAGGCTTTAAAACTAGTTATCTTATCATCTTGTTATATATAGTTTCTTTTTGGTTCCGGTGGGAATTCCGTGACGATGAACGTGTGCTTTATTACCATACGCTTTCTGTTTGTCAGGACATTTTAATGGGCGCGTTATTTGGAATAGCGTTATACAAAAACAAACCATGGATTCAGCAAATAGCCAATATGCATCGGTGGAAAATTGTGTTGATTTATATTCTTGGTTTAGGCGTTTGTGTTTTTAAGAATAAAATTTTCACCGGTGATATAGTTGTTTTTGAACGATTTTTTTTGTCGCTTTTTTTTGGTTTTGTTATTGCTGAGCAGACATTGGGAAAACACTCATTTTTTAAAGTTGGAAAAATTTCATGGATGACCAATCTGGGAAAAATGTCTTATGGTTTTTACATGTATCATTTGGTTGTGATGTACGTTTTGTGCAGATTGGTGGCGGCTTTTTTGCCCACCGGGTATTATCTGATACCGCTATATTTTGCTGCATCACTGCTTGTCACGCTGCTGATTTCGTATCTCAGTTTCCGGTGGATAGAAACTCCTTTTCTGAAATTGAAAAGCAGGTTTGGGTAATGGACGGCATGAAAATAATCTGATTCAACCCTACTTGCTTGACATCTTTTTGGATACAGAACAAGACTAGGAAGTGTGCCAATTGCGTGATGAATAAAAAAAATAAATTTCCCCAATTGTGGCTTTAGTGACAGCGTAACACGAATCCCAAAAGTTCCATGACATTAAATTGGGTATAATAAAATGAACTGCTCAATTTAATGTCAATCACCCGACCCAAAAATTAATTGAAACATAAACCAACTTCACAGCAAGTTTTTTAAATCTTGCAATCAAAAAAATTGGCCGTACACTAAAAGAAAATCCTTTGTAATGAACCTATTTCGAATGTAGATTGAATCTATTTTGGTGAGCTGCATGTAACGTTTTATGTTATGCGCTAGAAACATTAGTTAAGATTCAATTCTAAATCTTATGGAACTTAAGCGCCAGGTGAAAAAGCAACAAACAAAGCACCGAGGATTTCAATTATTGCGGTGAAAAAGCACGACAAACGCCGCATATTTGCGGTAAATAATTTGTATATTTGCCGCATCATCAGGTAAAAAATATGGCCAAATACATTTACGAATATAAAAATTGGACTGACTTTTTTTGGAACGATAAAGCCATCAATGCCTTATTTGGCGAGGTGAAACTAATACAAGGAAAAATCATAGGGCAAATGAATACTTTGGGTTTTTCGGCCAAAGAAGAAGCTACGCTGACTGCCCTTACCTTCGACGTGGTAAAATCAAGTGAAATAGAAGGCGAGTTGCTTAACTACGATCAAGTGCGTTCATCCATTGCAAGACGCTTAGGGATTAACACAGCTGGGCTTGTTCCAAGCAATCGTCACATAGAAGGTATTGTTGAAATGATGTTAGATGCTACTCAACGCTATACTTTGCCTTTAACAGCCAAACGTCTGTTTGGTTGGCATGCTGCACTTTTTCCAACAGGTTATAGCGGACCTTACCCAATAGAAGTAGGTAAATATCGAACAGGTGAAATGCATATAGTTTCAGGTGCAATGGGAAAAGAAAAAATACACTTTGTAGCAGTAAAAGCCAAATCAGTGAAACTTGAGATGGATAAGTTTTTAGTTTGGTTCAACCATGATGACCAACTTGATCCCGTAATAAAAGCGGCGATTGCTCACTTTTGGTTTATTATTATTCATCCCTTTGATGACGGCAACGGGCGAATTGGGCGAGCTATAACCGATATGTTGCTTGCTCGTGCCGAACATAGTGGTGAACGTTTTTACAGTATGTCAAGCCAAATTTTAATAGAACGCAAACTCTACTACAACGTATTGCAAAAAGTACAACACCATTCAGGTGACATTACCCAATGGCTTGAATGGTTTTTGCTCTGCCTTAAAAATGCAATGCTTGCAACGGAAAATACCACTCAACGCATCTTACGAAAAGCTGAATTTTGGAAACTTCACGAAAACATACCAATCAACCAACGCCAACGCACCATTTTAAATATGTTGTTTGATGGGTTTGAAGGAAAATTACAATCGTCAAAATGGGCTAAAATCACAAAAGTTTCTTCAGACACCGCATTACGTGACATAAAAGATCTGATAAAAAAAGGCGTCTTGCAAGAAACTGGAGAAGGAGGAAGAAATGTCAACTATGAACTTACAAACTTTGAACTGAAGTAACCAAAGCCTATAACATATAATTCCCAGTTTGTTGTATAAAAAGATTTGGTGTAAACATTCGTTTCGCTCATCTTCCAATGGATGTCGAGAGTCAGGGTCGTGATGAATAAAAAAAAACAAATAACCCTAAGCGTGACTTGCGCGACAGCGTTCCACGAAGTACCACAAGATTAATTTGAGAAAAAAATCACCTATATTCGAACATGGGGATTACCCACATAAAAAAATCCAAAATCTCCGTACATTTAGTCATGCAAAAACGAGTTGTTGTTGTCATTGGTTTGGCATCTTTACTTTTTTTGAACTGCAATACCTATGCTGGTTCAGATAGTTTATTGAGTACGAAAGAATCGGGAGATCAACGTGGACATTATTTTGATGTTTCCTGGGCTCCGGTTGGTTTGAGTCTGCTGAGTGTTAGCCTCATGTTGGATTCTTCAAAATACGGGTTGCAAAAATTAATACGCGATCCGTTTAACGGATTTCATACTGAGCTGGAAGATTACACACAATATGCTCCAATAGTTATGATGTACACGGCAGATTTGTTTAAGGTACCGGCAAAAAATTCGGTTTGGAACCAGACAAAATATCTTGTGTTTTCAGAAATTGGTACCTCAGCAATTGTGCATCTGTTAAAAAACACATTGAAGGTGCAACGTCCAAACAGCTGGAGTTTAAATTCTTATCCTTCCGGTCATACATCTCAGGCATTTGTGGCAAGTCAGGTATTGTTTAATGAGTATAGAGAGACAGCCCCTGTACTTGCTTATAGTGGTTTTGCGTTTTCAATTTCAACGGGTATGTTGCGCATTGTAAATAACCGCCATTGGTTGCCTGATGTGCTACTGGGGGCGGGCATTGCCATGTTGGTTACCAATACCATTTATTATTTTGAACCGCTCAAAAAATGGAATCCTTTTAAAAATAAAAAGAGAAAAACGGAGCTGGGATTTATTCCTTCTCTGCGTGATGATTATATTGGTGCTTACTTATCCATAAAATTTTAAACTATGCTGACAGTTGGAGATTTTGGAATTTGCAATGTATCTGTTGCACCTGTTAGAGCTTCTGCTTCTGATGCCGCTGAAATGGTTACACAGCTATTGTTTGGTGATTACGTGAAAATCATTGAAAAGGGAGAACCCTGGATCAAAATCCGTTTTGAACGGGATGACTATGAAGGATACATGGATTTTAAACAACTCACCTATATTGATAGGCAATTATACGACGCAGGTACAGCAGTGCGTCATAAAGTTTTGTTTGAACCTATTCTTGAATTAGAAGGTCCGCGGGGAATTCAGAATATCATGATGGGTTCTGATTTGCCGTTTTATAAAGATGGAAAAGTACGTTTAGGGCATGAGTTGTATACGGTGCTTGCACCTGTTGACATGCAGTTTAAAGCTGATATTCTTGAAACTGCTGAAATCTATTTGAACTCACCTTATCTATGGGGAGGAAAATCCATTTTTGGAATTGATTGTTCAGGTCTGGTGCAATTAGTTTTTAAAGTATGCGGTGCTGATTTACCGCGCGATGCATCTAAGCAAGTGCATACAGGCTCAACGGTGCGTTTTGATCAAAGGCAAAGCGGTGATTTGGCTTTTTTTATAAATGATGCCGGTAGAGTTCATCATGTGGGTATCGTTGCAAGTCCTCATGAAATAATTCACGCTGCCGGCCGTGTGCGCAAAGATCGTTTGGATGAAGAGGGAATTTTTAATTTTGATTTAGAAAAAAAAACACATACATTGCACGTTATTAAGAGGATAAGTTTGTAAATGACCATTTCAGAAAATAATAAAACCAGTCAAAAAATTTATCGTGGTGAACATTTCACCATGATACTTCACAGCATTGGAATTATTGAGTTGATTTGGACAGAAACGGTTCATGAAGTGACTCTGAAAATCATGGAAGATGTAGCCAACAAAGTAGGTGAATTAGGTGAAGGTAAACGGATGCCTGTGTTTGTTGCAACCAAACCATTTATGTCTCTTACTGACGAAGCCAGAAAATTTGTTGCATCAGATGAAGGACAGCGATATACCATGGCAAACGCAACCTTAGTTGACAATTTAGGCAAACGGATATTGTACAACTTTTTTATCAAGTTTACAAAAATGCCTACACCCATCAAGGCTTTCAAAACCCGTGAAGACGCCTTTGAATGGCTTGAACAATTCATTGAACCGCGCACATAATTTACCAAATGGCTAACATTTGATATTTAATTTCGGAGCCACAAACCATTCCCTTCAATTTTTTAACGGTTCACTCAACCAAAACTTCACTTTACACTTTGTTACTTTTTTGTGACCATTGTATTTATAAATTTACAACAAGGGTTTTACACTATACAGTGGTTCTTTTCATACACTGTGATATGAGTCCCGGTTTTGAGTGATATTTTCTTTTCATAGGGTTTAAATTGGTTAACAGGTACAACGGTACCATCTTCACTCAAAACCGGGGCAACTCGTATCTTACTTAAAAACAATTTAAGGGTTACTACAACCAGAACATTTGACAGTCATCATGATTGGATATGTTCTGGTTTTTTTTATGTCATCGCAAGTTGCGACTTGCGCCGACGTGTAGAATTCAAATTACACACCGTTTTATTCCTTCAAATTACTGTTGCCTAATCTGGGCTTATAACATACTGCTTCCCTCGTTCCTCTCATGTTGATTCTAACTATATTTGTCATCATTCAATGAAAAATAGTATCCGGCATGAAATACACGTTGACTTATTCAAAACCAAATGCGCAGTATATACCTATTACCGCAATAGTGAATACAAAAGGAAAAAAACAGATTGAACTTTGTCTTTCAGCATGGCGGCCGGGTAGATATGAACTTGGGAATTTTGCTAAAAATATCCATGGTTTTTCTGTTTTTAATGACAAAGGGAAGAAATTGAAATTTGAGAAAACTTCAAAAGATGTTTGGTTGATTGAAAACGTTAAAACATCTTTCATTGAGGTGCGATACTCATACTTTGCAGCTGAATTGAATGCAGGTTCTACCTTTATGAATGATCAGCAATTATATGTGAATCCTGTAAATTGTTTGGTGTATGTGAAAGATCAACTCAATGATCCCTGTGAACTGCACGTGAAAATTCCGGCTGATTTTAAACTGGCATGCGGAGCGCTACACAAGAAAAATATTATACGCACTGAAAATTTTCATGAGTTAGCTGATTCACCTTTTATTGCCGGAGCATCACTTCAGCATCATAAATACAAAACAAAAGATGTACTTGTTCATCTCTGGTTTCAAGGTGAATGTAAACCTGAGTGGGACAAAATTCTCCCTGATTTTATAAAATTCACGAATTCTCAAATTGAAAAATTTGGCAAATTTCCGGTTCCTGAATATCATTTTCTTTTTCAAATTTTACCTTATCCAAATTATCACGGAGTTGAACATCTCAATAGTACAGTGCTGGCTTTGGGTCCGGGGTATGAGTTGATGAAAGAAGGGTATGATGATTTACTTGGGGTGTGTTCTCACGAATTATATCATGCATGGAATATTAAATCAATCAGACCGGTTGAAATGTTCCCGTATGATTATTCAAAAGAAAATTATTCACGCTTAGGTTATGTATGTGAAGGGGTAACCACATACATGGGTGATTTGTTTTTAGCTGAGTCAGGTGTACGAAAATTCAGTTGGTATAAAACAGAACTTGAAAAACTTTTGCAAAGACATTTTGATAATTTCGGACGCTTCAACTATTCCGTTGCTGAATCAAGTTTTGATACCTGGTTAGATGGTTATGTGTCGGGTGCGCCCAATCGTAAAACCAGTATCTACAATGAAGGAGCCCTGCTGGCTTTTGTTGTTGATATGAAAATTCGCAAAGCAAGTGCTAATAAAAATTCATTGCATGATGTGATGCAAGAATTATATCAAAAGTTTGCGCTGAAAAGAAAAGGATATTCAGAAGAAGATTATAAAAAGCTGCTTGAAAAATACGCCAATGAAAAGTTAGATGATTTGTTTGATCATTTTATACATGGGGTACACTCTTTTGAAACTATATTGGTTCCGGCTTTTGAAACTGTAGGCTTGTCTATAAAAATGATTCCTAATCCGTCTCATGCGCAAGCAATTTTAGGCGTCAAAACTTTGGTTGTGGGAGATAAAACTGTGGTGAAACAAATCTATCCCGGAAGTACGGCGGATTTAGGGAAAATTCAAATGGAAGATGAAATTGTGGCGGTGAATGGTTATCGTGTGAATGCTAATCTTGATAAATGGGTAGAGTATTTTAAAGACTCCCAAATTGAACTAACCGTGAGCCGTGCGGGAAGAATTTTACAACTACTTTGTCCGCATACAAACAAGAGTTATTTTCCGGTGTATCAATTGAGCTTTTCCAAAGCACCATCTAATCTTGAAAAGAGAATTTTTAAAAAATGGTGTGGAGAAGAATGGGGTAAAACAGTGCAATAGTTTTGTGTAATTTATTACAAAGCGTCTTGGCAAATTTGAATAACAATCATTTCAATAAGCAAGAGTAGAGTCTTTAAAAATGTAAGAAGATATTGAATGAAGAAAATTATTTTATACCTGTTGGCAGTATTTTTATTCTCGTGTGAAACGGCACAAGATTATCTTAACCAACCTCAAAAGGGAGATATCTACCTCTTTGAATCTGATGGCTATTATTTTCCGGTCATGGCAGATATTGTTTTGGGCGATACGGTTTCGTGCGTGAATTCAAAATTCGTTTTTACCACAACCATGCCTAACGAAGATGATATGCCGGTTGAAGATTTTGATTTTTCTTTTCATCTTCTGTATACAAAATCAGAATTACAACGGCTGCATAAAGAGGGTAAAATTTCAGAGATAATCAGACCGTAAAAAAAAACCGGAACTGTTTCCAGCACCGGTTTCATTTCTTATTCAGATAGCGCTTGTTGCGCTTACACTTTTTATTTAATTATGCTGTTGCTTTTGCTTTAGGTGCAGCTGCAAGAATTTCTTCAGTGGCACCGCTGGCATATTGCTCAAAATTTTTCACGAATTCAGCAGCAAGTTTGTTTGCCTTATCATCATACGATGCTTTATCTGACCATGTGTTGCGTGGATTTAAAATTTCAGCAGGAATTCCTTCACACTCATTTGGCATAGCAACTCCAAAAACGTCATGATTAGTAAAAGAAACTTTGTCTAATTTACCTTCTAACGCTGCGGTAATCATGGCACGCGTCAATTTTAATTTGATACGCTCACCAACTCCGTAAGGGCCGCCTGTCCAGCCTGTGTTAACAAGCCATACATTTACATTGCTTTCTTTCATTTTTTTACCAAGCATTTCAGCATATTTAGCCGGGTGAAGAGGTAAGAAAGCTGCGCCAAAGCATGCAGAGAAAGTAGATTGTGGTTCTTTAATTCCCATTTCTGTTCCGGCAACTTTTGCAGTATAACCTGACATAAAATGGTACATCGCTTGCCCGGCGTTTAATTTAGAAATTGGAGGTAAAATACCGGTTGCATCAGCAGTTAAAAAGAAAATATTTTTTGGTACACCTCCGGTAGAAGGAACCATGATATTGTCAACGTAATGAATTGGATAGGATACACGCGTATTTTCAGTGATTGAACCATCTGCGTAATCAGGAGTTGAGGTTCCATTTACAAAGCCAATATTTTCAAGGATTGCACCAAATTTAATAGCATCATAAATTTGAGGTTCTTTTTCACGGCTGAGGTCAATAGTTTTTGCATAACAACCACCTTCAAAATTGAAAACACCTTCAGGAGACCAACCATGTTCATCATCACCAATTAAACGACGATTAGGATCTGAAGAAAGTGTTGTTTTTCCTGTTCCTGATAATCCAAAAAATACTGCAGTGTCTCCATTTTTTCCAACGTTCGCAGAACAATGCATAGAAAGCACGTTGCGCTCATGAGGTAAAATGTAATTTAAAATGGTAAACACACCTTTTTTAATTTCACCGGTATAGCCTGTTCCACCAATGAGAATCATTTTTTTAGTGAAATTGATTACAGCAAAATTATGTTGACGTGTTCCATCAATAGCTGGATCAGCCATGAATCCCGGAGCACATACGATATGCCAATCAGGTTTAAAATTTTGTAATTCTTCGTCAGTTGGTCTGAGGAACATGTTATACGCAAACATGTTTGACCAAGGTGTTTCAGTAACTACACGTATATTTAATTTGTAAGTTGGATCAGCGCAAGCATAGGCGTCACGTGCATAAATATCACGATTAGTCAAATAAGCTTTCATGCGATCAAAAAGTTTATCAAATTTTTCAGGATCAAATTTGATATTGATTTTCCCCCACCAAACTGAGTTTTCAGTATTAGCATCGCAAACACAGAATTTATCTTGCGGAGAACGGCCGGTGAACTCGCCGGTTTCAATTGCAATGGCTCCGGTATCTGTTAGTACACCTTGTCCGTTTACAATAATGTCTTCAACCAATTCTGCCGGTGACAGGTTCCAGAATACACTGCCTGTATTTTTCAGTCCGATTGATTCTAATGATGCGTTTTCAGCTTTTATACCATAATCATTCATAAAAATAATTTTCTATCCCGCAGCCGCGGGTTGTTTAGTAATACAAATTTAATGTTTTTTAATCCCTCAACCGGTTTGGTTGCCTTGAGTTTTGAACCGAGATATTAACCTGAATACAACAATACTGTTTAAGAATCAACAGATAATTTTCTCTCGGATGTGATGATTCTGTCGGATTTTCAAGGTTATACGTGAATGTTAGCACGAATAATTCGCTGTTTATTTCATCTTTTAAGTCATCAGTAAGTGTCAGGCTGTTGGGATTTTTTTATGGAATGATGATCTCTTCATTAAATTTGAAAAGAAACATCAATTATGTTTTCATCTGAAAAATGTCCTTGGGTAAATTAGTATACGGTATTGTTATTCTCTCAATTTTGTCACTTTTTGCTTGGTTGATGTTGCAACAGCGTGCTGAAAAGTCTTTCATCTATCCTGATTTTGGAGTGCCTGTTCCTGAAAATTTTACGCTGCTAGGTATTGATGTTTCGCATTATCAAGGTGAAATTAATTGGACTCAAGTTTCTCAAATGTCCTACGCACAAGACAGTATTAGTTTTGCGTACATCAAAGTGAGTGAAGGATTAACGGTAACAGATGATTTGTATGAAAAAAATTGTGATGGCGCTGAGGCGAATCAAATAAAATTTGGTCTGTATCATTTTTTTAGATTTGAAAACTCTGCCCGTGAACAAGCTTTGCGTTTTGCTTCATATTGTCTTGAAGTGAATGATTCACTGCTACCGGTTGTTGATGTGGAAATTCATCAGAAAAAAAAATCTGCACTGGTTGATTCTGTGAGATTATTTTTAGATGTGGTAGAACAAAAAACAAAACGCCGTCCGATGATTTATACCAGTGAAAAGTTTTTTCAAGATTATTTTGAAAAATCTCTTTTGATGCATGAAAAATTCTGGATTGCCAATTTTAACAGAGAGTGCAATGTGCTTGAATTGCCGAATGTTTTAGTGTGGCAATTTTCTGAAAGTGCAACCGTGAACGGAATTGGGCATCCTGTTGATATGAACGTTGCAAAACCTGAATTTTACAATCAATAGAACAGAAAAAAATTGAGGCAAAAAAAAAGAAGCGAATGTCGCCGATTTTAGAGCTTATTCATTTAACCCAAAACTTATGAAAAAGTAAGATCTACTAAAATCAGTCTTGATGACATTCGCTTCAGTACTTTATTTTTGATAGCGTAAAAACCAAGCTTGTTAAGACAAATTTACGACAATAATTTTAATTTCCAAATTTTTTTGCAAAAAAGATTGTTAGCGATTAAAAGCGTTTATAAACGAATAATCCAATTCAATCTTTATCAGATTGTTCTGAATATTTCAACGGTTGTAAAAGTTGATGTTTTTTCTAAAACGATTCATGAAAATTAATGAATATCAGCATCATCTTCTTCATCAGGGAAAAGTTTCACATCATCTTTATGTCCGGTAATATCATCCATGATAATTTCAAGTTGAGTAATACCTATTTGTTTGAATTTAATTTTTTTGTCTTTGTCCAATACAAATATTTTTGGAGTTGAATATACATCATACGTGTCACTGTAATTCAAACTTTCAAGCGTTGTTTTTTGTAACAATGGACGCGGATCTTTCATGGCTTCGTTGTAGACGTTTTTTGTTAAGCCCACATTAATAAATTTGAGATTGTGTTCAACAATGAATTTTTTCCAATCTTCAAAGTCATCTCCGGTGGCTTTAGCTACCGCAAAAATTTCAATATTACGCTCCTTGAATTTTTTCTCATAGAGCGTCTGAAGTTTTGGTGTAGATTTTTTACAATGCCCGCAGTTTGGATCCCAGAAATAAAGAACGGTATAATCAGCTTCAACCTTGTATAAATTAATCCAATTCTGTTCAGTGGTGTCTGTAAGAATTAACATAGGGGCAAAATTTCCTATGAGTGTGCGACTCACTTTTTGAACGCGGTCACATAATTTGTCCAAGTTTTCTTTACTCATCCAATATGCGTAGTTATTAGGCGGACAATAATAATTAGTACCTAAATACCAGAATACGCGGTCCATTCCCATAATTTGCATCGTTTCATATTTATAGGTAATGTGGTGAAGAGTGTACTGAAACATTTTGTTTGATTGATCTGTTTTGTCCATTTGATCAAGCATCCAAACTGAGTATTTTATTATGGTATCAGGTATTTGCAGAATTCCGTCTTTGCTGAAAAACTTCTCTAGTTTATTATGAAAGATTGGCGTATTCACCAGGCGTGCATCTTTGAAGTCAACACCGTCCCAGTAGTGAGCAATGTAGTAATTGTATACATAATTTGAGTCTGTAATCACTCCGTTTTCATCTTTTGGCGGTTCAGGTAATTGAATATCCATAGACATTTTGATCAGTACGGCAATAAACTTTCCTTCATTCTCTTTTACCAGTTTTTGCTGATAAGCATAGACCTCATCATTCAGTTTTTTACTTTCTTCACGTATGCGTTCACGTTCAGGCGAGTCAGCGGGCGCTGCTTCATATTGTTTCGTCAGTTCGTTCATTTTTTTCTTGTGTTCTGTCATGAAAAAAATGTATTGGTAGAAAACCTGATTGTTTGCTGATTTATTCACTTTCATATTCCCGGTCAGATCATTGATATCTGTGGTGTACATATCAACCACTTCTTTATCATGAATAAATTCAAAATAACGGGTACCGGGTAGAACTACAGCATACATACCGGGTGCGTGTTTATCTCCATTGAAAGTAATTACGCCATTCTTACTTATTGTGGTATCTGCATAATACAATTTAGGTCCAAAGTATTTTGCCAGAAAAACGGTGGTGTCATTCAGGCCTTCTACTTTAAATTTTAATGTCTGAGCTCCGGCGCTTAGCGTAAAGAGGGTAATGAGTGCGAAGATTATTTTTTTCATAGGTATTTGGTTTTATCATTGAGCCATGTGATGATCTGATTATAAGCTGTTCATTTTTTTAGATATATCTGGCGATTGTAAAATTATATAAATGGTTTTTAGTTTAGTACTGGTAAGACGTGATTGAATTGCAGCGGATGTTTGTTTAACAATATTTTAACTTTTTTCTGTTTACTCCTTGCCAAGTCTGAAAATGGTTTGCCGCACACTCAAAAAATTTGCTCCAACAAATACCACAAAGCATATTAAGGCAAGCATCACAGCAGGTATTGTACTGAATTGAGCAAGATGAATGCCATTTTCTTCAAGCAGTGATTGAATCACAAAAATATTTATTACAAACATCAATATAATGGCTAGTATACAAACTACTCCAAAGGCTATCAAAACTTGCATGACAAAGGTTTTAACCAATGTTCTTACTGAGTATCCCAATCTAATGAGTGTTTTGATTTCCCATGAAACTTTTGCCAGCATGAGTTGGGCGTATTGAATAAAACCAAGCAATGATAATAACAGAATGAGTAACGATGCAATACCAAAAATACCCACAACAACCGTGACAATGGTTTTTATTTTTACCATATCAATAGCACCCTGACTGATGTCAAGATTCATTTCTTCAGTGAGTGCTTCCAGCTCACCATAACTGTCATCTTCAATAGTGATAAAAACACGATTAGGGCTTATTTGATTGCCGCTTCCGTAAATAGTGTTTGCGTAATCAAGAAATGATTCAGGCACCAAAATGGAACTGATTTTTTGTGAAAATCCAACAACACGCCCCATCATGGTATGGGTTTTTCCATTGCCTTGTAAATGAATTGAGAGTCGGGCTGCCATCAATAGTTCTTCTGAAATCTGATTCATACCTTGACTTTGAGCAAAGCCATAATTAAGCAACATGATAAAATCTCTTGGCAAAACAATGGGAATATATTCTGCACTTTGGTTCCAACTCCAATCTACTTTAACATCCATAAACCTGTCAGGTATGGATTGAAAAAACATATCAGAATAAAATGAAGGTAAACCATCGCCGGGAACCTCTGATACACCTACTTTGAAGTCTGCTGATTTGAATGGAGCAAGGTCTTTTATAAATGATTTGTTCCGCAATTTTTCCAGATCTTCACTGGTAAAATCAGTGTTATTCATTCCAATGCTGGTAAATTTGGTCACCTTTTTTTGAATGACGATAGAGTTTGGGCCAAACAATTCAGCTTCTGTATTGTGATATTTTCTGACATCTAGTATTAATTGAAAACTGAGTAATAGTGCCGTAAGCCCTACCAAAGCGCCGGTTGCAGCCATGATGAACTGAAAATTGATGCTATTTCTAAACAATAATTTCCGCAGCATGATTATAAAATTAATTCCAGATCTGGTTCAATTCCGTATTTATTCCCCAGGGTTGTCATCAACAATCCGCCTTTATTTTCATTTGTTACCTCAAGTATCAATTGCAAGGCATGTTGAGTATTCTTATCATCTAAGTGACTGAACGGCTCATCCATAATTAATAAATCAAACGGTTGTAATAAAGCACGTATAATAGCAACCCGCTGTTGTTGACCAAGAGAAAGTGTGCGGCAGGTCTGATTTTTTTTATCTCCCAAACCTAATTTTTCCATCATGCTTTCAATTTTGTTTTGGGTAAAATGATTGGTCAAGGTATTTTTTAATAAAAGATTTTCCAGCGCAGTGAGATCACCAAAAAGTTGCAAATCTTGAAAAATCACACTCAGTTTATTTTGTCTCAATGAAATCCAATCATGGAGAGAAAAAGAGCGAATATTTTTGCCGTCAAACAATACATCACCGGTGTAATCATGTCGCACTCCGTATACAATACCGGCAAAGGTAGTTTTGCCCTTTCCACTATGTGCGTTTAAGAATATCGTTGAAGGAAAATCAAGTGTAAATTTATTCATCCATACACTCTCAGCTGCATGAGGATATCCTTGCAAAGGAACAGGAACAACATGGTTGAATTCAATGGTCATGAATATTTTTTGAGGTTAACACGCTTTATTCTATATCAAAATTGTGCCAAATAAATTGAACAACGTTCATTTGATGTAACTTATTCTCTTCATTAACCCATAAAATTAGAGTTTAAAAAAGAGTGTACCATTCAAGAATTATTTCTGTGGCACATAAATCATTTCACTATGTGGTATTCCATCTTCAAGATATTCGTTCCCTGTTTTAATAAAACCATATTTTGCGTAGAAATTGCAAAGATGACTTTGTGCTGAAATTCTAACCGGAGGATTACCGAATTGGTTTGCAATGAATGTCATTGCGTATTCCATCATGCGGTGACCAAGCTTTTCATTTCGGTGATCAGGATGACTTGTTACCCTGCCAATGCAGGCTTCAGCATAAATAGTGCCGGGAGAAAAAATACGCAAGGTGCCGGTTATCTTACCTGAATCATTGCGCACAATCAGATGATAAGCCTTTTTGTCTTTACCATCCAACTCAAGGTAGGGGCAATTTTGCTCAACTACAAAAACAGCAATGCGCAAAGCAATGAGGTCGTGAAAGTCATCTAGAGATAGATCAACGTAATGCCGTACAGTGATTTTCATAATGTCAAAGTTAATAGATTGCCCCTGGCTTTGAGGGTAAAAAGATCAAATCACACTGCTTAGTGAATAACTTTCAATAAAAGGATTCTTTATAACCTTGCGTAAGAGATTAAAAAATCTTTAAATTTGGGGTATTAATCAATTTACTTAATTAGCGTATGAAAAAATTTTACTTAGTAGCCGCTTTTGCGGGAATCACGATGGGCGCAACTGCTCAAATCAGTGATGGTAGCTTTGAAGCCGGTGCCGGTGGTGGTGACTGGACAGAACAATCAGACAATTTTGGAACTCCTTTGTGTGACGCAGGTTGCGGTACATGCGGTGGCCCTTGCGTTGCAAACACAGGTGCATGGTATGCTTGGTTTGGTGGTGCCGGTGGTGCTGTTGAAACTGGTTATATTGAGCAATCTTGTACTATTCCTAATGGTGCAACCGGTGCTTTGAGAATGTTTGTTAAAATGCCTGAGCCTGGTCCTGGTATTGCTGCTGATAAATTAGTAGTTAAAATTGACGGAACAACTGTAGGTACAATTACAGCGCTTGACAGTGCCGCTTATAAAGATCAATATGCTCTTTTTGAAATTGCTATTGACAGCTATACTGATGGTGCTTCTCATACAATCCGTATTGAAGGTTATCAATCAACTACTGCTACTGTAAACATTCTTGTAGATGACGTGGTATTGTTTATCAATGGTGCTACTACAGGTTTGTTTGAATTTGAAACAGGAGAGAATGAAGTAATCATCTTCCCTAATCCTGCTTCAGAATCAATCAACTTGCAATTCCGCAATATTGAAGGTGATGTTAACGTAGCAATTTATGATTTAGCAGGTAACATGGTTTCAAACGAAACTGTTTACGCAGCGTATGCAAAATCATACAAATTTGAGACTGCTAACCTTGAAAACGGAACTTACCTTGTAACTGTTTCTCAAAACGGATCAGTCGTAAGAAGTGAGAATATCGTGATCAGCAAATAATCTGATTTTATAAAGTAATCAAACCGCGTTCTTGATTGGACGCGGTTTTTTTTTGAATGCCTGAATGATACTATGAAAACAATATCAGATCAAACTTTGGTCATCAATCAACTGATACTTTTTTTGAAAGAGAAATTCTCTGCTGAACCCACCGGTCACGATTGGTTTCATCTTGAACGGGTATGGAAAAACGCAAAGCATATTGCCCAAACTGAAGGTGGAAACTTATTCGTGATTGAATTGGCTGCTTTGCTGCATGATATTGCAGATCATAAATTTGTTGAAAATGCAGATCAAGAAGCAGACAATAGAATTCAGGAAATTCTCACCACACTTAAGGTTTCGCAAGAAATTATTGATCAGGTAAAAGAAATTGTTAGAACATGCTCTTTTAAGGGGGGATTGAAAAATGAGATGAAATTATTAGAAGGGTTGATAGTGCAAGACGCAGACAGGTTAGATGCTATTGGAGCAATTGGCATAGCGCGCACCTTTGCCTTTGGCGGAAAATTTAATCGTGAATTATATAATCCGGATATTAAACCGGTGAAATTTAAATCGGCTGAAGAATACCGCAACAGTAGATCACACACGATTAATCATTTTTATGAAAAACTTCTCTTATTAAAAGATGGAATGAATACCTCAACCGGTAAAAAAATGGCTGAACAACGCCATGTCTTCATGGAAAATTTTCTCACCCAATTCTATCATGAGTGGAATGGAGAATTATAGTACTTACTTTTGATTATCAAATTACTTCTCATGATGCATAGAATAAATAAAATATCGGCCAACATAATTAACCTGAAGGTAATTTTATGTTTATGTTTTTTCCTGCAAACGGCGCTTGAAATGAGAGCTCAAGATGGGTTTTCAATGGGAGCAAATGTGGCAACTAGTTTTCAGTTAAACTCTCATCGGCAAAAGCAAACCGGTATTTGGTCATCAGAAAGTGGATATGGATTTGCATTTGGCGTGCCCCTGAGGTTTGGTTATGCTGATGAACGCGCATTTGTAACCGGACTGGATTATGAGTACATTTCCTTTGATAATTGGGTAAACGGAAGTTTGATAAATAGTACCAGATTTCATGCCGTTCATCTCCCGGCTACTTTTCAATTTAATTTGATTTCATCACTTTATGCAACAGCCGGAGCCGGGGTGAATTATCTTTTCAGATCCCGTTATTTTGCACCAGGCAGCAATATCAGCATCAGTAGTACTGTGCAGCCCTTTCAGCCTTACCTCTCACTTGGTGTGGCTTCTATTGCAGAAAGAGGGAACGGAATTTTTGAATTATCTGTGGCAACAAGATTTCATTTTCTTGATTTGAGAAATAAAAACTATATCAATTTTGATGCGGTGTCAAGCAGGCTTATTTCATTTGATCTCGGTATGAAATTCTATTTTTAGCAGGTAAATAAATTTGTAACTTATTTATCTTTTTACAGTATAACGGGTTGGAATGAATATTGTATTCTAAACCTTAACCTAATTTATTGATCATGATGTTCTCTTATTTACGCATTTCGGTTTTTCCGTTTCTATTCTTTACAGTTGTTTCTGGTTTTGCACAAGAAGAAGAAAACGAAGCTTGTTATGAACCTGATAAAAAAACCATGAAGGTGCTTTCACAGCTTGAAAGTGAAAAGGCAACCCTGAATGAAAAAAGACAATTTTTAACCACAGCGGTTGAAATGGCTCCGGGTAATGCCTACGTGTATTATGAGTTTGCAACCTTCAATTTCAATCATGCACTCACCGTTCAGGAAGCCTATGAAGGCGGGCGAGCCAATTACAATCAACTCAAAGTTGCGTATGAAGGTGCTTTGAAAATGTATAAAGAAGTAGTGATGTATTGTCCTGAATTTTCTGCAGACGTTTATTATAAAATGGGATACATCTATTATTTTCTGAATGATAAAGGTGAGGCCTCAAAAAACTTTAAACTATTTCTTGAATTTAAAAGTGATGACCGTTCACGTTATGGAGAAAATTACGCTACCCAAAAAGCAGAGATTGAAGAAATTTTACCTGAGATAGAATTTTATGACAAGTTCTATTCTGATCTCAAACCCTTCAAACCAACCATGGTTCCAAACGTGAGTTCTAAAAAGCATGAATATCTTCCTATGCTGTCTCCTGATAGTGAATTGATTTTTTATACCCGCAAAGGAGCTGAAGAGGAGCGAGGCGTAATGGAAGCAGTTGTTGAAGAATTTACCGTGAGTTTGCGCGCAGATTTATTAGCAGATTTTAATACCGGTGACAAAATGAAAAAACCTTTCAACCTTCCGGTATATGCTAATTATGGGGGAGTTTCACTATCTCTTGACAATAAAGAAATGTTTATTTGTGCTTGTCAGTATGTAGATTATCAAGACCACGCCAACTGTGATATTTATGTAACACGTTTTGAACGTAGCGGTGAAGGAGGAAATGATTTTACATGGACTCCGTTAGAAAATTTGGGACCAACCATCAATACAAAAGATGGATGGGAAGCGCAACCTACTTTATCTGCAGATGGAAATACACTCTACTTTGCGTCATGGAGAGATGGCTCACAACAAACAGATATTTACTACTCAACACGTGGCGCCGATGGAAAATGGACACAAGCAAAACCTGTTCCAGGCAACATCAATTCTGCCGGACATGATAAAGCACCTTTCTTGCATCAGGATAGTGAGACATTATATTTTGTCTCTGACTGCTCAAGTGATCGTTTAGGTGCCGGTGGTTCTGACATTTTTTATACGCGCAAAAATGCAGACGGTACTTGGCAAGATCCTGTTAATATTGGTTATCCAATCAATTCTGAAGCTAATGAAGTTGGCTTGGTCGTTTCATATGATGGTCACGTAGCGTATTATACTTTCTTCAATGTGAACACCAATAGTTATGACATTTTCTATTTTGATTTGTATGAAGAGGCACAACCAAAAGAAGTAAAAATTTATAAAGGAGTTGTAAAAAATCAGCAAGGGGAACCTGTAGAAGATGCAACAGTTGAAGTGTCATACAAAGAAACAGGTGAGAGTGTTGAATTTAAAGTGAACGGAGATGACGGAACATTCACTGCCGTTGTGATGGCAGAAGAAGAACAAGATGTCATGATCACGCTTAAAAAAGAAGGATATTCGTTTGACACAAAATTAGTACAGGCTGAACAAGTGGCTGATACTGTCACAACAACTGTTAAAGGCATTGATATGGAAATTGATGTGATAGAAGTTGGAAAAGCATTCACTATTGATGATATTTTATATGAAACTGATTCGTACGTTTTGTCTGACGATTCAAAATTTATTCTTGATCAATTTGTGAAATTTCTGAATGAAAACCCAACGGTTACTGTAACAATTCAGGGACATACAGATGATGTTGGTGACAATGCTCGCAATAAAACGCTCAGTGAAAATCGTGCAAAGGGTGTTATGGAATATTTGATTTCAAAAGGTATTTCTGCCAGCCGTCTCAAATCTGAAGGCTTCGGTGAAACACGCCCGAAATTGCCAAATACCAACGCACAAAACAGAGCAAAAAATCGTAGAACAGACTTTTTAATTACCGGCATGTAATGTTTGTTCAGTCTAATCTGCTGAGGGATTTATTGCCTTACTTTATCAGAAAATTAAAGGCAGTTTATTCTGAAAGTGAAGCTGAAAATATTTTCATGCTTTATGTTCATCATCGCTATAAGCTGAACAGATATCAGATTTCAGCGAGTGAAGTAAGGTTAACCGAATCAGAATTATTGGATGCTCGTGATGTAGTTAATCGCTTGCAACAACATGAACCTATTCAGTATATTTTAGGTGAAACAGAATTTTTTGGATTGAAATTTTTTGTTGATTCCAATGTTTTGATTCCTCGCCCTGAAACGGAAGAACTAACGGATATCATTATACATGAAAATAAACAAGCTCAAAAAATACGTGTGCTTGATATTGCTACCGGATCAGGTTGTATTGCAGTTTCATTAAGTGCATCTTTGGCGCAAGCTGATGTTGATGCTGTAGATATTTCTATCCAAGCTTTACAAATTGCGGAAAAAAACAATGAACTCAATAAAACAAGGGTGAATTTTTTTCAGTTAGATATTTTGCAACCAGCAGTTGATTTTTTTGGAAATAAAAAATATGATGTTCTCGTTTCAAATCCGCCTTATGTGTTAAGATCAGAAGCAAGTGAGATGGAAAAACATGTACTCAATTTTGAACCGCATTTGGCTCTTTTTGTTGAAGATGATGATCCATTAATCTTTTACAGAAGAATACTAGAAATAGGAAAAAAAATTCTCAACGCGGACGGAAAAATATATTTTGAAATTAATCCGCAATATGCGCAATCAATCGTTGATGTGGCTTTGAAAATGCAATACACAACAGCCGTTACGCGCAAAGATATTTCACAAAAAAATCGGTTTGTGGTTGTGAGTGGAAACATGAGTTGATACCCAAATCTGATACCGATACCCGTTCTGTATTGGAAAAATCTTTATCATTAATTTGGACTTGTTGAGCCAATTTGTAATTATTCACCAATTGAAACCCAAATTAAGCAATAGAATTCTGATGGTACATTTGAGGGTTGCAAATTTTTTCCCAAACGTAGGCGCAGGTCGCGACCTGCGCCTACAGAACGATCACTTATTGCAACCCATTTGGTTCAATATTTAATCAATTGCTTAATTAGGGATAAACTAAATCAGATGTTAGTTTTAATTCGTAAAAAAAAAGGCCTCTTTTCAGACGCCTTTTCAATTTCAAGTTTGTGTAACCCTATTGCAGAACTAATTTCTGAACCACTACAGTTCCTTCTGAATAAATCTTGATAAGATACACACCCGTGGTCATGTTTTCTGTTGATACAACCGTATTGTTAGTTGTAATATTACCCGTTTGAACTAGATTACCATTTAGATCAAGTACTTCAAACAGCGTTACATTTTCAGGCGAATCAACATGTAGAACAAAATCTTGTTGAGTAGGGTTTGGATAGATGGTGATCAATCCCATATTTTCATCTTCAACAGAAACTACTGAATTTCCGGGATCAAACGCTGAAGCAGTTTTGTTAGAGCGTGATGAGTTATGATCTTGAACTTTTGTTGATGTACATGGAACAGCAAGATTAAATTCAACGAAATAATTCAAATCAGTTGTAACTGCAGGCGCATCATTCGCAAAACCATAACCTGCGGCATGGCTACCTAAATCAACCCATCCGTTTGTTGCGTCATAACGATACAAATTAACACTTGAATATGGCATTCCTTCATACACATCCCAATAAATGGTGTAGTTAATCATATCAGGTGTTTGCGCAACGGCATGAATTGTTTTGTGAACTAAACTTGCTCCGCTTTCATTTCCGCAAACATCGTACGCAGTGATATAATATCTCCATGAACGATCCATGGCTGAAACGTCATTGTCTTGGAACATTGATTCAAGTGCATAAGGTCTGGTTGAAACCAATTCAAATTCTCCATAAACTGAAGTTTCTCTGTATACTTTATAGCCTGCAATACCGGTTTGGGTAATATCTTTTTCCCAAACTACCTGATTGTAATTTAAGGTGGAGTCAACAGTCACCATGCAGATAGAAGGTGCTTCCGGTGCGTTAGAATTCAGGTCAATTGTTTTCTTGAAAATGCATCCACCTGCATCAGTTACAGTCAGGGTATAAATTCCGGGTGCTACATTATCTAAATCATTGCTTGTTTGTCCTGAACTCCATGAAACTGATGTAATAGGAAATGCCCCGTTACTAATTCCCATATCAATAAAGCCATTTGTTGAGCCGCAATCAGGATATTGAATTGCATTGAGATAGGCATCTGGTCCGGTTGTACTTAAGAGATCAACAGTATAATCTGCTTCACAACCATAAACTAAGTCTGTTATATGACAGGTGTATGTACCTGAAGGAACGTTGATCAAATCTTGAAAGGTTGAACCTGTGCTCCATGAATAAGCATACGATCCGGATCCGTTGAAAACTTCCAAATCAATTGAGCCATCACTGTTGCCACACCATGCATCAATCACATCAACACCTTCACCATAAACGGCAGCGCTGCTGCCCACTGTATAGGTTCCAAACGCTTTGCAATTTGCGTCAGTTGTTACCATCACTGAATATTCTCCTTTGTGCAAATTGGTGATGTTTTGACTAGTGCTTCCGTTTGACCAATAGATAAAATTCACGGTACCTAATGTTGGAGTAATCGTTAGTTCAATTTGACCATCTTGACTGACATATTCACATGTTTCACCAGTTACTATTTCTGACAAATCAACTTCAATATCTGAAATTTGTGCAATAGCAACTTCATTACATCCATTTGCATCGGTAATATTTACATAGTAATTTCCGGCAGGTAAATTGGTAATTGGAGCAGGAGTAGAAGGAACAGATTCTGAATCACCTGTTGACCAATATACCTGATAAGGCGGAGCTGAACCTGAAATAAATGCAGTGGCTGTACCGTCACTCATACCACATGTTGAGCTACCCGGACTTGTAAATACCATTGGCGCATTGACAATGTTTGGTCCGGCAGACCATACATAACCGCTGCATCCTGCCGCATTCATAAAATAATAATTCACATCGGTTCCGCCGTTAGATGCGTAAACTTCAGGGTCAAACATATATCCTTCTTCACCTGCCCACTCAAAACGTCCGCCGGCCGGTGATGCGTAAGATCTCAAATCAACCGCATTGTCATTATTACAAAGCATTAGAGATGAAACATTCATGGTGCCGCTGAGGTAGCCATAAGCTGCAACGCCCGGAATGGTAACTCCGGTTGTTACACCACCATCATTAGCAATATTTCCGGTGATGGTAATAATAAAATTATCTAAATGAAGGTTGTTAGGTAACAATCCTGTTCCCGGATCTACGACGATAGAAAATGTTCGGGTTGTTTGACCGGGAATATAGGCGGGACTTATTACATCGAGATTATAAAAGTATCCGGTATTGTAGGTGTTTACGGTGATATACGTGCTGTCTGCATTAGCATCATATACCTGGATGTTTTTTATAATGGCATGGCCATAGTCTGAATAGCACATGGTATCAATTTCAAAACTTGTTAGTGTAGGCAAATTCTGACCATACACGCTGCAAGCTCCAAAAAGAAAAAAAGTGTAAAATAGTTTTTTCATATCGTGGTTTAGTTTTTATTCAATATTTAAATCTTCACAGACATTTATAATTCCTCATTCAATGAAAACGATCAATTATAAGGTAAAGATATTCAAATTGTGTCGTCTAATTCAAAAATTGTTCTGACGAATTATGTGTTATATACGACGAAGAATGAATCGTTAGGGTTGGGTATGTTGAATTAATCCCTACTAAGGTATAGAAGATTTGAGCTGTGGATAGAGACAATGCTCAAATTATTTGGCCTGCTTACAAGCTATATAAATTGCGTCTTGAATTGAAACGCGAATGCCTTCTTTCAGCAAGAGGGGATTTTCAGCAATAGGATAACACCGATTACTTAGAAATACATAGACTATTTTATTAGCAGGATCAGCCCAGGTGATTGTACCTGTAAAACCTGAATGACCATAACTTTCCAATGAAACTTTATTGCATGTGGGGCCACCGTCTAATGAGCGAACGGGCTTATCAAAACCGGCGCCTCTGCGGTTGTCGCTGTACTGCTGTCGTGTAAAATCTGCCAGTGTATCTTTATTGAGAAAACTTGTACCGGCATAATTGCCACCACACGTTAACATATACATTAATGTTGCCAAATCTGTCGCATTTGAAAATAATCCTGCATGTCCGCCAACTCCACCTAACATGGCTGCTCCCTGGTCATGCACCGTACCGTGAATTAATTGTTGTCTGAATACCGTGTCATTTTCTGTTGGTGTTATTTCATCTGTTGTAAATCTATCTAATGGATTATATCCCATAGAATATAAATTCATGGGTTTGTAAAAATGTTCAAAGGCATACTCATCTACTCCTTTTCCGGTGATGCGCTTGATGATCTCACGTAAAAAGTAATAACCCAAATCAGAATATTTATAGGTCTTTTTGCCAAGTGGTGTTGTGATAATTTTTTGAAAAATCAAGGTGTCTATTTTTGGAGTGATATATAAGTTTTGGGTCACACGCACTGAGTAAATAGAATCTTTTTTACTAGAATAATAAATTGGATTTGGTTTTCCGTTCAATAAGGTTTGGGTATAAAACGGAATCCAATTTACAAGTCCTGCTTCATGTGCAAGCATGCGGCGTATCACCATATTCTGGTACGGGGTTGAATCAACAAGATCAGGTATATATTTGGTGAGTGGTTTATCTATATCAATCAATCCTTCTTGTTGTAATTGGATGACAGAAATGGTAGTTGCCGCAATTTTTGTGATAGAAGCAAGATCATAGAGATCTGTATTTTTTACAGCACGTTTTTTTTCATAGGTGTGATATCCGAATGATTTTTGGTAGAAAACATTCCCGTTTTTAATGGCAACGATTTGACAACCGGGATATGCCCCCATTTTAATTCCTGCTAAAGCAAGCGAATCAATTTTTTTAAGATCAGTTGAATTGATTCCAATTTCTTCAGGTAAAACAAAGGCAAGGCGTGTAGTGTTTTCGTATGTCATGCCTGTTCCGGCGGGGAAAAATGAATTTCCTGAAACGGGTAATTTACCTTTAGGCAGGACTCCTCCAAAAAGAACTTGCGCAGCGTATTCATTGGTGTAATCATTGTCTTGATACGCAACAATAAACGCCTTTGTATTTTCAAGTGCGCCAAATTTATCCAGTGCATAAGCATTGCCAAAAAGAACTCCGGTAACAGCACTGCTTTTACTTATTTCCTGGAATATTTGAATAGATTGAATGGTTACACCAAAATTCTTTTTTGGATCATTGCTGGTGCGGTGAAAACCAACAATAATTTTATCATAAGTTTTGCATTGCTCAATCAACTCATCTTCTTCAGTGGATGAAAGTGCGCGAGGTATTTGAATTTGATCAATTGTAGTGTAGCGTAACATGGTTTCATAAAACTGATTATTGTTTACTCCACCAATATTGAGATAAGCAATTTTCAAGGTATCAGTTCGCCCAAGCGGTAGTTCGTTTTGCTGATTGTGAATGAGGGTGACTGATTCTTTAGCCAACATTCTGTTTAGCACTTCTGCTTTATATGGGTTCAATGTTTCATGTAAATTTTTTGTATCAATGGGTTGATATTTATTCAGACCGGCCCATTCTTTTGCTTTTAGAATTTTTAGACAGCGTGCGTCAATTTCTTCTTGGGTAATTTTACCCTCAGCAATAGCTTGTTTAATTTTTGCAATGGCAAGCGGAACATCTTGCGCAAAGAGTAAAATATCATTCCCCGCCAATAAGGCTTTTACATCAACTTCTCCCGGTTCATAATAGTTGGCAACACCTTGCATGTTTAGTGCATCAGTAAAAATTAAGCCTTTGAAACCAAGAGAATCTTTTAATAATCCATTCACAATATTGGGTGAAAGAGTAGAAGCCTGATTGGGTGTATTGTCAAGTGAAGGAATATAGAGATGAGCTACCATCATGCTTGCTAATCCTTCATTGATTAATGCTTTAAATGGGTAGAGTTCTAATGAATCAAGGCGTGTATAATCATGTGCAATGGTGGGCAATGAAAGATGTGAATCCATATCCGTGTCTCCATGACCGGGAAAGTGTTTACCGCAAGCCATTACATGCTGGTCTTGCATGCCTTTCATATAAGCAATTCCTAATTTGGCAACATGTTCTTTTAGTTCACCAAATGATCGGTTATTAATTACAGGGTTGTCTGCATTATTATTCACATCAATCACCGGTGCAAAATTGATATGTATTCCAAGTGCCTGACATTGTTGGGCAATTTGTTTTCCCATTTCATAAATCAAGGCGTCATTTTGAATTGCACCCAGCATCATTTGGCGTGGATAAACAATGGTAGAATCTAATCTCATAGATAAACCCCATTCGCCGTCAATGGCAATAAACAAAGGAGTTTTAGCCTGCTGTTGATAATAATTGGTGAGGTGTGCCTGTTTAACGGGACTGCCTTTGAAAAAAATTAAGCCACCAATTTTATAGTCCTTTACTAATTTGGCTATTTCAGCATAATGTGTTTCATCTTTGCTTGAATAAGCGGCCACCATAAACAATTGGGCAATACGTTCATCAGGCGTCAATGATTTAAATACTGAATCAGCCCAGCCTGATTTAACTTGTAAAAATGCCGGATCTTTTGATGAGGATGTAAAATTGTCAGTAGCTGAAAAAGCCGTTTGAACAAAAAGAAATCCAACCAAAAAGGCATTAATAACGGCCCATTTGGTAAATAATAATGCGGTATGGCGAATAAAATTTATCAACACAATCAACGAAAGTATAACAAGACCCATGCAGAAATCTTGCCACGGCACAGGTTTTGTTCACATCGTTTAGTGAATCACTCTGTTTTTCTATGGCAGATTCAGTTGGGCACCTGAAGGTAATCTGCTTATATTTGTAGAGCAAGTGAGATTTATTATTTGCAGAAAAAGATAAAAATGGATTTTTCAAAATATTCCATATTCAGATTACCGAACAAGCACAAGCGGTTTGATTATACCCCCAGGTATTATGATCCTGAGCAAGCTGAGCGTGATGAGAAATTAAAAAAACTCAGAGCAGATCAGGTTATTGAAGGAAATCAACCGGAAGGAAAACGAATCAGCTTCAGAGACGCAAATACGTACAGCAACAACCGTGCGCAGTTTGCCAAAGGACAGTCATTTAAATCTAATCTCCGACTCATTGTCATTTTAGGCGGAATGATACTGCTCTTTTATTATTTGCTGAAGCATTTTATTGTACTTGATCCCACGCAGGAAATAATAAAATAATTGAGCGGATGTCTGACATCATCAAACTTCTTCCTGATCACATTGCAAACCAGATTGCTGCCGGTGAGGTAGTGCAACGCCCTGCTTCAGTGGTAAAAGAATTAATTGAAAATTCTATTGATTCCGGTGCGTCAAAAATAAATCTTGTTGTCAAAGACGGTGGGCGTACACTGGTTCAAATTATTGACAACGGCAGTGGCATGTCAACCGTGGATGCGCGTATGGCTTTTGAACGTCATGCAACCAGTAAAATTTCAACTGCTGATGACTTGTTCAGACTTCACACCAAAGGTTTCAGGGGTGAGGCTTTGGCTTCAATTGCTGCGGTTGCGCATGTGCATTTGAAAACCAAATTGCATGATCAGGAATTGGGTACAGAGATTTTTATTGAAGGATCAAAAATTACGGCTCAAAATCCGGTTGCCACAGGCGGCGGCACATCTATTGCCGTTAAAAATCTTTTTTTTAATATTCCGGCACGCAGAAATTTTTTAGGTAAGGATACTACCGAATATCAGAAAATTCTGGAAGAATTTTTGCGCATTGTTCTGGTTCATCCCAAAATTGAATTTACTTTTCATCACAACGGAGACGAGGTATATATTTTACCTGCCGTGAATTCATTGCGTCAACGCATTGTTGGTGTGTATGGCACACGCTTTAATGAACGCCTTGTGCCGGTGAATGAAGATACGGATATCGTTAAAATTTCAGGCTTTGTAACTAAACCTGAAACTGAACGGGCTGGTAATGATCGCTGTTTCTTTTTTGTCAATGATCGGTATTTTAAAGATCGTTATTATCATCATGCTGTGATGGCTGCTTATGAGGGATTAATTCCGCACGGAAAATATCCTCCCTATTTTTTATACTTGCAGGTGCCTACACAATCTATTGACGTGAACGTGCATCCTACAAAAACAGAAATTAAATTTGAAGAGAGCCAATTCATTTATCAAATTCTTCGCAGCGCAGTTAAACTTGCCCTTGGTCAACATAATATTGTTTCTACTTTAGACTTTGAACAAGAACGCAGTTTTGATGTGCCTGCATTGCGCAAAGGTGAATCTGTTCAGCCGCCTGAAATTAAAGTGAATCCTGAGTTTAATCCTTTTCATAATCAACCTAACAGAGAAGATAAAAATCAAAGTGCATTGCAAGCTTATGGTTTTTCAGCCATGAAACCGAGCAAGGCTGATTGGGATAATTTTTACGGAACAGAAGAAGAGACAGAAAGTGAGGAGGAACAACAGGAGGATAATAACGAACAAATAACACTGCACTCAGCATTAGATTCTGATCAAAATACAGATATCAAAAAAAATCCGATACAAATTCATGACAAGTATATTCTCACTACCATGAAAAATGGCATTATGCTGATTGATCAGTATCGTGCTCATTGTCGTATTTTGTATGAAGATATTTTAACTCAGCTTGGCAAGGCTCAAACAAAATCACAACAACTTTTATTTGCAGAGGAATTAGAAACAGATCCCTCAGAAATCACCTATTGGAATGAACTGGTTCCGGTATTAAATCAAACCGGATTTGAAATAAAACAAGAGGCTAATCGTCTAATTATATCAGCGGTGCCGGTTGAGGTGAAGTCAAAAAATCCATTGCGCGTATTGACAGATTTAATGGATGATTTCAGAAACAGCGGACAGAGTGAAACAAATCTGCATGAAAAAATTGCTGCCTGTCTGGCATCTGCCATGGCTATTAGAGGTGGGGTAAAATTAACTACAACTGAAATGCTGGATATGATTGACCGACTTTTTGCAACCAGCTTGCCAAATATTTCTCCAAAAGGGAAAAAAATTATTGAAACAATTAGCATTGACGAACTAACAAAAAGATTTAACTGATGTTTGGATCCATGTTTTCGAATTTACCGCCGGTAACTAAAAATTTATTAATTATAAATATTTTGCTGTTCCTGGCAAAAATAGTATTTGATGCTCAGGGAATTTTTCTGCATGATTATTTGGCTGTACACAATATTGCATCACCTCTTTTTCAACCGTTCCAATTGGTGACAAGTATCTTTATGCATGGTAGTTTTATGCATCTTGTTTTTAATATGTTTGGAGTGGTTATGATGGGTGCGCATTTAGAAAGATTGTGGGGTAGTAAACGCTATTTGCTTTTTTATTTTGTCACCGGAATTGGTGCAACAATTTGTTCCCTAACAGTGAAGAGTATTGAAATGTATAATATGACGGGTTCAGTTTTCCCTGATGTGGATATTGAAGTGGCAACTTCTGCCGTGTTGGGAAATGAGTTTACTTATAATAGATTGGTTCATGATCCGGGAGTGTTTTCTGAAGGAGTAATTAATCAAATTTCAGGTTCTTTCATCAGTCCTGAACTTGGCGCCTCTGGTGCTTTGTATGGTGTATTAATGGCTTTTGCATTGTTGTTTCCAAATACTGAATTCAGATTATTTTTTCCGCCTATTCCAATTAAAGCTAAATGGCTTGCATTGATTTTGGCGGGTGTTGCATTGTTTTCAGGTATTTCAGGGTCAATGAGTGGTTACGCTCACTTTGCTCATTTGGGTGGTATGCTTTTCGGGTTTATCATGATAAAAATTTGGCAACGAGACAAAACCAACTTCTATTAAGATGAACCAGAATATTTTTGAATATATCAAATCCATTCTGAAACGCTATGGCGTTATTGGCAGAATTTTAATCATCAATACTGCCGTGTATTTGTTTTTTCTGATTTTGCAGATCATTGAGCATCTCTATGTCAAGGAAGGGTTGACTGAGTCTGTGATGAATTATTTCGCCGCTCCCGGTATTCCGGCAGAACTGGCATATAAACCATGGACAGTTTTCACCCACATGATCACGCATTATGAATTTGGACATTTTATTCTCAACATGTTGGTGTTCTTTTTTACATCAGCCATGTTTGTCACATTTTTCAGTGAGCGCAGATTAGTGACTGTTTATATTTTGGGTGGATTGTTCGCTTACTTTTTTCACATTGGAGCATATTATATTTTTCCTGTTTTTGCTCAACAAGTGCCTCCCGGAATTTTAGGTGCATCCGGATCTGTAATGGCAATTTTTATGGCTGTTGCTTTTTATCGTCCTTCATTGCGAGTGTATCTCATGGGGCTCATTCCCATTCCAATTTTTATTATTGCAGCTTTATATATCTGGTCTGATTTGAGTGGTATTAATACCAGTCCGGGTGAAAGTGATAACATTGCACATCTTGCTCATTTAGGCGGTGCCTTGTTTGGTGGTTTATCCATCATAGGTTATGGTAAAATGAAACATTGGCTTGATCCCTTTGACCGTTTATTTAGCAAGTTTAAAATTCCGGCAATTAGCTTCAAACGCAAACCAAAAATGAAAATCTATCAAGGCGGCGCTCAGACTAAGTACATGTCTGATGAAGATTTTAATCAGAATAAAAAATTGCGACAAGATCGTTTAGATGCTATTCTGGATAAAGTGAGCAAACGCGGGTATGATGGGTTGAGTCAGGAAGAAAAAGATTTCTTATTCAATGAAAGCCAGCGAAAATAAAACACGCACAAATATTTTCCTTCGCGTTCTGCTTTGGCTGAATATTCTGTCTGCACTTTTATTAATTGGCGCTTACCTATCTTCTCATATTTCACCTGTAAATTTTATTTATTTTGCCTACCTCGGTTTAAGTTATCCTATTTGGTTGCTGATCAATTTATGTTTTCTGGTTTTCTGGTTTTTCTTCAGAAAAAAATGGATGCTCATTGCTGGCCTCGCAATTTTACTTGGTTTCAATCATCTCAGACATTTTGTGGCGTTTACATTTATTCAGCCCGAATTGCAAAATCCAATCAAGGTAATGAGTTTCAACGTGCGCATTTTTGACTTGTACTTCCCCGAAAAACGAATTGAAACTCGCAATCAAATTTTTTCTTTTTTGAAAGATGAAAATCCGGGTATCATTTGCTTTCAAGAATTTTATCATCAAGAGGGACAGAAAAAATTTGTTACCCGTGATTCGCTGATTGATTTGCTCAATATGCCTTTTTATCATGAACGGTACACGCATAAATTGTCTGATGAAAGATATTTTGGTGTTGCCACTTTTTCAAAATATCCAATCATTCATAAAGGAGAAATTCCTTTTGAAAATGACAAAAATAATTATTGTATCTATTCAGATATTGTTATTGATACGGATACTATCAGGGTATTCAATGGTCATTTGGGTTCTATCCGTTTTCAGCAGGAGGACTATCAGGTGTTTGATGAAAACGCCCCGCAAGACGGATATATAGACGCATCAGATGAAGAACGAATTTTGAAAAGATTAAAAATAGCCTTTGAAAAAAGAGCCGTGCAGGCAGAACTAGTTGCGGCTGAAATTGCCAAATCACCTTACCCGGTTTTATGTTGTGTTGATTTGAATGATACGCCTGTTTCATACGCTTATCGTAGATTTAATTCTCTTTTACAAGATGCATTTGTTGAATCAGGTAATGGATTAGGTTCAAGTTATATTGGAATTATGCCATCTAACCGGATAGATTATATTTTTCATTCAGATCATTTTACCAGTTCTGAATTTACAACCCATGATGTTGAGTACTCTGATCACCGGCCGGTTTCATGTTTGGTTGATGTGACGAGATAAGGCATTCATTCATATCACCTGTGTGATAAGTAAGCAACGCCAACCGCAAAATCAACGTCATAAAATAGATTAAACACTAGTAAAATAAAGATATGATGAACAGACTTCAACTTAAAAAGTACAACAGATTAAAATGGATTTTGATTCTGATTTTTGGTGTTATTTTCAGTTCTGCCCATGCGCAGTCAGATACCACGCAGTGTAATGAACTACCCTTGGCACGCCCTGATGTGAAAGCAACATGCACGACAAATCTCATGGATTATTTTCAAAAAAACATTCCAGCAAATCTAGAAAAAGGAGAATACCAAGTAATCTACAAATTGTCCATTGATTGTCATGGCACAGTAACTTCAGTCAAGTTTCAGAATGGATCTGTTACGGAAGAAAATCAAAATGAGTTTGCAAAAAATCTTCAATCGCATAACTGGAAGCCTGCCCTTGATAAAGGAAAAAATGTAACGAGCATCGTCTTCATCCAACTATCCTTTACTAATGGACAATGTGAGGTAATGGTATATTAAGTTAATCTTTTTTTACGGTGAACATATTCAAGGTTAAGTAACCTGAAATTTTTTCCAAATAGCATATTGTTCTTTCTGCACATTCTTGTGAATTTGAGAAGAAGGAGACTGACCGCGAAAAACAATCAATTAAGATTATTCGCATTAATTCATCTTTATTATTTTTGTTCTTAACCAAGGCATCATGGTATTGCTTAACTGAATTATTCTCAATTTGCAAAATTTCATCGTTGTGAAAAAAAAATCAATTTAGGAAACAAATTACATGAGAGACCTGATTACAAAATCAAATGCCCGGACGGGATAAATTAGTTTTTATGGCAGGTACTTTTTCTCAAATATACATCCAGTACGTTTTTGCGGTGAAGGGTAGAGCAAATCTACTCCAAAAGCCTTGGCGCCAAGAAGTATTTAAATATATGTCTGGTATTGTAAAGGCAAAAAACCAAAAACCCATCATCATTAACGGGGTAGAAGATCATGTTCATGTCTTGGTTGGAATCAAGCCTTCCATGAGTATCTCTGATTTAGTAAGAGATATCAAAAATAATTCATCCAATTTCATTAACGAACAAAAATTTGTGAATGGTAAATTCTCATGGCAAGAGGGATATGGTGTCTTTTCTTACGCACATTCACAGGTAGAAAATGTGTATCGTTATATTGCGAATCAAGAAGAGCACCATCTCAAGCGATCATTTAAAAAAGAATATTACAGTTTCCTTGAAAAATTCAGTGTTGAATATGACGAGAAATATCTGTTTGATTGGTTGCAGTGGTAGTATCATTTCACCCCTTCGGGGTTAGTATCATTTCACCCCTTCGGGGTTAGTATCATTTCACCCCTTCGGGGTTAGTATCGTTTCACCCCTTCGGGGTTAGTATCGTTTCACCCCTTCGGGGTTAGTATCGTTTCACCCCTTCGGGGTTAGTATCGTTTCACCCCTTCGGGGTTAGTATCGTTTCACCCCTTCGGGGTTAGTATCGTTCACCCCCTTCGGGGTTAGTATCGTTCACCCCTTCGGGGTTAGTATCGTTTCACCCCTTCGGGGTTAGTATCATTTCACCCCTTCGGGGTTAGTATCGTTTCACCCCTTCGGGGTTAGTATCATTTCACCCCTTCGGGGTTAGTATTATTTTATCCCTTCGGGATTGCTGGGGTAACAATTAGGTTAAAGTAAACTTTAAGTGGCTGAGTTATTCCATCCAAAACCCCGAAGGGGTGACAAAATTCTAACATGACAGGGAACTAAAGTACCAAACCCCGAAGGGGTGAAATTATCTCGTGAAACGGCTTTGATAAAACACTTTTACGCATGTGAAGAAATGCAATGTGCCGTCACGGTTTATTGATCTTCAGTTTTACTTTGAATAGAATCAGTCCGGAGGAAGGGGCAATTTCTCTCACCGGGATTTCTGATTCACCTTCCAGTGTTTTTTTTAATTCGTCCAGCGTGATTTTGCCTTTGCCAAGGGCTATGAGTTGTCCCATCATCAATCTGACTTGATAGCGCAAAAAACCTTTGGCAATCACGTTGAAGAACCAAGTTTGATTTGGGAAAAAATCTGCGTGATAAAACGTGTTGCGTTCAATGGAACAGTGCTCAACATGACGGATATAATTTTTGCCCGGTGTTGGTTCTGCGCAATATCGTCTGAAATTATGTTCACCAACAAAAAGTGCACATCCACGCTGCATTAATTCTATATCCAATGGTTCGTCAATACTCATCACTGTTGAAGCGGCAAAGGGATGATTTTTTATGCCGTGTGCAAAGAGATAGCGATATTCTTTTTGTTCAACTGCCTGAATCAAATTGAAGGTCTGGTTAGTTTCTTCTATGTCCAACACGCGAATATCATTCGGCAGATTTTGATTAAACAGTTTGATTGCAGTCTGTTTTTCCAATTGCTCATGGCAAAACAATTCAAACACGTATTGTTCAGCTGATACTTTGGCATCAGTGCGGCTGCAACCAAGGGTTTTAAATTGTTGATGACCAAAAATAAATGCGCAGGTTTTGTTGATCATACCTTGCACAGTTTTCATTTCACGGTGCTGCAACCATCCGTGATAACGATATCCCAGAAATTGAATTTGAAAAAGATAGAAGCGAGAATAATTCATTACCAGTCAATCGGAAAATAATCTTTGAGGAATTTTCCGCACCAGTGTTTTCCTGTATTGATGCCATCAAAAAGCGGATCACAAACGCGAGCAGCCCCATCAACAATATCTAGCGGAGGTTGGAAATCGTGTACATCTTGTTTGTGTTTTGAAAGTTCAGCAGGGTCTTCATCGGTTACCCAACCGGTGTCAACGGCGTTCATGAAAATACCTTCTTCTGCCATGCTTGCAGCGCCGGTATGTGTCATCATGTTGAGCGCTGCTTTTGCCATATTGGTATGCGGATGCCGGTCTGATTTTTTGAACCGGTGAAATTTTCCTTCCATCGCTGATACATTGATGATGTGTTTTTTTCCGGTATAATCTTTTTTCATCAAATCAATCAAGCGGTTGATAAGTACGAATGGAGCAACAGAATTTACCAATTGCACTTCTATCATTTCGGCTGTTTCAATTTCTCCTAAACGCAGTCTCCAGCTATTGGTTTTTCTCAAATCAACTTGTTGTAAATCGGCATCCAATTTCCCTTCAGGAAAAACTTCTTCTGCTCTGAGTGATTGATCAAACTGGTAAGGAATTTGTGATAATTGTGCTGATGCGCGTATGCCAATGCCGGGTTCAGTGCCATGCCAGGTAACAGCTAACGAGTGATGATCTGCGGTATCTGTATGATGATGTCCGCTGATTTCAGTCACACATTTTTTATATCCTGACAACAAATCCTGTACTTCTTTACTGTGATTTTCATAAGGCATATTTTCCATCTCCATCAAGTGTTTGTAAAAACCTGATGGGCGCCGCACTGTTTGTGCAGCATTATTGATGATGATGTCCAAGCGATGATAATTTTGCTTGAACCATTGTGCAAATAATTCTACACTGGGAATATGTCTCAGATCTAATCCATGAACTTTCAGACGGTGACCCCAAACATGAAAATCTTCTTCCTTTGAAAAGCGCAAAGCTGAATCGGCAGGGAAACGTGTTGTAGCCACCACAGTTGCTCCGGCACGCAATAGCATGAGGGTTGCATGATATCCTATTTTAAGTCGCGACCCGGTAATGAGAGCAACTTGTCCTGTGAGATCTGTAGTTTGAAATCTTTTCAGATAATTCAAATCACCACATTTTTCACACATGCTGTCATAGAAATGATGGAGTTCATCATACTCTGTTTTACACACGTAACAATTGCGCGGGGCAGAAAGTTTTTTCTTTTCTTTTACTTGTTCTTCAGTAATTCCGCTCAAAAGTTTGGGTGCAACAAAAACCGGAGTTTCACGCGCAACACGAATGGCCGCTTTTGCTCTTTCTTTGCGATCACTTAAAATATTTGCTTGCTTACGCGTGAACTTTACTGCCTTGTTTCTTTTTTTGATTTCTTTTTTGTCCGGTCGGGTGAGTTGACCTGCTACTTTCATCAATGCTACACGTTGTTCATCACTTAACTGAGTCAGCTGATCACCATTTTCAAGGAGGTACTCTAACAACGCAATGGTTGCATTGATCTCTTCTTCATGTATTTTTCTTGGTTGACTCATTGGAACCATTTCAATTCATTGGAACGAAAATCATTTCTTCAATTTGGTTCAACATTGTGATGCTACCGCCTTGTATTTTTGCTTCAAATTTTTTAGGATCCCATTGCGTATAAACTTCCCATGCAGTGAAGCCGGCAGCTTTTGCATCGGCAGATGACATCATAGAAAGATCAATTACTTCATTGAAAAAATCTTCTTGTTTGGGAATTAGTTCAAAGCTCAGATTTTCTCCTTCAATGATGATATTTTGCATTGGTAATACAAAAAATCCGGCGGCATATTCTGTGCGGTCTGCATCAAATAAATCAGTGACGCCATAATATCTTCCACTATACGTATCATCACTGTTTTTATTCAGAATGATATAGTGGTTATGAATCAGATCAAGTGAATTGTAAGGGTTGACATATTCATACGTTCCGGTATGATCAGCAACCGGAGCAACTGTCTGTGCTGTATCTGTTTTTATTGAATCAGTTTTTTCAGTGGTTGTGGTATCTGATCCACCTGAACATGAAAACATGATTGCGGCAGTTGATATGAGCAGAATTTTGTACATAAATATTTTGATTAGGTTTTTAGTGAATACAAATTTAAGACAAACCAATCAATTGATGACTGACATCATCTAATGCAGCATGGATAGGATTTTAGCTATTGATTACAGGACGATAAGCAGTGATTTATTTACTAATCTTCAGCCAGAACAATAATGTAGTCATCCACGGTGAATGTGACTGATTTTGATTTATCAGGATTCATGTGTACGCCAAAATTGTGTTCTGAACTTTGGGCCTCTGCTGTAATTCGATATCCAATTACAGTTTCATTCAATTCAGTGCAACTTGCTGCTACGGTGTAGAAATTAACAGAAATACCCGGTTTAATATAACGATTTACAGGCTTGAGATAAATTTCAGAACCTTCAGCTTCAAAAAGAACATCGTACACTTTTTTGAGTTCTTTGTTTTCACTCAACTGAGATAACATGAGTGAAATTAGATTGTCGCTGACAATAAAATCATCTGCTTTGGCTACAACGCCTAGTTCACGATTCTGAATATCCAACATTTCAGAAACAATCGCATAGTCTTTATTTGCCTGCTCACTCAGATTGCGCAAATGAAGAAGACAAATTAGTGTTTTTGCATCACTTTCCTGAATGTCAATATGTGTATAGCTGAGCAAAATGATGTGATTGTAGGTTTCAGTTTTTAAATCAATCAGTGTTTTAGAATCGTTGATATCTCCTTCAATATGCCTGATGGATTGGCGAGACAAATTCTCTTGCAAGTCTTTTAAATCATCAGCAAAATCAACTCCCTCTGAAACAATGAGTACTTCAGATCCTTTGGCCACATAATTGTCAAGTTCTTCAATGATACGTTTTCCTTTTTGGTTCCAGCCAAGTATTAGGGTACGTTCAATTTCAGGTTCACTTGGCGCCTGACGTTGGAATGAATCAACTGAAATTTTATAATCTGTTTTACCGCTAAGCACTACCGTATCATCATCTTCAGAAATTGCGATAACCTGATCACCTTGCTGATAAACATAGTCCATAGCAGGATTCATCAGTACATTTTCATCTTTCGTAAACACACCTAACACAGCTGAAGTCTCATACATCAGGATAGATTCTTTATAAGTTTTGCCAATCAATTTTGGTTCATCCTGAAAATAAATTTCATCCCCTTCAAATTGTAAGAGATCACTGTACACAACACTCAAACCTGATTGTCTGCAAGTTTGTGCGGTAATGCGTGAAATAAGATCAGATGAGAGAACGAATATGGTTTCATCATTACCAACCAATTCTGCCGCTTCCATGTTTTTTGGATCTTTTAATTCTGCCACAATGTGGTAAGCATCTTTTTTGCGATTTTTTCCGTTTGTAATGGCAAGTACGGATTTAATTACATAGGTGTCCGTATTTTCTTCTTCACCGGCAAGTACAATGATTGAACGCGCTTCATTAGGTGATACTACTTCAATTGCGTTTGATGATAAGGGAGAACCGCTGCGCACAATAATACGTGTGTTTTTTAGATTGGGAATGCGTTGTCTGATTTCATCATCCATTTCTACTTTGTCACGGTTAGCAAGTATGACAATGCTTGGTCTTTTTTGGTTTGAGTTGGCTTCAATCACTTCAGTCAGAATAGAAAATATTTTTTCAGACCAACCTAAAATGAGTGTGTGATTGCTTTCCAGAACTTTGGATTTCCCTTTTTTTAATTCGCCCAACTTGGCATCAATGCCTGATGAAATGGTACCAATTAAAATAGAGAGTAAGAAGAGAGATCCAAGTGTTGCTACGAAACGCACTGCGCGGAAAGCCCAGCCTACATCACCTGCCATGGCTCCCTGATCTAAGGTTGACATCAGAATTTGCCACGCACCTTCAACAAAACCTAATCCCTGTTGATCATCCGGTGTTCCTTTGATACCTGCAATGGCAATGACAATACCCAAAATTACAACAACGAAGAAGGAGAGAATAGCCAGCCATTTGATAACACCCATTGGGCCTCTTGACATGGTGTTCTCAAAATAGTAACGAATGCGTTGTTTCAAAGGATATTTAGCCATACTTCTGATTTTCTGTCTTCAAATTTGCAATTTTTTTCGCTGATTCACAGTCTTATCATGCTAAATATCTCATGATCTGAAATCAGAATTTGATGCTGTACTGAAAGACAATACTTCGCATTTGCTCTATTTTCAACGGACGCAGAGAGAATGTTGTGTTCAGAATGTTCTTGCCAACCAAAGCAAATTTATGTTGAATATTTTTTCCAATGGCATACGAAATTCGCAAATCATGTATGTAACTTCCGGTATTATGCTCTTTGTAAAAATCACTGAAATAAATAGGCTGAATGGTGCCTCCTGTATTTTGTGTCACGGTTTCAAAATCAGAAATTGCTTTGTCAAGATTTTCCATTTTACTGAAATATTTGATCGTATATCCAATTGAGAATCCGTAAAAATTTAATTCAACATCTGCTTTAAAGGTATGTCTGAAACGATACTTCAAAATATTTGTTGTAGTATCTTGACTGGTTTCTCTGAAGCTGAAATTGGTTGGATCAATGGGGTTGAAATCTTGGGCAAATACCAAATCAGGCTCTAGTGTAATTGGATTAATATAGTTGTATCCAACTGTGGTTACAAAATCAACATGTTTTCCAATTTTCCCCATGCCGTTGAGGGTAATATCAAATCCGGTGACTTGTGATCTTCCGGTGTTGAGGAATTTAAATCCGGCAACGGGGCCGCCATCAAGCATTCCATACGTTGGATCCCAGAAACCAAATAAATATTCAATGGTATTTTCATATTGTTGAATGAATGCGGCAATGTCAAGTTGAGCGAGATATTTTCCAATTTTAATTCCTTGGTTAATTCCTACCTCTGCATTCCAGCTTTCTTCAGGTTTGAGATCAGGATTTTCATAAACCCCAAATGAACCAACGGCGGTGCGTATATAGCGTTCAGTAATGGTTGGAAAACGATAGCCCTGCCCATACGACGCTCTTAAAAAAGTTGCCTGACTCAGTTTTAAATTAACTCCTGCTCTAAATATTGGATTCCATGCCGTAATCGTATCGTTGAGTTTATAGTATTCTCCTCTTGCTCCTAATGAAAAATTAAGTACATCTTTCATCTCTTTTTGTATTTCAGCATAACCAGATAAATTAAAAAGATAATTCGTAGGATCTCCGTTTGAACCGCCGTAAATTAACGCATACGAATTGTTGTATTGTGAAGTAACACCACCAATAAAATCAAATGAGCGATCTTTTAAAAAATTAAATTCTTTTTTGAATTGGTAATCGGCATAATATACTTGTGATTGGTTTGACTGATTCATAGACATTTTATTATCAGCTGAAAGATATCGCATACGCAAACTGTGTCTCACACCAATTTTAGAATGGAAAGTGACAAAGGGATCAATATTATAAATGAGCTGTTCTTGCAATAAAACCGCACCGGGGTATGCTCTGAAAATTCCCGTTGAATCATCTAGCCAAGCAAGTACCATGTTGGTGTTTTGGTACATGAAGTTTCCATTAATTCCATACTGCAATCCTTTAAACCTAACTGAACGTTGCCGAAGATTAAAATTGAGCCGATATTTTTCTGATCTCATCTGTTCGTTAGTAAATTCTTCCGTTATTGTATCTACAACTTCAGGTCCTTTTATTGGGCCACCAATATAACCGTGGTCTAAATTCAGGTTGCCGCCAATTACCAAATCTGTATTTTTTTTGATGATACGACTGTGTAAAAAATTTACTCCGTGAATGTAAGGATAGTCACTCCACCATTGAGCAGAATCATCGTCAGGTATTGAATAAAAACCAGAATACACATTGATTTTTGTCATGGGTTTTTCTTTTGGATACGCCGTGCGAATATGAATAGCTCCGCTAAGCGCAGATGATCCTGAAAGCACAGATGAAGCTCCTTTTGTAACTTCAATTTGTTCAATATTTTCAACCGGAACAAATCCCCACTCCGGTCTTCCGGCATCACCGGATAACATAGGCATGTCATCAACTAATACTGCAACTTTACTTCCAACACCAAAAGTGAAACCGCTTCCTCCGCGTATTTGCGGTTCTCCATCCATGATATTTAGTCCCGGTGTTTGATCTAAAATGGTTTCTATGCTGCGTGTATTTTTATTGTCAATGATAGATGGTTTAATCACCTGCATAGAAAATGTTAATTCTTCAATGGGCTGATCAAATTTGCCAACAATGATTTCAACTTTATCTAGTGTTTTTGGATACATGGAGATGTTTAATTCTTTCTTTTCATTTGCTCCAACTTCAACAGCAATGGTATCATTCAACATGCCGGTGAATTTTACAATGATTTCATGTTGACCTGCATCTATGTCTATTTTATAATTGCCGTCAATATCTGTCACGGCGCCAACTGATGGATCTTTTTTCAAAATAACATAAGCACCAATGAGCGGTTCATTTGTATTCCCATCAATCACTTTTCCAAAAATTTGTGATTGGCTGAATGCATTTGGGGCAAACAATAAAATGCCTGTCAGCATGATCAGTTTTTGAATGCCGGACATTCGTTGAATACTATAAAATTTAAACATGGTCAGATGAAAATTTTGAATTAACTCCAATTGAATTTGATTTTGATCTTTCTCAACTTTAAAAAAAAAGCTATTCGCTCAATACAGAACGAATAGCTTTAATAATCTTCAAATATTATAGTTGAATTTTACCGGTGATAACTCGGTCTCCTTTGATAATCTGGTAAACAAATACACCAGATAAATTCACAGGGTGTAAAGTGTTTTCAGCGTTCACGAAAGAGGTATACACTTCTTTACCATCAAGGGTGAATAATTTGAATGTTGTATTTGAGTCAAAATCACTCAAACTGATTTTTATTCCGTTACTTGTTGAGTAAATGTTGAATTGCAGATTATCTTGATCAATACCGGCAGCTGAAGGAACCATGATAGTTACCTCATTTGAAATTTGAATGTCACCTGCAAAATCACTTTCACAAATGATATAATAAGTTCCTACTGAAGCAAAATTTGGTGTGTAGGTTGTTCCTGTTTCGGGTGTTCCAAAAGAAACATAACCAGAACCGGATGTGGTAGAATATTGCCACTCACGTGAACTTGCTGCTGAAGGTGATTCAGTTGCTGTCATGGTTGTACCATTGGTGTTGGCAAGAATGTTTTGAGTTGCAGATGGAGAAATAGTAACCGAATTTGAACCCGGATCAGTAACCACAATTTCAACTTCATTAGATGTCACTACTTGTGTTCCAAAATCAACTTCACATACCACATAGTAAATTCCGGCAGCTGCAAAATTTGGAGTATAGGTTGTTCCTGTTTCAGGTGTTCCAAATGAAACATAACCAGAACCTGATGTAGTAGAATATTTCCACTCTTGGGTAATTGGACTAACAACCGCAGCATTTGGTGTTGCGTTCACGGTAAGTGTTGTACCATTCACACCCATATCAATATTTTGTGTTGCAGATGGTGTAACATCTACCAGCAATGGATTATAAATTAATTCCAAGTCATCAATGTACATGGTGCTTCCAACTTCAGCTTGTGTAGAATCTCCTGAGGTAAGAACTACCAGAATGTAGTCAGGCGTATTATTATTGAAATAGTTGAACGGCACTGAAAATCTTACCCAAGTGGTGGTTGAAGTGGTTACATTATATCTTGCTTTACCAACCCAGTTTGGTTGTGGAGCAGTTGCTTCAGGTAATTTTCCGGTTTGGGTATCATCATGCAATAACACTTCTACTTTTCCTTTGTCAGTTGAGGTAGGTGTATATTTAAACCAGCCAACCAAACTGTCAGGACGATCCGTGAAAGGGGTATTCCAGTCTGCATTGCTGGTAATAGTAGAAACGTAACCCAATTCAGGATCAAGATCGGCATGTACTTGGCCGTTTGTCATGATTCCGTTTGGTACAACACCAAATGTTAGAGGCCCATTCACTAATTTTATACAGTAAGTTCCAGAATGAGGAGTACCTGTTTCCTGAAATGCCACAACAGGCGCAAAAGTTGTCCATGCATCAGCTGTTTTAAGGGAACTCCATTCAATGGGTTCGTCTTCAGCGCCGGCTACATCTTGCCAAGCTCCTTCAAAGCCTGGGTTTTCAATTTGTCCTTGGGCAAAAGAAAAGCCCGAGAGTAACGCAGTTGTTACAATGAGTAAAGTTTTTTTCATAGTGTTAAGTTTAGCTTAAGGTGGAGCCAAAAATACGGATTGTTTTGAAAATAGCCAATTTTAACTGCTTGGCTGCATGTGTTATGCATTCACAGAATATTAGCCTTTCACGCGATTGCGAAGCGCCAATACAGTATTGAAGGGATTGTCTACGATAAACATGTTGATGATCCATGCCGGAATACTTCCTGCGGGATCACTTAGATATTGATAACGCACCACGGTTGTTTCTCCTTTGGTAGTGAGTTTCCAGAACCCTTTGCCTCGTGTCATGCGAACATACCCTTCTTCTTTTGCCTTATATTTTGAACAAACATCCAAATTAATGGTGGTTATTTTTTCTGTCTCATTATGTTCAACTGTAATATGACATTCACCATCACGGTCATCTGATGGCCAAGGAATATCAAGTTTTGAATAACAATAATATTCTGTATCACTCACTTTTTTGCAGAGTTGTGATTCAATAATATCAGGATACCATTCAGGATATTTTACTACATCAATCAAGGTGCTATAAATGGTTGATCGCTTTGCTTTGAAGACAGAGATTACTTTGAACTCTTCCACGTCCCAACCATCTACTTCACGGGTGTACACTTTGATACCATCTTCATCTTTTGCCAGTTCCCAATCGGTATCAGCAAAAAGTGCATGACTGAACAGCATGCAAAGGAAGAATGAATAACTATTTATTTTCTTCCAAAATCGGCGGGAATTTCTCCCCAGACTTTTGTTTCCCATTTCAGAATTTTATTTTGATATGTATTTTCTCTCAACCATTTTTCAGCTCTATGAATCAAGTTCATCACATCTGCACCCGGTGTTTTGTTGGTCAGACATTTTTTTATTTTAACCCATTTCATGGCAATTCTTGAATCAGTATAAACAGGCAGGGTGTGTAATTTTTCATCCCGTTGTTTACTCAGGTATGCCAATGCGTGTACTAACGCAAGAAATTCTCCAATATTATTTGAGCCGTTTGGATAAGGACCTACACTGAAAACTTTTTCGTTATTAAAAGTCCATACTCCTTGATATTCAAATTGACCTTTGTTATTGCACGCAGCATCTACACATAAACTCAGCTCAACGGGTTTGCCAATTTTTTCTAATTCTTCAGGGCTGAGATTTTTTGTTTTTTTAAAATTTCCTTCGCGGTATTTTTCAGGGCCTTCTAGAAAAGCTTTTTCGGCAAGTGCTCTGCTTCCAAAAGTTTTGTAAAGTGCTTTAGGGAATCCCGAGATAGATTTTTGAGCTTGTGTCCAGTCTTCATAAATTCCCGGTTTGAATCCATACCAAACAACATAGAAATAATTTTTTTCAGTGCGTTTAGTGTTTTCAAATTTTTCAGGATGCTGCATAGCTTCGCGTGCTTCAGCAAGAGAACCGAAAGATTTAAATTTTGCTGCAGGATATCCTTTGATTTCACGTTGACATGCATCCCAGTTATCATAAATACCGGGTTGATGTCCATCCCATACCACGTAATATTTTTTTGCTTTTGCCAAGGTTGCTAAGTTAGGTTATTTGCAATGAGAATATCAAGGGAACGTTTTTGGTTTCTTATAATACTTGCTTAAGTATCATAAAATCAGTAAAATAAAATTTAACAAAATTTAAGGAAACAAAAATATTAAAAAATGTTTCCCATGTAAAAATCTGTATATAACTTTGTTGCCGTGGAAGAGAAAAAACGTGAAATTATAGAAAAAGCAACCGCCATTTATCTCAAATACGGGATAAAAAGCATGACCATGGATGAAATGGCAAAGCAGTTAGGCATTTCTAAAAAAACGCTGTACTCATTTGTATCAGACAAAAATGAGCTGGTTGAGTTGTGTGTTTTATCACAACATGAAGGAGAGGTTTGCCGTATGGCAGAAGTTAGTCGTCAAAATGAAAATGCCATTGATGAAATGCTTGGTATCAGCAAATCAGTCACTGATACCTTAAAAAAAATTCACCCATCAATCTTTTTTGATTTGGCTAAATATCATCCCAATGCCTTGCGCATGATGAATGAGCAGAAAAGAAATTTTATCAGAGGTTGTGTGATGGATAATTTAGAGCGCGGTATTAAGCAAGGATTGTATCGCAACAATCTCAATACTGAAGTCATTTCTACTATCTATCTGGCAACGCTTGATCATATTATGCTTGGTGATCTTTTCCCTGAATCCCTGAATAGCATTGATAATATTTACCGTGAATTTTTCAGATATCATGTCAGAGGAATTGCAAGCAGCAACGGAATTGAATACTTAAATGAATTAATTAAAAACGATGAAAATTTCTAGACCCAAATTAGTTTTAGCCACCATGGTTATTACTACGCTGAGTGTGTATGGTCAAGACCAGACTAGTTTTACACTCACTGAAGCCGAAACGTATGGCGTAACCAACAATGAGAAAATGAAAAATGCCATGTTGGATATTGAAGCCGCCCAGAAAAAAATATGGGAAACCACTTCTATTGGTTTGCCTCAGGTTAGTGCCAACGGTCAGTTTCAAAATCTGGTTGATATTCCTACCCAAGTGGTTGATGCAACACTGTTCAATCCAATGGCTCAGCCGGGTGACGTGATGGAGTTTCAAATGGGACAAAAATATAGCACTTCACTTACCTTTAATGTGAGTCAGCTGGTTTTTGATGGCTCATATCTGGTTGGTTTGCGCTTTGCAAAATTTTATGGTGAAATGGCACAAACTGCGTTCACGAATACTGAAAACCAGGTTAAAGTAATGGTTCGCGAAGCATATTACAATGTTTTAGTTGCTGAAAAAAATCTGGCACTGGTTGATTCCATGATGGTGAATACTGAAAAAATGTGGAGTGAAGTGCAGATACTTGAAAAAAACGGCATGATCAAAAAAGAAGAAGTTAGTCAGCTTGAACTTGCCTACAATCGCATTCTTGCAACCAAACAAAATGCCACCAGACAAGTGAGTGTTGCCAGAAATTTGCTCAAGATGCAAATGGGTTATGATTTGGATAAAGAATTGACTTTGACTGAGACACTGGATGATGTAATGAAAATAATTCTTGAGTCAAATCCGGCATTGCAAGAATTCGCTCCTGCTCAAAATCAAACTTATATTCTGCTTGATCAACAACAACAACTGGATGAATTCAATCTGCAAAATGAAAAGTCAAAATACATGCCTTCTGTTGGTGCCTTTTTTACGCATTCACAAAATGCGTATCGCAATGAGTTCAATTTTTTTGAAGATGAACCTTGGTACCCAACTACAGTTTGGGGTGTGCAAGTGAATATTCCTATCACAAGCAGTGGTCAAAAAATGATGCGGGTACAACAGGCAGAAATTAAATTAGAACAAGATCAAAATAATATTGACAATCTTGAACGTACGTTAGAATTTCAGGACATGCAATTGAAAGCTGCGTTTTTGAATGCACTTGATTTGCTCAAGATTGAAGAAGAGAATATTCGCCTTGCAAATGAAATTTACAACAATGAAGTGCGCCGCAAAGATTTAGGAACGGGCTCTGGCCTAAAATTGACCCAACTGCAAACACAAGTTTTGACTGCACAGGGAAATTATATTGGCGCTGTGCTGCAATTATTGTCCGCAAAAATTCAACTTGATAAACTCTATAATCAATAAAAATAAACTACATCCGATGAGTTATCTCATCAAACTAATCCAAATTATATGCAACTCAAAATGAAATACCTATTTGCACTTTCAGGCATGGCGCTGCTCGCAGCTTGTGGAGGTGAAGGAGAAAAAAACGAATCCCTTGAGCTACTGATTGAAAAACGTGATTCACTTAAGCAAGAATTGGCATTGTTGAATGAGCAAATAGCAGCGTTAGATACTGCAGAAGCTGATCTGACACCCATTGTCACATCTACCAAAGTAGAACAAAAAGATTTTGTGCACAAAGTTGAAGTGCAAGGCTCTGTAGAAACTGATGAGAATGTGATGCTCACTGCAGAATCACAAGGAACCATTCGTGTAATTCACGTGCGTGAAGGTCAGAAAGTTTCCAAGGGTCAAGCACTCATGACAATTGATTCAGAAATTCTTCAATCAACCATTGACGAAGTGGAGACATCTCTGGAAATGGCCAACTACATGTTTGATAAACAGCAGACATTAATGGATGAAGGTTTAGGTGTTGAAATTGAATATGAGCAAGCCAGAAATCAGAAAAAAGCTCTGGAACAAAAACTGAAAACGCTTCGTTCACAACAAGGTAAAACGGTAGTGCGCGCACCGTTCTCCGGAGTGATTGACGATATTTTTGTAGGTCTGGGTGATATGGCGTCTCCCATGAATCCGCTATTGCGTTTGGTGAATAATAAAAACATCACCATATCGGCAAGTCTTGCTGAAAATTTATTGGGAAAAATCAACTTGGGTTCACCGGTTGAATTGGTCATTCCGGCAATGAATGATACCATTATTCAAGGAGTTGTTTCTTATAAGGGGAATTTTATTGATCCGGTAAACCGCACGTTCAGAATTCAAGTTGCAATTAAAAACAATGAAATCTTGCTGGCTAACATGTTGGCAAAAGTAAATGTGATTGATTTTTTGAGTAAAGATGCATTGGTTGTTAATTCTGAATCTGTCATGCAAGACACAAAGAATAATAATTATGTCTACAAATTAATACGTGGTGATGAAGAGCTTTATACCATTGTAAAAGTATTTGTAAAAGTTGAAAAAACTTACAACGGTGAATCATGTATCAAGCCGTTGAATGGGGCTGATTTAAAAGCCGGAGATGAGTTGGTACTTGCCGGTGCAAAAGGTATTACTGAATCAGATCAGGTTAAACTTCAATAATACATATTTGTCATGAGTAATAGTAATATTGAAAACCAAAAAGAGTTTGGTATAACCACCTGGGCGGTGAATAACCGCAAAACGGTTTACCTTATTTCGTTCATCATTTTCGTTGCAGGTTTCATGGCCTATAAATCCATGCCCAATGAAAGTTTTCCTGAATTGCAGATTCCTGAAATTTATGTGGGGATTGCCTATCCAGGAAATTCACCTGAACTCATTGCTGAAAAAATTACTGATCCCATTGAGAAAGAATTGAACTCCATAAAAAACGTAGATGAAATTACGTCGACGTCAATTGATGGGTATGCTTCTATCAGGGTGAAATTTGATTTTTCTGTCAGTCCCAAGCAAGCCTTACAAGATGTAAAAGATGCCGTTGATAAGGCACGCACAGAAAAAGATTTTCCGCGTGATTTACCGGTTGAACCCAACATTTTTGAAATGGATATTTCTGAAATGCCAATCATGAATGTCAATCTTTCTTCATCATCTCATAATATCACGCAATTGAATGAATATGCTGAGTTGCTTGAAGACATGATTGAAGATTTTGAAGAGATTAGCGGGGTTGATATTCGCGGTACGCAAGAACGTGAAATGATCATTGAAGTAGATCCACAAAAAGCAGAAGCAGTAGATGTGTCTTTTCAAGATATTCAATCGGCAATTCAACAAGAGAATCTCACCATGTCAGGTGGTGAATATTTGGATGGTAGTACAAAACGTACCGTTAAAATTGAAGGAGAATTTAAAAATGCCATTGACCTGGGTGGTGTCATTGTAAAGCAAGAAGATTATAAGCCTGTTTACTTGCGTGATGTTGCCTATGTACATTTTGGTGATGCTGATACAACCTCATACGCTCGTGAACGTGGAAAAACTGTTGTCATGCTTGATGTGAAAAAACGCAGCGGACAAAACCTGCTTACTGCTTCTCAAAAAATCAGGGAATTATTAAAAGATGTTCGCAAGAAAAAATTGATTCCTGATTCGGTTGATATTTCTATTACCAATGACCAGTCTGATAAAACTATTGACATGGTTTCCAACCTTGAAAATTCCATTGTGTTTGGGGTAATATTGGTTGTGGGTGTATTGTTGTTTTTCCTTGGAGTACGCAATTCTTTGTTTGTAGGTATTGCCATTCCAATGTCTATGCTGATGTCATTTATGATTTTGAATGCTATGGGAATTACGCTAAATACCATGGTGTTGTTTTCATTGGTATTGGCATTGGGTATGTTGGTTGATAACGGAATTGTGGTAGTTGAAAACGTACAGCGTTTGATGGAAGAAGGACATGATGGATTTTACGCTGCACGCAAAGGAGTAGGGGAGATTGCATGGCCAATCATTGCTTCAACTGCTACAACTATTGCTGCCTTTTTACCTCTTGCTTTTTGGCCTGGTATTATGGGTGAATTTATGCAGTATCTGCCTTTGACTCTGATTATAGTTTTGAGTTCATCTCTCTTTGTTGCATTAGTTGTGAACCCTGTTATGACCGCCATGTGGATGCGCATTGGTAAACCTAAATCTAATAAAAGAAGAACCAATATGCTAAGTGGTATTTTTATGACCTTAGGTTTGATTCTGATTCCAATGTCAACGGTATGGAGTAATTTATTTATTACCGCTGCAGTATTAACTTTTACTACGGTTTATTTTTTGAATCCTTGGGCTGATAAATTCTCCAACAATTTTCTACCGAAACTTGAAAATTTCTACGAAAAAGTAATTAATAAAGCCCTTGTTGGCAGACGACCACAACAACTATTTTTTGGTACTATTGGCTTGCTAATTTTTTCCGGAATTATTCTTGGAGTATTTACACCAAAAGTTCTTTTCTTCCCGGAAAATCAACCCAATTATGTAAATATTTTTATTCAGCATCCTATTGGCACTGATATTAAAGTGACTAATAAAACAGCACTTGAAGTAGAACGTATTTTGACTGAAGAAATACTTACACCTTATCTTGCCGATACTGTCGGTAAACCTACTAATGAATGGATTATTCAATCACTCATTGCGCAGGTGGGAGATGGAACCAGTGACCCTACACAAGGCCCTGTAATGGGTAACACTCCGCACAAAGCAAGAATTACAGTCAACTTTGCTGAATTCAAATATCGGGATGAATACAAAACCGGAACCATCATGGAAGAAATTTCTGAAGGATTGAAGGGGAGATTTCCTGCCGATGTTCAGGTTTCAGTAGATAAAAATAATGATGGACCACCAACTGCGCCGCCAATCAATATTGAAGTAAGTGGTGAGGTTGAGTATGATCAACTCATTGAAGAAGCTGAAAAAATCAGACTCTTTTTGGATAGAAAAAATATTCAAGGAGTTGAGAAATTGAAGCTGGGTGTAGAGACAGGAAAACCGGAATTACCAATTGTCATTGACCGTGATAAGGCAAGATTATTCAATGCGTCAACCGGGCAGATTGCTCAAGCAATTCGTACCGCTTTATTTGGCGCAGATATTTCAACCTATAAATTGGGTGATGAAACCTATGACATGGCAATTAGATTCAATGATGCAAACCGAAATGATATTGATGCGCTTTTAAATCAGCGTCTTATTTTTAGAAATAATATGGGACGATTGTTGCGTATTCCTATTCGCGCTTTAGTGAAAGAGCCTGTGCCTTCTAATACATACAGTGCGGTAGTTCATAAAGATATGATTCCGGTGGTTACCGTGTACTCAAACGTGAGTGAAGGATACAATGCCAACGAGGTGGTTGAAGAATTAAAAGCCTTGATGGACGATTATAAATCTGAATACGAAATGCCAAAAGGTGTGGAATATAAATTCACCGGTGAACAAGAGGAGCAAGCAAAAGAAATGGCTTTTCTGTCAAAAGCTTTGGTGATTGCAATGTTCTTGGTACTCTTGATTATTGTTGCTCAGTTCAACGCATTCACGTCTCCGGTGGTTATCATGTTTGCAACTATTTTTAGTTTCATTGGGGTATTTCTTGGTGAAGTAATTTTTCAAATGGATTTCGTGATCATCATGACTATGATTGGTATTATTTCACTGGCGGGTGTTGTAGTGAATAATGCCATTGTGTTGATTGACTATACCAATTTGTTGCGTCAGCGCAAACGACAAGAATTAGGCTTGAATGAATATCAACTTTTACCAATGGAAGAGGTAATTAAGGCAACCGTTATGGCTGGTAAAACCAGATTGCGCCCTGTACTGCTTACTGCACTAACTACGGTCTTAGGTCTGGTTCCTTTGGCAACAGGGTTTAATATAGATTTCATAACCTTGTACACTGAGTATGATCCGAATATCTTTATTGGCGGTGATAATACCATTTTCTTTGGACCTATGTCATGGACAATTATTTTCGGGTTGACTTTTGCTACTATACTTACTCTTGTCATCACGCCATCAATGTATCTTGTGTTCTACAAATTCAAACTCTGGATTTATAAAATATTCAAAATGAAAATGCGTACAGATATCTAACGATTTCGTTTAGGACAGATTTGATTTATTCCATACTGTCCAGAAGTATAAAAATAACAGGGGTTTGGTGAAACAGACCCCTGTTTTTATTGAAACCCCGGGTAATCCTTTAACCCAAATTAAGCAATAGAATCTTAAGGTCAATGAAGGGTTGCAAATCAAAATCATCACGTAGGCTCAGGTCGCGACCTGAGCCTACAGAACGATAATAAATTGCAACCCGCTGGTTCAATCTTCATTCAAATGATTAATTTGGGTTCAATCTGTTGTGAAATGCGCTTAATTTTTAATTAAATGTAACATTTAGTACTAATTCTCTGTTATATAGTCGTTCCTTACCAACCAAATTTTATTTGAGTCCGAACCATTAAAAAATCGACTCTGAACCAATTTGAAAAATCACCAAAAATATCACGAACTAATTTATCCATTAGTTTCTTTAAATTCCATCCGGTGGCTGCGAACATTGCATTGATTTTTGATGAACTTTCGCGCCCAAGTAATTTTCCATTCTGTGATCTGTCTTAAGATGTCCTATTACTGGCTCATGGCTGCTCTTCGACGGAATTTCGGGTCGTAATTTTTGTAAGGCGTTGTTTTTTGTAGGTTTTGTTGGTGTCATATTTCAACTCCGTAAATTGTTTTCTTCTCCACCTCTGTCATAAACAATTTCTTTGGTAAATAGTTTGATTATTTTTATTTGATTAAGCAGAGGTTCTATTGTGTTACTGTCATGCGGATTTCCAGAAAACTTTCTATCCCGATAACTAATGTTTTGGATTCACCATCAATCCAATTTTTTACCAAACTCAATTGCTTGTGCGCCTTCCTTTAGCAATACAAGTGGTAAACGGTTTGTGAAGACTGTAAACTTTTTTTATCGCCGCGTTTGTGTAATTGCTCTCCAACATAAATCAAGGCCTTTGTATTGTAGTGTTTCTTGTGGAAGCTCGCCTGTCCGTGGTTGTTGCGTTGTACCGTTTTTATTTTGCCCCCCCTTTTGGGTGGTGAATGAGTGCGTTAGCAACAAGTTGTTTACTTGTTCTAGTGTACGTTTGGCGTTGGTTAATCCCTTCTTCCTGCAATGGCATTGCACCTGTCAATAACTTTTTGCCAGTTTTGCATCCGTTGGAAAAGTGGTATTGTTTTCTTGAACAGTTGTATCAGATAACAGCATCTGATTTTTTGCTTTGTTCCGTGAAGATTTATTGAATGAACAAATATTTTTCCACCCCGGCTTCACCAATTCGTTTACGAAAATGTACAAAGTCGCTTGGATCCATGGGAAAATATGTTGAAAGTTTGATGCACCACAAAAATACTGCATGTAAGGATTCATCACCCATGCCTTAGCCAGAGTCTCATCTCCCAAATTGTAAATGTGCTTTAACAAAAGACCCAATCATAAATCTTATTGGCATTGATGGCTGACCGGTATTTGAATAATGAACTGAGAATTCTTTTCAAAATATTTCCAATCCATTTTATTTGATAACAAAACCAATTCATGACGCATATCGATAAATCCGACAACAGTGGCGAGAATAAATTTCGTTGGTTTTGATCTGAGCTTTTCCTAACATATTCTGCAAGATTTTTAGCCAATATCTAAAATATCTTGCAATTTATATCACACAAAAAGCACTAATTATCAACATTATATTATTGAATGTCAATATTTTGAAGAGTTATTAAGGAACGACTATATAGTGTGATTACATGCCACGTGAACACACAACAACTAATTCTGGCTTGATTTTCGTAGATTTGAAGCGCTGTGATGGATAAAATTTGTGTCAGATTAATTTTGTTATTACTCCTTAGCTGCCCTCTTTACGGTCAGCAGGGTAAAAACTATCCGAGTTTTGACCGGAAAAAAATTCACTTTGGTTTTGCACTTGGTGTGAATACTGCTGACTTTAATTACACTCTTCAAGTTGATTCTACTTCATCTGATTCGTTAACCGGAATCACCATTAGAAAACAACCGGGTTTTAATCTTGGAATTATATCTTCACTTAATTTTCATGAGACACTTTCTCTGAGATTTGTTCCTTCACTCAGTTTTCAAGAAAGATTATTTCAATACTCTTATATCAAAAAAGGCGAACAAGAAATGAAAGAAACCCGCCTTGAATCTACCACGCTTGATTTTCCATTAATGCTCAAACTACGCACAAAACGACTCAGTAATTTTGCTGCATATGCCATTGGAGGATTTCAGTATAGCCTCGATTTAGCATCACAGAAAGATGTTGATCAAACACTGGGTGACCCGATTGTAAAAATCAAACAACATGATTTTGCTTATCAGGTTGGCGGAGGATTTGATTTTTGGATGCCCTATTTTAAATTCGCTATTGAAATTAAACTTTCAAACGGTATAAAAAATGTCATCATTCAGGATCATACATTTTTTATGGATCCTTTGTCATCTCTAAAAACAAAAGTGTGGTGGTTTTGCATCACCTTTGAGGGATAATCTGAAATTTTCAAGTGATCTATTATTGATGGCATCATGCTGAAATCCGGTTGGGTCTCATTCCATTCTCCGGGCGGGGGCGCGGCCCGCGGGAGACGCAGACAGAAAAAATCACCCAAACCAAATGGTTAGGGTGATCAATTAATTCTAAAAAAAATGGATTAAACATTTTCCCAAGCGGGAGATCTTTTTTCTATAAATGCGTTGATGCCTTCATTTGCATCTTTTGTTTGCATGAGTTGCTGCACGTAAATATATTCCAGTACCGGAAGTTTGTTCCCCATAATGTAGTTAAACGTAGTGCGCGCCGCCTTGTTAGCGTACCTCAGTGATGAAGCACTTTTTGGAAGAATATTTACCGTGATCCATGCATCAACTGCTTCGTTCAGGGCATTTTTATCTTCATACATTTTATTGACTAAACCAATGTGTTCAGCTTCATCAGCTTTGAATGAACGACCGGTAAGTAAAAGTTCTTCAGCTCTGGCGGTACCAATTTTGAGCGGTAACATCACCGATGCCGGAGGAGGAAAAACTCCAAGCACAATTTCTGGTTGACCAAAAACGGCCGTTTTGTCGGCATAAATAAAATTGCAAACCAATGCCAGTTCCATTCCTCCGCCTAAGCATTGTCCTGAAACTTTTGCCATTGTGAGAATACCTGCATCTGCAATGGTTGTAAAAATTTTGTGGAATGTTTTGATCATCGTTTCAGCCAATTCTTTTGTATGCTCAGGCACGCTGGCACCAAAAGAAAAATGTTTGCCTTGTCCTTCAAACGTAATCAATTTGATGTTTTTATTCTCACGGCATGTATTTACCAAATCAATAATTTCAAGCATCATGACATTGTCTAAAACATTGCCTTTTCCGTCATCTAAAATAACGCGAGCAACGGCACCATCATGCGTGTATTCAACTTTAATCTTTTCCATAGTTATGCTTTGGTAGTATTATATTGAGGAGAAATTATTTGATGCATTTCTTCATTCCATTCTTTGCCTTCAGCAAGTAATTGTCTGAGCTTAATGAAATCTACTTCACGGTTTTCTTTTGGTCCGTCATTGAATGCTTTGAAACCAGCTTTGGCTTCAGTCATCATATTTAACGCTAACCATTCACGACTACTTTCTTTGTTTTTATCCCAATGCTCTAATTTGAATTTGCGCACTTCACTGATGGTTTTATTCATACAGTTAGGGAATGTGTAAAGAATTTTAGTAGCAAGTTTATCAACGGCTGCATCAAGCATGGTGAAATCTGTTTCACAACCTGCCATTAGTTCTTTTGCTTTTTTCAGTTCATCACCTGATTTCATGCTGCCAAAACAAATACGTCCAAATTCATCGGTGATTTTTTCTAACTGAATCATTGGATTTGGAATAAATTTTCCGTTTGATTTTAATACCGGAGCAATGTCTGTAATCACACCATAATAATAGGCTTGATGTGCTGTCCATGGATCACACAAAGTCAAAGAGGCCATGGCGCGTTCAATACCAACGTAGAGTGGTAAAAAATCTGTGGCTCCACCAATAGGGGCACTTCCATGTTTTGGTCCGGCTTGTCCAAATCTTGCTACATCACTTGAAATACTGAAATCACATGCCATTCCAATTTCTTGTCCGCCACCAATGCGCATGCCGTTCACTCTGCATATCACCGGTTTTTCACATTTTAAAATAGCACTCACCATGTCATTGAATAAGCGCATGTATTGCGAATATTCTTGTGGATTTCCGGCGTAGTATTCTGCATATTCTTTGGTGTTACCACCGGTACAAAATGCTTTGTCTTCAACACCTGAAAAAACAACGGTAACAACTGATCTGTCATTAGATGCTTCACCAAAGGCAAGAATAATTTCTTTCACCGCAGCCGTTGTGTATGAGTTGTATTGCTTTGGATTATTCAGCACAATCCACGCGTTAAATAATCCCGGTACCGCATTGCCTGACCAGTCTTTTACAGGTTTTTTTTCAAAAATGATCTCCGTGTATTTGTGATCAACGAGGTTGTGATTTTTCATAAGAGTATTTAATTATTAATGAATTTCAACTTTTTTATTATCCGGCTAACTAATTAAAATCGGGAACAAGAACTGAACGTTTGTCGTATTTGTGATGTAAAGTGTTTTCAAATACTTCATTGATTTGTGACATTGGAAACGTTTGTACAAAATCTTTGATTTGAAGTTTCCCTGAATCAATTAACTCAACTACTTCACTATACAATTCTGGTTTACAACCCCAGGTTCCAATTAATTTTGCATCAAAAGCCATCAGGTTGCTCAGTCTCACTTCCAGTTTGTCCATGGTGAAACCAACAATGCTTAAGGTAGAGGTAAATGTAATCAAACTGAATGCTAGATCTTGTCCAGGAGCAGTGCCTGAGAATTCAAAAATTTTCCATCCATATTTTGATGTACCCAATTCTTTTGCAAGAGTTTTTACTTTCTCTTTAATCTCTTTTTGATTTAGGCCTTTTGAATTAATGGTTGCATCAATTCCTTTGGATTTTGCCAATTCTAATTTTGTATCGTTGATGTCAATGGCAATTACTTTTGCGCCCATAATTTTTGCAATCAAAGCACCATAAACGCCAACGCCACCAACTCCGATAACGATTGCAAGATCATTATTTTCCAATTCTGATTTTTTCATCACCTGATATGGTGTAGAAATAGCATCAGCAATTACTGCCAGTTGTTCAAGTGAGTAATTTTTTAACACAGAATCAGGCACAGGGCAAAGATATTTTGCAGGCACCACAATGTGTGAGGCAAATCCACCGTGAAAATCATTCCCCGGCATCAATTGATTCTGACACATATTGCTTCGCCCTTTGTTGCATAGTTCACAATTTCCGCAAGGCAAAACGGCAGGAATAATTACCTTTTGATTAATCATATTAGCAGGACCTTTTAGAACAACGCCACTAATTTCATGTCCCAAAGTCAGAGGCATTTCTTTTTTTGTGCGCACTCCGCTATGCCAGAAACTTAGGTCGGTGTGACATACTCCGCATCCTGCAACTTTGACAAGGGCTTCACCTTCTTTTGGTTCAGGCATGGGTGATTCAACGAGTGAAAATTTCTCGTTGAGTTTGGTCATGTGCCATTGTTTGATGGTTTCCATAGTATGATTTAGATATTTGTGTTTTCAAATAAAATGGCTGTTCCTTGTCCACCTCCAATACATGCTGATGCAATACCGTATTTTACCTTGCGCATATTCATGTTGCGAGAAATTGTTAATGAAAGTCTTGCTCCGGTGGCAGCTAATGGGTGACCCAATGCAATGGCTCCACCGTTTACGTTACACACATTGCGATCAAGTCCTAACTCACGTTCACAACCAATAAACTGTGCTGCAAAAGCTTCATTGATTTCAATCAGTCCAATATCTTTTACAGATAATCCGGTCATCTCAAGTATTAATTTAATTGCAGGTACCGGTCCTAATCCCATTACATTTGGATCAAGCGCACTGGTTGCTGATGCAACAATTTTAGTGAGAGGTTTTAAATTTCTTGCTTTAACAAATGCTTCACCGGCAACAACTACTGAAGCTGCACCGTCAACAATTCCGCTTGAATTGGCTGCCGTTTGAACACCATCTCTTGCAAATACTGATGGTAATTTTGCCATAGCTTCAAGATCAGCTGGACGAACATTTTCATCTGTAATAAAATCAACTGCCTTATTCAGTAATATAACTTTTCTAGGTTTTAATCCTTCCCCTTCAAATACCGTTGAATTCATTTTGATGATTTCATCATTGTAGTATCCTGCCGCTTTTGCTGCGAGATAAGTATCAATTGAACGTTTAGCAAAAACATTCGCATCTTCTTTGGTGATTTTATGTTTAGCAGCTACATTTTCAGCAGTGCATCCCATAGGCACAGCGGCTGTATCGTTCAGCGCCTCCCATAACATATCTTTGAAATCAATTTTACCCAGCGCATAACCCATGCGATTTCCAAAACTAACTGTTGGGGATAAAGTCATGTTTTCTGTTCCGCCGCACAAGCCAGTATCTGCTTTTCCAAGCGTAATTTGTTCTGCCCCGGCAATGATGGTTTCAAAACCTGATCCGCAAATACGTTGCAACATAACAGCCGGAACTCCAACCGGAATACCGGAATACAAACCAATATGTCTTGGTAAAAAATACGAATCAGCAGATGACTGACCAATGTTTGCATAAAATAACTGATCAATGTCTTCAGCTTTTATACCTGACTTTTCAATTGCTGCGCGAGTGGCAAAAATTCCTAAATCAGTAGGTGAAACATTGCCAAGTGTTCCGCATAATTTTCCAAATGGGGTGCGAGCTCCGTTGATTAGATAGATATTATCATATACAATACCAATCCCTTTGTTTTTATCGTGATATGCTTTCATTGTTGAGTTTATTTTCTTGTTTGATTTGATTATTTTCTCTGTGCCATGTTTTGTGTGCAATTACCGCTGCTCCGAATGAAACTAAATGTTGCGGTTCATCAGGTACCAGAATCTGCAAATTAAATTTTTCATTTAATAATGATTGCAAGTATGGATGATTTGCTATCACACCACCAATCATAACAGTTGGAATGCCGGGCACCAGTTTCATTTTTGCTACTCTGTTTGCAATAGATAAATAAACACCACGTGCAATGTCTTCAATGGCAATTCCATCAAAAATCCATTTCATGATTTCTGTTTTTGCAAACACGGTACAGAATGAGTTCAATTCATTTTCATAATTTGAACGACCGGCTAAATGACTCATTTCTGAAACCGGAATATCTGCGCGTTCTGCAATCTCTGCCAGAAACGATCCTGTACCAGCTGCACACTTGTCATTCATGATAAAGTTGACTACGTTTCCGTCGTTATCACAATGAATTATTTTGATGTCTTCACCGCCAATATCAATGATGTTTTTCTCACCATGAAATTCACGCGATACACCTGCGGCGGCACAGTTTATTTCAGTTTTAATGATGTCTGATTCAATAAAATGTTTACGCCCATAACCAGTTGCACAACTGTACTTAATATCAAAGTCAGAATGAATAGCCTGCATTACTTGACGATGCAAAATTCTCTCTTTATTGAGTGTAGGAATTATGTATCTGAATACTGCATTTTGTTTGTCGTCTATGACTGTAAATTTAATGTATGCAGATCCCAAATCAACGCCAAGAAAGCATGGTCCACCTTGATATGTGGCAGCTGATTTTTTATCTTTTATGATTCCTTTTTTAATAATATTTCTGCTCACTGCACCTGCTGCACCCGGAATACGAGACGAGATATTTTTATTGGTCATAGCCTTCACCATGTTGGTAAACGCCAAATTAAGAGAGGTGCGCACGTAATGTTTTTTTCCGTACTCAACAATTTTTCCATTGAAGTAATCAATTTCTGTTTGTCGGTTGTTGATTACATCACCGGCAAGTGATGGAAAGTGATTACCTCCTTTGCGCAAATAACGCATGCAGTTGCGAATGAAATCATCAGGGAACCTTATTTTTTCAGATTCAGCAACTACCACCGCTTCGTTAATGATTTGTTCAATCAATTCTACCGTGTCAGGATCTGCCATTGCTTCAGCCATGGTTAATCTACCAACACCGCAAAGGGCACTCAGTGCGGCGTTAAGAATAGTTTTTTCCCACGTGCGTTTCAGAATTTCAAATGAATTCACGTCAACAGTAGTCAAACCTGCATCTGTAAGTAATTTTGCAAATTCTTTTGCTTGAGCTGAGCGATTATCATCAATAGAACCAAGATAATTTGGAGGGGTGAAAAAAGTGACATTCACAATATTCGGCGCAGTCAAATTTCCGGCATAATTAACCACCATGCGCAATATTTTGTCAATGCCAAAAACAGGAATCAACAATTCCTCAACATCAATTCCATTCTGTGCAGATACAATAGTTACTTTGTCTGAGTCCATGCGCAGTGCTTTTGCAGCTGCATCTTTAATTTGATATGCTTTCAGCGCAAAAACAATATAGTCAGGGTCAATTTTTGCATCAGCAAGATCATCAATAGTTTCAAAAACATGATCAAAAAATACCACTGATTTCATTTTGCCCTCAAGTTTGATACCTTCACTTTTAATGAGGTTCATCTTGATTTTATTGCGCACGCAAATACTTACTTCGCAACCTTGTTCCTTGAGTAATGACGCCATAATCATACCCACCGGTCCAATACCGATAATGGCAACTTTCAATGGTTTTTTCTGTTCCATATTATCGGCTTACTTTAAGATCTTGCAACTGCTCAACAAATGTTTCAATTTTGGTGATGCTTTGTCCTTCACTGAAAAAACGCAAATCACATAAGTCACCTTCAATTACTAATGCGGGTACTCCGGTCATTTCTTTGAGTCGTTGAGGCATCCCGAATTTTGCGTTAGAATTATTGAAGCAGGTTTTTGTATCGTGAAAAACTATACCGTCAATTTTATACTCATCAAACCAGTTTTTCAGCATTTTCATTTTTGCTTTTTCACTTCGGTTAATGAAAATTTCAGTGTATGCAAGTGCGGTAGAATTAAATGGATCATTCTCATCAAAGTGATCAAAAACCCAACTGCTGCAGTAGGTTGATGCAACAACTGCAGCTTTGTTTTGCATGAATAAATCACTCAGCATTCTGAGTTTTCCCCAGATAGGCATCCCTTCCCAAAAAATGCGGGTGGTTGCTTGTGGTAAAAATCCTTTTGCCTCACGCACGTTTGCTTCAAGTTCAGCTAAGAGATGAGTGTAATAATCTTTTGCAGTTTGCGTGCCTCTTAAAACAACAATCGGCCCCATGTGAATAGTGCCGTCAAAAAAACTGAGTGGAGCAATGTCTGCTGTAGATGTTTTCAAAACTTTTTGCCATAACAAGGTGGCTTCTTTACTTAATTTCACCACCTCACGAAAACGATCAATGTCAAATTTTTTTCCGCTTACCTGTTCACAAACCGGAATCATTTTTTGGAATTGTTTTACCACAAGATCAATTTCATCCTGACTTACTTCATCCAAATGTCTCGGAGGTTGAATACCTACAATAGGACACTTGAAATGATCGGCGTAAAAAGTAAACCAGTCTTCAACTTCTCTGCATTGATTTGTATTGTATGCAATGATGTCCGGTTTTGGAACACCTTGCATGTTGTAGTGACTTTGAAGTGGTGATTGTTTTTTTAAAAATGCTCCAATATCAGCTGTAGTATATGAACAAACATGACCTGAGTAACCGCATTTAACTGCTTCTGGAATAAAGTCCATAGCCGTGCGTGTTGCACCTAAAAGTGCTCCATGGTTTTCAGGAAAATAAACTTCAAAACCAAATGAGCGCAACAATTCAGCCGGACCAACACTGGTACACCAGGCAATTTTTTTTGAACCGGATTCTAATGAAAGAAAATATTCTCCCATCAGATTTTTCATCAGGTCAGTAGATTTTATTTTGTACATTTTTTTTCGTTTTCTTTTTCCAGCTCAATAACATAAACTTCTTCATCAACCGGTACTTTATCACCGTAGAGATTTTTTAAGTGAGCCTTGTATTTTTCAAGAACATTTTTAGGCGCCATCTTCATGCTTGGCGTCAGAGTTTTGTGATCAAGTGACAGCTCATCCATGATGATAGCAGCTGACTTCACTTTAGCAAATTTTTGACCGATAGAATTGTTCGCTATATGAAGACATCCGGTTAGACATCTTCCCAATTCATTTAAACTTCTTGGGCAAAAACATCCTTGCTCAGGCGTAAGTTCGTAATCAGGATTTTCCAATAATTTTTTATTCGGAAAAATCAATGCTACAGGATATTCTTCTCCGCTGCCTGAAACAACAGCATATTGAACGTAATGACATTTCAATTCAATTTGTTTTTCAAGATCGGTAGGAATAACCTTCTCACCATTTGACAACTTAAAAATTCTATCTTTTCTTGAAATCAATTTCAATCCATTTTCTGTAAAGGTTCCAACATCACCGGTGCGGTACCAACCGTCTTCAGTAAAAGCTCCTTCATTGGCTTCAGTGTTGTTGAAATATCCCGTCATCACATTTGGTCCAAGCACTTGAATTTCGTCGTCATCTGCAATTCTAAGACTCACACCCGGAATTGGCATACCAACCACACCTGCTTCACGTTTCAAATTTGGATCTGTTAGAGTACAACAAGGGGATGTTTCAGTGAGACCCCAACCTTCAATTACGGTGATTTTTCTTTTTTCAAATTCCAGTGATAATTTTTCAGGTAATGCCGCAGCAGCTGTAAAAATAAATTTCAAACCAGAGTTGAAAAATTGGTCTTCAGCTTCTTTACTTTTTCTGGTGAGATCAAATAAAGACTGATAAACTTTTGGTACACTAAAAAATACGGTTGGTTTTATTTTTTTCCAATTTTCAAAAATAGATGCAGGATCTTTTCCATAGCTGCTTTCAAGAGAAAAAGTTGCACCGTTATACAGGGCTGTGAACAATTCAAATATTCCTCCAAAGCTATGATGCCATGGCAGGTATGATAAAAACCGATCTTCTTCAGTGATATCCCACAAAATATCTAATGCCGCTTGTTGTGATAAAATATTTTCATGGGTGAGTTGAACGCATTTAGGAATACCCATAGTACCTGAAGTATACATATTCAGGCAAATTGTAGAAGTCAGCAGTTGATTGTCAAGAGATGATTGCATTTTATGAACATCGTTGCGCAACGCATCAATATGAATCAAGTCAGGAAAACGTGAGTCAGTAATTTTATCAAAACAAATTATTTTTTTTATTGCAGGTATTTTACCCACGTTGTCTAATTGACTTGCACCAGCCACTGCCAGCCAGGTTGATGCTGAGTGATTGATGAGTAGTTCTGCGGTATCTTCTTTAAAATTTGCAAAGATTGGAACTGCAACACCACCACTTGCCATCACAGCAAGTTCAAGTTCAAGCATGTCTAAACCGTTGCGTGAAAACACAACCATTTTTTCTCCTTTCTCAAAACCTAAGGTCTTTAGATTGGCAGCAATATTTTCAATGTTATTGTAAAAATTTTTCCAGGTGATCCCGTGATAGTTTCCATCACTTTTTTTCTCCTGATAAACGATACGATCTGCAAAGCGTTCTGTATTTCTTTGCAACATAAGAGCCAGATTAGTTATAACCGGCCCCAGTTCAATATCTGATTTTAAAAATCCTTTCACGTTTAGGGCAAAATTTGAATGATACCTGTTGCGATAATTTCGTTGTCTTTCATCACAGTATAGTTGTATAATCCAGGTGAAGTTTTAACTGAAATATCGTTTTGATTTTCTGATAAATTACTCTGATAAATTACTCTACCGTTGAGGTCAGTGATGATTAGTTTTGTGTTTTCAATTTGTGAATCTTCTAAATTGATTTGAAAGTTTCCTGTTGATGGATTTGGAAACACGTTCAATTGAGAAATGACTTCAACATTTGAAATCTCAGTCATTGAATATCCTTCGTAATATTCTACATACAATACCGTATTGTTTTTATCTGCGTGTACAACACATACCGGATAATGAGTATTGTTATCAAGGAAAATATAATTGTTCAATGTATCACGGTTGAGTTCCATGGCATAAACCGGAACGCTCATAAATTCTGCATAAGCACTGTCACTGGTGATGACATATTCATGTAAGCGAATTACATTGCTGAAAGTTCCGGTTGGGGTAATCAATTCACCAAATGCATCTGCTGTCAACACTTTTTCTACGTTGTTCACATACGTTGTGTCTGCGTTGGCAGAATTTTCATCAAACAATAATTCCCATCGTGCGGTATTATTGAAAACATCATTGTACGTTGCAGGACAACCCACGAGCAATTCTTGTTGAAGAAGTGTTACATTTTTATTTGCGTAATCACCTTCTTCAGCTCTGAAACCAACAATCCAAAATCCGGTAATGTCGCGTCTCCAAAACATGTATCCATTATTCATGCCTTGTGTGCCAACCGGTGCCCCGCCATGTAACCCGCTGTAGAAAGCGGCAGGTCCATAAGTATAATGTGTTGATGCCGGAAAGTCTGCAGCGTATGATGTATTGATGGTACTGTCATAAGTTGGTACTTTAAAATAGTGCAGCAATAACGAACTGTAATCCCAACTTTGAGAAACTGCTGACGGTGTACCCAAATTAACAGCGGTAGTAGTATCTGCAGAAACAAAATAGGTGTAGCCTGCTTCAGGCAAATCAGTTTCAGTTACGGTGATTTGCGCACCTGCAGCGAAACAAAGCAGGTTGGCAATGACTACACATTTCCATTTCATACAGTAGAAATTTTTTAGGCAACAACCGCAGTTTGTTTGTCTTTCAGTTTATAATAACGATAACCGCCCCAGATTGCTGCACCAACTGCACCAGAATAAATTGCATCAGGATGCGGGATGAATTCAAAAGAAGCTTTTTTATTTTCTTGCGATAATTCTTCAACTGCCTGAATCATTCCAACGTTCATTCCCATACCGCCCACCAAAGCAATTGGTGTTTCAGCGTTCAATGCACCAAGTAGTTTTACAACGCGTTGTGCAATGGAAAGATTAATGCCTTTTACAATGTTTGGAGTTGAAAGTCCTTTTGAAACCAGGTTGATGACGTCAGTTTCTGCTAACACAGCGCAGATACCCGATGGTACTTCAGGGTTATCAGCTTTGAGTGAAATTTCACCAACCTCTTCAATAGCCAAACCGAGATAACGAGAAATATTTTCAATGAACTGACCAGAGCCCGAAGCGCATTGTCCTGTCATTTTATAGTCAATTACTTTTCCTTTAGAATCAACTTTTACGGCGCGCACGTAAAGACCACCCATGTCAACAACTGTTTTAGCATTAGGTGCAAAAAATATACCTCCTTTAGCATGAGTTGTCATGGAGTAAAAATGACCGGTTTTCTTTTCAACCATTTCTCCTTCACCTGTAGAAGCAAGATATTTAATGTCTTTGTCGTAGTTTAGGTTATTTCTTTCAAGTAAGGTATCAACCAATTCAACAACTACATCTTTTGGATTTCTTTTTCTGATTTTTTCAGTTTGTTTATCCACGATGGTATGTTTTTGAGTGGCATCATCGTATGCAAGCAGAACGCCTTTTACATAGCTTCCTCCTACATCAACACCCATGGTATATATTGTATTGCTCATAATTTTTTTATTAATGATTAGACAATGAAATTATGCCGGTAAAGCGGCGGTTACATTTCTGCGTGCAAACATGGCTCCGCCAAGCGCACCCATAAAAATTGAATCTGTGTGAATATTCATGGTTACTTCACCATACGACTCAGTGACCATTTGTTTTACATATTTCAACACGGCTTGATTTCTGGCAACACCTCCGGTAAATGTAAATTCATTTTTTACTCCGCCTGAGCGTGCAATCAGAGACATGGCGCGTTGTACAATTGCTTTGTGCAGACCGGCAAGAATGTTTGGACGCTCTTCACCATTATGAATAAGCTCTTTTACTTCTGCACCTGCAAATACGGTACAAGTTGAACAAATGGTTGTTTCTTTTGTAGCACTCATTGCTTCAGGTCCAAGTTCATTTAATGAAATACCAAACTCATCAGCAATATAACCAAGGTATCGTCCGCAACCGGCAGCACAACGGTCATTCATGTGGAAACTAGTTACCAAGCCGTGGCTGTCAACCTGAATTGCTTTGGTATCTTGTCCGCCAATATCAAGCACGGTACGGGTGTTTGGAAACACGGCGTGTGCACCAAATGCGTGACAAAGAATTTCAGATTTAATACATTCTTCAGGGAATGGTAACAAGGCACGTCCGTATCCGGTGCCTACCATGTTGGCAATATGAATTTCTTGCTCAGCTACCAACTCAAAATGTTCACGCAATGAAAGCTCAACGTTTTTATAATTGTTACGCACGGCATTCAATTCAGCATAATACCAATCTTCTTTTGAGCCATCTTCTTGTTCGTCTGCAAGACCTTTATATTTTTCTTCAAGTACTTTCATTGACTCAAGAATCAGTTCTTTGAAATTGTATTGTACCATTTCGTTTTCAACCGGTGTAATACTCTTATCAAAAGCCAGCATCAAGGGTTCGTAAAATTCTTTTCCTGCTTTAGCAACTTCAAGATTATATCTTTCACTTACAATATCACGGAAGAATTGATTTTTTGAACCTAAGCCACCGTGTACAAACTCATGTCTGATTTGCGGACGAATTACATTCAAAATTGATTTCAATCTGTCAATGATTTCATTTTTGTTTGGATAAGGAAAAGCTTCAGATGTTTTCACCAGTTTTTCTTCCAAAATTTCCATTCTGCGTTTAAATTGCTGATATTGAAAAACGGTACGAATGTCTTCCATGTATTTTTTAAACTCAGGTTTTGCTTCCATATCTGTTTTGATGATATTTGAAAGCAAGGTGAAACGCGCATCATAAATGGCTTCTTCACGCGCAATATCTGCAGCTACTTTGTAGTTAGCACGTGTATTGGTGATTCCTCTGCCAATGATTTGATCGTTCTCATCGATGATAACGGCTTTTGAAGTAGTTGAGCCGAGATCTATTCCAAGATAATATTTGTTCATAATTGAATTTTAGGGGTTAGACAGTTTCGGTTTTTACAATTTTTTTGCGTTGCTCCAACATTTGAAAGAATGATTCAAGACGATTTTTAATATTAGAGTAAGAGAAGTAACGCGGGTCAACCAAGTCAGATTCAATAAATCCTACAGGTATTTCCAAACGATCTTCAATTTCACGCATCATACCAAGCTGACCAGCAGAGAAAGAATTACAACTTTTAATTGAGTTGGTAACATATCCATCAGCTGAGTATTCAGTAATACATTTTGACAACAAATCAATACGTTGAGGAATGTTCAGATTGGTATAACAATTCATACAATATTCTGAAAGAGATTCCAGTGGACGCGTTGAATCATGTCTCCAGCCGAGGTCATATACACCACCAACTTTGGTATAAGATGAAGCAACGATAACTGCACCCATGTCATAGAATAACTTCCAGAATTCACGGAAACTTGTCCAGTTTGGTGGCCCTTCAACAACTAGACGATATTTTTCTTCCTTCATCTCTCCTTCCGGTGTGATTGGTCCAAGTCCTAATCTTACGCGCTCCATGATTTCTTCATAAAGTGCTTTATAGTATTCAACCGCTTCAGGTGTACCTCTGAAACCGATATTGATAGGTCCGATATAATAAACGCCGGCAAAATAAGCGTCAATAGGAGACGGTTTGTGTTTGGTGGTTTCAAATATTTTTGCAATCCAGTCTTGCGCTTCTTTTGCAAGATTCAAGTGGTATTTCAGTTTTTCTTCATCGTATTTGATGCCGGTAACTTTTTCCATTTTCGGAATCACTTCTTCACGGAACTGACGAACCATGTACTGAGTCATTTCAGGAGTCATTTTTCCGGCTTCCTGATATGGCGTATGAATCATGATTACTTCAGCATTTGGATACAATCTTTTTAAAGTTTCAAACCATTTGAGAAAGGTAAAGCATCCGGTGTAGCTGAGGAGTAGAATATCTGGTTCAGGAATTTTTTCTCCGGTAGGACCGAAGTTTCCTTTCATCATCATACCTACATCACATTTTACGTAAGTACAAACATCTTCAGAGTGAGCGTTTTTTTCAGCTTCTTTGATGTATCCTGCTGATTTTTTACGCATAGCACTTTGCAGCGCATTGATTTCAGGATAAACAGGTAATAAATCAAAGGTGCGTATAAGTTCTGACAAGTTACCGGGTACAAATGTGTAGCACACTTTTCTTCCGGTTTCTTTAGCACGTCCAAGTTCGTTGAAAAGGCCACTGACCATTTCTTTCTGTAGGATCATGCTTCTTTCTTTTTGAGCCTCCATAGTGTAGTTGAGATATTTTTTTTATTAAAAACTGATCTGAATTATGCAGGCTCTCCTTCCCAGAGTTTGATAGAGTCTGAGAATGTTCCTACTTGTTCTTTGATTACTTTATATTGATTGATGTTTTCGCTGAACTGGAATGCGATGTAGCGAATACCCATTTTATTGAATGCATTTTGGAAAATTGGCGCATCAAGCAAGCTCGGGTCACAGAAACTGGCTGATGCAAAAATTACTCCGTCAGCTCCTCTTTTCTTAACAATTTTTGCCAGGCGATGTTCTTTTGGATCATCCACATCATAAATAGAAGATGAGTATTGACTTTGTTTAATATAAGAATTTGCAATTGCCTCTAAGCCATTTGATGTGTAGGAAGCAATGTCTCCTAAAATCATTCGTGAACCAAGCATGTAATCATCATCAACCACATAGCATCCGGCATCTTCAATTGCGCGAATCAAGCCAACTGCCGGTTGCTCACAAAATGCACCAGAGATAACAACTTTGATTTTATCTTGTGGTATACCCACGTTACCACTCATGTATTCTACAACATCTTCAAGAATTGCGTTGTGTTCTTCAACCGGAATGACAGTACCTGCGCGTACAATATGATACACATCTGTGATACTAAGTCTCCATGGAAATTCTTGTCTGATATCGTAAATTTTTTCAATCAGACTGCGGTTGGTATTGTAAAGCGCAATGGATTTATTCATGTCCTCATTGGTCACTTTTTTACCCGTTAACTCAGTGACATAATCCATCACGTGTTGCATTTCTTGTTGGTAAAATACTCCACCAATAGAAGGCATGAAATTTTGAGGAAAATCCATGTATTTGACAAATTTTCCAATTTTTTGTTGTCTGAAAATACCTGATAAATTGCGAATAACATCACAAATAGAAGGAAAGATAAAACCACTCATGTGATCAAGGTGTTTATCCAATGCCAACTCCATAATGCTGCGCGGTATGTGACAGATATATGATTGATAGTAGGCATCTCCTTTGATGATTTCTTTGCGGTCACCGCCACCAAAAATTGCTACTGGTAATCCACCTGCTGCGTGAATCACTTCACGCGGAAAGTAGATAGGCATATAACCTACAACAACTCCTTTTGGGTTTTCTTTAAGCCAATTTCTTGACCTTGTAAATTTCAGATCAAATGCCAGTTCTCTGCACTCTTTCAAGATATCCTCAATTGATTTTTTCATGCGTTAGTTATTTGTTTTTTCGGTCCTTTTTTTTGTATTCTTTTTGATTCTTTGAAGTGATCGTATTCATTCACTTGTTAATCAGGTAATCAAGTTGGATTATGGACTGTTTTTAAATGCTGAAATCCACAATTCTCAACACCGGAGATAAAATTACGTCGCCTTTGTCGTGTCAAAATATGACCGAGATCATAAAACAGGGATAACTGACTTTTATTCAGATACCAGCCTCAACCTGTTTGTAAGTCTGAAATCCTTTTATTGATAAGGGTTTATAGAGTATTTTGTAAGGCTTGCTGTTGACAATAGCATGTTGTTGTCTGATATAAATCATAAAAATCAACCAGATGCAAGATTCAATTTCTTGGTCAGATATCTCAGAATTGTATAAAAATAGCGTGTTTGGCGCAGGTTGAGCCGTTAAGAACCTGTCAAAATCCTGAATAATCGTTATTTTTGTCCAAACACAAAATTCAATGGTATTACCAATTGTTGCTTACGGGTCACCTATTCTTAAAAAAGAGGCTGAAGAAATAGATGAGGATTATGAAGGATTATCACAACTCATCGCTGATATGTTTGAAACCATGTATGAAGCCAGTGGAGTAGGCTTGGCCGCACCGCAAATTGATCGCTCTATTCGTTTATTTATTGTTGATGCTTCTCCTTTTGCTGAAATTGAAGAGGGAGAAGAACCAGACCCCAAGGCAGCTGGACTTGAAAATTTTAAAAAGGTATTTATAAATCCGATCATTGAAGATGAGTCAGGCGATGAATGGCCTTTTGCTGAAGGTTGTCTCAGTATTCCTAAAATTAGAGAAGAGGTGATGCGCAAGCCAAAAATTAAAATCAGTTATTATGATGAGAAGTGGAATTTTCATGAAGATGAATTTGATGGCTATGCGGCGCGGATTATTCAGCATGAATATGATCACATTGAAGGTATTTTGTTCACAGATCATCTCAGCCCGCTCAAAAGAAGAATACTGAAGAAAAAACTCACCAATATTTCAAAAGGAGAAGTTGACGTACCTTATCGTATGAAATTTCCGAATCAACAAAGAAAAAAATAAGTTTCACAAATTAAATGCACAAAAGTATGAAGCGTTATATCATGATGAGTTGTTTTTGTTTTTCCATTGCCATGCTGAGTGCATGCGCAGGAAATGATGATGAAGTAATTTATGACGAAAAGCAAGATGATTTTATCTCACGTGTTGATTACGATGAATTTTCAAAAGAACTGGTTGATCTTGAAAATAAAATTCTTTCACAGACACCGCCTGATGAAAACTTGCTGATTGAAGCAACTACCAAATTTCAGGATTTCGCAGGATATTTTCCTGAAGATCCTAAAGCGCCTGAATATTTATTGAAAGCATCTGACTACGCATATACGCTTCAACAATATGAAAAAAGTGTAAAAATATTAGACCGTATCATTACAGAATATCCTCAATACAACCGCATGGAGGATGTGATGTTCAACAAAGCAAGTCATCTTGATTTTGAATTGCGTGACACCACTAGAGCTAAAGAAGCATATCAGCAATTCATGGATAAATTTCCGCAAAGTGATTTGGTTGATGACGCTCAAAGCAGAATTGAAAATATTGAGTACTCAGCTGAGGAACTCATTGAAAAGTTTATGAAAGAAAGGGATTCTAAACCGCAATAGTTTTTGGTCAAAGTATTTTTTAAAACGTATTATTCTATTCCTGATAAATTAAATCGGGTTGATGTAGCATTTGAGAGAGGTTATCGCAATATTCGTGTGCTCTATAATAATAAAGAGGTTGCGCACTTTCAGACAGCATCAGAGATTTTAACCTCAAAAGAAATTTTGTTGCCTGATGATGGTGTTATCAATATAAGACTTCTCAAAGAAGATGAAGTTGATTTTGAAATCTTTCTGAATGGAGTTCAAATTGATAATTCTTCTACAAGTCCGGCTAAAGTTGCAAAAAGCTTGCGGTTTCCGGTTAATATGGGGCTATTATGGTATGGTTTGGCTTTACTTTTTGGATTTTTTACTTTCAGAGAATTGATTTGGTCACTGATAAAGTATCAACCATCTGAATTTATTTTTAATCCCATCATTGTATATTTTTTCACCAGCACGGTGGTTGTTCTTCTGTTATTGACTACCAATTTATGGACCATTCAAAAAGGGAACATGGTACTCTATTATATCATGTTTATCGCGGTGGTGTTAGATACCTTTTATAGTTTTATAATTCGTCTCACTGAATTTGTTGACGCAGTGTCTGCCTATCATCTGGCAATACTTGTATTTTTTGGTGTTCTGCTTCCGCTTTCTGTGAAAATATTTATGATAATTTCATTTTATCGCAGCATAAAAAAATATCAATTGTACGCCAATACTCAGGCAAGTATGAAGCGCAAATTCAATTCTGATTTGGTAGACGTACAATGAAAATATTTCTCACATACGACTATGAATTGTTCTTTGGTAATCCGCCAGGAACAGCAGAAAAAAGTATTTTGCAGCCAACAGAAATGTTACGAGATATTGCGCACCGTACCAAGGTGAAATTGGGGTTTTTTATTGATGCCGGATATCTTGTAAAACTAAATGAATTTGCTCACCAGTTTTCTGTTGTAAAAGCTGAACGAGATGCGGTTTTTAATCAGATAAAAAATCTGGTGGCTGATGGACATGCATGTGATTTACATATTCACCCGCACTGGGAGGATTGTACTCACAATGGTGAGCAATGGATCATGAAAACAAATAGATACAAACTAGATGATTTTTCTGATTTTGAAATAGAGCAAATTTTTATTAAATATCATCAAGCACTCACTTCTATTACCGGATATTCTTCTCAGGTTTATCGTGCGGGCGGCTGGTGTATTCAGCCTTTTTCAAGAATTAAAAAAGCGTTTGATTCGGCCGGAATTTTGATTGACTCTACCGTTTTTCCGGGCGGCAAATCTATTGTGGGAAATTATAGTTATGATTTTACAAATTCACCCAAAAAATCATCGTGGAAATTCTCACAAGATGTTTGTGTTGAAGATAAACAAGGGAATTTTTTAGAACTGCCAATTTCATCTCATTACTATAATCCACTTTTTTTCTGGAAACTATTTTTACTTGGGCGTTTGGATAAGTACAATCACAAACCACTGGGTGATGGATATCCTATGTCAACACCAGGTTTGAGAAAAAAAATGCTCACAAAAGGTATGTTGTTGTCTGCTTCAACAGATGGTTATTTTGTTACACGACTTGATCAGATTATACAACAAAATACAAAAAGAAATTTTGATGAAATGGTTGTGCTGGGTCACCCTAAAGCATGTACACGCTATGCCTTAAAAAAATTAGAAGAATTTATTGAGCGCAATAAAAATATGCATCAGTTTACAACGTTCAATGAACTGATACTTGCTTCATGAAATTGATCTTATCCAAAGATATTGACCAAGAAAAATGGAACCGCCGCATTGCCAATTGGTCGGGTGAAAATATTTTTATGTACACTTGGTATCTTGATGCGGTGTGCAACAATTGGGGTGGTTTGGTTGAAGGCGATTATGAAACTATTTTACCGATTTCATTTACATCTCGGTTAGGTATAAAGCAATTTGTTCAGGCACCGTTTACAAGAGAATATGATATTGTTGGTGACCAGTACAATTGGGAGCAAGCTCTTCAGTTTTTGTCCAAAGAATTTAAAACTATCAGATTCAGAAATGGAAGCGCTGAAATTCTGAAAAACAAAAAGTTGCGCCGTCACCAGTTTTTATCTTTGTTAGCGGGTATTGATGAGGTGAAAAAAAATTACAGCACCAATGCAAAACGTATTCTAAAAAAGTGTCAGAATTTTAAAATTGAAGAGTCATTTGAACCTGAAATTCTACTTGAACTATTTAAGAAATATGTGGCGCCAAAAATTGAAACCATAACGTCAAAAGATATTCGGTTTTTACATCGGTTGATGCTTGCAGCAATTCAAAATAAGTCGGGTGAATTATTGCTTGTCAAAGAACAAAATGAGATTGTTGCGGGAGGCTTTTTTCTGAAAGATAAAAACCGAATCACCTATTTAAAGGGAGCAGGATCAGAGTCCGCAAAAAAAGCCGGTGCGCTTTATTTTCTCATTGATCAGGCAATTGTAAGGTATCAGAACTATGGTATGCTGGATTTTGGCGGATCAGATATTGCGCCGGTGGCAGAATTTTATCATAAATTTGGATCAACTGATCGGGTTTATTATGAGTATGAAATAAGTGATTTGCCGGTTTGGTTTAAAACATTAAAAAAAATTCGCCGATGAATAAGACGGTATTACTGGTTGGAAGTTCAGGTGGACTTGGCCGTGCAATTGCAAAAGAATTATCTGAGAAAGGATACACACTTGCTTTGCATTATTACAAAAACAAACCTGAACCTATAGGCTCTTCAGACAAAACTTACTACGCCGACATCACACGAGAAGATGAAGTGCGAGAAATGATTACTCAGGTAGTAAGTGACTTCGGAAAAATTGATTTTGTCATCAACAATGCAGGCATTTCTAAAAGTGAAATGAGTTGGAAAACAAGCGCTGATAGCTGGAATCAAACACTCGGAGTTAATCTAACCGGTCCGTTTTTTGTTGCTAAACACGTTTTGCCTCACATGAGAGAAAATGCTGGGGGCAGAATCATTTTTATTTCATCAGTTGTTGCTGAAGCCGGTTTTCCGGGAACGTCTGCTTATGCCGCTTCTAAGGCAGGTTTAATTGGGTTAACCAAAACTCTTGCACGTGAAGTGGCTCAAAAAAATATTACAGTGAACTGCATTGCGCCAGGATATTTTTCAACAGGGATGATTCAGGATGTAACACCTGAAATTCAAGAACAACTCAAAAAACAAATTCCGGTTGGTCGTCTCGGTGACCCGGCAGAAATTGTGGCATTAATTGAATATATCTTTTCTGAAAAATCAGCCTATCTCAACGGTCAAACCATTGGTCTAAACGGTGGCTTGATGATGCGGTAATTTTTGGATTTCATTTTTTATTGGGTTGAACTATGCGTTAGAACATTTGCCTATCTGGGAGGATTTTTTACCTTAGCAGAAATTCAAAACCCACTTATGAAAAACAAATTTTTTCCGCTTAAAGCAGGCATCCTCTCTGTTGATTCCACTGAGTATTTTTCTCAAGTGTCATTAAAAGCTTTATTTTCAAAAATCAAAAATGTGAAAAGAAATGGTGTTAGAAATATGCTGTTGTCATTGTTACTTCTGATAATAACCGGCATGATTCAACATGCCCATGCTGAATTTGAAGGGTATATCACGTATAAGGTAGTAGCAGTTCCACTCAGTGACGGAATAAAGAAGGGCGTTCTGTACAAACACATGGGTAAAACACATACTTTTTATTTTAAGAACGGAATGCACAAATGGCTCAATAAAAAAGGAGAATTCAAATCTGAAATTTATAATCCGAATATTGATTCAAACTATATTTACACTGACTACTACACGCATGATACCATTTATAAAAGCAGTGTTTTGAAAGATCAGGATTCTTTGTATGATTTTGATGAAGAAGAAAGTGTGGTTGTGATGGGAAGAATTTGTCATGGAGCTACAGTAAGATTTTTGAATAAACGGAATAAGGAATCACTCATTAGAACATGGTATTGTCCATCAACCGGCACAGAAATTAATCCTGCGCATTATGCTCATTATAAGATGATGGGTACACATAAACTGGTTGAACATTTCAAATCGTTACCATACTGCATTTTTATACAATATCCTCGCCAAGGATATGCTTTTATCTATACAGCAGAGGCGGTAATTCCAATGAAACTTGATGACTCAGTTTTCGAATATGATAAAAATAAAATCATCAAATTGAATTATGAATAGAGTTAATTGAATGCATTCATCTATCTTAACTTGTAATTAGCACTAACGGTGATAAAAAAATATGCTCGTGAAATAGTATTGATTGCAGAATATATCATTTTGCTCTGCGGTGTGTATTATTGGGATTGGTCAGTTTTTACAATCTATTTATCATTTGTAGTTGAGTATTTTGTTTTGTTCATTTTCTTCATTGCGCTGTTGTATTTTTATCCTGCAATGAGAGATAAAAAACTTGTCGTTGGTAATGTGTTATATGCCGGATTAGGATTGGGTATTGTACAAGGAGCCTTTGTGCTTTTAACGGGTATGCATATTGATCCTGAATTTGAATATTCAAGTGAAGATTTTCCGTGGATATCTGCAGTTCTTTTTTTAATACTGCCTGCAGTTTTAATTAATCTATTTTCTGTTTTGCAAAAACCGGTATCCCAAGCATATATTGACAATCAGAGATCAAGATTATTCGTCACCGTATTGGCCTTGACGGTAACGGTTGGGGCTTCGCTGCTTAGTGATTCATTCTTGGGAGAATGTAATCTATTGGCAACATTGATGCTGGTGGTCACCGGAAGAATAATAGCCGAAATCTGGATGCACCGATATCAGCAATGAGTTCCTAAGATTATTTCGTGATTAGTCTCTTTATTTTTGCGACCTTTGTACATCCTAAAAAATCATAGGTCATGGTGCATGAAATAAGCAAAACCAATTCTGTATTCAACCAGTTCATTGCTGAAATCAGAAATAAAGATATACAAGCTGATCCTTTGCGTTTCAGAAAAAATTTGGAGCGTATGGGTGAAATCATGGGTTATGAATTAAGCAAAACACTGCAGTATGAGCTAACTAAAGTTCAAACACCGTTGGGAATTGCTGAGGTGTTTCAATTGAAAAAACAACCGGTAATAGCATCAATTTTACGTGCCGGTTTGACTTTACACACAGGCTTACTTGGAATTTTTGATCGTGCTGAAAATGCGTTTATCTCGGCATATCGTGAAGAAAAAAATGGAGGACAGTTAAAGGTGCACGTTGAGTACTTGGCTAGTCCTGACTTGAATGGCAAAACATTAATCATTGCTGATCCCATGCTTGCAACCGGACAGTCTATGACATTAGTATATGAAGCAATTCAGCGAAACGGAAGTCCTGAAAAAATTCATGTAGTTTCGGCAGTGGCTAGCAAACAAGCGATTGATTTTGTAGAAAAAATTCTGCCGTCAAACGCTGAAATTTGGGTAGGTGTGGTTGACCCTGAATTAAATGACCAGGCATACATTGTACCGGGCATCGGTGATGCCGGTGATCTTGCCTTTGGCTTAAAATTGTAGTATGAATGTAGGTTTGGTTATTTCCGGTTTCTGGCTTGGTACTTTCAAGTTTTTATTTGCACACTGGCTCACTTATTGGACTGCTGTTGCTATTGATCACAAAGCCCATTTTCTTGAAATTTTTGTTTCAGTTACTGCCGGTGCTTGGGTCAGTATGGCCGCATTCTATTTTATGAGTGAACTTTTCATGAAAATTGCGGCGAAAAAACGTAAAGAAAAATATCTTGAATCAGTTAAAACCGGCATTCCTCTTAAAGCAAAAAAAAAATTTACACGGGTTAATAAGGCCTTGGTTAAATTGAAAACCGGAATAGGCATTTATGGAGTTACATTAATTGCTCCTCTGCTATTGTCTATTCCAATTGGTTCTATTGTTTGTGCCAAATTTTTTGGACATGATCGTCGTACATTTTTTCTGATGATGATTAACACCGCTGCGTACAGTGCGTTTATGTGCTTTATTATATGGCTCATTCAATAAAAAATATCAGACACGTTTTCTTTGATTTGGATCACACCTTATGGGATTTTGAAAAAAATTCATCGGCGGCTATTGCAGAAATATTTGGTGATTTTGAGCTGCACCGGTATGTGAATTCTTTTGAGAAATTTATCAGTCAATACCAACAAATCAACGCAGAGTATTGGCATCGGTATAATAGAGGTGAAATTGACAAACGAAGGGTTCGTTATGGCAGATTTTATGACTTGTTTGAATTGTACAAAATAGATGATCATATAACAAAGGCTGAGTCGTTTGCTGATGCTTATCTTGCTATTGCGCCTGCTAAGACACATCTTTTCCCACACACACATGAAATTTTATCTTACCTAGGTGAAAAATATAAATTGCATCTTATATCAAATGGGTTCAAAGAAGTGCTGGAGATAAAAATGACACGCACTGATTTGAAAAAATATTTTGACGTAATTCTTTCTTCAGAAGATGTGGGTGTGAATAAACCTGATATCAGGGTGTTTAATCATGCACTGAATTTATCAGGTGCTAAAAAACATGAGTCCATTATGATTGGAGATAGTTATGATGCAGATATTTTAGGCGCTCATAATGCCGGCATGCAAGTGATTCATTTTAACCCAAAAGGTGAGGCGTTTGATCATGATTTTGTTCAAATAAGTTCACTAATTGATTTGCGGGACTTGTTGTAAACATGAAACATCTTATTTAGAATCGGTCTAAACTAATTAAAATCAGTCTAAAAAAACGTTAAAATTGGCAAACTGATTTATACATTTGTTCGCTATAAAAACAACCAGATAGATATGTCTAAGACTATCACCATCAGAAAAGGTCTTGATATCAAATTATTAGGTGAAGCAGAGAAGGTAAAGAGCGGGGTAGAATTCGCAGATAATTTTGTTATCAGGACAACCGACTTCCATGGGTTGATTCCAAAACTCACAGTAAAAGCAGGAGACCAAGTAAAAGCAGGAAGCACAATTTTCCTGGATAAGGGTAGACCGGAAATTCGGTTTGCATCGCCTGTTGCCGGTGAAATTACGGATATTGTCCGCGGAGAAAAACGGAAAATTTTACAAATCAACATCAAGGCAACTGCTGAAAATGCTTATGAAGATTTTGGAGTGAAAGATCCTTCAAAGCTTTCTAAAGATGAAGTTAAACAGCAACTACTTGCATCTGGTGCTTGGCCGTTTATTAAAATGCGCCCAATTGATATCATCGCTAACCCGGCTGATGAACCAAAAGCAATTTTTGTTTCGGCTTTTGACTCGTCTCCACTTGCACCTGATTATGATTTTATCATGCACGGTGAGGGAGCAGCTTTTCAAGCAGGTATAACTGCCTTGTCAAAATTAACCAGCGGTAAAGTGCATTTGACCTTGAATGGAAATACCACCGCTGATGTTGCTTTTTCAAACGCAAAAGATTGTCAAATCAATAAAATAAATGGTAAGCATCCTGCAGGTAATGTTGGTACACAAATCCATCATATTGACCCCATAAATAAAGGTCAAGTGGTATGGACAGTGAACGCGCAAGATGTTGCTATCATCGGACGAGTTTTTCTTACTGGTAAATTTCAGGCTGAACGCGTAATTGCGCTCGCAGGTTCTGAGGTGAAAAATCCGAAATATTATAAAATGACCATTGGTTCTTCCCTGAAAAAATTATTGACCGGTACAATCAATGAAGGTAAGGTGCGCATAATTTCAGGTAACGTATTGACAGGTGATAAAATCACAGCGGATAGTCATATTGGATATTACCATAATCAAGTTACCGTAATCCCTGAAGGAGACGAACCAAAATTCCTGATCACCAAAGGTTGGATGGGACCCGGACTTGGAAAATTCTCCATCAATCGCTCATACTTCTCATGGCTGATGCCGGGTAAAAAATATGCGCTGGATACCAATCTCAATGGTGAGCGCAGAAATTTTGTGGTAACCGGTGAGCTTGAAAAAGTTTTCCCGTTTGATATCTATCCAATGCAACTCATTAAATCAGTCATGTATAAAGATCTTGACCTGATGGAGAAATTAGGAATTTATGAAGTTGCTCCTGAAGATTTTGCTTTGTGTGAGTTTGTCTGCACATCAAAAATTGATATCCAAGATGTCATCCGTAAAGGACTTGACGAAGTATATACTGAATGCATGTAATTATTGTCTAATCTAATACTGAATCAAATTGAAGGCAATTGAAAAAATGATGCGTAAGATGGAGCCCGACCACCACGGTAAATGGGCCAAATTCCACCCGGTATGGGATGGATTTTTTACTTTCCTCTTTACGCCAGGAGAAACTACTAATAAAGGTGCTCATATCCGTGATGGTATTGACTTAAAGCGTACTATGTTCATGGTGATTGTTGCCCTTTTACCATGTCTGCTTTTCGGAATTTACAACACCGGACACTGGCATTATGTGGCAGAAAAAGGTGACTTGAATTTACCTTACTGGGACATGTTCGGTGATAAAGTTATTTATGGGCTGATTAAAGTTCTTCCTTTAGTAATTGTGTCCTATGCCGTTGGTTTGGGAGTTGAATTTGTTTTCTGTATAAAAAATCAACACGCAATTCAGGAAGGATATCTGGTAACAGGGATGTTGATTCCGCTCATTGTGCCTGCTGATGTTCCGCTTTGGATGGTAGCTATTGCTGTTGTTTTTGCGGTAGTGCTTGCCAAAGAAGTTTTTGGAGGAACCGGAATGAACGTGGTAAACGTTGCGTTGACGGCGCGTGCGTTCTTATTCTTCTCTTATCCTACCATGATGTCAGGTGATAAAATTTGGATGAGCGGATTACAAAATGTTGCTTCTACACCTGATGGATTTAGTGGAGCAACTCCACTTGGTGAGCTTGCGTCAATGGCAACCAATGAGCCTGTGCATGCCTCAATTGATGCATTTCAGGCAAAATGGACTCTCATGGATTCTATGATTGGAAGCATTCCCGGATCAGTTGGTGAAACATCTTTTATCGCCATCATGATTGGTGCTGCCTTTTTACTTTATACCGGAATAGCAAGTTGGAAAGTGATGTTCTCATTTTTTGCAGGTGGATTAGCGATAGGATATCTTTTAAATGGAGTTGCAGTGAATCCTTATTTGGAACTTGATCCAATTCATCATTTAATGCTTGGTGGATTTGCTTTTGGAGCTGTGTTTATGGTGACTGATCCGGTTACTGCGGCACAAACATCTTCAGGTAAATATATTTATGGATTTTTGGCAGGGGCAATGGCAATTGTTATTCGCGTATTAAATCCTGCTTTCCCTGAAGGTGTCATGATGGCAATTCTTTTGCTTAACGTGCTTGCTCCACTGATTGATCATTACGTGATTCAATCAAACATCAAGCGCCGAATGAAGAGACTTAAGACAGTTGCTCAATAAGTGTAAATTAAATTCACGAAAGCACTGAACTGAAATATTAATACTTTGAGTATGAAATTTGACAAAAACAGTAATAGTTACACATTTATTTTCGCCATTTGTCTGGTGGTTGTAGTTGGGGCGGCATTGGCTGCCGTTGCTATGGGATTAAAACCAATTCAAGATGCAAACGGAACGATCAAAAAGAAAATGGATATTCTCACGGCACTAGGTATTGAGTGTACACGTGCAGATGCAGCTGAGCTTTATGACAAATATATTGTTGAAGAAGAATGTGTGGTAATTAATTCAAAAGGTGAAATTGTAGAAGGTAGCGCATTTGATATTGATATCCAAAAAGAATTTCGCGATAAAAATCGACCTGCTGAAGACAGAAACTATCCCTTATACGCTGCCGACATTGACGGTGAAAAAAGATATGTAATGCCAATGGTGGGTAAAGGATTATGGGGGCCAATCTGGGCTTATATTTCGCTGAAATCAGATATGAATTCAGTGTATGGAGCTAACTTTTTCCATAAATCTGAAACACCTGGTTTAGGTGCTGAAATTTCTACTTCAAGATTTGGAGATCAATTTAAAACTGAGACCATTTCTGATAACGGAACATTCAAAGAAATTAAAGTGGTGAAAGACGGAAGCGGAACTCAACCATTCAAAGTTGATGGGATAACCGGAGGTACAATCACTTCTAAAGGAGTAGAAGAAATGGTAAACCGCACCCTGCAGGTTTATGTGACTTATTTTTCGACTAAAAAACAATAAATCATGAGCGAGAAAGTAAAAGAACCTTTGTTCTCAAAGAAGAATAAAAAGCTGATCACTGATCCTCTTTCTGAGAATAATCCCGTTACCGTTCAGGTATTAGGAATTTGCTCTGCACTTGCAATTACCGTTTCAATTGAGCAAGCTGTGGTAATGTCTTTGAGTGTTTTATTTGTTGTGGCAACCGGAAACGTAGTTGTTTCCCTGATGAGAAATTTGATTCCTGACCGAATCAGAATTATTGTACAGCTTGTTGCGGCAGCATCTCTAGTAATTATTGTAAATGAAGTATTGAAAGCGTATTTGCCGGACATGGCTGAAAAACTTTCTGTATTTGTTGGTTTGATTATTACAAACTGTATTTTGATGGGGCGATATGAGGCATTTGCGATGGCAAATAAACCTTGGCCATCTTTCCTTGACGGAATTGGTAACTCATTAGGTTATGGATGGATATTGGTGGTGGTATCAATTTTCAGAGAACTTTTTGGTACAGGTAAATTATTCGGAGTTCAGATTATGGGAGACGCTGTTGAAGGAACCGGGGCATACAGTGTTGGATACATGAATAATAACTTGATTATTTTGGCTCCGTTTGCGTTATTCTGCGTGGCCATTGTAATTTGGGTACAACGCTCAATCAACAAAAATCTTATTGAACATTAATAGCCAAGTGGTATGGATTTAATAAACATTGCAATAAAAGGGATATTCGTTGAGAACATGATTTTCGCATACTTTTTGGGTATGTGTTCTTATCTGGCGGTATCAAAAACTGTAAAAACTGCTACGGGTCTTGGAGCGGCTGTAATATTTGTACTTGCCGTAACTGTTCCTGTCAACTGGCTTCTTGAAAACTACATTCTCAAAGAGGGTGCTTTATCATGGATGGGTGAAGAATATGCAAGCCTTGATTTAAGTTTCTTATCATTCATCATGTTCATTGCGGTTGTTGCGGCAATTGTACAATTAGTTGAGATGTTGGTTGAAAAATTTGCACCGGCCTTATATGGCGCACTGGGAATTTTCCTTCCTCTTATCGCAGTGAATTGTTCAATTTTGGGTGCTGCGCTATTCATGCAAGAACGTCAGTATTCAACCATTACTGAGGCAACTGTGTTTGCAACATCTTCAGGTATTGGTTGGTTTATTGCAATTGTTGCCATTGCGGCAATTCGTGAAAAAATAAAATACTCACACGTGCCTGCTCCACTCAAAGGGTTGGGAATTACTTTCATTATCACTGGCTTAATGGGGATTGCATTTATGAGTTTTAGTGGTATCAGTTTTTAATATTTGAAGGATGGGAAAAGTTATCATCATTACAGTTATCGTATTTACCATTGTAATTCTATTACTGGTAGGTTTATTACTCTACGTAAAAGCGAAAGTATCTACTGCAGGGAAAATTAAAATCAACATCAATCATGGTCAGCGTGTTATTGAAGTAGATGGTGGTTCAAGTTTGTTGACAACGTTGAGTACTCAGGGCATTTTCTTACCGTCTGCTTGTGGAGGTGGTGGCACTTGTTTGCAGTGTAAATGTCAGGTTAATAAAGGAGGTGGAAATATTTTACCAACTGAAGAACCTCACTTCTCACGCAAAGAGATTGCTGATCACTATCGGTTGGGTTGCCAAGTGAAAGTGAAAGAAGATATGGAAATTCACATCCATGATGAAATTTTAGGCATCAAAGAATGGGATGCAACCGTTGTATCAAACTATAACGTGGCAACATTCATTAAAGAATTCATTGTAGAAATTCCTGAAGACATGGATTACAAAGCGGGTGGTTATATCCAGATAAAAATTCCTGCCTGTGAAGTAAAATACAGCACCATGGACATCACTGCTCACCCTGTTGATCATGCCGGACAGCCTGATAAATTTAAAGCTGACTGGGATAAATTTGGATTGTGGTCTTTGGTGATGAAAAATAATGAAGAGGTTGTGCGCGCATATTCGATGGCTTCTTATCCTGCAGAAGGAAGAAGAGTAATGTTGAACGTTCGTATTGCAACTCCTCCTTTTGATCGTGCAACAAATGGTTGGATGAAAGTGAATCCGGGTGTTGCATCATCGTATATTTTCAATTTGAAACCGGGTGATAAAGCAGTTGTTTCTGGTCCTTATGGTGAATTCTTCATCAACGAATCTGAGGCTGAAATGCTTTATATAGGTGGCGGTGCCGGTATGGCTCCAATGCGCTCTCACTTGTATCATCTTTTCAAAACCATGAAAACTAACCGTAAAGTTACTTACTGGTACGGTGGTCGTTCTAAAGCTGAACTCTTTTACATTGAACACTTCAGATCATTGGAAAGAGAATTCCCTAATTTCAAATTCTATCTTGTATTGTCTGAACCAATGGAATCAGATAATTGGAAAGTAAAAGCTGATGTCAATGCTGAAGGTGATGGTTTCCTTGGATTTGTGCACAATGCTGTAATTGATCAACATTTGAAAAAGCATGATTCACCTGAAGATTTGGAAGTGTACTTCTGTGGCCCGCCAATGATGAATAACGCCGTTGTTAAGATGTGTGATGAGTGGGGAATTCCAAAAGAAAACGTAAGATTTGACGATTTTGGAGGATAGATTCTCTATCTAACACGATTTACTAAAACTCTCGAAAGCCCCGTCACAACGGGGTTTTTTTATGATTCAAATCAACCTTTTTTGTTTTTATTCGTAATACTTTTATAAACAAAAATTTACCTATGAAAAAACTCTTACTCGTATTCTCTTGCGCTTTGGCTTTACGTGCAAATTCGCAAGTTCAAACTACCACCGCAAACGGATTATTTTACAATCCGCTAATTTGGGATTGTCTTTGTGTTCCGGCAAGTGGTGACTCGTTAGTGATTAACCATGATTTGGAAATGAATGTGGATATCTATTATACATCTGGACAGATTAAAATTAATTCAGGCGGTTCATTAATAGATGACGGTAATGATTTTGACGTGTGGATTGATGGCACAGGTTCATTGATTAACAATGGTACATTTGATTGTTATCGTTTGTGGATTTCAAGTGGTTCATTTGTCAATACTTCAACTACCGTTTATTTTGATAGCTTGTGGAATCAAGGGAATGTTTCAAATAGCGGCTTGCTAACAGTATATGACATACTGAATGATCAAACCGGAATTTTTACAAATTCTGGTGACTTTATGATTGATAATAATTTTAATAATCAGGGTGAATTCCTGAATACTTCAGCAGGTGTAATTGATCTTGAAAATGATTTTTCTAATTGCAATATTCAGACTATGGATGCTATGTTTGTGAATGATGGTGTATTCTGTATTGCCGCTGATATGACCAATTGTCTTGATGATACCTTGGCCGGTTCAGGTGAATATTATATCGGTGGATCAAGTTCTAACTTTGGAGTATTTGATGGTACTTTTACATTTAATACTCCTTCTGGAACTGTTGGTGTACCGGGTAATATTCAGGCTGGAGTTACTATTGGAAACGATCCATGTTATTTGAATTTAGCTGAAGACAGACAAACTATTTCTGTCTATCCGAATCCTGCGCATGAGCAACTTTTTGTTTCTCCTATGAATATGCCGTATACAATTTCTGATATGAGTGGTCGTGTTATAATTTCTGGTCAGACAATGAATTCTGCTATAGATATTTCTTCATTAAATTCAGGTGTATATCTCATCAGCGTGATGTTGAGTGATGGTACAACCAGTGTCATGAAATTCATCTGCGAATAAAAAATATTTTCTTTCAATTGTGAACCAGAGAGCCTTTTTCTCTGGTTCTTTTTTTTTGTTCCAATATAAATTATCTTTTTGAGTTGTATCTTGCAGTGCTTTCTGCAATTACTGATGCTTGAACAACTAGACCGCGATTTGTTTCTATTCCTCAACAGCCTCCATGCTCCGTGGTTAGATGTGCCTATGTGGTATATCAGCTGGACAGCAACATGGATTCCACTTTTTGTATTTATTTGCTGGTATGCATGGAAAAAATTCAACATCAAGTTTATGTTGCTATTGTTGGTTGCGGCAGGCATCTCCGTTGCTATTACAGATCGTGTTTCAGTAGTTGTTTTCAAGAATCAAGTTGAGCGTTACCGACCAACCCATAATCTTGAAATTAAAGATAAGGTGCATACTGTCATCACACCGGAAGGTAAAGAGTATCGTGGTGGGTTGTACGGTTTTGTTTCATCTCATGCTGCCAACTTCAGCGGCATTACCTTGTTGATGGTATTGTGGTTCAGAAAAAAATCTCGTTGGTGGTATTTGTTGTTTTTATGGTTATTCCTTATTGCATATAGCCGTATTTATTTGGGAGTTCATTATCCCGCTGATTTGCTTGTGGGTGGATTGGTTGGGCTAGCTTCAGGTTTGCTAGTGTTTTCTCTGCAACAATGGCTTTTGAAAAAATATAAAATTTATCCTGAACAGCAGTCAGTCTAAATTTTAGCCTTGAAAATATTTTCCTTGAAATAATTTTTTTTCTTTCATCACTTGTTCAATCAGTCTTCCTGTTTGATGATTTTTTAGTCCTTTCCAGTCCGGCGCAATAAGTAAGTTTTGTGGTGCCTGACTTATAAATCTTTCAATTGCAATATTGGGTCTGAGATGTGCAATGAATTCTGCAATCAAATCAAAGTACTGTTCGCTCTGCATCAAATTGAAATTCTGCCTTGAGGTTTCAAACTGATGCGCCATGATGGTGCCCTTTACAATTTGTAAATGATGCAGTTTAAGTGTGTCAACCGGTAAGGCTGAAATGTTTTTTGCATGAGAAATAATGATTTCTTTTGATTCACCAGGCAGCCCGATAATCAAATGTGCACCTAAATGAATTCCGCGATTCGCTGATCGAAAAAAAGCTTCTTGCGTTTCTTCAAAGGTATGTCCGCGGTTGATTCGTGCTAAACTTTTGTTGTCTGTGCTTTCAACACCAAATTCTACAGCAACGTATACCTGTTTTGATTTTTTCTGAAGATAATCCAGTATTTCATCTGATATGCAATCTGGACGCGTACCAACAATTAATCCAACAATATCATCAAATTGCAGAGCTGATTCAAAGTATTCAATTAGCTTGTACGATTCATCATACGTATTAGTATATGCCTGAAAGTAGGCAAGAAATTTTGGATTTTTTTTCTTGCCCGCAAAAAATTGCATGCCTTGTTTAATTTGTACATCCACTGAATTATTTTCAAGACAATATGCCGGGGTAAAAGTAGATATATTGCAATAGGTGCAGCCACCATATCCTTTGGTGCCGTCTCTTGTTGGGCAAGAGTTTCCGGCATTGATGGAGATTTTTTGTACGGCGCAGCTAAAATTCTTTTTCAGGTAATCTGCAAAGTGATAAATGATTGGTTGATTAACTGAATCAGTTTCCACAATCAAGAATTCAAAATCTCAGCCAGCTTTTTCAAATGGCTTTCACCGGCTTCCATGTCAATGTCTTTAAAAAGAAAAAACATTTTTTCTTTCTCTGAATCATCCAGAAGATTTTCTGCAAGCACAAATAATTCTTCATTTTCTGCTGCAATATGATCACGCAAATCCATTGAGTAACTTCTCAATAATTTGTATGCTTGCTCATAATTTTTTTTGCTGATTGCTTCCTGGATATTGCCTACGTAACTTCTGAACTCTTCATGATGATTTTCAAATTCTCTAATAATCTCATGCAAGGTGAATTGTGGGTTGTCCATCAAGGCTGGAAAAAGAACTTCCTCTTCTTTTCTGTGATGCAGTCCATCAGCATATTCTTGAAAAAACGTGAGAAGTTTATCAACGGTTTCTTCAAATTGTGATGGATGATCAACCCATGTATTGTTGAGTTTTAATATAGCATCTTCGGCTTTTGAAATTAGTTCGTGTTCTTTGTATAAAACGTCAATTGGATTATTTTGATTCATAGTTGTATGTATTAATATTAATAATTAAGCTGTAACTTTTTCAATGCCACGACGAATGTAAACCCCAATCATTTCTCGTCTGTATTTTCTGCTGTACATATCATTGTCAACGGTGCGTGCGCCTTTCACTGCTTTAGATATTAGATCATCTATCGCATCTGAAATTTTACCTTCAATTACCACAGGTTTAGGATCAACGCCTGCAAGTGCAATGCGCAAATTATCTTGTTCATCTCTGACTAAACAGCAGGTGAGTGAGGTAAATTCCAAACTTTCACGTTCACGTAATTTTGCAAAAAATGCGCGATGTTTTTTCACCGGAACTAGAAGAGCTTTGACGATAGCATTGTACGGCAAATTTCTTGGTTTTACCCCATCTCCGGTATAAATTGATTCAAGCGGAACTTGTTTGGTTTCATTGCCAACTTGATATTCAATTGAAGCACCTAATGCAATGAATGCCGGTGCAGTATCAGAAACTAATTCTGAAAAACACGCATTTTTTCCTTGCGTTGCAATACAAATATCACCTTCACATTTGAGGCAATATCCAACTGATTCACGCCACCATTCAGATTGATTATAGTACAAACAGCGGTTTTCACACATCACGTTACCACCAATGGTTGCCGCTTGTCTTATCAAGGGTGATCCAACAGTAAGAATTGCTTCTGCGAGTACCGGTACGTGTTTTAAAATCAATTCGTTTTTTGCCAGAGTTGCCAGTTTTTCTAAGCTGCCTATTCGAAGCGTATTGTCTTGCAGGGCAACACCTTTAAGTTCATCAATTTTTGAAATATCTATCAAACATTGTGCAGTTTGATTTCCTTGATATTTATTTACCATCACATCGGTACCACCGGCAATAAATTTGAAATCATTTTTATACTGGTCAGCAAGTTGCATTGCTTCAAGTACTGTTTTGGTAATAATATATGTTTGTTGACTAATCATGATATGTTATTTTGTAACAGGTTGATTTTTTTCTTTCATTCCATTGAGCAACGTTTCTGCGTTGATAGGTAAAGAAGTAATTCTTACTCCAACTGCATTATAAATTGCGTTTGCAATTGCCGGAATCACCGGGTGAATTGCACCTTCACCGCATTCTTTTGCGCCAAAAGGCCCTTCAGGATCAATGGTTTCGATGATGTTAGTGTGAATTGGCGGCGTGTCTTTTGAAGTTGGAATTTTATAATCAAGTAAATTACTATTCACCAATAATCCGTTATAAAATTTCATTTGTTCGCTCACTGCCTGACCAAATCCCATGTGCCATGATCCTTCCAACTGACCTTCAACAGCCATTGGATTAATTGCTTTTCCTGCATCATGTGCACCCCAGATATTGGTAACTTTTACTTGTCCTGTTTCCGTATCTACATCAACTTCTGCGATTACTGCGCCAAAACTATACGAAGGACTCAAGCCTGCGCCTGCGCCTTTAAAATCTCCTCCAAGTTTAGGTGAGTTATAAGCGCCGGTTGCGTTAAGTGCTCCAACTTTTCGTGTAGCAATTTCTACTGCTTCATACCAAGTCAACTTAACTTTACCATCTGTACTGATGACATGATCGTTTTCAAAAGAAATTTCTGCAGCGTCAACTTCCTTAATGCGTGCAATGTTTGCTGACATTTGTGATTTTAAATGTTCAGCAGCTGTTTTTGCTGCATTACCAGCCATGAATGTAACTCGACTTGAATAGCTGCCAAGATCAATAGGAGTGAGTGTTGTATCAGCTGCCACAACAAAAACTTTGTCCATGTCAATGCCTAAAACTTCTGCCACAATCATGGCAAGCATGGTATCACTTCCTTGTCCTATATCGCTTGCGCCTGACAATACCAACACCCTACCATCCAGGTCTAATTTTAAATGCACCACAGATTGAGGATATTCATTCCAGTGAATAGGAAGCGCACTGCCGCTGATAAAAAATCCGCAAGCAACTCCAATACCTTTTCCAAAAGGGAGTTTTTTATAACGATCTTTCCATTTTGATTGATCCATTACGCGCTGAAGTGATTCTCTGCTTCCGTTTGATGTAATGCGATACTGTCCAACGGTGAGTGAATTGCCATCCAGGAAATTTTTCATCCGCATGTCACAGGGATCCATTCCTATTTTTTCAGCAAGTCGGTCAATCATGGTCTCAACAGCAAATCTGGAATTCACTGCTCCGTGTCCTCTCATTGCGCCGCATTGCGGTTTATTGGTGTAAACACGTCTGGTGCGAAATCCGAAATTGTTGATCTTATAAGGTGCTTGTAATAGTACTCCATTGTAATAGGATGTAACCACACCAAAACTTCCATATGCACCACCATCAATGATGATGTCTGCATCAAGCACTTGAATTTCTCCGGTTTTTGATGCACCCATCTGAACGGTCATTTTTGTTGGGTGTCTTCCATGATTGCTAATAAAGACCTCTTCTCTTGAAAATCTTACACGCACCGGTTGACCTGTGATGCGTGACAAATGTGATATAATCATTTCATGTGGAAAAGGATCTGATTTTCCGCCAAAACCTCCACCAACGTATGGTTTGATTACACGCACTCTACTCATTGGCACTTCAAGCACTTTGGCAAGAAAGCGGTGTAAATAGTGAGGTACTTGTGTTGCTGTAATAATGGTTAATCCATTTTCATCCCACCAAGCAGTTGCCGCATGTGGCTCTGTAAATCCATGGTTAATTCCCATGAAATCAAAATCAACTTTTACTGTGTGATCAGCTTTTGAAAGACCTTCTTGCTGATCGCCAAAACGAAGCTCTGCTTTTTTGTGAATGTTGTTGTTGAACTTGACAAAGCTGTGAATTTTTTCATGTGAACCAATATCTTCTACTGATTCAGTCATGTCAAAAAACGGGTGCAGTTCTTCATACTCTACTTTGATTAAACTGCATGCATGTTCTGCAATATATTCTGTATCTGCAGCAACGGCAGCAACTACTTCACCAATGTATCTGGTTTTATCAGTTGCCATTGCCGTCTCATCTTGTGAAATTGGTAACACGCCAAACGTGAGCGGAAGCTCTTTGCCGGTTACAACCGCCTTAACTCCGGGAAGAGATTTTGCAGCTGAAATATCAATTGATTTGATGCGTGCATGTGCATACGTACTTCTCAGAAATTTGCAGTGAAGTGCATTTTTGACACGGTAATCATCTGCATATTCTGCTGCACCACGTACTTTTTTTTCTGCTTCAATATAGGGTCGTGATACCCCAACAGTGCCTTTTCCAGATTCTTTTTTAGTTTCTGTTTTATGCACATATGATTCAACGGCGTCTATAATTTTTTTATACCCGGTGCAACGGCATAAGTTTCCTGAAAGTGCTTCTTGAATTTCTTCACGACTTGGCTTTGGATTTTCATTCAACAGGTGTAGTGATGACATGATCATTCCTGGTGTACAGTATCCACATTGTATTGCGCCATGTTCAACAAATTTTTCTTGCAAACCATGCAATTTATTCATGTCTGCCACTCCTTCAATGGTAGTGATGGTTGAACCGCTGACTTTCATCACCGGCGTGATACAACTTTGTACTGCAACTCCATCTACAAATACTGTACATGCGCCGCAGCTTCCTTGTTCGCATCCGGTTTTTGTACCGGTGAGATTGATGCGGTTTCTCAGTGTGTATGCAAGTGTTTCATGTGGTTCAACAGCCAATTGAATTTCCTGATTGTTTACATGAAGTGTTATTAGTTCCATTTTTGTTTTCTTTTCGTTGAATTGATAATTATAATCCGGCACCTATGCTTTTTCCGCCGTCCACGTAAATAGTTTGTCCTGTAATAAATTTGGTTTTATCATCACAGAGAAAGGCTACCGCTTGTGCAATGTCTTCTGGCGTTCCCATGCTTTTGGTTGGTTGTGCTTCAATTAATTTTTCTTGAACGTCAGCAGGTAGTTTTTGAGTTAGCGGAGTATCAATCAAACCCGGTGCAATAGCATTCACCAAAATTCCGTTTGCGCCTAATTCAAGTGCCAGCACGCGGGTCATTCCAACCACTCCTGCTTTTGATGCAGCATAATTTGATTGACCTCTGTTACCAAGCCATGCGCGTGATGAAATATTGACAATTCGTCCTTTGTTTACCGGACGCATTAACATAGCTGCTTGTCTGCACATCAGCCAAGTGCCTCGCAAATTTATTTCTATCACTTTGTCAAAATCTTCAACGGGCATTCTCCAAATTACGTTGTCTCGGATAATACCCGCATTATTGACTAGTGCATCAAGGGTATTGTATTTTTCTTTGATATATGAAAACAGCGTTTCAACTGATTTTTCATCACTGATGTTGCAGGTTTTGAATTCTGCTGATTTGCCTAAAGCTGCTGCCTGTTTTTGTCCGTTTTCTTCATCAACATCGGCAAGAATAGTGAAATAGCCCTCATTCACCAGCCTGGTGGCAATTGCCTTTCCAATTCCGTTGGCAGCGCCTGTTACAAGTGCTGTTTTTATTGGTGTACTCATTTTACTTGTTCTGCTTTTTTAGTTTTTGTCTCGTTGTTTTTTTTCGCTTTGAGATCTGTCGTGCTATTCTTGAAACTGATCAATTCTGACATAATGCTGATAGCAATTTCAAAAGGATCTTCGGCGTGGATGTTGATTCCAATTGGCATGTGTACTTTTTCAAGTTGTGATGATGTTGCAATGCCTGCATCAGTGAACATTTTTTTAGTAATTAAAATTTTTCTCTGGCTGCCAATCATGCCCAAATAGGCATGTGGTTTTCCAATACAATAACTTAAAATATCTCTGTCAAGTGCATGTTCATAGGTTGCAATAACAGAGTAAGTATATTGATCAAATGGGAGCAGGGGCAGGGTGTTTCTAATTTCAGCACAAAGTTTATTGATGCGTGAATCACTCACCTGATCCATATACTCTTTTCGGTCATCAAAAAGATATACTTCAAAATCAGTATTCAGGGCAAGTGAAGCCAAAGCCTGGCCGGTATGACCGGCACCAAAAATGTACAGTTTTTTTTGTGGCATAAGTGGTTCGATAAAAATTTCAACTGTTCCTCCACAGCACATATTGTGTTGATGCAACAAATCATGTCTAAATAATTTTGGCTGATTTAGGTTAAGCTGTAGCAAGGCATTCTGAATCACATTTTTTTCCAGATTTCCTCCACCTATCGTACCATCAATAGAGCCGTCTTCGTATACAATCATTTTTGCACCGGCATGTCTGGGCGTAGATCCACTGACTGCAACAACCGTGCATAGTACAGCTTTTTTACCTGATGAAGGTACGCTTGCTATTTTATTCCACACGTTCATGCATTAACTGTTCATATTGTTCAGGCGAATTAATATTGTCAAGTATCGCAGGATCGTTGACATGTACCTCAATAAGTTCAACTGTACTTATCAAATCACGCAGGGTAGAATTTTCTGGTGCAGCTTGAATTGCATTACGCAGCCAATTTGCTTCCATCAGAACAGGGTGTCCGCGGTGCGAATTAAAAACCGGAATACATACAGAACCAGCTTTGGCATGCTCCATCAAATATTCAATGGTAGATACTTGCAGAAAGGGCGAATCTGTATTTTGAATAAAAACATAATCATCATTCAGATGCTGTAATCCCAATTTAATACTGTGCAACCTTCCAAGTTCAGGGTTGTGATTTGGAATCACTTGAGAACTGAGTTTCAGTCTTTGAACCAGAGGTTCGAATTCATCAATACAAAATGATCCGTTTAAAACGGCAATCACCCCGCCGTTTAAAGCGAGGTGAAAGGTATCTGCAATTTGTTCAATAAAAGTTGTGTTTCCCGGAATAGGGAGCCAGGATTTTGGAGCTTTCATCCGGCTGGATTTTCCACCGGCAAGAATAATTGCTCCACATGTTTTCCCATCGTCGGTACGGGAGGTGTTATTCACCGTGAAGCATTGCTTTTTTAGCCAACAGCTGATCCGCACTTTCTGAGTTGTCAGCATCTGGTAGACAACAATCAACCGGGCATACACTTGCACACTGCGGTTCATCATGGAATCCTTTACACTCAGTACATTTTTCAGGTACAATGAAATAAAAATCATTTGAAATAGGCTCCTGATCTGCGTAAGCATCTATCTCTGATCCGTTTTTCAATTTAAAAGATCCTGAAACTGCAGTACCCTGAGCCGCGCTCCAGTTTGTACCACCTGAGTAAATAGCATTGTTCGGACATTCTGGTTCGCATGCTCCGCAATTAATGCAATCATCTGTAATTTTTATGGCCATAGTATTTAGAAAAATAATTTGAGGAATAAAGTAAGGTAGTTTTGAGAGCAGTGCCTATGACATGTATCATATTTTTATATAAAAATTCTCATGAAACGCTTATCTGGCATAGCCTGTCAGGATTTACAACGCTTGAGTGACTTAAGACACAGGAAGAAAGGCCGAGCTTGAGTAATTTCGGGCACTTGAACATTGCATAGCCTTGAGCCACAAAAATAATTGCCATTATAAAAAAAACGACGAATGAAATATCTGAATGACATTTTCAAATTTGCTTTGATAGCCAGCCTTACTTTGGGTTTGGCGCCTTTTAATCCCCCTCATATTATTGGTAAATTACAATGGTTAGCCGGTGGCGGAGCCTTTAGTGGTGAGCAACCCATGCAAGCAGACGATTGGTTTGATTTATTTTTACACGGCACACCTTGGTTGGTGATGATTGTATCCGGACTAATTATCTTATTTACAAAACTGAAATCAAATCAACCGGGTATTCAACGTTAATCAAATTAAGACCCTGTGCAGGTACTGAAGTTCCTGCTTTGCCTCGGTCTGCTGATTGCAGAATAGTTTCAAACTCCTTCAAATTTATTTTACCTAAACCCACGTCAATCATTGTGCCTGTGATTGCTCTTACCATATTGCGCAAAAAGCGATTGGCACTTATGGTAAACAAATAACCATGCTCGGTAATTATCCATTCTGCCTTAGTGATGTTGCAGAGAAAATTACTCACATCGGTATTTACTTTGCTGAAGCATTGAAAATCTTTATGACCAATCATAATTATACAAGCCTGATTGATTTTATCAATATCCAAATCAGCCCTGTGATACCATGAAAATTCAGTAAGAAATGGATTTTTTTGTTGATGAATGGCGTACTCGTATGTTCTTGAGATTGCTGAAAAACGCGCATTAAAATCAGAGGATACTGCTTGGATATTTCGAATAGCAATATCATCAGGCAGCATGAGGTTCATTTTGAAGCATAATTGTTCAGTTTCAAATAGTAGATCACTGTCAAAATGTGCAAAATAGCAACTTGCATGCACACCGGTATCTGTGCGCCCGCATCCGGTAATTTCTATTGGTTGATTACTGTGAAGTTGACTGAGAACTGATTCAATTTTTTCTTGCACAGAAATTTGTCCATTTTGTCGTTGCCAACCAAAATAGTGCGTGCCTTTATATGATAATTGCAGAACGTATCTTTGCATTTCAGTTCTTTTCTACAACAAAGTTATTTGTTTCTTCAGTCAAACCAGAATTTTTTTTCATACTAAATTCACAACATGAAACGCATTGGGGTGTTATCAGATACGCATGGATATCTTGATCCAAAGATTTATACATACTTTAAAGAGGTGGATGAGATATGGCATGCGGGTGATGTTGGTGATGTATCAGTGATTGATGAACTTGAGCGCTTTAAACCTGTGCGCGGGGTATACGGTAATATTGATGATCATCAGGTAAGATTAAAATGGCCTAAACATAACCGGTTTATGTGTGAAGACATTGAAGTACTCATTTCTCACATTGGCGGACGACCATTTAAATATAATGCGGAAGCCTGGCCTGAGTTGTCACAAAAATCTGCCGGCATTTTTGTTTGTGGACATTCTCACATTCTACTTGTGCAGTTTGATAAAAATCTTCAATGTTTATGGCTCAATCCGGGTGCATGCGGATTCAAAGGATTTCATAAAGTTAAAACCCTGTTGCGCTTTGAAGTGCATGGAAAAGAAGTTAAAAATATGGAAGCCATTGAATTGGGACCAAGAATAGCAAATGGTACAATTGATTCTCCTTAATAAAATATTCATTCGTTAATTCCGTTATGAGGATATGATTTACAGATTTGTTTTTCTGAGTATGTTTTTTTCTTCAGCTGTTTTTTCACAAACCGGTGGAGAAAATGTTTGGTCTTTTCTTGATTTGGATTTTAGCGCGCGCTCTCTTGCCTTGGGTTCTGAATTTATTCCCTTGCGTGACGGTGATATCAACTTGGCTGTTACTAATCCTGCAAGCATCACCAATGAATTGGACAATCAGTTAACCATGAATCATTTTATTTATCCTGCAGGCATTAATTATGGCATGTTAGCATACGGAAAACACTTTAATAAAGTCGGAACTTTTACCGGTCATATGCGCTACGTGTCTTATGGCAAATTTACCCGCACCGATGCAACCGGTATTGAACAAGGCACGTTCACTGCAGGTGACTATGCAATAGGCAGTGGTTATGCAAAAGACTTAAATAAATATTTTTCACTTGGTGCAAATATGAATTTCTTATTCTCACATTATGAAACTTATTCTGCTTTTGGAATGAGTGTTGATGCGGCGGTTTTATTTCATCATGATGAAGCAAACGTTACCATGAGTCTAGTTGCTAAAAATATTGGGTATCAATTCAAGGGTTTTACCCAAGACAATCATGAACCTTTGCCTATTGAGGTAGTTGCCGGTATCTCGTACAAATTTCATCATGCGCCGTTCAGACTTAGTCTTGTTGGTACTGATTTAACGCGATGGGATCTTACTTACAATGATCCTTCATGGGAGCCAACCATAGATCAGCTCACGGGTGATACCATTCCAATACCTGAAGCGGGCTTTGCAAAAAAACTTGGATATCATGCAAATTTTGGTCTTGAAATTTTACCTACTGAGAATTTTTTTGTGCGAATTGGATTCAACTATCAACGCAGAAATGCCTTGGGCGTAATAGATCGTATGGGTATTGGCGGCTTTTCTTTTGGCACCGGATTTAAGATTAAAAAATTCGCGTTCAACTACGCTATTTCATTCTATTCAGCCGCCGGATCAGTTAATGTTTTTAGCATCACAACAAATTTCAATGAGTGGAGAAAATCTGCTACAGATGATGTCAAGAAGGAGTAGTTATTGTGATAGTGAATGTCTGAAGAAAATTTATTCCGAAACTTTCACATGCTTTTTTGCTTTCATATTCTTCTCACTGGTATCCTTTATAAATACATAGTGAATTCATAGAAGTACTCGTAAATTGATACAGTATTGCTTAATGCCAAACCAACAATAAAAAAAAGCAGTATGCAAATAGTTGATGCGGGATATTGCTTTTTTATACTAAGAAAAATTGCCGGTACCAAACTTGCCAAAACAAAACAGAATACATTGATCTGGTTTCCATTCTTGAATATAACGGTGTACTTTGGCAAAAGCGGCGAAACAAGCAGTTTGGCATCTAGATAGATTTTCATCAACAATAAAACTGCGGACAGCCCAATCACAATGTATGACAGGAGATTTATATTTTTCCAGAGTTTTGTTTTTTTGTCATCTGCATCTCTCATGCTCTTCTGAATTAGTTCAGTAGTTATATATTATTGATAGTTGGGCAGGATTTTTTTTTTAAGAAGAAGATGAATATACTGAATTATCTCTTGTTGATGAGTTTTGGTGAAATAGCTATAAAATAAAAATCCGCCCTTTCGAACGGATTTTTAAGCAAAGAAAACCATCCCGGATTAACCAGGACATGAGGAAGATTTTATCTGGTGATGATCACTTGTCCTTCGTATAATTCAAGTTCACCATTTGAATTTTTAAACTGAACTTTCCAAACGTAAGCTCCTTCTTCAGCGGGGCTGTTGTCAGTTACATTAGTTCCATCCCAAGGTAAATTCACTTCATTAGTTTGATACATGAGTTTACCGGCTTTATCGTATATAACCATAGTGAAATCAACATCCATCAAGCGCAATGCTTCAGGAATGAAGTAGTCATTCATGTTATCTCCGTTAGGTGTGAACGCTGTTGGAGCTAACAAGTTATAATCATTTTTAATTTCGATATTTTTCTCAGTAGTTGAAGTACAGCCATACTCATTGGTAGCACTTAAAGAAACAACGTATGCTCCTTTTTTGCGGAACGTATATTCAAAACTGTTCTCAGTTGATGTTTTTAATCCCTTGATATCCCAATTCCATGTTTCAGCAGATTCTGTAAGATTGATAAATGTTACAGTAGGAATCAGTTCATTTGATTTTTCCCAAGTAAATGCAACGGCAGGTGTTGGATTAACCGTGATTTCTGTACTTGTTTTGGCCAATGTTTTATTTGTTCTGCCATCTTTCATTGCTAGAGTTACAGTATAAGTTCCGGCTTCAGCATAAACATGTTCAGACATTTTAGCTGCGCTGAATGATCCATCACCAAAATCCCACACATAAAGTGCAGACTGATTCATGTCTTCAGGAGTAAACAAAAATGCAGTACCTGCGCATGCATTCGTATTGCTAACATCAAAGCGCGCATTCACTTTTGAGGTCACAACATGATGCTCTATTACTTGTTGGTTGTCATCTGGATTTACCACGTGATGATTGCCCTGTGTTTCATCTGATGCAGTGTTGTCTTGAGAAGAATTTGCGTTGTGATTAGCTGATGTATTGTTGTTCTCAGAAGAACTTTGAGTGGTGTTATCTGATGAATGAATACCATCAGTTGCTAGGTGGTCAGTATTTGTACCGTTAGAATTTTCTGATGCGTTATTGTTGTCAGCATCAGATTGATGTTCAGGTAAGATATTACCGTTAGACTCTGGCTGAGTTGGAGTTTCGTTTTGAGTGAGCGTATTATTAATATCGTTTTGAGTATCATCCTGAGCAATATAAACCGCCCCGGTGATAAGCACAACCGCCGCCGCTGAACCAATGATCCATTTCATTGCTCCGCCTTTGTTACCGAGTTGACCACTCACGTTAGCCCATACCTGAGCATCGTAAGGAGCCTCATAACTCTCAACCGCCTCTTTAATTATTTTATCAAATTTATCCATCGCAGTGATGTATTAATGTTCAAATTTTAAACTCAGTTCTTCTTTTAATTTCATTTTGGCTTTCGCCAGATTTGATTTAGACGTACCTTCAGAAATGCCCAGATATTCAGCAATTTCTTTATGACTCATCCCTTCAATCACATACAAGTTAAACACCGTGCGGTATGCCGGGGATAAAGCGCTTATAGCTTTGATAGCCGTTTCAGCTTTTATCTTGACCTCCTGTTCGTCATCTTCAGCAAAGGGAACATCTTCCTCTATGTTTGAAATGCGCGAATCGTCTTCAATTGAAAATGGGTCACGTTTGTTTTTCCTGATCTGATCAATGGCAGTATTTATCATAATGCGTCTGATCCAACCTTCCAAAGAACCTTCAAAATTGTAAACGTCCAGTTTGTTGAAAATCTTGATGAACCCATTCTGTACCATGTCCTGTGCCTCGTCTCTGTCTTTGGCATAGCGCATACATACCGCCATCATTTTCCCGTAGAAAAGTTTGAACAGTTGTTGCTGATACTTGCGTTTACCTTTTATGCAACCGTCAACAATGGTTCGTAAATCTTCGCTTGTTTCCACTGGTTTTTACACTATAAAGACGTTGAGTTGTTTAACGGGTTGCCAGTTAACCTGAAAAAAAAGCATTTTTTTTGACTTCTCCCTGTTACAATTAACTGAAAAGTATTGTTATCACTGATTTTATGAGCAATATCATTCATGGCAATGAGGATTTGATTTTTTTTAAAAAATAGGGTGAACCCAGACAAAAATCAGTAAAAAAAACGGGCTTCGGTTCAAAATCTTTCTAAATTCGTGCCTGTCTCAGAAAAGAGTCTGAAATAATCATATTACTAACATTAAATAATAAATCCGATGAAAATTACCGTTGTAGGAGCAGGAGCAGTAGGAGCAAGCTGCGCTGAATACCTTGCTATTAAAAACTTTGCCTCTGAAATTGTTTTGATTGATATTAAAGAAGGTTTTGCTGAAGGAAAAGCGATGGACCTTATGCAAACTGCATCATTGCTTGGCTTTGATTCTAAAATTACCGGCACCACCAACGACTATTCTAAAACTGCCGGATCAGATGTAGCGGTGATTACTTCTGGTATTCCTCGTAAACCGGGTATGACTCGTGAAGAACTGATTGGAATCAACGCCGGAATTGTAAAATCGGTGTGTGAAAATTTGATTAAACATTCTCCAAATGTGATTTTGATTGTGGTAAGTAATCCAATGGATACGATGGCTTACCTTGCACATAAAGCAACTGGTCTGCCTAAAAACAGAATCATTGGTATGGGTGGTGCATTAGATAGTGCACGCTTTAAATATCGTTTGGCTGAAGCACTCGGTTGCCCGCAATCTGATGTTGACGGTATGGTAATTGGCGGTCACTCTGATACCGGTATGGTACCATTGATTGAAAAAGCAGTTCGCAATAGCGTTCCTGTTACTGAATATCTCAGTGCTGAAAAACAAGCTTGGGTTGTTGAAGAAACAAAAGTAGGAGGTGCTACTTTGACAAAATTATTAGGGACTTCTGCTTGGTATGCGCCTGGTGCAGCCGTTACCGCAATGTGTCAGGCTATTGCTCTTGACTCTAAAAAAATGTTCCCTTGTTCAGCTATGCTTGATGGTGAATATGGTTTGAAAGATATTTCTTTAGGCGTGCCTTGTATCATTGGAAAAAACGGAATTGAAAAAATCGTTGAAATTAAATTGTCTGATGCTGAAAAAGCAAAGGTTGCTGACAGTGCAAAAGGTGTTCGTGATGTAAACATGTTGCTTGATGCGGTTGCAAAATAATTGATCAAATAGTTTAATTGGAAAAACGCTCTCAGATTTTGGGAGCGTTTTTTTTTGATGATTGCTCTCATGAATTACCCTGTTACTTTCTCCCTTTTTTGTATTCAGGGTATATGCGATTTTTGTTTATTACCTCATTTGTCTTACTCATTTCATGTGCTCATCAAAACCAACATGGACAGTTGAGTAATTCTACATTCTATTTCAAAAAAGGTGGTTCTATAAAATATCATGACCACACATGGTTGCAGCCCTTTGAAAGAGATGAGCAAGTGACATTTTTAAAACAAAAAGCAGAGAGCAGAGAACCGTTGATTGTGCATACAATGGTACCGCTTTGTGATAATGCGCATCAAGGAATTGTTCCGGTGAGTCCTTCATTGGGTGATGGATTCAATCTGAAAACTAATTTGTATTGGGCAACACGTCACGGAATGAAAAAGTACTTTGAATTAAAGGATGAATGGATTAGTTTGAACTCAAATTTTATAGCCAACGATACCATTCTTGAACGCGCAATTTTTAAACGAAGTTTTAATGGCTATTCTGAAGTTATTTTAATCTGTGATGCCTACCGAGGCGACCAAATGGATGCCTGCGTAAAGGATTATCTAAATAGTCTTGCCGGTTTTCACTCGGATTCTGTATTGATTGATTCAACATGGATTTTATGCGGTGATCAGGCAGACATGTTGGTCTTTAATGGTCATAATGGATTGTACGAAGTTTATCCAGATACTATCTATGCACAACACACGCGTAAAAAAGATGCTGTGGTTTTAGCTTGTTCAAGTTACTGGGGTTTTACGCCATTTATCCAAAACGCCAATTGTTATCCCTTGGTTACGACAAGTTCATCCATGTATCCGGGTGCAACAATTCTTGATTATATCATTGAAGCTTGGGTCCAATTTAAATCAGGAGAAGAAATACGTTTGGCAGCTGCCATGGCATATCATGAAATGAAAAATTGTGGATTGAATGCTGCAGATGGTTTGTTTGTTTCGGGGTGGTGAATGCTATATCCCTTCCCTCAACCTGTCTAGTAAAATTTGTGCTTTAGCGTCACTTTCTCAACATGATAAATTGTGAGAAGATGAGTTTTTATTGATTGTTGATTCCTTCTAGTTGCTTTAGTAGCATCGGTACATCCTTTTCAACAGTAGTCCATACAATCCAAATGTCCACATCAACATAATCGTGAATTAATTTGTCTCTCATGCCTGCCATGTCTGACCAAGGAACATCAGAATATCTTTTTTTAAATTCCGACGATAATTTTTTTGATGCTTCTCCGATTATTTCAAATTGTCTGATCACTGCATCTTGCGTAATTTCAGATTTTAGGAAACTTGATTGACTGTGTATTTCAGTATACGCAATAATCTTATGCAGGGCATGAAGTATGTGGTCAATAAAAATACTGTCGTCTTTTTTCACTCAAGAAGCATTTTTAAATCGCGCTGAACGTAGGCCTCAATTTTCTTATTGACAAGTGAACGATTTGTGACAAGATCAACTTTTCTTCCTAAAATCAAACTCAGCTCTCTTTCAAATTTAACTAGTTCAAGGAGGCCGATGTTGGTCTTAAAAGTCACTAGTATATCAACATCACTTGTGTCATTGTAGTCACCTCGCGCAAAAGAACCAAATACACCAATCTTTGAGGCGTGATGACTTTTTAGGTAATCTACTATTTGCTGACTTTGAAAGCTGTTCATGCTCCAAATTTAAGATTTATTTAGGTAAAAATCAATTGTTAAAAGCTTACATCTCTACCGGTTCTTTTTTAGAATCATTTATTTATATAGAATCTACGTCTTTTGCAATTTATTCTAATTACCATTATGCCGATACCCATCGGTATAATGGTAATTGAAAACGTATCAGTTTTTGTAATTGTATTATGGATTCAATTGTTAAGACAAGAATCTATTTCAGAATAAAAAAAACTCAGACGAGATAAAACTATATCCCCTCCCTCAACCTATCCAGCAAAACATTTACTTTGGCGGCCTCAGCTTCAGAGAGTTTATGCAGGCGTTTATCCATTTGCTTTTCCCAGGTATCAATTTCTTTGAGAAGTTGTAAACCTGCATTGGTGATGACAACATCTTTTTGCCTGCGATCAGCAGCATTTTCACTGCGGGCTATCACTTTCTTTTGAACTAGCCGATCAATAATTCGGCTAACATCTGAATTGCGATCTATCATTCGTTCTTTAATCAAACCAATGCTAGCCGGTTTTTGTTTTTGCCCACGTAGTATTCTTAACACATTATATTGCGCAGGGGTGATGTGGTAATCTTTGATGGTTTGATGAAAACATTCGCCAAGGCGTGAACTGGTCAAAAAGAGGTTTACCGCCAGTTTATGAAATTCATTCCGGAATTTAGATTGCAGCTCGTCTTCAATTTTCATGAAACAAAAGTACAGATTTCATTTAAAAGTAAGCTTGCTCCAAAACGGCATCTAAATATCGGTTGAGGTCTGCATCAAATTCAGCACCGGCGCTTACAACACCGGTTAGTTTTATTTTGTCTCCGGGTTTTAATGATTGTGCTTTTTCTTTTTGATCATCCATTAGTGTGAACCGGGCACCGGCTTCTTTTTTACCCTGAATAGTAATCACGGTTTCATTCAGCATATTATTTGTGATATGCTGAATGGTTCCACTCATGGTAACAATCTTTGAATCGCCATCATCTGCAAGGTATTTATTTTTTGCAGCTTTAGAATCTTCCAAAAATTCTGAAGTAAAATCATCTACATCAAATTCATCAAAAACCGGTGCAGTTTTCACATCACGATGTGGTTTAAACCATGTGTCTAATCCAATGCCTGCGCCAAGCAGCAGAACACAAAAAAAAGCGAGTAGGGGATACTTTATCTTATTCATAATTTACTTTTACTTCTACATCTAACATCTGTGAAATGGAGTCTGCTATATCAGTTACACCAAATAAAAATCTGTCGAGTATAAATTTTGCTGATGCTGATATTTTACCGTTTTCTACTACAATGGTAGCTTTTGTTTTTACTTCTTTTGTTACTCCTTTCATGGTAAGGTTGCCTTCAACTTGAATTGAGTAGCTACCGTTTTGATTGTATTGAATTTTGTCATGATTGAGAATGTTACCCACAAATTTGGCACGAGGAAATTCTTTGGAATTCATAACATCTTTTTCATTGAAATGCTTTTGCATCGTGGCATTATCAAAGCGGAAACTTTGAATGCATGCAATGAAAATTATTTTCCCGGTGCTTGTGTCTAATTCACTTTCTACAGCATAGTTTTGAGCTAGCACCTCTTCCATTTCTGAATAGAAACTGATGTATCCTGTTTTTGTTCCTATTGCTTGTGCGTGACTGCTATTTTGTCCGACAACTATTAAAAATAGGGTAATCATAAAGATATTACCTGTTTTGTGACGAATCAACTCTAGAATCTTTTTCATTTTAATTTACATTAGAAATTTTATTTATTGGCTTTTTTCGGTTTAATAAACCACTGGTTAATGCTAGCAACAATTGCTATGGCCAAGGGTGCAAAAAAAGGCTCGTCATGTGCCACATGAGTGTATACTGCACCCGCCATCATGCCAATTAACATAAGTGTGGAAATACCTGAAATTTTTCTGATGAACAAGCCCAGTACAATGAGTATTTCAGCTATTGCTATCCATTGCATATACTCGGTTAAATTCCATTTTGCAAAATTTTCAACCAAGGTTTGATCTTTGCTTAATTTCATAAATGCGGCACCAAGCATCATCAGTGCCAGTATGCCTGCTATAACATAGTAAGACGCAATTTGTATCCAATGAGGTTTAGTTATTTGTTTTGTTGTTGAAATCATAATCCATTTTTTGTACAAATATATGTTATAACAAATAAAGTTACAACAAATAAATGATAATTTTTTTAATTTTGATGAATACTGAAGATTGATAATTAAAGATTTTTCAATTCATCTGCAGACTTTAACACCTCATCTCGGAGTTTGTTTTTGTAGTCTGTGATTTTTTCCAATACATGTGGATTAGCACTGCCAATAATGCTGGCGGCAAGTATGCCGGCATTTTTACCACCGTTGAGTGCTACGGTTGCAACCGGAATTCCGCCGGGCATTTGTAAAATAGACAAAATAGAATCCCAGCCATCAATTGAATTACTTGATTTTACCGGAACACCAATAACGGGCAGTGGGGTAAGAGAAGCGGTCATTCCCGGTAAATGAGCTGCGCCACCCGCCCCGGCAATAATGACTTTTAATCCGCGTGATACAGCGGTTTTGGCATATTCTACCATGCGTTCAGGAGTACGGTGTGCTGATACTACCGTGATTTCATAAGCTATTCCAAATTCTTTCAGTATCTCAGCTGCCGGCATTAAAACCGGTAAATCTGATTTACTTCCCATGATGATTCCTACTTCTGCCATAATCTCATTTTACAACAAATTTACTTTTTTGTTTCATTTCGCTTGTATTGAATAGATGCTGACCAACGTAAACAAGGTTTTTCAATGAGTTGATACAAGATAAATGCTCCAACCCAACTAATAGCTAATGCAAGTAAAAAATAAAGCCATGGGTAGTTTGACCAACTTGGTAATGATGAGGTGAAATATAAAAACCACCCACCTAATAAGCCATGGATCAAATAATAGGAATATGAGATTTTCCCGGTTGTTTTAAATAAAGTAAGCTTGCGAGGCAACCATAAAATCAAAACAAAACCTAAGATGCTCACAAATAAATCAGGCCATTGAAAATACCGGTACAAACAAAATAAAATGCTGAGTTGAATAAGTCCAGATATCCATTTATTTCCATTCTGCATCAAATAAAACACGTTGAATCCGGTGAGAAAATATGGCATGTTCACCAGGGCTGTATCTGTGTCTCTTGTTAGCATTCCGAGTAATAATAGGGCAGCGGATATCAATAAATAAAATCCGTTATTTTTCATCATGAAAGGGAAAAGAATACCAATAAGTAGATAAAATTGAATTTCAACTTCAAGGGTAGCAAAAACAGGATTAATCCATCCCCATTCAGGAAAAAGATCTGCAAGAAAAAACACATTCACAATAACTTGCTTGAAATGGATATCAAAATCAATATGCCAAATAAATTTACATAAGATAAAATTCATGCTGATAATTGCCAGTATGGTGATGAGATAGGGAGGATATAATCTACTCAATCTTTTTCCAAGATATCTGAAATAATCAGTGATTGCATAACCTGCCCGATGCAGGGCAAAAGGAATAATAAAACCAGAAACAATGTAAAACAACTCTACTCCTTGAGCCCCATGTATGGTAATGTTTCTCGCATCATCTGAGTTGATCAAAAAATTAGTGCCATTTGTGTAATGAGAGAAATGAAATACAGCAACTGACAAGGCCGCCAGCGCACGCACGGTTTCAATATGTCCAAGGTCACGCCCCGCTACTGATGACACGAATAGTTTGTTTTACAACATGTGCTTTTTCTTTTGCCTTCACCATGTCATGGTCAAGTATGGTGACATGACCCATTTTGCGAAACGGTTTTGTCGTTTTTTTTCCATATAAATGAAGATATACTCCAGGAATTTGAAGAATTTCATCCAAACCTTCATACGCTGCCTGCCCACTGTAATTAATTTCTCCCAGCAAATTCACCATAACAGACGGCATAACACTCTCAGTTGCTCCAAGTGGCAAGTTCAAAATGGCTCTAAGGTGTTGCTCATACTGCGATGTAATGTTTGCTTCAATTGTCTGATGTCCGCTGTTATGTGGCCTTGGAGCAATTTCATTCACTAGTACCTGATCATCATGCGTGACAAACATTTCCACAGCAAGTACGCCGGTTAATTGCAATTTTTCTATAATGTCCACGGCAATTTTTTGGGCTTGTACTTCAACCGCTGAGCTAATATCTGCAGGTGAGAATAAAAATTCAACCAAATTAGCAACAGGGTTAAATTCAAGTTCAACTACCGGAAAATTTTTAATTTGTCCGACACTGTTGCGAGCTACAATAACTGAAATTTCTTTTTTGAAATCAACAAATTTTTCCAATACACTTGGGGCATCAAAACCCTTTACAAAATCTGCACTTGTTTTCATTACTTCAACTCCTTTGCCATCATAGCCACCAACACGCAACTTTTGTACAAAGGGTAAATAGCTTGTATTTTGATGCAACTCAACATGATTTCTAATTAACTTGAATTCTGCTGTTGGAATACTATTTTTCAGGTAAAACTCTTTTTGTAAACCTTTATCCTGAATCATTCGAATGATATGGGGTTGCGGAAAAACATGAATACCTTCTGAAGCTAATTTTTCAAGGGCATCAACATGAATGTTTTCAATTTCAATAGTAATAATGTCACACGTTTTCCCAAAAGCATAAACCGTGTCAAAATCTTGTAAACTACCGCAGTGAAAAGTATGGGCTAAAGATTTGCACGGGGCATTCACGTCAGGATCCAGCACTGCAATTTCTAGATCATACCGGATAGATTCATTGATTAACATGCGTCCCAGTTGTCCGCCACCAACTATTCCAATTTTCTTTTTGAGCATAAAATCTGATTCACGCAAAGGTATCAAGATATGAAGATATAAAAAACCTATTCACCGCATTAAAGAGAAAGAAATAGATAATGGACATCCTCATTTTTAAAAAGACAGTTCTGCTATACGTTGACTATTTTGGTGGCAGCCAGAGATTGATTTAACAACCTGCCACAGAGTATATTTTATTTCTGTTGATTTATTTTGGTATGCTATCACAACCAAGATGGTTTAGAATGAACTTTAGATGTCACAAAATTGATGCTGCAGAAAATGGATATTAAGCGTTTAGTACTGCTAGTCTAAGTACAAAGAGAATGAATTATTTGCGGATTGTACTTTAATCGCTTATATTTGCCTAAACTACTTCTTACTTGACCCATGATACGAAAATTTTTTCTCGGACTAATTTTGATGATTGCGTCCTTAGGCGGGAGGGCTCAGTCGTTTGATCTTACTATTACTACATTGGTTGCACCAGCTAGTGGGTGCTCGCTCCCAAATTCGGCGGTAATAACTATCTTGGTTTACAATGCCGGTCCGGCTGGTACTGGTTGGTATGCTCAAACTTCTTTTGACGTGAGTTATTCATTAGACGGAGCACCTGCTGTTGTTGAAACTGTGCCACTTGCTTCAGGGTTGAATGGAGGACTAGTCTATTCGTATTCTTTTATAGCTCAAGGAGATTTCTCGGCTTGTCAAGTGCATACACTCGATTTTGAAGTAATAGCTGTTGTGGCTGAAACCAACACAGCCAACAATACCTGGAGTACGACCGTGACTTCCGATTGTCCACCAACACCCGGTACCATTACAGCGCCTGCCACAGTTTGTTCAGGCATTAATTCTGGGAACTTTGTGATTACAGGCTACAATGGAAACCCTGAAGATTGGTATTATTCAACAGATGGCGGTGCAACATATCTAACAACCGGGAATATGTCAGATACACAGCCGTACACTAATATCAATTTGCAAATGTATTGGTGGGCATTGATGGGCAGTCCTTATGGATATTGCGCAGATGATTCTACCCCTGTGGTAGTGATAGATGTGGTTCCGCAAACCGTTGCAGGAACATTGCCTGCAAGTTATGATATTTGTGATAATGGAAATGGTGGTCAAGTTGATCTCTCCGGTTATTTGGGTAATATTCTTCAATGGGAATATTCTTATGACGGTGGGATTGATTGGGATACACTTGCCAATGTATCAGACTCTCTTGAATACTGGAATCTCAATGATACCATCACGTATCAGGTTTTAGTTCAAAACAGTATTTGTCCAGCTGCTTATTCAAATCAAATTACCTTAACACTGATTCCGGGTACTGATGCCGGCGCTATTGTGGGTGAATTGTTGGTTTGCAATTTTGAAAATGATTCTTCATTAGAGGTAAATCCAATTGTAGGTTCACCAATTGATTGGATAGTTTCTTATGATAACGGTACAACATGGACAAATACAGGCGTAACAGACACAATTTATGATTATAATGGACTTTTAGGATACACGGTGTTTGGTGCAGTTATTCAAGAATCAAGCTGCCCTACAGACACTGTATTTCATGCCATTGTTGTTCTTCCTCTTGCGCCAACTGGAGGGGCTGATGTTTCAATTTTTGAAGGTGATTCAACGCAATTATCAGCATCAGGAGGAATTAACTTCTTGTGGTTCCCTGTTTATAATATGAGTGATGAAACTATCTACAATCCTATAGTGTGGCCTGAAATTACTACGGTCTATAACGTGCAGGTAACTGATATCAATGGATGTATAGATACCGCTTCGGTGACAGTTACCGTATTGCCTAACGTTACTGAACTTGTTGTCCCTAATCTGCTCACCCCTAACGCAGACAACTTCAATGACATTTTGGTTATACCGAATTTAGATACCTACCCAAATAATGAAATAGTTATTTTCAACGGCTACGGACAAGTTATTTACAAGGCTCAGCCATATTATAATGATTGGGATGCCACATTTAATGGAGCTGTTGTACCTGATGGAACTTATTATTACGTCCTTGACCTGCATGACCCTGCCCTAGTACCTGATCCATTTAAAGGAATTATTACTGTTATTGGAAATGAATAGAGTACTACTGTGTCTGCTGGGATTTATTATATATACAGCAGGTTTTAGCCAACAAGCACCGCTTTATAATCAATATCACCTCACTCCGCTGGTGTTTAATCCATCGTACACCGGCTTTAATGATGGGGTAGATGTTACATTAATCAGAAATCAAAAATGGGGAAATTACGGTGAAGGTTTTAATGCCAATAGCCTCAATGTGAGCACGCTCTTGCGTGATGAAAAATCAGGATTAGGAATTTCATTATACAGTGATTTTGTTGGAATAACCAGTAAACTCAACGCACATGTTTTGTATTCATACAAGATAAAATTTGGAGAGAAAGCTTTTTTACGAGCAGGCATAGCAGCCGGTGTTGTTGATAATCGCATTGATTTCAGTAATGCTATTGTTACTGATCCCAATGATCCTATCGTTATCAATGCTGTTGGAGACCGTAAAACTATGTTTGACATGAACGTTGGTTTAAACTTTAATTATGCTGATTTCCGTGTTGGTGTCAGTGTACCGCAAGTTTTAGGTTCCAAATTAATTTATTCTGATAATAATTATTCTTACTATACTTTAGAAAGACAATTAGTTTCAACGCTTGGCTATTCTTGGTTCATTAGTCGTGAAAAAGGAATAATTCTGAATCCTGAAGCGCTTGTTATTTATTCTTTTCCCGGTGCACCCTTGCAATATTCTGCCAATCTTTATTTTGAAATGCAAAAATATGGATGGATTGGAGTAGGGTACAAGAGTGATTATGCTTTGAGTTTTTCACTTGGTGTGAGTGTAGTAAAAAATTTCAAATTTGGTTTGGCGTATGATTTTATCATCAATGATATTGCAGGTTTCAGCACTGCGCCCAATGCTGAACTTTTATTGAAATATTCAATTCCGCCTAAAGTACAGCAGGTGCAAGACAATTCAGAGTATGAGAGAATGTTGGCAGAGCAAAAAAGAATCATGGATAGTTTAAATAACGTAATTGTTGAAGATGGAAAATATATTCAGGATTTGGAAGACTCATTGAAAAAATGGCCAAAAACTGTGGCGGTTACTGTTGATACCACAACTAAAGATACTATTCCACAAATTTCTGACGCAGACATGACCTCTAATCCGCAAGATTATTTCATTGAATTAAGTGGTAAAGACACACCAAACGGATATTATGTAATTACCGGTGCATTTGCACAAAAATCTAATGCTGATGCGCTTATTCGTAAGATCAAGCCTAAATACCCGAATGCCAGAATTATTCAAAACAAACGGAATAATTTGTATTACGTTTTACTCTATCACTCCACTGTGCGTGATGAGAAACTGGCATACGCATCATTTCAAGCAAAATCTGACTTAGTCGAAGAGACCTGGGTGCTTCATTATGTTAAGCCTTGATCAATTCTAAAAGTTTTTAGTTAAGATTCCATTAAATTTGCCAACAATTTTGCTGTTGATATCATTTTGCAATAGTTTTAGGCAACCATTGCATATTGTTTCCGTCTCAAAATAAAAACCCAAGGTATGAAGACTATTTTTTTCTCACTTTTTGCACTTTTAATTTCAACCATTTCTTTCTCTCAAGAAGATAATTGGATACTCTATAAATCCGTAGACGGAGTAAACGTGTATTATAAACAAACTGATTGTGTAACTAATGATGCCCCATCTCAAGTTGCATATATCATCAAGATTGAAAATACCTTATCAGTAAACATTTCAGTTGAGTGGGATCTGGCAGTTTGGTATAACAATCAAAAACAAACTGAAGATATTGCTGACGGTGAAGAACATTACACCATTCAAGTGAAATCATCTGAAACAATAGAAGGAGATTGTACCGTACCTTATGGGGCACTGTATATTTTTAAGGATTTTATCACTTATGTAAGTCCTACAAAACTTACCCGTTTTGAATTTGAAAACATCAAAGTTACTCGCCAATAATATTAACCCAAGACAAACCCAAGCGTCATGAAAAAATTAGTTCGTAACCTCGCAAAAGCAACCTTGCTATTCGTCTTATCGGGAGGAATCAGCTATGGTCAGACTATAACGGTAGGTGCCTCACCAACCAGCTTACCATGTGGTGGCGGTAACGTCAATCTAACGGCAAATGGTACTTCAACTGTACCTGTGTTTGGTGATAATTTCAATTCAGGTACCGTTGCACCCGGTTGGCTTGCATCACCAGCTGCTCAGTTCAATAACCCTTGCGGTGCTTCCATGGATGGCACCACGTATCTGTGGATGGGTTCAACTACAGCTGCTCCGCGTACCATGCAAACCTCAGCGGTGAATGTCGCTTGCGGTGGAACAGTGTGTTTTGATTTTAAATTTATGTGCGAGCTCTGCGGAGATGTTGCACCTTGTGAAGGCGCAGACTTGTACAACGAAGGGGTGAGTTTGCAATGGTCAACCAACGGCGGTGCTACATGGACAGATATGGCATATTTTGCCCCAAATGGAAATCTGCTTGGAGCCTATCCTGGCGCAGTAACTAGTCCGAGTGCATCAGGCGCAACGGCATTCACTACCTGGCATAACTACTGCTTCACAATTCCTGCCGGTGCCTACAGTGCTAGTACCATGTTTCGTCTAAGACAATGGGGTTCTTCTGGTAGTGCTTATGACCACTGGGGAATTGATAACTTTTATGTCTATGCTACACCTTGTACCCCGTTCTATTATGACTGGGCGCACATCCCAGGTTTCCCAGATGCCCAAAACGTAACTTCAAATATTACCTCTACCACTACGTTCACATGTTGCTATACCAACGGAACATTGTCTGCTTGTCAAAGTGTTACAGTGACAGTGGCTTCAATGAACATCACTTCATTAAACTATACTTCACCTACATGCCTTGGTGGTTCAAACGGAACAATGACCGTTGCGGTTTCAGGAGGTACTGGTCCATATAATTACGTGCTCACGGGACCTGTGAATATTACGCAAACCAACGGAAACTTTACAGGCCTTCCGGCGGGAATGTACACTATAACGATAGATGACGCAACAACGTGTGTCACTTCTCAAAGCTTTACTATCAACCCCGGTCCACCTTGTTGTACCGTTACTGCAAGTTCAACTCCTGCATTGTGTTTTGGTGGTGCAACCGGGACAGCTACTGCTAACCCATCAGGCGGAACAGGACCATATACCTTTGTTTGGTACAATGCCGGTATGGCACCAATTGGTCAAACTACGCAAACTGCAAGCGGACTGGTTGCAGGCACATATAATGTTACTGCCACTGATGCATTGGGTTGTACAGCTACTGTTTCTGTTGTGGTTGGGCAACCGGCTGCAGCTTTATCAGCAACTGCCTCTGCGGTAAACACATTATGTTTTGGTTCTTGCAATGGTTCAATAACTGTGAATGCTCCTTCAGGCGGAACATCACCATACACCTACAATATTAACGGAGGCGCATATCAATCTGGTGCAACCTTTAACTCTCTTTGTCAAGGAACATACAACCTGTTAGTGAAAGATAATAATGGTTGTACTTTCCCAATCACGCAAACAGTGAATCAACCAACCGATGTTACGCTTGCACAAACTGCTATTACGCCTGCAACCTGTGGGGCAAACAATGGTACAGTAACCGTATTAGCTGCGGGTGGTACTGCACCTACCTATACCTATACCATTGGAGCATCAAGCAATACAACAGGTTCATTCACAGGTTTGGCTGCCGGTTCTTATACCGTAAGCGTGAGTGATAATAATGGGTGTACTGAAACTTTACCAATAACAATTACGTCCTCGGCAGGCCCGGTTCCGTTTGTGGATGTTTTAAATAACGTAGCTTGCGCAGGCGCATTAACAGGTTCAGTTACCATCGGTGTTACCGGGGGTACCGCTCCAATCCAATATCAATTAGATGGTGGTGCGTATCAAGCAAGTAATACATTTAATAGTGTTGCTGCCGGTGCTCATACCGTAACTGTAATGGATGATAATGGTTGTACAGGTTCTGTAAACTTTACTATTACACAACCAACACCGCTCACATTTACTACAACTGTCGTGAATGCGTCATGCAATGGTGTTTGTGATGGTCAAATCACGGTTAACGCATCAAACGCAACTCCGCCTTATGAGTACAGTTCAAACAACGGGTTAACATTCCAACCTAGTAACATCCTTACAGGTTTGTGTGCAGGTAATATCAATGTGGTTGTGAAAGACGACAACGGATGTCTTGCGAACGCAGTGGTTGCAATTACTCAACCTCCTGTGTTGACTTTAACAAATGGTTTTGTTGATCCAGAATGTTATCAAACTCCAACCGGTGAAATATCTTTTACTCCCGGTGGTGGAACACCAGGATACACGTACAGTGTTGACAATGGTGCAACCTTTACCGGAACTTCGCCTGTTACTGGTTTGATGGCTGGTGTGTATACGGTGGTTGTGGAAGATAGTCATGGTTGTCAAACAACCAATACGGTTACGTTAACTGATCCTCCTCCATTCACATTTAACTTTATTGCTAACAACCCATCTAACTGCGGTGCGCAAGATGGAAGTTTTGAAATTATTGCAACTGCCGGTTTAGCTCCTTATTTCTATTCTATTGATGGTGGCGCTACTATTCAGGTGAATGATGGTTTCTTTGGAAGTCTTTTTTCCGGTTTATATAATCTGGTTGTTACAGATGCCAATGGTTGCGTTGACTCAGTTTATTCTGCCTTGTCTGACAACGTCATGATAACTCAAGTAGACATTGCAGTAGACGCAACGTGTTATAATGGAACAGATGGATTAGGTATTGTATCACAAACTTTTGGTGCCGCACCATTCACATATACAATCACTCCTGGTGGTACGGTGAATGGTACCGGTGTTTTCCCTGGTCTTTCTGCTGAAACATATTATGTAACTATTCAAGATGCCGGTTTGTGTCTTGGTATTCAACAGTTCACTATCAATCATCCTGATTCAGTTATTGCTACCTTATCTTCAGTAGATGTAACTTGTAACGCAGGTGCAGATGGTCAAATTAACGTGACCGGTGTAACAGGTGGTGATGGTGGTCCATACCAATATTCAATTGATGGTGGGGCAACTTATCAGGGAGGTACAAATTTCTCTGGTCTTGCAGCCGGTACATATACTATTACGGTTATGGATGGTAACGGATGTTTAGGAACAGTAACAATTGATGTTGATGAACCTACTCCATTCAACGTAATAATCAATGCAACTGATTTGACATGTAACGGAAACAACTCAGGGTTTGCACAAATTGTAGCATCAGGTTCAAACGGTACACCATATACTTATCAGTTTGGTGCGTCAACTAATGGTACCGGAATTTTTCCTGCCCTTGCTGCAAATACTTATAACGTAATTGTGACAGACCCACTTGGTTGTACCTACACTGGAACGCAAACTATTAATGAACCAGCTCAGCTAACTGCAACATACGTGGTTACAGATGCGCTCTGTAATGGAAGTTGTGATGGAACAGTAGCTGTTACGGCAAATGGAGGTACAGCACCTTATTTATACAGTTCTGATGGTGGTATTACTCTACAATCAGGATCAACGCTTAATGGCTTATGCGCAGGCGCATACGCTATTTACGTAGTAGATGATAACAATTGTAGTATTACTGCAGCGCAAACAGTGAATGAACCAACGTTGATGACAATGGCGTTTACAACAGTTGCTTCTACATGTGGTTTGAACAATGGTGAATTAACAATTACCGCTGCAAACGGTACTCCGGGGTATGACTACTCAGCGGATAACGGAGCTAATTTCCAACTTGCTAATCTTTTCACAGGGCTTGCTCCAGGCAACGTATTTGTTGTTTTACAAGATGATAATGGTTGTCAGATTTCTGGAACAGCAGTGATTGCTGCTGATGCAACACCGGTAATTGATAACGTAGTGCCTGTTGATCCTTTATGCAATGGTGATGCTAATGGTTCAATTACTATCTCATCTTCCGCAGGGGTAGGAGCTCACCAATATAGTATTAATGGTGGCGCATATCAGGCATCAAACGTATTTAACGGATTGGTTGCAGGTACTTATACTATTACGGTTCAAGATGCAAATCTTTGTACTGCAACTACCAGCGTTACACTGAATGATCCGGCATTGCTTACATATTCTGCTGTGCTTACAGATCTTACTTGTAATGGAGATTTCACAGGAGCAATTAACCTAACAGGTAGCGGCGGAACCGGTTTGTTGTCATACAGTATTGATGGTATAACTTTTCAGGGTGGAGGAAACTTTGGTTTCATAGCTGCAGGAGTTTATAACATTACTGTCGAAGATGATAATGGTTGTCAAGCAACCGGAACAGAAACGGTGAATGAACCTGCTGTTTTAGACTGGACATCTTTTGTAATAACTAATCCAAGTTGTTATGGAGTTTGTGATGGAACTGTCACAACTACAACAGGCGGTGGTACTGCTCCATATACATACAACTGGGCAGGTAATATCGCTTCATCAACTGATCCAAATGCAGTTGGTATTTGTGATGGAACTTATTCGTTAATACTTACTGATGATCACGGATGTCAGATTGACTCAATGAACTTTGTGTTGACTCAACCTGCAATGGTTCCTATTACATCCGTTGTGACCACAGATGTATTATGCAATGGCGGTAGCACTGGTATTATTACCATTACTGCGCCGACTGCAGTTCAATATAGCGTTGATGGTGGTGCAACATTCCAAGCGTCTAATATCTTTAATGGTCTGCCAATTGGAAATTATGATATTGTTGTTGAGGATGCAACCGGATGTCAAGCATTGTCAAATACAACAGTATATGAACCTATGGCATTGTATTCAATTGCGCCAAGTGATTGGTTTGGTTGCTATGGATCAGATGTAGTAGTTCAGGCTTTCTCTAATGGAGGAGTTCCGCCGTATACTTACTTGTGGACAAACAGTTTGGATGCAACAACATGGACAACCGACATGTTCAATTATACTATTACAGAGCCTGCACCAGGAATCAACTTCACGCTGGTTGTTACTGATGCAAACGGTTGTGTTGCTGCGCCGGTATCATATAACGTGTCATCTTCTCCGGCATTAGTTGCAACAGCGGGAAATGATACAACCATTTGTCTTGATGGAACTGCAACCTTGTATGTGAATGCCAGCGGTGGTGAATTGATTGACTTTGGTTCTTATATGGGCTATTCATATTCTTGGGATACTGGCAATGCGGCTGATACCTTAGAGACAACCACTGTAAGCCCAACTACTCAAACCATGTACACTGTAACCGTGACAGATTTATGCGGACAAGTTGTAACAGATTCTATGTTAGTCAGCCTTTATGTTGAACCAATACCATCTGTTGTTGGAGGTGGAAATGGATGTTTACCAGAATTGATGTCGTTCAATAATCCGGATTATATCAGTGGTACTTGTTTCTGGGATTTTGGAGACGGAACCACTTCTACTGACTGTGGCAACACAGATCATATGTATACGCAAACCGGATGTTTTGACGTAACGCTGACTCTGACTTCAGTTGAAGGATGCGTTGAAACATTATCTTATGATGATTTGGTTTGCATTAGTTCTCTTCCTATTCCTGGTTTCTATTGGAACCCGGATAGTCCATCAATTCTAGATCCAACCATTACCATAGTAAATACCGCTGAGAACACTGAGTTTTACATGTATAACTTTGGAGGGGTTGGAACTTCTCTTGAAGAACAACCAACGTTTACTTTCCCATCAACCGGAGAAGAAGAAACTTATGAAGTTTGTCAATATGTGACTTCACCTGATGGTTGTATGGATACTCTTTGTCAAGAAGTTTTTGTACATGAAGAAATTATCTTCTATGTGCCAAACGTATTTACACCTGATGGAGACCCACACAATCAAACATTCAAACCTGTTATTACCAGTGGAATTGATATGTACAATTATCACTTAACAATTTTCAACCGCTGGGGAGAAATCGTATTTGAATCTTATAACTACGAATTTGGATGGGACGGAACCTACGGAGATCAAGGATTAGTTGAGGACGGGGTTTACATTTGGCAAATTGAGTTTGGAGAAAAGCTATCAGACAAGCGCCAAAAACATAGAGGCCACGTAACAGTACTAAAATAACAAACATGAAAACCAGACTAAGTGTCTGGTTTTCATGTTTTTATAAAAAAATCAAACCTTTTATAAAAAAATCACGTATATTGGAGCATGATGCACCCTAAAATCATATTCAGCTGCGCAGCGTTTATTGGCTTTTCAGCATTTGGACAGAATCTGGAATTGATATCTGCCGGAGGTACGTATACCGAAAGTTCAGGCGGCAGTGTAGCCTGGTCAGTAGGTGAAGTGGTTATTGAGACAGTAGGATCAGGAAGCTACGACTATACACAAGGCTTTCATCAAGGCAATGTGTATGTGGCAAGCATTGAGCCAGCTCCGGAATTTGAATTTAAGGTTTATCCAAATCCGGCGGCTGATATCGTTTACATAAATACTGATCAATCACTTGATTTAGTTATTACAGATGTATCAGGTAGGGTGATTGCAGAATATAGTATAACATCAGGCACATTTGAACTGAATGTAACTGAATATTCTCGTGGGACGTATAACTTGTCGTTTACATCATCATCAGGACAGATGTTGAGTTCACGGATTGTGGTTATGTAATTAAAAGAGGCAAAAACAAATCGAAATAAAACCAAACTTATGAAACTGAATTTACTTTTTGTGTTTTTAATAGTGAGCACCGTTGGGATTGTTCGTGCGCAGGCACCGGATAAATTCAACTACCAGGCGGTTGTTCGCAATACTTCTGGAGCCGTGGTTCAGAATCAATCTGTTGGAGTGCGTATTTCTATTACGCAAGGTAGTGCAGGAGGACCAACTGTTTTTACTGAAACGCACAATCCTACCACAAATAATTACGGGTTGATCAATCTGATTATTGGAAACGGAACCAACTTTGGACCCCAATTAAATTCTATTGATTGGTCAGATGATATTTATTTTATCAGTGTACAGATTGACCCAAACGGTGGAACATCATATTCTATCACTTCTACCACACAATTAATTTCAGTGCCTTATGCCCTTCATGCAAAAACAGTTGAAGAGAATGATGATGCGGATGCTGATCCAACGAACGAGTATAATACCGGAGCCGCACTCAGTGGCACTAACCTTCAAATCACAGATGGTGGCGGAACTCAAACGGTAGATCTATCATCGCTTGAAGATGATGCAGATTCTAATCCTTTTAATGAGATGCAGACACTTACTAAAGCTAGTAATATAATTACGTTGTCTGGTGGTGGTGCTGTGACAGATGATGTTGATGATGCGGATGCTAATCCCGCAAACGAGTTGAACACCGGAATATCTTTGACAGGTACAACATTGAGCATTATGGATGCCGGTGGAACCCAATCAGTGAGTTTGGCAACACTTGGTAATGATGCTGATGCTAACCCTTCAAATGAATTTAATACCAGTGCAAACCTTTCAGGTACAACTTTAAATATTATTGACGGTGGCGGAACAATTTCAGTCAATCTTTCATCATTAGGAAATGACGCTGATGCAAACCCTTCAAATGAGTATAACACGAGTGCAAACCTTTCCGGAACAACCCTTAATATCATTGATGGTGGTGGAACAATTTCAGTCAATTTATCAACTTTAGGAAATGATGCAGATGCCAACCCATCAAATGAGTTTAATACGAGTGCAAACCTTTCAGGTAGTACGTTGAATATTACAGATGGTGGCGGAACAATTTCAGTGAACCTCTCTTCACTTGGGAATGATGCAGATGCCAATCCGACAAATGAGATTCAAACACTTTCATTAGTTGGTTCCAACCTTTCTATATCAGGCGGTAATACCATTACATTAGGTGGTGGAACAGACAGTCAGGTTCTTTCACTTTCAGGTGCTGATTTAAGTATATCAAATGGAAACACAATTACGCTTCCGGGTGGTACAGATAGCCAAACTTTATCTATCTCAGGAAATGACATTTCTATTTCAAATGGAAATACAATTACAATTCCAGCAGATACGGATGATCAAACATTGTCTTTAGTTGGAAATAACCTTTCTATTGCCGGTGGAAATACCGTTGCACTTCCTGCAGATACAGATGATCAAACTTTATCACTTTCAGGAGCTGACCTTACCATTTCTGACGGAAATACTATAACGCTTCCAATTCAATCACATTTTGTGGGTGAGCACTTTGGTGGTGGTATTGTAGTTTTTGTAGATTCAACCGGACAACACGGTTTGATTTGTGCTTATGCAGATTTAGCCGGAACCTATAAATTCCAAGATGTAAGTTCTATGAACCTGCTTGCAACAAATTTAACTGATGGTTCTGTTAACACTCCTTTACTAGTTGCCGGTATTAACGGACCTTATCCTGCTGCGGTTGCTGCTGATGCTTATGCAGGTGGTGGACACACAGATTGGTATTTGCCATCAGTATATGAGCTTGAACTTTTATTGCGCAGTAATTATATATTAGGAACGTCTGCACTAACTTGGGGTGGAACCAATTTTTATTGGTCATCAACTCAAGATCCAACTGCGGCCGGAATTAACGCGTACCGCTGTTTAGGCGGGCCGGTGGCTATTTCAAGTTATGGTGAAGCCAATGCATTCAAAGTGCGTTGCGTGAGAAAATTTTAAATACTCTTTCGCGTTCCGCTTCGGATGAAAAGATTTTATTCTGAGATAAAAAGAAAAAACCTGCTGAGCAAGCAGGTTTTTTTCTTTCAACATCTTTATTTATCCTGATTTTGTAATTCTGCTTGCAGGTAGTATGCTCCTTTAGTTACAAAAATCATGTCTTTCAAATCATGCGACAAGAGATGAATTTCAGTGTAATCACCTTGGATATTACCTACTGAAATCTCAATTTGCCGAAATTCATTTTCAGCTTGATTTGTTTTGGCAAACACATAGTATTTTCCACCAGATTCAGTTATTGCAGAATTTGGAAGAACAGCCGTGTGATTGCTATCTGTTTCAATAAATGCGTTGACATACATACCTGACATAAGATAATCTTTTTTATCTAAAATATCTGCATATACCTTCACCGCCTTCATATCTTTTTCAAAAGCTTTGCCAACAGCATAAATTTTTCCGTTGAATACTTCACTTGGATTTGATGGTGTAAAAAAATGAATTTTCTGACCCGACGCTACTTTTGGAATATCCTGTTCATAAACTAAAATTTCAAGGTGCAAATGATTGTTATCTACTATGTCAAAAAGTATATCACTGACTTCAACATATTTTCCAATATTCACATCAACTGAACGAATATGTCCGTCAATAGGGGATTTAACCATGATGTAGGGATTTATTTTTCCTTCATCCAATTTGTCAAAGGCAGTACCCAACAATTCAAGTTGCGCTTTGATGCCTTCAAATTTAAAACGAGCATTGTGTAAATCACTTTCTGTTTTTTCAAATGTTTTTTCAGAATTGATTTCATTTTCTCGCAGCGTTTTTGCGCGTTCATATTCTTTTTCAAGTAAAGACAGATTTGTTTTTGCCGTGAGATAATTTTCCTGCATTTCTAAATATTCAGGATTCTCCAAAACAGCTAATGTTTGCCCTTTCTTCACCGGATCACCTTGCACTACATGAATGGCTTTTACACGTCCACCAATAATTGCACTCAAAGTAGCAGTGTTTTGAGGAGGCAACGAAATGTTTCCATTGGTTTCAATGGTGTGAGCCATGTTGAGATATTCAACCGGTCCGGTTTCAATTTGCATTAACTTCATTTGTTCTTCAGTAAGCAGTACAGAAGAATTAGATTCAGGCTGCTCTGTAGCCACTTCAGGCTGATTTTCTTTTACCCCACTGCAAGATGCTGTGATTACAACGGCGCAGAGGATCATTAGATTAATTTTAAATGCTTTCATAATAATTGAATTTTATATGCATGTTTATATGGTGCGTGTTTTTAATTTCCGGTAAGAAAATTTATTCGCAACGTGATTTGATTCTGCTGATTTATCAGAGCCAGATGTTCAAGTTTTATTTTACTTGCCTGTTCAATCCCTGCCAGAAATTCAGTATACATGATATCACCAGAAGCATACCCCGTGACTGCACTTGACTCAAGATTTGAAGCCAGCGAAAGTCCAATGTTTTGGTAGTACATCAAACTTGATTGCACGGCGTTGAACTGAGAAAATAAACTGTTGAGTTCGTTTTGCAGTGCAGTGGTAATTTCTTCTGATTGCAAGAGCGCAATATCATGCTGAATTTTTGTTGCTTGAACCGTAGCGTTTTTTTGATTGATGAATAGAGGAATACTTAAGCCAATACTATATGCATGCAAACCGCTGACCCCTTCAATTTGTTGTTGCGTAAATCCAAAACTGATATCAGGCAGATATCCGGTTTTGCTCAATTCAATTTTCTTTTCCGCTAGTTTATTCATGGCTTCATAATAAGTTACCAGTAATGCGTTTTGTACATTGAGCGTATCCGGATTTATCAAATCAATCAACATGAGATTTGTATCTATGAGTGCAATATCAGATTGAGTTTTTGTCAGGTATTTAAGGTTTGCATAATAGATTTCACGGTTTGATTTTTCAGAACGCAAGAGTAATTCTATCTCTTCTTTTTTTGCCAAAGCAAGATTCCATTCTAGCAGTGTTGCATCACCGGCCTGATATCTGATTTGTGCTTTATCTGCAAAATCAGTGTATTGATTTTTTAAATTAGATAATGCATTGAGCACTTGATATAGATAAATCAGATGTTGACAAGTTGCCCGTACTTCATATTCCAATTCACTTTTGGTTAAATCTAACCATGCCTGAGCAACTTGCTGTTGTTGCATATTCACCTGTTTTTGTTTGACGTACACTGTAGGGAAATAGAATTGCTGGACCAAATTGAGTTGATAATCATTCATTGTACCGTTAATTTGACCATAACCAAATGTCACGTTCAATTTTTCAGACAAGAGAGCAGTTTTGTTGAGGTATCTTACCTGTTCTGTTTGCAATTCAGCTATCAATAAATTAGAATTATTAGTAAGCGCAGAATCCACAGCTTGCTCCACGGTAATATTCATCTGACTGAATGTTTGTGGCACAAGTCCCATCAACAAAAGTAGGGTGAGCACCATGCCATGACGTGCACGTTTTTTCATAAGTTCTTTTTTAGAAATAGAAAGATGATAAAGTACAGGAAGAATAATTAGCGTTAAGAGCGTTGATGAAATTAAACCACCAATTACAACCGTTGCAAGCGGACGCTGCACTTCTGATCCGGCAGAGCCTGACAAAGCCATAGGTAAAAAACCAAGTGCGGCAGCAGATGCGGTTAAAAGCACCGGTCTGATTCTCTGTTTTGTTCCGTGAATGATCATTGATTTTAAACTGCCCTGGTGGTTGTGTCTCATCTCTTTGAAATGTTCAATTAAAACAATTCCATTTAAAACCGCGATACCAAATAATGCTATGAAACCAACCCCGGCAGATATGCTGAATGGAAGATCACGCAAGTAAAGAAGTATAATGCCTCCCGTTGCAGACAAGGGAATTGCAGCATAAACCAGCAGAGCTTCTTTAACCGAATTAAACGTGAAATAAAGTAAAATAAAAATCAGCACCAATGCTAAAGGAACAGCCATCATCAAACGCTGCCTGGCATGATTCAGATTTTCAAATTGCCCACCATAGTCTACATAATATCCATCAGGTAAATCCAATTTCTCATTTAATATTCCCTGAATTTCTTCAACCACAGATTGTAAATCACGGTTGCGCACATTGACACCAATGACAACGCGACGACGTGTATTATCACGAGATATTTTTGCCGGACCTTTATCATACGAAATATCTGCAACTTCTCGCATTGGTATTCGGTTTCCATCAGGTAGTTCAATGAGCATGTTCTCAATGTCACTGATGTCTTTTCTCTCACTTTCTTTGAGACGCACTACCAGATCAAATTTGCGCTCTCCTTCAAAAACTTCTCCGGTTTTTTTACCGCCAAAAGCAATCTCAATTAACTCATTCAAATCTGCAATTTGCAAATTGTAATGTGCAATTTTTGCTCTGTCATACCGCACCAACATTTGAGGCAATCCTTCCGTTTTTTCTACTGTGATATCTTCAGCACCTTCAACATGTTTGATGAGTTGTTGAACTTCGTTGGCTTTAGCGGCTAGAACATCAAGATCTTGTCCGTAAATTTTGATGGCAAGATCAGCGCGTACACCCGTGATTAATTCATTAAAACGCATTTCAATGGGTTGAGTAAATTCATATTCAATACCGGTTAAACCAGCCAATTTATCTTCCATCATTTCAATGAGATCATCTTTTGTATCTGCATTAACCCATTCTGATTTTGGTTTCAATTTAATAATGACATCTACCTCTTCCATACTCATTGGATCAGTGGGAATTTCTGCTGCTCCTATGCGCGATACTACCTGATCAACTTCAACAAAATTTGTTTTCAAGATGCTTTCTATTTTTGTTGTTATTTCAATGGTTTCAGTTAATGATGTACCGGTAGGAATGACAGGTTGAATTACAATATCACCTTCATCAAGAGTTGGAATGAACTCACCTCCCATGGTGGAGAAAAGAAAAAAACTGAAACCTAACCAGCCCAGTGAAAGCGCAATCACCGTTGTTCTCCAACGCAAGGCAAGACGGATAATGGGTTCGTAAATTTTCATTAGAAAATCCATGATGCGATCAGAGAAAGATTTTTTATCTGCCGCAGGTTTGAGAAAAAGAGCGGCCATAACCGGAACATAGGTAAGACACAGAATCATAGCGCCAATCAACGCAAATGAAAAGGTCAGCGCCATAGGTCTGAACATTTTTCCTTCAACACCGGTGAGAACAAGAATGGGAATAAAAACAATCAGAATAATGAGCTGCCCGAAAATGGCAGAGCGCATCATTTTGTTTGCACTTTCAATCACAATTTCATCTTTATTATCTGAATAATTTTCAGATGAACTATGAGTCAAGATAGATTTTTTAGCAGTCATGGTGAATAGCACGAATTCAGCGATGATGATGGCGCCGTCAATGATGATGCCGAAATCTACAGCACCTAATGACATGAGATTTGCAGAAATTCCAAAACTGTTCATAAGTGCAATGGCAAATAAAAGACAAAGCGGAATCACCGATGAAATAATTAATCCCGCGCGGATATTGCCCAGCAACAAGATCACAACTAATATCACGATAGCAGCACCCAGAATTAAATTTTCAGCAATCGTAAAAGTTGTTTTGCCTATCAACTCACTGCGTTCAAGAAATGGATTGATATAAACTCCTTCAGGCAACTGAGATTGAATTTCATCAACCCGTTTTTTTACACTTTCAAGCACGGTATTTGTTGAGGCATCTTTGAGAAGCATCACTTGCCCCATCACTTTCTCACCTTCGCCGTTGCCGGTGATGGCACCGAATCTCAGCGCACTGCCAAACTCCACATCGGCAACATCTTTTACATAAACCGGAATTCCATCACGGTTTGCAACAACGATATTTCTTATATCATCTAAAGAAGTAATTAATCCTTCACCGCGGATAAAATAAGTCTGGTATTCTTTTTCAATATAACCACCGCCACCCACTGAATTATTTTCTTCTATTGCCGTGAATACTTCATTGATTGAAATGTGCATGGCATTCATTCTGTCCGGATCCAATTCAACTTCATATTGCTTGAGCAGGCCTCCCCAGGTATTTATTTCTACCACGCCTGGGATTCCTGATAATGCGCGTTTCACTATCCAATCCTGAATGGTTCGTAAATCCATGGGCGTGTACTGATCTTTGAACTCAGGTTTAACCTCAAGGGTGTACTGATATATTTCACCTAAACCGGTAGTGATTGGTCCCATGAATGGTGTACCAAATCCGGTAGGAATATTTGCTTCAGCCGTTTTTAGTTTTTCGGTGATTAACTGTCTTGGTAAAAAGGTGCCAACCTCATCTTCAAAAACCACAGTCACCACTGAAAGACCAAATTTTGAAATAGAGCGAATTTCTTTCACACCGGGTATGTTGGCCATTTCTAGCTCCACCGGGTAGGTGATAAATTGTTCTACATCTTGCGTAGATAAATTTCTACTGGTTGTAATAATTTGCACCTGATTGTTTGTTACATCAGGAACTGCATCAACTGATATTTGTAAAACAGAATAAGATCCCCAGAGAATTAGTCCGGTCACAAATAAGAGTACAATAAATTTATTGTGTACTGATGCGGCAATGATTTTTTGAATCATACCTAATAATTTTATTAATGATTGAAATGATTAAATTGACACAACACATAGTTGTGTTTATCTCAGAAAGAGATAGAAAATTTAAATTGCAGGGGGACCTCTCCGGTTGAGTGATTGTTGATTGATCTTGCAGATCAATGGAACATCAACTGACTCAATGATGGAATTTTGTTCTGAAAAAAATTGAACTACAACTTGTATGCTAGTCTGGTTAACTGCGGCAAATAAATCAGGAATCTGAATGTCATCTCCCGTATTAAATTCTTCTAACTGACCATCAGTTTGCGTGACGTGAAAACCAAAGGCAATTTGTTCAATCAGGTTTTCAGGATTTGTGTGATGAGTAATAGTATCACCCGCACCATGATGGTGGCTATGCGGCACCAGGCTGTGCATTAAAACAACCAAAAATGCTGTGATGAGAGAGAATGATCTTACTATTTTCACATAGCAAAGGTACAAAAAGTAGTTGATATGAACAGTGACTTATGTCATGCTGAGAATATAAAAATTGTTAACCAGGTGCGCACCATTTAATTTACAGCGTAGTTGCGCAGGATATTCCTGTCTGCGTGTTTGAAAGAAAATGAATTCAAATAACTGACAGGCGAGCATTCTTTGGTTTTGTATCAAATTTAGCCTGGACAATGGATGAATTTTGGCAGATGGCTTGATGCGGATACATATCCGTTATATTGGGTTTTAGTGAAAGATACATATCCTTCGAAACACATTACAAGTGAAGCGCAGCGCGGTAAATAATAAGTGATTCTGCAAACGAATCAAGGATGTTCACCAAGTATTGTGCAACGATGTTGTATATTCGCAACGCTAAAATTGGTAAGACTTTTTTTTGACAATATATTTTCAAAAAAATTTAATAAAAAGGAAAGATGGCAGAGTGGCTGAACGCGCACGCTTGGAAAGCGTGTTTACGGCAACGTAACGGGGGTTCGAATCCCCCTCTTTCCGCTGAAGGGGATAAGTTAGATTTTTCTGAACTATCCCCTTTTTCTTCTCCTGAAAAACATCAATTAGTATTTGTGTAAATCCAGAGAATAGATAGTTGACATTCAGCGGAAGTTATACTTGAGACCGGGAATGTGAGCTGATATCCCTTCATTTGATCAAGACTTGCCTGGAAGGGTTGATAAATGTCACCAGGAGAGCTATGATTCAATCATGTGCATTATAAAGTGGATAAGGTAACTTTGTTGAAAAGGTGCAGAATGAAAAAATTTATTTCTTTGCTGGTTTTCATTTATGGAACACTATGCTTTGCTCAAGGTACGGATAGTCTCTATGCAAATGGACAACCAAAATATGGTGGGACAAAAACTACCGGAATTTTTTACTCTTATTTTCAGAACGGACAAGTGAAAGAAGAATCCAATTATTTGGATGGAAAATTACATGGTGATCATTTTGAGTACTTTGAGAACGGACAGTTGCACCACAAATGTACCTATGTGACCGGGAATGTGGAAGGAGAGTCTGTTTATTATTATGAGAACGGAAAACTGAAGTTAAAATACAAGTCAGAGACCGGTTGCATTCACGGGGGCTATGTGCAGTATCAAGAAAATGGTCAAATACAAACCAAGTATACTTTTGTGCAAGGCGTACCTGAAGGACCTGCGGTGAGCTATTATGATAATGGAAAAGTTGAAACGAAATGTACATACCTGGCCGGTGAACTACATGGTAAATACGTACGCTATTACAGTAATGGCGAAATTCATATCAAATGCAACTACCATAAGGGTAAATTAGATGGATCATACGAAGAATATTACTCTAACCAACAAGCAAAAATTGTATGCACCTACGTGATGGGCAAACTTGAAGGAGACTATCTGGAGTATGATGTGGACGGAAATGAAATCAGAAAACTTCATTACCACGACGGACAAAGCACAGATTAATGCAAGTTGAAAAATCCGCTATATTGGGTTTTAGCGAAGGATCGCTGCCTGTCTGTTATTAGAATTAAATTTATTTCAGACATGCAGACAGGAATGTCCTTTGCAGCATATTACAAGTGATGCGCAGCGGGGGGGCATGCATGCGGTAATTGTAGTTGATTGAGTTGTTGTAGCCTTTTATTTCGTTGTCTTTTTCCTGGCCTTGGAAGGAGAAGCGGTAGTTTGCGTTGGTGGCGTTTCTGCCTGGCATTGTCATGCCGTAGTGGTAGTAATCTAACTCGTAAAAAAACGAGCTGCAATTATCTGTATAGGTTTTTAAAGTGTGCATTGATAGAGGAAAGATAGTGAATTTTTATTTCACAACTACTCGATAAAATGACGGCATGTTTTTTTACATGGCATTAACTCCGTTTGAAGCATTTGTTATATAAATAGCTGCGAATTGTCACCTATCTTTTTTGATGGCCGGGGAAGCTTTATCTGAATATTTTACTTTTTCCCCGGACAATAGTGAAATCGTATAAAAACAATTTTTTGATTTTCATTTTGGATTTTTTTCGGAACAAAAAAAGGGAACCGAATTCAGTTCCCTTTGATTGAAATAATTGTATAACTGATTAGTACTCTTTAATAAGTGCTTCGAGTGGAATGTTCAGGTGATAGTGTAACTTTCTCACCATATTCAGATTCAGCTTCCGGTGCAAATTAAAAATATCAGTCACCCGGCTTTTGTAACCCAAAATTGTTGCAAGCTCCTTATTGGTTATTCCTTTTTGCTCCATCCGAAATTTAATTGCTTCAATAGGAGAAGGAGTTTCAAAAACGTAATGCTCGTCTTCGTAATTTTTGATCAGCATAGACAATACATCAGCCTCATCACTTTCCTTTGTTCCGGCTTTAGCCTGAAAAATCTCTTCGAAGCGTGCCAGTGCTTCCGAGTAGTCTTTCTTTGTTTTTAATTTTCTGAGTTGCATTTCAATTGATTTTAAGATTTATATATTTCGTATCAGTATCTATTCCTATTAGTATAACTTGTTTCTTAAGTAGATTTTTTTGTTTTCTTTTTTCCTTTATACAGTTCGATTTGCTCTGCATCGATCTTATCATACTCTGCATGGGTTCCTATGAACTTAATGAACCCCCTGCCTTTTTGATAATTGAATTCGACTATCAATCTGAAGTCGTTTCCTTTTATGTTAAAGACGATCCGGTTGTTTCCAATGATACTCGCAGAGGCATAATCCTTCTTAACGTCATTTGGTTTCTTCCAGCCCTTAGACGATACATCAAACCACCAAAGCTCTAAAGGCTTTTTTGCTGTGTTATGTTTCGTCCAGTATGTAATCAAAGAACTCTTGTTATGAATATTCATCCAATTTGTTTTATTTCATTTATACTCTTGATTTTGTTAGACAATAATTTCTACAAAGATACGTAAAAGTAACCAAATTGGTTACCACTAGTGAGAATATTTTTTCTCACCCCAACCGATGAAACTGATTAATCTACCTCCCACGCTCTTCACCAGAACTTTGGCGATACCTTGCCGTTGTCGATGTATCGGTGGCTTGCCATCAACTGAGCAGTCCTCTGCGGAATTTTCTTTTCATTGAGCCAGTTTGCAATGATGCTTTGCCGAATGGTCAACGGGTTAAGTTCCATGTCGGGGAACAGAGGTTTGAATTGAATGGGAAGTTAGGCGCCAACGGATCAACCGCAAAAAACCTCCCCAGCCTTGGGTCATGCATGCGGTATTTGTAGTTGATTGAGTTGTTGTCGCCTTTTATTTCGTTGTCTTTTTCCTGACCTTGGAATGAGAAGTGGTAGTTTGCGTTCATTCCGTTTCTGCCTGGCATTGTCATGCCGTAAGGGTAGTAATCTAACTCACAAAAAAACGAGCTGCAATTTTCTTGATATGCTTTTAAAGTGTGCATTGATTGAGGAAAGATAATCAATTTTTATTTCTCAACTACACCACAAAACAACCGCATGTTTTTTTACATGGCTTAACTCCGTTTGAAGCATATACCAAACCGTCAACATCATTAAATTTCACAAATGAAATGACCAAAGCCAAAGTAAATCGAATTCAACAAAATCGAAAAGTGAATTGTGAAAATTGCAACGGAAAATAGAATTCAAAATCAAACGAAGAATGGTTTTAATCAGTTCTGGTATAATAACCTTTACTTTTTTTATTTCAGTAAAAACTCAATCAAAAATCTTGGTCTTTTGAATAAAATTTCTAACCTGTTGATTTTTATTTACTAATCTTAACCAATGAAAATGCCTTGTTGTAGTAATCCGGCGCTACAAAAAATACTGACCCCAAATTGTCTTGAAATGAAGAGAGCGGAGTTATAACCTGAGCATTTTTTGGTTTTTTTTCTTTTGGATATTCCATCGCTTTTTGTTTTGATTTGTTTCCGTTCTGATCTATCACAACTTTAGTGAGGAATGCTTTGCTAACTTCTGTTTCTTGATTGAGTGTAGTACCATCATAAGGTTCAAGCATTCCCTTAGCTGATTCAGTGAAATATATATTTAGTTTGTTTTCATCTATGCAAGCCCAGTAACCGCCAAATTTTTGTATATCACCTATCTGGAATTGCTGAATCACTGTTTGCCAGATTAATTCTCCATCGCCATTAAATTTTAGTGCTAAAATATTTCCAATTAAATAGTTAACCGTTACTACTCCATTAGAATAGTGTATAAACGGCATTATTTGTTGTATCAACAAATGCTTTGCTCCATGATCTCCATCTTTCAAAAACTCATAAGAGTTAGTCCAAGACAAAACTTGTGAACTTGATTTATCAAGATCTTTTTGTTTTTCGTTAAAGGTTGAATTTATCAGTTGATCCGGTGCATCAGCCGTTGATGTTTTCAATAGATTCAAATTCTTATCATACCATTCTGTAGTGAAATGAATCATTCCATTTGGATCTGCTTCACTCACTCCGAAACAAACAAAACCAGATGATGTGGGCCATGTGAATGAATGGCTTAGCGTTGTATTACCAGAAAATATTTCACGCTCAATCATTGTACCATTATGAACATCATAGAGAAAGATATCATGTTTATACGGAGCCCAACTGATATGGTCATTATCAGGGAAATACGATGTGTCTTCTGATCCACAAATTAAAAGCGTATCATTGTTGTAAACATCAACTTTTGCTACGGTAAAATGTTCACTTGAAGGTTTGAATGATAGCGGTTCTTCTACTTCAAGATTTTCATTAATACGGTAAATTTTAAAATCATTTGAATAAGTTTGATTCATTTTTGTAAGCCCATGAAAATACCTTGCTTCATTGACTAATATATGAATACTATGATCATCACAGCTCTCAACCAATCTTACTTCATTTGATAAAATTGTATTTTTAAAGTGCTGCCAAAGGTTTGCACCTACTGCTGGCAGTGGAGAAGAATTTTCTAGATAGGGACGTTTTGAAATAAGTTTTAATGAAGACAAGGAGTGCGTTTCAAGATCAAGTGTCTGAGCGTAATAAAAGAGCTCAAGCCGGGAGCTTTCAATTCCGCCATAAAGTATGATGAATTTATTATTTAACTTTTCAAAACCGATTGGACCTAGTTGTAGATTTTCAACTTGTCTTGGCAAAATTATTGATTCACTTAATGTCAAACCTTGCTTATCAAAGATTTCTACAACGTCACTTTTAGGTTCACACCTGTATACAAAGACAGTTTTTTCATCTGCACCAATAATAACGGGTGATGACATGCCAATGGCTGATTTATTCTTTGGTCCCCATTCAAATTGCGCTTTTACAGTGACAAAACTAAGACCAACAAGCAGACATGATAAAATACATTTTTTCATAGTTTGGATTTTGGGCGAAATTAACTGAATTAATTTAATGGAAACATGTGGTGGTATTTTTTAGCAAAATTTTTATGTTAAAAAATCAAACCGTTTTTTCATGAAAGATATTTTGGGTTGATTTGATGTAGCGTTCTGTTTAGTTTAGAATTGACAAAGAAGCATCAGAGCTGCGCAGGTATTTGATGCGGATACATTTCCGCTGAATAGAGTTTTACCGAAGGATTTCTGCCTGTCTGTTGATAGAATTTATTTCTTTCAGACATGCAGACAGGAATATCCTTCGGAGCATATTATCAATGATGCCGAGCGGGGGAATATTTGCCATTTTTCAAGTCTAGATCCATTTGATAACTGTTATATTCAATAACAAATATGTAATTACTATCCTTAGACTGGTTTTTTAAAAATAGTGGATGATTCTTTTCTGATGTCTCTCCAAAATTAATAACTATACTCCCTCTCTTTCTTGATGTTGAAATCTCTCCTTTTAGAATTTCATCTTTCGAGTATTCGTCCAAGTAATGTTGATAAATGATAAAGCCCTGCTCCTTTGAAATGGGTTCACTGGATAGTTTGACCAATCGAAGTTCACTTAAATTTGGGATTGAATCACTAGGAAAGTGGCGATAACTAATTTCAAATTCTATTTCCATTGTATCATAGACCTCTTGATACTTATATTGAGAAATTAGAATAGAGGCTTTCACTAAACTGTCACTCACCAATGAGACTTCTTCAGGACTCATACCTTCCCAAAAATCAAGAAATATTCGCCGGTTTCTGTTGACAATCATTAACGAGTCTATGTTTAAATTTACAGTATGATTCTCTACTGTATTGATTCTGTTCCTCTCTTTTTTTTCTACAAATTCCATATCTTCATGAGCACAACTATAAATCGAATAGGCAACGAGTAAGTACAGTCCTATTCTTATCGGTTTGCGCTGAATTTTAATTTCCATAAATAATTATCCGTTTGTTAATGGGTGGAAATGAATTTAGTATTAGTGTCAAATTTATTTTATTTTGTCTTCGTATGGAATGTAAATCAAATCTGGGTATTCCTTTTTCACGGCCTGAATAAATCTGAGATACTCTGCTTTATTGTTAAATCTTACCGAAAATAATTCTCTGCCTTCTTTATTGTAGAATTCCAAAGTATAATGCGAGCCATATGGCGAAGGCCACCAACCACCGTCTACTTTCGAATCACTAAAACGGTATGAATGTATCCCGTTATCACATGCATATGGAGTAGTATAGAACCAAACTTGATCCGCAATAAAATCTTCACCTCCTATTGTTAAATCAACATTTAAATAAACTTCTGGAGCACTAGGATCAACCCTTGCGTAGTATGCTCCTGAAACGGTAAAAATATTTGTTACACCTTCCAAATCAATGTTAGTACCAACCTCATTAATTTTGCCATCAACGTAATTCTTTGTCCGGTCATGAGTATTTTTATCAAGTGTATTCATAGATTCTAAGCCTTCTTGAAGAGCATAATTTACATATTCTCCGACTGGAATTTGCTCTTGAAAATCAATGCTTTTGGATCAATAGCGTCCTAAACGATCAATTAAAAAAAGTAAGAGAAGGATAGTTTCTGTAACTCAAATTATCTTTGAGGGCCACAACAAAAAACCAACACCTTCTCCTATGGTAAAATTAACCTTGTTTTCTCAAATAATCTCCAAACTGGATAGATTAAAATTCAATAAGATTGTAAAGGAAAAACAAACAGACAAGCATCAAAAGGGTTACAATAGCTGGACACATCTGATTTCAATGCTCTTTTGTCAATTTGCAAAAAGTCAATCAATACGGGATATTAGCAACGGTTTACGATCAGCAACCGGTAACTTAAATCATATGGGCATAGAAAGAGCTCCTTCTAAATCAACCATAAGCTACCAAAATAAACACAGGGATTGGGAGCTATTTAGAACATACTATTATCATTTGCTGGGAAGTTTAGGACAGCAGGTGGGATTTAAACAGGTTAAATTTAAAATCAAATCCAAAATATTTTTAGTAGACTCAAGTACCATAAGTTTGTGCCTCTCATTATTTGATTGGGCAAGATACAAGACGGCAAAGGGAGCTGTGAAAATGCATACAATGCTTGATTATGATGGCAATTTGCCGGCTTATGTAAATATCACCGATGGAAAAACAGCCGACAATAAAGGCGCATATGATATTCCTTTACTCAAAGGAAGTGTGATTGTAGCAGACCGATATTACAACGATTTTTCATTGTTAAACATTTGGGACAGCAGCGGAGTATATTTTGTCATCAGGCACAAAGAAAACATCCAATACAAAACCAAAAAGAAAATCCTCTACCAGATAATCGACATCAGCATATACTCAAAGATGAACTCATTGAACTAACGGGTGTCCTTTCGAAAAAGAAATATCCCAAACCGTTACGGAGAGTATCTGTTTGGGATGAGGTAAATGAGCAGGTAATTGAAATCATCACCAATCAATTAACTGGACTGCCAATACCATCGGGGAACTCTATAAAAGCCGGTGGCAAATCGAAATTTTTTCAGAGAAATAAAACAACTCCTTCACATTAAATCGTTCATTGGAACAAGTCATAATGCCGTAATGATTCAAATATGGACGGCATTAATAACAATTCTGATTTTAAAAGCAATGAAAGCAATGGCCAAATTTAAATGGCATCTCTCAAACCTTGTCGCTTTTCTGCGACTCAATTTATTCGTGAAAATTGATCTTCAGCAGTGGATCAATAAACCATTTGAAGAAAGCAAACCTCCGGACAAAGAAATTTATCAGGGGGTTCTGTTTTGAATTTAACCATTTTCTATATCGAAACCCGGCAAATTCAATAACTTTAAACTAAATAAAATTCGTTTAGGACGCTATTGCTTTTGGATATATATATTATCTCAAATTCACCTGGCATGGTAGCAGATTGAATTAATACAGGTACTTTATAGATTATTGTTACATTTCTACTATTATGTCCATTAGTAATATCGTCGACAATTTGAACTTTTTCTACTTGTCCCTTTTGAGATAAAATAAACAGCTGATGGTCCGGAATGGAAAATAGCGAATTGAGAATTTTTGCTCCGACTGTTGGGTCAGACTCGTTGCAAATGATTGTTTCAGGAGAAGTATCTTCATATTCATAGTAATCTCCTTTGTTATCATAATCAGATCGAATTCTTTTTACTTTATGGTGAACAGCCTCACGCCCCTCGAGTTCTACCATATGGATTAAAATATTTTCACTGAAGGCGTACGGACTATTATGCGGATACTTCCACCCCAACGGATCCACCGCAAAAAACCTCCCAATCCTTGGGTCATGCATGCGGTACTTGTAGTTGATTGAGTTGTTGTCTCCTTTTATTTCGTTGTCTTTTTCCTGGCCTTGGAAGGAGAAGCGGTAGTTTGCGTTGGTGGCGTTTCTGCCTGGCATTACCATGCCGTAGGGGTAGTAATCTAACTCGTAAAAAAACGAGCTGCAATTTTCTTGATATGCTTTTAAAGTGTGCATTGATAGAGGAAAGATAGTCAATTTTTATTTCACAGCTACTCAACAAAATGACCGTCTGTTTTTTTACATGGCATTAACTCCGTTTGAAGCATTTGTTATATAAATATTCAGTCTGTTTTCATTGAAGTGAATTTGGGACGGGTTGTGAAAGTTGCCCCAGTAATTCAATGACGATTTACGTAAGGCACGAGCGTGACGCTCGCGCCAGCGGGGGGACAGCTTGTGAAAGTTGCCCCAGTAATTCAATGACGATTTACGTAAGGCACGAGCGTGACGCTCGCGCCAGCGGGGGCTTTAGCGCAGCATAAATATACTGCGCAGCGTTCTCAATTACTGCGAATGGGGGGCTACTTCATCGCTTTTTCTAAATTCATTCGTCCACTGAGAACGGTAATAATTGTTACCTGATTATTTTCGCATTCAGGATAGTAAATAATTCGATAGCCTTTAAAAATGACTTCCCGTAAATCACCTAAAGGAGTATTGATAAATTCAGGAACACGTCTGCCGATATCTAAATAATCCTGCAATTCATCTTCTGTATAAAGTACAAGACTGGTAACAAAACGCCTGGCGTAAATAACAGAGTCTTTCGATATGTAATCAAATATATTTTGCAGGTTTGTTTGTGCCCGCTGTGACCAGACTATTTCTGTCGCCATGTATCAATCTTGTTTAAGAGTTCTTTTGTTGTAATTGTTTTTCCCTCTTCTTTGTCTTTTAAACCCTCCAACACCTGAGCCGTCAGATTTATTTCATACATGATTTCCTCCAATGTACATGACTGAGGTAAGTTTTTTATCACTTCAATACTCGTGTCTCTTAACTGACGTGCTTCCATACTTTCCTAATTTTGATTAGCTCAAATTTACGCTATTTTCGGCTGTTTTAAAAGGAATACTTTAAATATCCGGCATCATCCTTTCAAGTTGTTCCTAGAGTGAATCTAATTTATTGGTGCTGTATCTTTCTGTTGAACTTACGTAGGGGTAGTAATCTAACTCACAAAAAAACGAGCTGCAATTTTCTTGATATGCTTTTAAAGTGTGCATTGATAGAGGAAAGATAGTCAATTTTTATTTCACAGCTACTCAACAAAATGACGGCATGTTTTTTACATGGCATTAACTCCCTTTGAAGCTTATACAAAACCGTCAACATCATTAAATTTCACAAATGAAATGACCAAAGCCAAAGTAAATCGAATTCAACAAAATCGAAAAGTGAATTGTGAAAATTGCAACGGAAAATAGAATTCAAAAATCAAACGAAGAATGGTTTTAATCAGTTCTGGTATAATAACCTTTACTTTTTTTATTTCAGTAAAAACTCAATCAAAAATCTTGGTCTTTTGAATCAAGTTTCTGACCAGTTGAATTTTAAAGGCTTCGATGTATCGAAGTCTGTATTACGGAATACTTGTAGAAGTAGCGGGGGAGGCTGTTAGCCAATCTGGATAAACAAGAGATTTCGTGGTGTCATTTACATCAAACTCCATTGGAGTGGAGTCCTTCAATTCAAGGATATAGTTGACAAGTTTCAATGCTTTACTGTTAGAAAAGAATAATGTACTATTACCAAACAGAGTTTTGAAAATCTGAATTTTCGCAAATTCCCTATTTGAATCTCCACAATCCAATAAAAAATCCTTACGAAGATATTGTAAGAAAGTAGGATATTCATACCACATTGAAGTGTCAAATAACGAATCTTCCAAATATCTACTGTGTTCAATTATTTCATCAAAATGGGTGAGTACCTTAGAAGTATTTGTACGCATAATATACCTAAGAATTTGATTATACAAATCATCAATACCTTGATACTCTTTTCGCAAGTTTTTGACATCTTGTTTATCTGCCCGGTAACGTTTTAATCCAAACTCCGGATCAGGTAATTGTATTTCCAGTATCACTGAATCTGTTACATCAGTAATTTGTTTATCCATGGATCTAATCATCATTTCATTATAAGCAATGATAAATTCCGCGTGAGCATACTCGTCAATTTCCCAAAAAATTCTTAGTTTATTTATTCCTTCAGTGTCACCATATAGTACATTCAATGCATTGATTTTTATACTGTCTTCTCTTGCATGAGAAATGAAATGATTTCTTACATCATCTCTTACTTGCTCAAACGCGTCAACTTTATTTTCAATTATACATGAACATATAAGTGCGATCAGTCCAGTCAAAAAAATATAATATCTATTCATAATCTGATTCAATTACCGCCCGTAGCTGGTGTCATCGGGGGGGTGATTTCCAAATTTCCATCCAAGGCATCTTGGTATAGTGTAGGATTTTCAATCTTCAATATTTTAAAATAACAACTATCTCCATAATTTATTTCCATCCAATTTAAAAAAACTGGATCAAATAATACATTATCTGCAGCTGATACTGAACTATCAATTGGTTCTGTTGTTGTCCAAGAAATGACTCCAACCACTCCTACCTCTATACCTGCATATAGACCTGCAACATACGAGTGCGTTGTGGCTTTATAAACTACCGTTCCATTGTCGGTTTGTCCCTCCTTTATTGTGTATGAATAACCTCCCACTGCTGATGCACCTATTGATACTATATCTGTTGATGTTGCCTTGTTTAATTCATCTGTTACACTAGTCACCCCCCTCCAATACGAAAATGTCAATGTTCCTTTACCAGCGCTACCACTCATTCCATAACCAGACTTCGTAACACCCGCTTGGATATCAACACCTTGAACTTTGACACTAGCACCATTTTCCCAATTTCCCGATTTTGGACTAGTTAATACTTTGTCCCCCCCAATGCTTGCACTGACAGGTCCTATGCCTCCTGCAAAACTTCCGCTTTTTATAGGGAATGTTGCCGTTGGCTCATAGGGAGCAGTTAGAATATATGATCTAATTCGAGCCTTCAACTGATCTGCAACGTAATAAGATCCCTCACTGTGTAACTGAACGTATGCAGCGAGATACCAGTTTAATACATTATTTGCATCATGAACATTTCTTATAAGCGGGTAATATTTTTCTGGCCCCTCTGTGTAATCAAACCCAGGTGGTGGTGTCGGAGAGGTTTCCAAGCCTTCCAACTCAACCCAAGCAATCACTTTATTCTCACTAAACGCATAAGGTGAATTGTGCGGATATTTAGGCGCCAACGGATCAACCGCAAAAAACCTCCCAATCCTTGGGTCATGCATTCTGTACTTGTAGTTGATTGAGTTGTTGTCACCTTTTATTTCGTTGTCTTTTTTGGCCTTGGAAGGAGTAGCGGTAGTTTGCGTTAGTGGCGTTTCTGCCTGGCATTGTCATGCCGAATGGGTAGTAATCAGAGTATGAAACAATATCAGATTCATAACCTGTTTGCAATGCGTTTGGAATTTTTCTATCTGTTATTACTTCAAGCACGTTGTTGAGGTGGTTTGAAAGTTCGTAGAATTTTTCACCTACTTTTCTTTTTTCTTTTTCAAAGTTAGCAGGATAATCTGTTTGTGATTCTTCACTTAAAATTGTTGGATAAAAAGTTGAATACGCATCATCAATGGTGAACTCTCGTTTTGTGAGTTTGCGGTTTTCATTTTTCATACCTATGCGGTTACTGCCATAGATACCGCGCTCTGATAAATAAAGGTTGTCATCAACCCAGGTGTAGGTTTCTGTTGATAGGGTGTGGTTGGCATCTTGCGTGCGCTCGTAAGTAGCCATCAGATTACCAACTGCATCATAAACGTAGTAGGTATATACTGCGCCCAGGTGATTGATGCCTTTTTCTACTTTCATTAAACGGTTGCCTTGGGCATCATACACAAATTCAATTTCAATATTGTCACTTTGTGTTATTTTACGCACCTTGCCATCTGGTGTCCAATCAATATTTGTGATGTTTTCCTGGGCATCAGTTTTTAACTGACCAATGGCATCATAGGTGTAATTATTAGTTAGCTGATCATCTACATCAAGGGTTGAAATGACTGTGCCTGCTGCATCATCTACGCTAAGCAACCGGTGACACAATTTAATTTTAAACTCTCAGTTCAGTTATTCATTTTTTCTTCTGTTCACTAATTACAACACCATTTTTATATGTTTGAACTAGGTAAAGTGTTCCATTTTCATCATAATAATTAAGAGTTCCATTTCCATCTTTTATTGTACCCTTTTCAAGACTATTGCCGTTCTTGTCGAATAGCTGGGTAACGTTAAAAAGTTTGTTTGCTTGATAGATCCTTTCAACCCACAAATTTCCATTGGTATGATAGTATTGATAAACCCCATCCATTTGACCGGATTTGTAATTAATAATTTCTTTCAAAGCTCCATCAGTGTAATACTGAATGTACTCTCCGTTAAGAGTATCAGAAAGAAAGGACATAGAAATTTTTTTTGTTCCTGACGAGTAGAAACAATGCTGCTCACCTTCTCTTAAATTATCGATATAATTGTAGGAACAGTAAATATTACCATCTTGATAATAAACTACTCTATTATTTTGAATCAGACCACTTTTATACGTGCCTGATTCAGCTTTTTCACCTGTTAAATAGTAGGCATTGTAACTACCTTCAAGTGTATCTTCTTTATAAAAATATTCTCCAATAAGTAATTTTTCAAACGAATCATCTTCAACGCAATAAAATTTCCACAGTCCTGTCCGCTTTCCTAAACAATATTCACCTGTTGCGTATATCAACAAAACACAGGGTTGTGAGAATGGAATTCCCTTCTGTATTGAATAGTAATAAAAGTCTATTACATCATAATCTTCCCAAAATCCAATTTTTTGCCCTTTTTTCATTTTTCCTTTTGGAACAAAAAATTTATCTGCTGTTCCAGAAACTAAATAACCTGTGAGGGTTGAATCTTTCACTATCTCTTGAGCACCACAATTGTTGTGATACAGTGAAGCAATTAACACTATTAAAAGGGTAGTATAGTCTCGCATTTTTCTCATGATTATTCCAGATTAAATTAGGGTGATCCAATAGTCATTTGTTGATCATTCAATATTTTTTAAATTATCAGTATTTGGTTTGGTTTCAGTGATAGCGATAGGTTTGTCGTTCTTATACTTTACCAATTGAATCAAAACACAAAAAAGTATTGTCAGAGCTAAACCGAGATCAATAATATAAAAGACATCATTATAAAAAAATAACATTTTGAAAAAAGTCAAAAGTGCAGAAATAAAGAGTGAAAACGCAAGTAAGTTTTTCCATTTTTTCAATTTTGAACTCAAGATAAAGAAATTTGATAATAAAATTAGTACAGGCAGCCCTCCAAAAAATATAAATATATAGTCATTCCAAAAGAAGAGCACTATTTCAAATATCAGCATGATTGATGTAACACAAATTGTAAAACTTCTAAGTAGTTTTGACTGAACATCCTGCTTATCAATTAAAATACGTTTAATTAAGGTAAGAGTATTCTTATTCTCATCAGCAGTAGGGGTTTTATACTTATAATATAGAAAGTGTGCGAGGCTGGTTACAGCGCCGATGACACTAAATGTAATCCCTTGTATTATGTACGAATCAAACGGTATTCGGCGGAATAAAGTGGCATCAATAATAGCCAAACAATTTCCTCCGATTAGTACTACATATGTTCGCTCCTTGCCGAAAAGAAATAGAAGAGCCGCTAGATTAATTAGTGTATTAAATGGCAACAGGACTCCATGGAAAACAACTCCATAAATATCGAATATTGCTATGATAGCCAAAACGACAAGTAAAATCGAATTCTCACGTAAAATCTGACGTTTGGTTTTCATTAATTACTGGAAACTTTTATAGTAGCAAAATTACAAATTTATTGTTGCCAAGAGAATTTATTTTTCCCTCCTAAACTGTAATCAATTCCAGTACCAATACCATGTCCAGCTAATTGATATGACCAATAAAATGGGTTCGTAATATCACTTGACCCAAAGGCAGTGCCAGTGTATCCCAAGAAAGCGCCTGTACCTAGTTGGGCATAAAACTCACCCCAAGATTTGTCTTTAGTACCTGCAATCTCCATTTTTAAACCATTGCTGCTCAAGTTCCAATCGAACGCAGCATCAATTGGCGCTGTTATAGACCAATGCGGACTGACCATTTGTGTAATAGGTTGAATTAAATCAACCTTACCTGTTGTCCAACCTTGGTAGATTATATTAAACGTAGAAGTAACAGCATTAATCTTCCAATTACTTATTTGCCACTGCGCATATCTACTAACTAACATAGGTGTATAGGTTGCAACGTATGTTCCCCCCACATAAGCACCATAGGCACCATAAGCTCCGATTTCAAAGATTGCTGGTAATGCAACCGCGGCGGTAACCATAATTGCTGGAGCACCAATAATCATTAAAATACCACGTCCCATATTTTCATAAGCATCGCGATTCTGGTCTCTTGTATATTGAAAGAGAATATTATTTCTCTGGCCTTCAGTCAACTTTTTCCAATCACCAGATTTTTGTAAACCACTTACATAGTCGTGATAGCCATTAGTTGCATTCAGATAAGAAATGATTGAAGGATGATCCCTTGTCTCAAGATATCGCATTCTACGGGCATTGTAGTCCCAGTTTGATAATACTTCAACCGGTGCAGCAGTTATTAACCATTGTCCCGAAATATTTGTCCAAAGTCGATTATGAAATTGTCCTTGCAACGGAGCATACAAAAATGTGCCTTCAGGGACGGAAGTTGGATCTGTTACTGGCTCTAATCCTTCCAATTCTCTTGAATCAATTACCCTGTTACCACTGAATAAATATGGAGAATAATGCGGATATTTAGCCGCTAATGGATCCACCGCAAAAAACCTACCAATGCGTGGGTCATGCATTCTGTACTTGTAGTTGATTGAGTTGTTGTCGCCTTTTATTTCGTTGTCTTTTTCCTGGCCTTGGAAGGAGAAGCGGTAGTTTGCGTTGGTGGCGTTCCTGCCTGGCATTACCATGCCGTAAGGCGTATAATCACACCAAGATGTAACATCTGCACTATAAAAATCAACATAGGTGTCAGAGTTTCCATCAACCGTTAAAAGTCTGTCTGAAATTACATTCAATACATTGTTCAGGTGGTTTGAAAGTTCGTAATCACGTTCACCTATAATTCTGGTTTCTGTTGATGGTGGTGTGTAGCTTGCTTCCATGTCAACATTGCGGGTGTAAATACCTAAGCGTTTGCCTCCGTAAATATGACTTTCTTTTAGAAAACAAGTTGCATCCATGCCATCATCAAAATAATCATAGACCGCCATTACATTGCCTGATGCATCATGCGTGTAAATTGTTTCTTCAATTTCTCCGCTTAATTGAACAACTTTTTTAGCCACACGGTTTCCAAATGGGTCGTAAAAAAATTGTATGTAATTTGTTGTTGTCGTTTTGGATGGGTTGAGTGTGTAGTCAAATATAATCTTTTCGGGTATTGGGGTTTGTGTGGAGTTCTTGTTGTAATGACTCGGATAGTTTCGATTTGAGGAGATGTGGTCCGGTATTTTATAATCCAAATTTGATAATTGTTTTATATCTTATTTCAGATAATACATTCAAATGATTTCCTCTTTTATACTCCTCGTGCAACAACAAAATATCTGAATGAATAGACTTTTCCCAATCACGGTCAGGCTTGGCTTCATTCCAAAAAAAATAATATTCATCGAATGAATCTTCAATGGCAGATTGGGAGCCGATAAGTAGGTTAGTTGAGATAAATGCCCTAAAGTAGTGAATACCTTTTTTATAACGATCTGAACCTGATAAAAGGGAATAAAGTGATTTTAAATCCTGAGCAGGCTTGATATGACTTTTTTCCCTCAAAACATCAATTATTAGTCTTTTGGAATTCTCAATTTCAGTAAAAGTATCACACTTAAATAAATTGCCAGTTCGATTTGCGCTTGAGGATAACAATTCTCCAAAATCGAATGAAATCACTTCCTGTGGAACAAAAGTCGGCATCATAAAATCACAAACATATAAATGTGTATTGACCGTATAGAAACTAAAGGCATTTAATAAATAGTTGTCGTTCTTTAATTCATAATACAAGCCTCCCTTTGATTTAAAACCTTCATAAGCCACTTTCTTACTTATGTCGTTGACAAATTTTGTAATATTCATTTTATTCTTTTTTTCTAATTTCAATTATAGGCAAATTTTTTAATTCATCAGGTAGATGCTGCCTTATTATTGCTATCCGTTCAGGTGAAAGACCTTCTTTACCGGTTTTCAAATCATAAATGGCAATAGGATTTCCATCACCATCATACTCAATAGCATCAACTCTGATTCCACCGCGATTTTTTATCCCCCCTTTATTCCATTGGCCGTTTTTATAATTCTGCTCTACCTTGAATCTATCTCCATGTGTTTCCTTTATTAAATCCGTCCATTTTTTATGGATTCTTGAACCTCTTGTCGTTGCATTTTTAAAAATTTTCACTTCGTTCGTTGCAATTGTTGCCAAGTCACTCAAGCTTGATCCAGCAGTGATTTCAACGACCTTTTCTGTACCCTCAGTTAAAATTCTACATGATAATTGCCTTACAACAAATGTAATCGCTGTTGATGTCAATATTTCAAATCCTGCACTAGCAGTTAATTCCATTTGGTTATATTCTCCCATTGCTGGACCATAATGGAAGTCAAACAATCCATCAGTATGTATATAATAAGGTGTAAATGGTTCATATAAATATCCATCTGCTCCGAACCCTGGAGCAGCATAACTTGGGATGTTCATGACGCTACCAACTATAATTGTCGATCCTAAATTGTGGACTGCAATTGGAAGACTTACCAAACCATGCGCTAAAACTTTGGCACCAAATAGTTTTGTTTCTATATAGTCATCAGTTGTGATTTCACCGCTTAACAGACGCTGATCAAGCTGTCGAAATTGAATTTCCTGAACACTCTCCAGACCTTCTAACTCCAGAGCATCAATCACCCTATTCTCACTAAAAGCATAAACTGAATTGTGCGGATATTTCGGTGCCAACGGATCAACCGCAAAAAATCTCCCAATGCGTGGGTCATGCATGCGGTATTTATAGTTTACAGAATTTCCATTTCCTTTAATTTCGTTATCGCGTTCTTGTCCTTGGAAACCGTAGCGTGCATTGGCATTTGCGCCCTGCCGTCCTTCCATTTCAACACCGAAAGGTGTATAGTCAGTCCATGATAAAATTTGACTTAGATAATGATCGGTGTATCCGTTTGAATTATCATCAATTGTCAACAATCTATCAGAAATTACTTCAAGTACATTGTTCAAATGGTTAGTCAACTCGTAACTTCTGTTGCCTAAAATTCTTTGCTCAGTTGATGGTGGAGTATAGGAGGCTTCCATGTCAACATTGCGGGTGTAAATACCCAAGCGTTGACCTCCGTAAATATGACTCTCGGTTAAAAAACATGTTGGGTTTACTCCGTCATCTGTGTATTCATACACTGCCATTGCGTTGCCTGATGCATCGTGTACATAGATGGTTTCTGTGATATCCCCACTTGCAAAATCAAAAACAATTTTTGAAACCCGGTTGCCAAATGGGTCATATTTGAATTCAATGTAATCTCCGTTTCCTTTGGTGATTTTTTTCACCTTACCGGTAACGGTCCAATCTATGTTGGTGATGTTTTCCTGGGTGTCAGTGATTAACTGCCCAAGCGCATTGTATGTATAATTGTCAGCATTTTGATCATCAACATCTACCGTTGAAACACCCACACCATCGGCATCATCAACATGTCTTAACTGATTATTTAAAATATTGCCGCTGCCGTCAATTTTGTAATTATATACAAAAGCATCCATGCCGGTTGCGTTTTCATTGTTGCGGTTTAGCGTAAGTAAATTTCCGTTGCCGTCAAAGGTGTAGCTTTCTTGGTAATCTCCGTTGTTTGATGAGTTGTAGTCGGTTACTTCATTGTTTGTACGCAGAAAATCAGGTGAAGCGGCTTTATACACTTTGTATGATTTGATGCGCTGCAACTGGTCATAACGGTAAGCATTGGCGTGTACCCTAACTGCGTTTTCATTTTCATCAGACAATGACACCACCATTTTTGAAATATTGCCATTATACAAATCAGGTGAATCAGCATTGTATGCCGTGCCGGTAATGTCAATGAGTAAATCACCGGTGCCTGTTGTGGTATTAGCGGTGGGCAAGTGGGCCTGCTCACTTCTTTTTATATGTGTGATCTAATTTACCATCCCTGTCGTAGGAGTACACTATGCCTCCAGTTCCTCTTCTATTTGGAATCCATACTTTCATGGGCTTTCCATTCTCGTAGAATGCCGTATCAGGTACTGAAGAAATGGAATCACAAAGAATACATGTGATCAGAAATGGCGCTCCACTTTCATAATAAGATTTAAATTCACCAACAATAGATGACTCCCTGATTCCGGTTTCTACAGAGTGTTCGAACGGATAGATGAATAAATCATCCTGACCAAGAAAGTATGGAATTATCAGTTTTTCATTTCCACAGGGTAAGTTGTCTTTTTCGGTTTGAATAATTGGGCAGAAATTCCTCTTACCAAGATGAGATGATTTTTCGATAAGTGTGAATGAATTTGACAATAACCCATTTGAGTGATATATGGCCCATTTTCCAATAGGAATTCCATTTTTCAGAAAACCAGAAGCAACCAAAGTATCTTCATTCAAACAAACATATCTGCCAGTGCGAGAATTATAGACGTAATCTATTGTGAACGAATAATACGGCCCTCTGCCATCATAAACATAAGAAAAGTCACCAACCCCGTGTTTTTTAAATTTGAAATTCCATTCTCCATGAAGAAAGCTATCAATGAAACGCCCCTTAGCAATCGTATCACCATTGATTGAAAAGAACACGGCATCTCCATTTAATCTGTTGTTTATTAATTTGAATTGAGCAAATGCACGGTCAAAAATCCATGTGGTGTCAACCAGACTATAATAAGGTTGATACATCACACAATATTCTCCATCAACATAATTATTATCACCAATAAATTCCGAGAATTTCTCTATTTTCTCAATTGATACCGGCGACCTTGGTAGATATTCTATCTTACTCGTACTAATACCTGTTGCAAGTCTCAACTGCTGGTTGCAAAAACTAGTATCCAGTTGAACATGAAATATACCTTTATAATTGTAGATAATTTTATCAGCAATAGTAAGGCAAGCTGGATTTTCTTTGTATTTATTATTGACCAATAAATCAGACACCTCAAAACATATCCTTTCCCACTCCTCGTAGCTTAAATAGTAAGACACTGGAAATCGCTTTGGATGAATTTGGCAATTAGGAAAAGTATTCCAAATATCTTGACTCAAACCATTAAGTGTTACAGAAAAAACTATATAAAGAACGATGCAACGCATATAAAATCAATTTATGTTAACTATTGTCCATTCACCGATTTTCTTGCCTCTTTATTTTCTTCAAGGTGCACTGCTTCTGATGACCAAGTCCCATTCTCAAAATAGTAAATCCGTTGTATTTTGCTGTCACCACCGTAAGAAAAAGAATAGGTTTGGCCGTTGACACCTCGAGTGTTTCGTAACACTTTTCTCTCATTCCTATATTGTTCTCTATCATAGGATTTTTTAGTTTGTGAACTGAAACTAAATTCACCAGTTGTATAATTTCCTCTTGAATCTTGAGTAACTGGAGAAGCGTTCTGTCCAACAAGATTACCTGATATTGTTTTGTCAATATAGAGTCCAGCATTCACAATTGTACCACCTGCTGTAACGGTTACGTTTACTAATTGTCCAACTATTACCTCATAGGAAGACATATAGCAAGTAAACCCCCGTGCACCAGCTATATCCATTGGAACACCATTTATTATTGAAGCTCCAGCGGCCAATATACTCGGGTTGTATTCCCAGCTCGTTGCATTTTCATTCCAGACGTACTCATCAGATGATAAAAGACCGCATGAAACTTCACCAGCGGTTCCCGTTCTATAAACAAGTTTACCATCAACTGTAAAGGTTGTCAAAGTTCCGCTACCAGATAATTCTATTGGATTCTGGAAATTCCAATTTATTGTCACCGGATTTCTTACCATGCCGTTAGTGAGTGTTACATGTAAGTTTGCAAAATTAGCATCGCGCTGAACAACTGAAGAGTGCTTGAGATTTTTAAATTCGCTTCTTATTTCATTCTTAAACGATGTCGCATACTGATCTTCAACTTCCCGATTGTGTTGCCATCCTGTAACCTTTTCCCAGTTATTGAAAAATGACAAATATGATTGCGGTTCCAAGCCTTCATACTCAACAGCGTCAACTACACGATTTCCACTAAATGAATATGAGGAATAGAAAGGATATTTAGACGCCAACGGATCCACCGCAAAAAACCTCCCCACTCGTGGGTCATGCATGCGGTACTTGTAGTTGATTGAGTTGTTGTCGCCTTTTATTTCGTTGTCTTTTTCCTGGCCTTGGAATGAGTAGCGGTAACCACCACGCAACATTTCACCAGTATTTCTAAAAGCTTTTGGCATTTTTTGGTTTTTTCAGATAGTGCAAGGTAGGGAAATTCTTTTTCATGCGCTTGTGATTTTTTTAATGACATGTATTGAAGAGTTTAATACGGAATTGTCGTGGAAGTAGCAATGAAATTTTAAAATTTGGATTAACGGAATTCAACCCTTTAATCCTGAAACTCATAACTTGCGGGGGCATGAAATTCCTTTTGTAAAATTCCTTCTAAACTATATTCTTTCCAAATACCAACGGGAACAAATAGACTATCCAATGATACATGTTGAAATTTCATCTCCGTTTTGATGTTTCCATTTTCATGGTAAACATTATACGAAAATTTGAAGTTGTCTTTTAAGTCACGAACCAATATGTTTTTTGGTTTGCCACTCTCATAAAAAGTATTGTACAAAGTTTGTGTTGATGAATACGAGGTGCCTTCTCCATTGCGGATTAAAAAATAATTGTACGTATTAGGTTGGATCTCTCCGAATTCAATCTCATTGTCAATATATTTACCATTCGCCAATGACTTAATGTTTTGGCTTCGGTAAAATTCTATGATTATCATCTCTGTTCTGTCATGAACCGTTATAAACTGTATAATATTTGAAGAGTCAAAGTATGAGATGGTTAAATCACGAAAAGTCTGGTTTGCATATGGAATAAAAACAGTGGAAGAGTTACCAATAAAGACTTCTTTTTCCTGACAACTCCAAAAAGTCGACGTACTTAAAAGTGCGACGATAAAAGTTCTAAAACGGATCATATTCTAAAAGATTATATCACACATCTATCTATTCAAAAGCTCACGGTTACAGTGGTTCTGCGGGTTCCCTCGCCACCAGATCTGCTATGAACCTTTGTTGCAGCAGTATTGCTTGTAATAAACTTCGCAACAGATGCCGCACGATTCATGTCAAGTGCTGTATTCCCAGTGGCGCCTGCATCAGCGGCAGGTGTGCCTGTTGGAGGCGTATAGGTCGAGGGCTCTGGCGAATGATAACCAGTGACAGTTATTGTTGCGTTTGCGGGATTTAATCTCACATTACTGCCGCTTAGTGGATTGGTCAAGATAAGCGGAGAGTTTAACAATGTAGCTACATTATCCAATTCTGTCATTGCGGTGTTATAATCCTCCAAATCTGATTGCGTCAGGTTTACTTTATCTGGTTTGAACTCGAATTCCAAGTCAAAAGAAAAACCATAGCCATTTATTGGAACAGAAGTTGCGTTCGGATCACAATAATACTTAGCTTTAGTTGTTGTATTAATGTATTTATACATTTCACCTTCGAAGGCTTGCCCTGATTTATTATAATATGTGCCAATTTTCGAAAGGGTTGCGCCTACTCCAGAGTTTTTGTCCAAACCATTTGGATTTGTGGCAGATTGCCAACCTGTTACTAATGTTGGTGTGGTAGCACCAGGCTCATAGATCTGAAATACGAGTTTTGAGCCAGCTTCTGAAGTTTCTTCTATCTTATAGTAATTATACACTTTCAAAGTAATTCCGTTGTGTTCCTCATAACTATAACGAATCGCAATTACGGTGTCAGCTCCCCCAATATCCTTAAACCAAACAGGATTATTAGAATGTCCCGTATAGGGTGATTCATTTGATTTAATTATTGGATCAATTGAATGCCATACGCCAACTCTACAATCATAAATCCTAGCCCCAAAATCAATAGAATTTCCGCCACCTGAAACCTCATCTATTTTTTCTTTACCATTGAAGGAGTAGCGGTAGTTTGCGTTGGTGGCGTTTCTGCCTGGCATTGTCATCCCGTAAGGCGTATAATCACACCAAGATGTAACATCTGCACTATAATAATCTACATACGTATCGGAGTTGCCATCAACCGTTAAAAGTCTGTCTGAAATTACATTCAATACATTGTTCAGGTGATTTGAAAGTTCGTAATCACGTTCACCTAAAATTCTGGTTTCTGTTGATGATGGTGTGTAGCTTGCTTCCATGTCAACGGCGCGGTGGTACATACCTAAGCGTTTGCCTCCGTAAATATGACTTTCTTTTAGAAAACAAGTTGCATCAATGCCGTCATCAGAATAATCATACACTGCCATTACATTGCCTGATGCATCATGCGTGTAAATTGTTTCTTCAATTTCTCCGCTTAACTGAACAACTTTTTTAGCCACACGGTTTCCAAATGGGTCGTAAAAAAATTCTATGTAATTTGTTGTTGTCGTTTTGGATGGGTTGAGTGCGTTGTCAAATATAATCTTTTTTAGTTTTCATTCTTGCGCTTGACATCTGCAGAAGTTTATTGTGAAAATGACACCCAAATGAAATTCATGAAAATCAAAACTTCATTTACCTGCTCAGTTTTGCAATGAAAAGTATAACCGGTTTTTAAACTTATTGTAGCATTTGTTTTGTAAAGCTTCAGATCGTTTTCATTGAGTTGAATTTGGGACAGGTTGTGGAAGCTGCGACTCTCATAATCAAATATCACCACGTGCGATTCTATCTTTGATATTCTGTTTCATTGTTTCTCTCTCTATTTTTTTATTGAGTTTAATTTGTTCAAGTGATTTTCTCAACTTAATGGGTAATTCAATTTTCAAGTAATCAGTCAAAATGCGATTAAAGAGTTCAACTTGTTAAGAAGAACATCTATCAAGAATAGCTTCTTCCGTTTCGAGGATAATTTTTTCTATATTCTTATCATCTATTAACTTAGCATAAAAAAGTGCCTTCATTATTCTGTGCCCTCTAAAAGGGTATAAGGGATGATTTTCACTAAAGTTAAAATAATAGACATCTTTCAAGGAATTAATGGTAACTATAGTGTAAATTGTATTTAATAGTGCTATATATTGCACTATATAATGCCAATTCCAAAATATTTCATATATTTACAAAACAAAGAGCCGTATAATGCACTTTAAACCACTAATAGAAATAATAAAAGCCAGACGCGAAGCCCTCCGAGTAACACAGGAGGCTCTGGCAGAGCTGTCCGGCGTTGGATTACGAACATTAAAACAGTTTGAAAGCGGAAAAGGAAACCCAACGCTATCAACTATTCAAAAGTTGGCAGATGTGCTTGGCTTAGAAATAACACTAAAAATTAAAAATACAACCGGTAAGAAATGAGAGCCGCAAAAATACTATTTAAGGATGAAGAGGCCGGCCTGTTGACTCAGCTAGATGATGGCACATTTACATTTCGTTACAATGATGGCTGGGTTTCCAACAACGATAAACCGGTCATCAGCCTTACTTTGCCTAAAACCAAAAAAGTGTTTCAGTCAAAATATTTATTCCCTTTTTTTTTCAATATGTTACCGGAAGGGTCTAATAAACAGGTAGTCTGTAAACATCATAGAATTGATCAAGATGATTATTTTGGTCTGCTGATGACAACCGCAAAAAGTGATAGTATAGGCGCAGTAAGAGTGGTTAAAATAGAAGAATAGTGAGTTTACCAAAAATAAAATATTGCCCGGGCACCTTGTCAAAAGGTTTTGATACATACAGTAAAACCTGTTTGAATAAAGTATTTGGTGGTAAAAAAGTACATCACGTTTTGCCTTATGATTCGCCAAATGATGAAACAGATGAACTTTTTGAGGAGAATCGAAAACTTACTTCCATTTCCGGTGTTCAAGAAAAATTCTCAATGATCCTTGAAAAAAATAAATTGCGACTCATCCATGAAGGTGAACGTGGAACTTACATTCTAAAACCAATTCCGGGTGCCGGAAAAAAAGCTGATCAAATGCCGGCGAACGAACACCTCACAATGCAAATTGCACGTCAAGTTTATGGAATAGAAACGGCAGAAAATGCGCTGATTTTTTTTAAGGATGGAACGCCCGCTTACATTACGAAACGCTTTGATGTAAATGAAAAGGGAATGAAATTGGCGCAAGATGATTTTGCATCACTTGCCGGAAGAACTCCACAAACTCACGGTGAACATTATAAATATTTTGGAAACTATTTGGAGTTGTTTCAATTGATGCAAAAACATTTACCGGTTTACAAATTGGAAGCACCAAAATTGTTGAAGCTGCTAGTTTTTAATTATTTGTTTTCAAACGGAGATGCACATTTAAAAAACTTTTCGTTGCTCGAAACTCCAATGGGTGACTATCGCCTGAGTCCTGCGTACGATTTGCTGAATAGCCACATTCATGTAAACGATAAAGAATTTGCCTTGAGCGATGGATTGTTACCAAGAAATTTAGCGAAGGGAAAAATGATTCAGCAATTTGCCATCCTTGCAAAACAAGCCGGAGTGAGTGAAAAGATTTTTAACGATATTTTTTCGTTCATGATTTCAAAATCTGAGTTGGTGGAAAAATTGGTTGCTGCTTCTTTTCTAAATGATACGACAAAGAGAAATTATTGGCAGGCATATATGGGGCGGTTGAAACAGTTGATGAAGAATTGAAAAAATCAGAAAAGAAAATAATTGTCTTCGACTTAGACGAAACTTTAATTCATGCCACCAAGCACAAGCTCGACGTACCGGAGAACTTTGTGTTCGAAGATTTCTATACCTATAAACGACCAAAGCTCGACGAATTTTTGACGAGTTGCTCTCAAATTTGTTCAATCGCCATCTGGCCATAGCAAGTGGTGCGATGCGGATGAGTATTACAATTTAGCCAAGCGAAAATTGTTATTATTTCTCGTCTCCGATTAGCATTGTTTCTTTAGTTGGCAAAGTAATTTCTTCTTCAAAAAATTCTACGTAGCCGCTATCCACATCGTACATGCCGCCAACCATAATGATTTCTCCCTTTGCAATCATTTCTGCCAGGATAGGACTTTTCTGAACAACTAACTGAATTGATTCACGCACGTTTTGGGCTGATACCAGTTCAATAGATTTTTGGTCTTCTATATTTTCAACCTGCAATTTTATTTTATTTACCGCAGGTTGAATTTTATTCAATAGTGATGTGATATTACCAATTTCAACATGTTTGCAAGCTGATGTAACAGCACCACATCTAGTATGCCCAAGTACCACAACTAATTTGGATCCTGCTACTTTGCATGCATATTCCATAGAGCCAAGTATATCTTCATTCACCACGTTGCCGGCAACACGCACGCTGAAAATATCACCCAAACCTTGATCAAAAATTAGTTCAGCTGATGTGCGTGAATCAATACAACTCAGTACGCAAGCAAATGGAAACTGACCCGAAGAAGTTTCATTGACTTGTTCAAGCAAATCACGGTGAGCGCGTAAGTTTTCCACAAAACGACGGTTCCCATCCTTGAGTTTGTTCAAGGCAATTTCAGGTGTCATCAACAATAATTTTCGTTTAGTTTGTGTACGTACGCTTTTCACTATTTTTTTGAGTTCTTTCACTACTTTGAATCCACCTACGTTTTTAAATTCAGGCACACCAATTGTTTCAAAATCTATATGCTTTTTCTTTGCGTCATAATGTTTGAATTCATCAATGCGCTCAATCACATCATAGTCCATTTCCTTTGTTCTGGAAGCATCTATGACTACCACAGAATTTTCTTCTATCTTATCTAATTGATTGGAAATACTTGCTTTATTTAAAAAAGAAACTTCTTCAGCAAATTTCAAAATCAATTTTTTTCTGCCGCGCACAGATTCTTCATATAGTTTAAATGCATTGCGATAATTTTTTCTCAGCACGTAAAAAACTGACGCCAAAATACCTAATGCAATACCGTATAATAGGTCTGTAAAAACCACACCTGCAACGGTAACTGCAAAGGGAATAAACTGTTCCCATCCCAATTTTGACATACCAACAAATAGAGAAGGTTTTGCCAATTTGTATCCTACCATAATTAAAATCATAGCCAAGGCTGAAAGCGGAATCATGTTCAACCACATTGGAATAGTGAGTACAGAAACTAATAAAAGCATTCCATGAAAAATGGTAGCAAGTTTAGTATGTCCACCAGAATTGATATTTGCTGAACTGCGCACAATGACTTGCGTAACTGGCAAACCTCCCAACATACCTGAAACAATATTACCAAAACCCTGTGCAACCAATTCGCGATTTGCCGGTGATTTTCTTTTTTGTGGATCAAGTTTATCTGTTGCTTCAATAGAAAGTAATGTTTCTAAACTGGCAACCAGCGCAAGAGTCAGCGCAATAAAATAAACTCGTGGATTAGTGAGGATACCAAAGTCAGGAAAGGTGATGAAGTTTAAATAATCTGCACCTGATTGTGCAACCGGTAAACCTACCAGATGCTTGTCTGCTAATGCAAGTTCAGGCTGTGAGTTGATGAAGTACATATTGAGAAATGTACCGGCCAGTACAACAAAAAGAGCTCCGGGCAAAAATTTAAACAAGTGTAATTTTTTCATGAATTTCAATTCAAACAAAATCAACAAAGCAAGAGAAACTACGCTGATGATTACTGCGCCGGTGCTGTGATATTTGATAGCATAGTAAATTTCAGAAAGTGTGTTGTGCCCATCTTTTTGAAAAAAATCTTCATCACCAATAAAATCTTGATCAAAGCCAAATGCGTGCGGAATTTGTTTCAATATTAAAATGATACCTATGGCAGCCAGCATCCCTTTAATCACCGAAGATGGAAAATAGTAACCTATCACTCCGGCTTTAAGAAAACCAGCAATGAGTTGAATGATACCCGCTAAAACAACTGCGGCTAAAAATGCTTCAAAACTTCCCAGTGATCCAATGGCACCGGCTACAATGGTAACCAAACCGGCAGCAGGACCAGAAACACCTAAGGCACTTCCACTAATTAATCCTACTATAATTCCTCCGGCTATACCGGCAATAATGCCTGAAAAAAGAAGTTCAGAATTTCCGGTTGAGGCAAGCGCCACTCCAAGACACAAGGGTAAAGCCACCAGATAAACTACTAAACCAGCAGGTAAATCATGTTTTAAATTTTTGATATATGTTTTCATACAATTCTTGTTTGCAATTGCTTGCTTTGTGACACTATTATTTTGAATTGATTTTAATGAATGCATGAAGTCAATGAAGAAATCATTACATGAATTAAAAGGTGCGATAAGAGATCATGATCAAATGTGAGATGTACTTTGCACAGCACACTCAGAACCGAGATGGTGATCTATGAAAACAAATTTTCCGGTGGGGGAGATGTGATGCTGAGATCAGGAATTGAATAATGAAATCTGCATGCAGCAAACATGGTTGCTTTTTTTTCTTCTATTAATTCAAAGTCTGGTATTAAAATGTGTTCAGAAAACATTTCACGTGTTTCTTCTCGCTCTTCCAACGGTGATTGCTCCTCTTCTTCTTCAGCAGGACCATTGTCAGCAAGATCAGCCGTGATGATTAACTCTGAACTGGTACTCACATTGCACCAACGTGTATCACGCATAATTTCTGAACCCACCATGGTGAGTAAAAAAAGTGATAATATGAGATACTTATGAAATTGCATTACCGGTACAAAGGTATATAAAACTCAGTATGAAAATAGAATTCAGGTCATGTTTTCATATTCTTGTTGAACAACTATCCGTTGATTTTGTTCTCAATGCTATCTGCAAAAGTCAAAATTTGCAAACATTTAATCCACTTCAGATTGCCGGGATCTAATGTTTTGCAACACGGGTTTAAATTTATACATTTCTTTCCGGTGTATTTCATGTTGCGGATCAATCATGCCAAAAGCCTTGTGGTCAAGATCTGAAAATGAAATAACCTTGTGTGAACCAATGAAGAGTTCTTTTATTTTAGATTCAAAAATCTGCAAATTAATTATTGGTACATCAACCTGAATTTCTTCATCAGAGTACACTGAAATCATAGAAAATCTAACACTGCTCAAGTTATCACTCATTTCAATTTTACGGATATAGATTTTTTTCTTATTCCGGTAAACTGCAATTATGTTCAAAATAATAGCAAAGCAGAAGCAAATTGCTAAAGTGACTTCAATATGATCCGCAAATAAATAGACAATTAGTTTAAGCGCGCTGTCATTTTTTGATCTGCCACCAATTAAAAAAAGGGTAAAAAATATCAAGCCAAACCCACCGCAAAGTCCCATCACGGTTTTGAGAATATGTTCCCAAATATAACTACCGGTGCGGGCTTTTGGAAAAATTTCAATCAAAGTTTTCATCACTCAACCAGTATTTTCTGATTGGTTCCGCTTGAGGTATTGATTAAAAAATACAAACCTGAATCAAGCAACAGAGAAACTGTTTGCTGATTTGAAATAGTTAATTCGTAGAACAATTTTCCATCTGCAGATACCAGGTTGAAAGTTGCTTTTTCACCTGTGTTATGGAAATAGACCAAACCGTTTGATGGGTTGGGGTAGATGTTAATTCCTCCGGTATTGATTTCATTTTCTGTACCAAGGTCATGCGGGAATTCAATAATAAAATAAAGTTGATTGGCGGTATCTATATCGTTCCATTCTCCGGCAACTCCAAATGGCCAATCGGTGAAGGCAAAACCAAGGCCGTCTTGTCCGCTGAAATCATCAGGTTCATTTCCCCAGTTATTGTACAAGCCACCAACCGGAGTGCCTGTTGATGTACCTTGCCAGAATTGCGTTGCAGTTGCATCATTATTACCATCCCAAACCCATGCGCCTTCTGTAGCTATGTCATTTCCTCCAATCCATAAATACGCAGCTCCGCCTCCGTCAGGTGCATCGGTATTTGATGCAGTAATACCCGCAAGATTGACATGATAAAAAATGGAATCGTTTTCTAACTGAGAATTAATTTCTGTCAACATTCCACCACGGTTTACTGCACATGTTGCAGCGTCATTCCAACTTAAATTTTCTTTGATGATTTCGTAGTCAATACCGTTGGCTGTAAACGCGTAAACGTTACCCGGTGCCGGATTGCATTGAGCAAATAGTTGATGAATTCCGGTTGTTATGAATGCGGTGGTGATCAAAAATTTCATAGTTCTGCAATTTGGAGTAAGCCAAAAGTACGAAAAGATTGGGTTGATGGAATTACCTTTAGTGTACTGTCATTTAAAGGGTGATTAAAAATCAGGTTGTTTTTTTTAAAGTGTTGTTTCATGGTTACTCCGTGCTTATTCTTTCATCAACAATTTCTCCGGTTTCCATGTCTAAATAAATATTGCCAAATATCGGATTGAAGCCAATCAACATCTCATTTTTTGAACGTAAAATCACCATGTTTTCATGAGTAGATGCCGGCTGGTATCCCTCAAGTAAAGTAAAGTCTTTTGATACGATTTTACGATTTTCAAATGCGTATTTTAAAATAAATCCCTCATCACCATCATGTGAATATTGGCATGTTGACACTACCCAAATAGTGCCATCAGGGTAAGCAAATATTTCGGGTTGTCTTTCCATGGATGAAACCGGTGAGTCAAATTTTATTTTATCGTGTGAGATATTTTTTGCGCTATCATATACTTCAATAAAATAACCATGATTGAATGTGCCGGTATTTTCCGAATGCTCTTTAGATGAGCTGACATGTGAGCTACTAGAACTTGTTTTGTTAGAAAGAGTAACGCAAACAGTGTCTCCATTTATTACAACGTGTTTATATGAGATAACAGATTCATGCGCAAAACCAAAAGTAGCAAACCATATTGCTGGAGTTGCTATGATCAAGAAGACGATAAGCGCGATGTTCATTTTTCGTCCTCGTTTTTTTGCTTCTTTTTCTTTATCTGTCAGTTGTTTTTTCATAATTATATCTTCAAACTGAGTCAAATATAATTTTTGTATTTGATTGATACAGGGTTTTGATTGATAATAAATTAGATTAGAGCAGATAAAGTAACTAATCTTGAAAAAATGAAATTTCATTAAAGCTTTCTCCATCGGGGAGAGAAGTAGTAAAAAAAAATCCCGCCGGCGGCGAGATTTTCTAGTTGATACAATGCTATTTTATTTCTACTTCGTTTCTTTTGTCTGATCATCTTCCATATCAGAATTTTTTGCTGATTCTACATCTGTTCCGTCAGCACCTTTCAAATAAGAAGGTAAATTCAGTCCGGCCATATTGAATAAATCATTCAGAGGCGGTACAGTTTTCATCATGTTAGAAACAAAGTTTGATGTTGAACTTCCTTGTCCGTCATGCGCACCGGAATCCCACACCGTGATTTTGTCAATTTTAATATTTTTAACCGCTTCAACTTGCGTTTTAACCAAGTCAGGTAATTTTTCAATCAACAATAATTGGAATGCTTTAGTAGGATCACCACCGGCAGCTTGTACCACTTGTTTATACCCTTCAGCCTGTTTAGTCAGAATTTCATAGAGACCTTTTGCTTCAGCTTCCATTTTTGCATAAATCGCATCAGCTTGTCCTTTTGCATTTTCACGGATGGTTTCAGCATCGGCTTGTGCTTCAATGATGGTTCTTTGTTTAGCAATTTCAGCAGGAACAACAATGTTTGCAATTTGAGTTGAACGTTCTCTTTCAGAACGGGCAGTCTCTGCTTTTTGTTCTGCAAGATATGCTTCTTCCAATGCTTTCGCCTGTTGTACTTTTTCTGCAGATATTGCAATGCGTAGTGCTTCCGCCTCTTTTTCACGACGTATTGCATCTGAATTAGCAATGTCAATTTTTGCAGAGTTTTCCCCTTTTACCGCAATCGCATTTGCCTCTGCCGTTTTAACACGGGTGTCTCTTTCAGCTTCTGCTTTACCAATGGCTTCATCTTTGTGCGCCGAAGCAATACTTACTTCTCTGTCTTTTTGTGTAATGGCAATTTTAACGTCACGGTCACGGTGAGTTTCTGCAATTTGTGTTTCGCGCTCTCTGTCAGCAACCGCTTTACCGGTTTCACCAATTTTCTCTTGTTCAGCTACAGAAATTTTTGCCTCGTTGATTGCTTTTGCGGCAGCTTCTTTTCCTAATGCCTCAATATAACCTGATTCATCTTTAATGTCGGTAACGTTTACGTTGATCAGTTTCAAACCAATTTTTTTCAATTCGGTGTCAACGTTTTTTGAAATGTTATCTAAAAATTTATCACGGTCTGAGTTGATCTCTTCAATGGTCATGGTAGCAATCACCAAACGCAACTGACCAAATAAAATATCTTTTGACAATTCTTGTATTTGCTCATGATGTAAGCCAAGCAAACGTTCAGCCGCATTGCCCATGCTTTCATGTTCAGTTGAAATGGCGATGGTAAAACGGCATGGTACGTCAACACGTATATTTTGTCTTGAAAGTGCATTTGTTAAATTGGCTTCAATTGAAATTGGTTTCAAATCAAGATATGCGAAATCTTGTATTACCGGCCAGATAAATGCACCACCACCGTGAATACATTTTGCTGATGCGCCTCCGGTTTTTCCGTATACAACCAATATTTTGTCAGACGGACATCGTTTGTAACGTGATATCAACGCGGCAATGACGATGAAGAATACTACAACGCCAATGAGAATGAGATAAAGTGGGTTAAGTTCCATAATTTTTAGTAGAGATTAGATTTTTTCAACAAATAAAAGATTAGTGCCTTCTGTACGCACAATTTTCACCATAGCACCGGTTTCAATTTTATCACCTTCAGTTACTGCATCAAGTTCTTGCATTGAACCGTTAACAGAAACTTGTACTTTGCCTTTGCCACTTTTTTGTGCAGGAATACTCAGGTAAACGCTGCCTGTTTTATTCAAAGCCTGTTCAATTTTAAAGGTATTATCTTCTGCCAGACGTTGAATTTGTTTGATGATGAGAAAAAACATACCAACAAACACCAACCCAATAAATAATGCTAAACCGGTAAGCGCAATTTTATTTGAGATGTACGAGTAGAAACAAATACCTGTCCAGCCAAATCCCATGAGAAAGTTGATGAGATTGCGCAGAGAGAACAATTGAAAAGGTGCTTCAGTGTGAGAGAGATCTGAATTAAAATCTGCATCAACACCGTCGTGCGCATCCATGCCGGCAAAGGTCATGATACTTTGGATCAAAAAAATCAACGTTGCCGGTAAGGCAATATACCAGAAAGTTTGAAGCCATGGCTCCATGTGTGTGAAGAATTCCATGAGATAAAGGTAAAATTATTTTTGAATCACAACAAGACTAAAATGCAAACACTGAGTTAAAACCATACAGTGAACCCGCAGAGTAACCATGTCATGTAATTTGCAGCATGCGTATCGTGCAAATAGAATTGAAAATCTCTGGTTAAAAATTGTCTTGCTTCTAACCTTACCATGGCATTTTTTACGGGGCGATAATTGATGCATAATCCTGCACTTCCTCCATTGAACCCTGTGGTGTCTAGCGCATCAAGCATCACTTGGTCAGGGTCTGAGAAATACTCAACCCGCGCGCTGATGGAAAGAGGATCCATGATGCGATACTGCGCAATTAAATTTGCTTGCCACCAATAATGAGGATCGGTAGTCCCACTGCTGTTTTTTATTTCTTGTCTGCCGGCATAGATGCATGATGTGAAGCTCCATTTTTTTCCTGCATCATAAATCCAGTAGACATCCGTAAAATAACGATTGCGGTATGTTGCGTTGAGCGTTGATCGTTCATCACCGGCGTAAGTATTCCAATTAATCAGGTTGTTTGCATTTGGTCTGAACTCTAATTGTGTCCCAACAGATTTTCCATTATTAAAATCATCAATTTGTTGCCAGCCGTTGAGAAGATATAAATAGAAATTCAGTTTTTCTGATAACGGAAAACTGAATTTTATTCCTGCAAGATAATATGGAACATATTCGGGCGCCAGTGATCGGCTATACATCAAATGATCTTTACTGATTGCACTTTCATTGGTGTAAGGTGAGCCAAGAATTCCGGCGTCCATCCATATATTTTTTTTCTCTGAAAGTCTTAAACCAGCTGAAGCCTCAAGCAAATTTCTCAAAGCCAAGGGTTCAAGCGCATAATTATCACGCATGTAAGTTCCAAAGCCCGGCACAAAGCGCGCTCTCATTTTGTTTGATTGATACCGGATGTCAACGAATGCTAAATTAATATTCAACTGATGGTGATCAGCCATGCTTACAAAGTAAGGTAGTTTTTTACCTGGTGCTTCATTGAGATTGTAACCGTAATACATGTCTAAATAAGCGCCGATTGAGGTATTACCAATTTGTTGTCCGCCGGTGGTGTCAAGAGTTGCCGTGTTAGTGACTTGGGCGTGATTAATATAAGTATGCAGGCAGAGGAAAGTTATAAAAAGTAATCTCAACAAGTGATTATTCATGCTAACAAGGTTTTCAATTTGTAAGGGATAAAATTAGTTTATTTTGAGCAATGGTTTCAAAGCAAATTGATCAACTGGGTGAAGATGGGCAATTTGAATTTAATTTATTCAAAACCTGATGCCAACCACCAGCATATCATCAATTTGTTCAAGATTTCCCTGCCAGCCGGCAATGGTTGTTGCCAACTCTTTTTTTTGCTCGGGCATTGAATATTTGTGGATGCGAAGTAGTAGTTCACGTAATTTTTTTGAAGAGAATTTTTTTGCTTTTTCACCGCCAAATTGATCCGTGTATCCATCTGTGAAAAGATAAAGTACATCATCTTCAGCATAGGTCATCTCAGTTTCGGTAAATATCTTTTCACCTGTGCGCATGCCTCCAATTGAGAATTTTGTGGGTTTAATTTCATTGAGTTCTTTATTCCTGATAAAAATAGCCGGACGCTTCGCTGATGCCAACGTGAGTTTATTGGTTTCTTTGTCAACATGAATCAAGCATAGGTCCATGCCGTCTTGAACTGAAAAATCATAATCTTGGTATTGTTGTTTTAACATGGTATTAATCTGACGATCAATTTCTGCAAGAATTTTACTCGGTTGATGAATTTTATTTTCAACTACTGTCTGGTTTAGCAAACTGGTGCCTATTACGGTCATAAATGCTCCCGGTACTCCGTGTCCGGTGCAATCTGCACAAACAAATATATATTGGTTGCGATTTATTTCATGAAACCAAAAAAAATCACCGCTTACAATATCTTTTGCATTGTAGTAAATAAATGAAAGAGGAATGTTTCGTTGAATTACTTCTTCACGGGGCAACACAGCAAATTGAATTCTGCGCGCATAGTTGATTGAATCAGTAATATCTTTGTTTTTGTTTTCAATTTCTCTGTTTTTATCTTCAATTTTATATTGCTGAAGTTGCATGTAGTAAAATGCGCGACTGAATAAAAGCACAAAAGACAATAGGGTGAGTGTAATGATCAGACAATAAATAAAATCAGCCCCCATCCACCAAAAAAATCCTCCTATCATCACCGCAAAAACACCCATGCCCACCTGACCATAAAGTGGTCTGTTAAACATAAATGAGGAGCCAACTGTAATATTAATCACCGATAACCAAGTGGGCGAGGCCGGTCCTGAAAAATACATATAGAATAAAAATAAAACCCCATTGATTGACATGATGTACACACCTGGTTGAATATTTTTTTTCTCAGAAATTTTGAGGATAGTTGTCGCAACAACGGGAAACGCAATAGCAAATGCTAAAGTTACCGGCCAATTGGCTGATAGGTAAATTGCCAGTGCATTGAATGGTAATACCATTAGCTATTATAGAATAGTCTGATATTAACAAGTAAATTGTCAATATCTTTTCTTGAACTATATTAGACTAATGTATATATGCTATATATTTGAGGTATGGCAAATGCACTCTCTATTACGGTGAAAGAATCGCTTAAGGACTTAAGAAGTCTCTTAAAAAATCTGCAGACCACCACGGTCCGAAAATAAAAATGCTTATTGAGATCAAGCGTTCTGATCGAGCATTAGGCAAGAATGAATTAGCGGAACTGATAGGTGTAAATCACAACAGTATTCAGACATGGCGGACTAAATATCAAAAGGGCGGTATATCCGAATTATTAAAGGATGGTAGAATTGGATTTAAGCCCTCCATAATAAGTAAGTCTGTGCATAAGAAAATTAAATTGAAGCTTTGTTCAGAGGATGCCGCATTTTCAAGCTACAAACAATTACATGCGTGGGTGGAAAATAATTTTATTAAAGGAGTTAATTACAACAGCTTGCGTCATTATGTTAAAAGGCACTTTGGCGCATCGTTAAAAGTACCCCGCAAGAGTCATATTAAAAAGGATAAAGAAGCGGTTGCTACTTTTAAAAAAACTTCAAACGAATCTGTAAAGACAAAGTAAAACCACTATTGGGATGCTATAAAAGCATTAATATTTATTGCCAGGATGAGAGTCGATTTGGACTACTCACAAGAACAGGGCGGGTTCTAACAGCAAAGGGGGTAAAACCCGTTTGTACTTATCAACACAAATTCGAAAACACATACCTATATGGAGCATTCTCACCAATAAATGGAGATAGCTTTTTGTTGGAACTGCCTTATTGTAATACAGATTGCTTTCAATATTTTATTCAAGAATTATCAAAGCAGAATCCAAAAGAACTTAAACTAATCGTGCTTGACAACGGAGCCTTCCATAAGGCAAAGAAACTAATCATACCCGAGAATATCATTTTAATTTTTCTGCCGCCTTATAGTCCAGAACTAAACCCCGCCGAGAAAATTTGGTGGCAACTCAAACAAGAGTTCGTTTGCAAATCCTTTAATACCATCGATCAATTGGGCAAACACTTAGCCAAGGTTGTGAGGAGAATAATTACAACAAAAACAGTAAAGAAAATTTGTTCCTTCAAATATTTATTATGCTCTTTTTAGACTAAATTATATTGGCTAATGGTATAAATCAATGAGCGGAAATATCTGAAAAATATATTTCCATTGCTCTTTTTTTGTTGTTTCATTGAGTTCCATAAACTGACAGACTATCAATCAAATGTAAGAGAATTTTTCAATCAAGTAAACTACGACCTTATTCAAGTATTGCAATTTTTATCATTGATGTGTTTATGGTCATCATCATCAGCTAAGTCAATTATGTGAGGCAAAAAAAAACACCGGACAATGCCGGTGCTTTTTCTTATGTTATTATTCCGTTGATCAGAATTCATTGTAATATGCCATAAACTCTTCATCCTCTTCAAACCATTGTTTTACTTTGTTTAGCGTGTCAATGGCTGTTTGTTTTTGGTTAATTTTTACGGCTGCCTTGGCGTATTCCATAATGCCTAATTTCAGCATACGCAAATCTACTTCTCGCCAACCTTCAATGCTTTTAACTTTTGCCAAGCGTTCGTTTGCAATTTTAATGGTTTCTTTGGCTGAGCTTTTATCTCCGTTCTGAATTTCAGCTGCGGCTTTCAAAAAGTATGAACCTACATCGTTCACATCTATTTTATGCAGTTTAGGAATTAAGCCCATCAGTTTTGGATACTGACCTGATTCAACAATATTCACAATCTCTTCAACAATGGCTTCTTTCAATTCAGTGAAATATTTAATATGCTCATGGTATACCGTGCTGTCTTTATCTTTTTTGATACACATACCACCATATTTGATTGCATCACCATAAGCTTTTGGATATTTGTCAACCCATGCCTGATCTTTTGACATTTCAAAATTTGCTTTTGAAAGAAAAAGATACGGCAATGGATCATTTTTCGTATCATCTTTCAGCGTGTATGATTCTGCTTTTTTCAAAAGTTTCTCATAATCACCATCGGCATAATAGATCAATAGATCATCATAAGTTGGCGGCTGCGCAATCACGGGACTTAACATCCCAATTGCAAACACTAAAAATAAAACTGCCTTTTTCATATTTGTCCTGTTTGATGTAAACGATGTTTTCAGGTTTAGTTACAAGTGATACCTGAATTTAGCTCACATGTTCTGGTAACCATTAAACTCAAAATTGATGCCTAAAGTTACATTTTTTTGAAATTAACCAAAAATTAACCACTTCAATCTTCATAGTACTGAAGCATAATTTCAAGAATTTCAATGGCTGCAGCCGCTATTTTTGTTCCCGGTCCAAAAATTCCCATCACACCTTGTTTGTATAAAAACTCATAGTCTTGCTGCGGAATGACACCACCGGCAATTACCATAATATCTTCACGGTCTTTCATTTTCAATTCTTGCATAACTGCCGGAATGAGCGTTTTATGCCCTGCGGCAAGAGAACTGATACCAAGAATATGCACGTCGTTCTCAATGGCTTGCTGAACGGCTTCATCAGGTGTTTGAAAAAGCGGTCCAATATCTACGTCAAAACCGAGATCAGCGAAGGCAGTTGCAATAACTTTTGCTCCACGGTCATGTCCGTCTTGCCCCATTTTGGCAATCATGATTCGCGGTCGTCTACCGTCAAGAGCGGCAAAGCGGTTTGCCATTTCTCTTGCTTTTTCAAAATCTTCATCATTCATAGATTCTGCTGAATAAACGCCACTAACAGAGCGAATAGTGGCTTGATATCGTCCAAAAACTTTTTCCATGGCAAGAGAAATTTCGCCAAGCGATGCTCTTTTTCTGGCGCAGTCAATTGCCAACTCAAGCAAGTTAGATTTGCCGGCTGCACCTTGTTCTAGATTTTTTAAAGCTAACTGCACCGCATTTTCATCACGGGATGATTTCATTTTATTGAGGCGGTCAATTTGCGCTTGTCTTACTTTTGCGTTATCAATGTCAAGAATGTCAAGCGTGATTTCTTCGTCGGGCTGATACCTGTTTACACCAACAATAATATCTTTACCTGAATCTATGCGTGCTTGTTTTCTTGCAGCCGCCGTTTCAATTCGCATTTTAGGTAGGCCTGATTCAATAGCTTTTGCCATACCACCCATTTCTTCAATTTCACAAATATGAGCCCAGGCTTTTTGACTTATTTCATGGGTGAGTTTTTCTAAGTAATATGAACCTGCCCATGGATCAATAATTTTTGTGATACCTGTTTCTTCTTGCAAATAAATTTGTGTGTTGCGTGCAATGCGTGCTGAAAAATCTGTGGGTAATGCAATGGCTTCATCCAATGCGTTGGTGTGTAATGATTGCGTGCCACCAAGTGCTGCGGCCATTGCTTCAACACACGTTCTGGTGATATTGTTGTAAGGATCTTGCTCTGTTAAACTCCAACCTGATGTTTGACAATGCGTGCGCAGTGCAAGAGATTTATTGTTTTTAGGATTGAACTGTTTGACAATTTTTGCCCAGAGTAATCGAGCCGCGCGCATTTTTGCAATTTCCATAAAGTGATTCATACCAATTCCCCAAAAGAAGGAAAGACGCGGTGCAAAGGTGTCTATATCCATTCCCGCAGCAATGCCGGCACGAATGTATTCCATTCCGTCAGCCAGGGTATATGCCAGTTCAAGATCTGCCGTTGCTCCGGCTTCTTGCATGTGGTATCCAGAAATGGAAATGGAATTAAATTTAGGCATGTTAGCAGAAGTCCATTCAAAAATATCTGCAATAATTCTCATGGATTGCGCCGGAGGATAAATGTATGTATTGCGCACCATGAACTCTTTCAAAATATCATTCTGAATGGTGCCTGCAAGTTGTTCAGGTTTTACACCTTGTTCTTCAGCAGCAATTATATAAAATGCCAATATTGGAATTACGGCTCCATTCATGGTCATAGAAACTGACATTTGATCTAATGGAATCTGATCAAAAAGTATTTTCATGTCTTCAACAGAATCAATGGCAACGCCTGCTTTACCAACGTCTCCAACAACGCGCGGGTGATCAGAATCATACCCTCGGTGCGTGGCAAGATCAAATGCAACGGATAATCCTTTTTGTCCTGCCGCCAAATTGCGACGATAAAATGCGTTTGATTCTTCAGCCGTTGAAAATCCTGCATACTGCCTGATTGTCCATGGCTGAATGGTATACATAGTAGAGTAGGGGCCACCTAAAAATGGTGCAATGCCTGATACAAATTGTTGATGTTCGCACGCATCAATATCTGCTGACTGATAATGATTTTTTAAATCAATTCCTTCAGCGGTATTAAAAATCGTAGCTGATTCAGACGCTCTTGTTTTTGTGCGTTGCACCGGTATGTTCTTAAATTTTATACGGTTCATTTTGTTGCTGCCTGTGGTTGATAATAATGCTCTGCAATGAATGGTTTTATTGGATTAAATTCTTTTCCGGTTGACTCCAATTTATGATTTGCCTGAATCCATTGCTCAGTTTTGTTTGGATATCGGTTAACACCTAAAAAAGATTTTTTTCCTGTTTGAATATCCTCTTGCATTTTACTTCTGGTTTCTTCAATTTGATTTTGAATCATGTTGTTTTCAATGCTCTTCATCCAACCGCCGTTTTCTTCAATCTGCTGAAACAGGTTCCATGCTTTTGTCAAAATCTGATCAGATAATGATTCAAGATAATATGACCCGGCAGCAGGATCTGTAACCTGATTTAAAAAAGATTCTTCAGCCAAAACCAACTGAATATTGGTAGCCATGTGATGGGCAATGTTACTTGATTTTTCATCAAGACCTGCAGGAATTGAAATGGTTAAAACATCACATCCGCCAAGCACCGCTGACATTGCTTGAGTTGTTTGCCTCAGATAATTATTATTTGCGTCATTCAACGCGAGAAAACGTGCAGAAGTAGTTGCATAAACAATTGGCATGATCATCTCATACGTTGCGTCATACGCTTTGAAAAGAAGTTGCATTAGTTGCCTGATAACTCTATACTTTGCTATGTTGACAAAATAGTTTTCAGTGACTGATAATTCTAGAATTAATTTCTTGTTAATCTCTTGCAGCGCAATCTTATTTTCAACATGCAAAAAGTGAACATATTCATTCAAGTGAGACAAAGTAAATGCAAGTTCTTCAATTGTACCAGCGCCTGCATTTCCATAAATTGAGCCATCAACCCAAATTGATTTTGAATCAGGATTTTTTTGATAAAACAATAAAAAATCATGCAGAGAGCAGGTTTGATTTCCCGCTTTTGCATTCAGAGATAACACGTCAAAATTCAAGTTGACAGTGAAAGGCACTGATGAATTCAAGGCACTCTCGGCATTTTCAAAACGAATATCGGCTGTGATGTGATCAAGATGAACATCTTTCAAATCAACTTTCACCTGATTAGAATTTATTGCCGGAATGCTGATGGCGTTTACTCCCTTATTCAAGTCATGCAACATGATGGCGTTCTGCCCCTCTTCATATACTTTTCTGATTTGCCAGTTATTGTTTTGTCGTTGAAAATAATTCAAAACAGATGGTTCAATTAATGCACCCTGATCATGTGTTGGATGATGATAAGCAATGATGTCTAAATCATATTCAGGATTTGACTCCAGCGCGCTGAGTGGTTTATCCTTCAAATCTTTTTTAATTTGATTCACCCAGGTATCATAATCCGGAGCTTGAAACTCAGAAAAGAGCTTGTTCATTGGATTTGGTTTTCTCCAAAGGTAAGGCTAATTCAAGAAATTTAATAGCTTGGCTTGAATGACTCGTGCAGCGTTGTTTAATTTGGGATTATCTCACGCAGAAAATACTACCAGTGAAATAGTAGTCTGCTATTTGTGTAATAATTGGCTAAAAGAGTAGAGGTAATGATAAAAAAAATCAGATAAGACTTTTTTGCAAAGCAATCATTTTCATGCAGGCAATTGCGCATTCAACCCCTTTATTGCCGTGTTTACCGCCAGACCGGTCAATGGCTTGTTGTTTGGTATTATCAGTGAGCACACAAAACGCAACCGGTTTATTGTATTTCAGGTTGACATCTTTAATTCCTTTAGCGGCTGCGTCACAAACAAAATCAAAATGTTTGGTTTCACCTTGAATCACTGAACCAATAGCAATCACCCCGTCAGCAAAAGTATGTTCAAGAATAAATTGCACTCCAAGAGGTAATTCAAAGGTACCGGGAACACGCTTGATGAGAATATTATTTTCTTTTACCTGATTTTTTAATAAGGTTTGAACGGCGCCATCAAGCAAATTATTTGTGATATCAGCATTCCATTCAGAAACAACAATGCCGATCTTGAAATCGGCACCATTTGGAATTTCTTCCGGATTATAATCTGATAGATTTTTTTCTGCAGTTGCCATCAGTTTTGAGCTCTGATGATGTATTTGTCAATATCTGCTGCCTCAGCAGAAGTAGACCAATCATCTTTTATTTTTTGATAAGCAATCACTGCTTTGTCGTTTTGACCAAGTTCTTGATAAACCAATCCTGCTTTTTTATAAAACATCGGGCTGGTGTATTCATTTGGCTCACGCACGGCAGCTTCTTCAAATTTGGCTACTGCTTCTTCATACTGCCCAAGCTCAACGTAACAATCACCAATCAAACCAATGGTTAAAGTACCCAACATGACATCTTCAAACTCACACTCTTCAAAATAGGCAATGGCATTTTCATACTCGCCTTTTTCCATGGCAGTTACGCCCAATGCATAGGTTGAAATTTCACCACCGGGTGTACCTGAATATTCTGAAGAAATTTCTTCAAAGCCCATGAAATTTTCATTTCCGGCAACAGCAACTCCGGCTGAATCACCTTGTTCAAATTCGTAGAATGCATTCCAATACGCATCTTGAGATTCTTCAGCGCGTGGCTCAACCACTAATTTCTTATACCCAAAATATCCAATGATAACCACTACGATACCAATACCGGCATACGCCAGCACCTTTTTGTTTTTCTCAAAAAATGACTCTGTTGAGGTAAGATCCTGAACTTCGTCGTTTGTTTTTTTGTGGTCTTTTTTTGCCATGTCTGCCTGAAATGATGGGTGCAAAATTAATTTTTTTTTATTTAAATTGGTTTAAAATGCAGAATTTTACAGCTTCAAAGCGTAAAAAACTGGAATCTCGACTGAAATATCGTTTGTTAACAGGCTTCTTGCTGCTGCTTTCAGGTGGTTTGTATTATGTTGCCGGATATCATGTCAACCGTTCAGATTTTGAATTTTTATTCGGTTTGTGGCTTGCGCTATTTGCCTTGTACCTGATTATTCAACAAAATAAGGGCGACTTTAAGTTTAATCAACTATTTGCCTTTTCAATTGCATTGCGTCTGATTCTGCTTTTTGCAATACCGGCCCTGTCCAATGATTTTTTCAGATTTATATGGGATGGAGAAATAATGGCAAATGGCATCAATCCGTTTGCGCATAAGCCGGATGAGCTAATTAGTTATGGAGGATTTTTGGATGAACCGCACATGCGTAAATTGTATCATGGCATGGGTGAACTATCTCAACAGCATTATACTTGTTATCCGCCGTTGAGTCAATTTCTATTTGTTATTCCGGCATTAATTTCCAATTCTATTACCACTCAGTTGATCATTTTAAAACTCATACTCATTGCTGCAGATGCAGGTTCAATTTTGGTTGGATCTAAAATTCTCAGAAAATTGAATTTAAATCCCAATTCCATTTGGTTGTTTGCTTTTAACCCTTTAGTTATTTTAGAATTGTCAGGTAATGTGCATTTTGAAGGGGTCATGATTTTTTTTCTTCTCAGCGCAGTATGGCTTCTACTGAATAATCAGTGGATTTTTAGTACTGTGTTCTTTGCTTTTGCAATTCATGTCAAATTGGTACCGCTTATTTTTCTTCCTTTATTGCTTAAAAAAATTGGCTTGCGTAAAACCATCGTGTTTGTCTCTTTGACCGGGTTACTGGTATTAGGGATCAGTGTCATATTGATGAATAATATCTTTTTGTCAAATATGATGCAAAGTGTGAATGAATATTTTGTTCATTTTGAATTCAACGCCAGCGTTTTTTACATTGTACGTGAAATTGGGTTTTATATAAAAGGATACGATATTGTTGCAAGCGCAGGTCCGGCGCTTTCAGTCATCACGCTGCTGACTATTGCGTCAATTGCATTTTTTAGAAAATATGAAAGACCGCATGATGTGATGACAGCTATGTTGTGGGCAATCAGTATTTATTTTGTGATGACAACAACGGTGCATCCTTGGTATATAACAACGGTACTTGCTATTTCGGTTTTTACGCAGTACCGCTTTGCCGTTGTCTGGTCATTCGTGGTGTTTTTAAGTTATCATGCCTATCAGCAAGACATGACAGAAGAGAATGGTGTGTTGGTGATCATTGAATATGTTTGTTTATTTGCTGTAATGATCTACGAATTGGTAAAACATAAACCAAAATTTGGTTTTCAGTTAAATAACCTAATAAAAGGAACAGATGAATAAGTTAACTGCCATTCATATTCCGGTTCAACGCAAAAGGTTGTATGTTGCTGTTAGCATTTATATTCTGTTTGCTGCAGTACTATTTTTCAGTTTGTTTTATTTGGCAGAATTTACTTCGGATACCTTGTCGTTGATTATAAAAATTGTTGCAGGTGTTATAGCCGCTTTTCTTGTTATTGCAGGAGCATCTGCCGGAAAATTATTGCAAGATAAAACTGCCGGTCTCACAATAGATGCCAATGGTATTATGGATAAGTCATCAGCTATTGGTTGTGGATTTATTGCATGGAAAAATATTCGTTCCATTGAGGCAGATTCATCGGTTACTCTTGTGAAAATTCATGTCAAATCAAAGGAGGAAATTTATAAATCAGCTGCAAATAAAGCCATCAGGCAAGTTCTTGAAAAAAATGCCGAACTTTATCAGACACCGGTGGTTATTGAAAAAAAATATCTTGCCTGCACTTTTGATGAACTGATGAATAAATTAAATGAAGGCGTTAAGAAGTACAAAAAATAATTGACAATGCTGAGCGTGGCAAGTTAAAACCAACTAGAAGAGCTATGGAAATAAAAGCAGATATATTGGCTATTGGGGCGCATCCTGATGATGTTGAATTGTCAGCGGCGGGAACGTTGATGCGTGAAATTTCAAAAGGAAAAATTGTCGTGCTTCTTGATTTGACTGAAGGAGAATTAGGCACTCGTGGAACCGTTGCGGATCGTTATGCAGAAGCCGCCGCCGCATCAGCAATTATGGGTATTCATGACCGGGTGAATCTCAAACTCAAAGACGGTTTTTTTCAACATAATGAAGAAACTTTGCGATCTATAATTAGTGTTATCAGACATTACCGACCTGAAGTTGTTTTAGCCAATGCAGTTTCTGATCGTCACCCTGATCACGGACGCGCTGCTGAACTTGTAAGGCAGGCATGTTTTTATTCAGGTTTACCTAAAATTCAAACTTCATACATCGGAGTGAATCAAACCACTTGGAGACCACGTACTGTATATCATTACATTCAAGAAAACTATTTGAAACCGGATATATTAATTGATATTTCTGATTTTGCAGAAAGAAAAATTGAAGCGATTAAAGCGTATGGTTCTCAATTTTATAAACCTGGTTCAACCGAACCACCGACCTTGATATCAAGTGAATTTTATTTTGATTTTCTCAAAGGTAGGTGGGGAGATTATGGCAAATACATTGGTGTGAAATATGCTGAAGGTTTTATGTTGACAAGACCGACTGGAGTTGATTCAATAACTGATTTATTTTAGTGGAAAATTTTTTTGAAGATGATCTGCGCTATGTGTGGCACCCATTCACACAAGCAAAAACGGCATTGCCACCGGTTGCTGTGGTGAAAGCGCATGGAGCATATTTGTATACGCAAGACGGGAAACAACTCATAGATGCAAATTCATCCTGGTGGACAAATATTCATGGCCACGGAAATTCACGAATAGCAAATGCCATTTATTCCCAGTTTAAAGAAATTGATCATGTTATTTTTGCGGGAGTCACTCACCCCATGGCGGTGAAATTAGCAAAGCGATTAGTGCAATTATCAAATCAACATTTTGCGCGCGCTTTTTTTTCTGACAACGGTTCAACCGCTGTAGAGGTGGCTTTAAAAATGTGCTTTCAGTTTTGGTATAATATGGGTAGCCCAAGAAAAAGAGTGCTTGCATTGGAAGGCGCTTATCATGGTGATACTTTTGGCGCCATGAGTGTTGGGCAGAGGGGACATTTTAATAAACCATTTGAGCATTTATTTTTTGAAGTAGATTTTCTCCCGTTCCCTGATGAAAATAATCAGGATGAAATTCTGGTTAAGGCTGACAAACTTTTATCATCGGGAGAATTTGCATGTTTTATTTTTGAACCGTTAATACAAGGTGCGGCCGGCATGCGCATGTATGATGCCGCTTTGTTGAATAAGTTTATAGAGATTGCAAAGGCATATCAGGTGATGACTATTGCAGATGAAGTGATGACCGGTTTTTTCCGCACCGGAACTTTGTTTGCCTGTGATCAATTGCATTATAAACCGGATATCATGTGTTTGTCAAAAGGATTAACCGGAGGCGTATTGCCCTTAGGTGTTACCATGGCAACGTCAACATTGTATGATGCTTTTTTGCATGATGAAACAGCTAAAGCATTGCTGCATGGTCATTCGTTTACGGGCAATGCAATAGCTTGTGCAGCGGCTTGCACGTCACTTGATATTTTGATGGATGCTGAGACGCAAGAGAAAATTTTTCAACTTACAACATGGCAACAACATTTTGCAGATAAACTTAAATCAAGGCAAGTTTTTCATGATGTGCGTGTTTGTGGAACCATTCTGGCTGCTGCACTGCCTTGTGAGCAAACTGATTATTTTGCTGAGATTAGAAATCGCGCCTATCTCTATTTTCTTGAGCATGGTGTTTTACTCAGGCCACTTGGAAACGTATTGTTTGTAAATCCGCCGTATTGTATCAATGAAGTGGATTTAGATAAAATTTATTCGCTTTTTATTTCTTTTGCTCAAGAGATAGCGAGAACAAAATAAACGTTGAAATCCTCAAATTATTTACCAAGAATTCCGGTAGTAATTAATATGGTTCGAGTACTTAGCAGAATAATGAGAACGCCCACTAAAATCATGGCGTAGCGTTTGTTGATTTTGTTGGCGAAAATCGCTCCAAGCGGTGCGGCAAGCATTCCACCAATGATGAGACCAACTACAATTTCTATACTTTGTATACCAACAAAAACAGAGAATACTCCACCTGCGGCAAAGGCAACAAAAAATTCTGTTGCGTTTACTGTTCCAATAGTTTTTGCGGGATGATTTCCTCCCGCCATCAAGGTAGTTGATACAATGGGTCCCCATCCGCCACCGCCTGATGCATCCATGAAACCTCCAAATCCGGCAAGAATTGCAGGGCGTTTAAATTTCCAAATTCTAATTGGTCTGAATGATTTTTGTATCAACACTATGCCCATGATAACAAGATATCCTGAAATATAAGGTTGCATTACTTTGCCATCAAAATTTGACAAAACATAGGCTCCGGCGGCAGCGCCAAGTACTCCGGGAATAGCGATGCGGCGGAATAATTTTTTATCAAAATTGCCCAATTTCCAGTGAAAAAAACCGGATGAAGATGTTGTAAAAACTTCTGCTACGTGCACACTTGCACTGGCAAGTTCAGGACTTACACCGGTGCTCATTAAAAAACTTGAGCATGAAATTCCGTAAGCCATTCCAAGTGATCCGTCAATTATTTGGGCAGAAAAACCTACTGCAATAAACGTGAGGATCGTAGTCCAACCTACTGTTTGGGTAAATTCACCGTACAATACCGGCGCAAAATAACTGAAAAGAATGGTTGCAATAAGTGTCGCAGCTACTACCAGAAGTACAATTCTGATATACCGAATCATAAATTTGCGACCTGATATTACTTCACTTGCCATGTCTTTTTCAGCTATTTTTAAATCATTTTCTTTTTATGAATTTGATTTTTTCAGGCACAAAGATATACACTAATCTATATAATCTATCAAAATAGTAGAATAAAAGTCAATTCAAAGTGTAAATTGTTGTTTTTCAGTTTAATTAAATAGTTGAATTAATCCCCAAATGATAAACCAGATGAGTGCCACAATGAGAGCAAGACCTATGATCACACAAATAACAATGACGATGGCAAGCAAGGCAATGAAATCAAAAATACCTGATAAAATGCCATCTCCGCCGCCAGAAGAATCAATGCACAGTAAAATAATGACCGCAGCACTTAATAATACACCGGCAATAACAAAAGCCCAAAAAGAAATGAGAAATGCAAAAGGCAATGCAATAATTGCAAGAAGGGCAAGAATAACAATCCACCACAATGCAACACTTCCATCAACTGATTTTGGATTGACAGATGGAATTTTTCTTTCATTTAAAATGAGTTTCGGTAATTTAATTGTTTGATTGATTTGATTTTTTTCTTCAAGATTTTGGTGAGTGGGATCCACTTCATGTGATATGGATAGGTCTTTACTTGTTGAATCTTCCAGACGTTCTTGATACTGCAGTTCTGATATTTTTTCTTCAGATAATTTCTCAGCATCAATCGGAAATTGGGCAATATTTACTGAATCATCCGAATTAAATTCATTCTGTTCCGAGTGGTTTCTCAACGCGTAGGCCGATGTTTTGTTTTCAGCTGACGTGCTTTCTTCATAGACCGGCTTCAGTTTTCCTTGCAAGTATTTTTGTTTATAAAACGACCGATAGCCTCCTGTTTGGCAAGCCGTAAGTAATATGTTGCTGACGATTCCCAAGATGAAAATGAATCGTATTAAAATTTTTTTTCTTCTCATTCGTCACTAAGTTATTGAAAAATGAATTGATTCAACAATAGTTTTTAAACAGTTGAAAAATTTGTTAGATGTTTATTAATTAAATCCGATTAATTCCAATGAAAAAGAGAAATCAGAACTACGCCAACCACCGCCGTTTTGTAGCGGGATATCATATTGTTTTGTACACATTTTTAATGTTAATTCTGATAGCCGGGGTAGTGGTATCCATCAAAGCCCCCAAGCCAATGCTAGGAGCATTTATTTTATTGAACGGAGTATCTCTTGTGCTAATTACTTTTTTTGCTCGATATTTTGCTTTGCGTGCTCAAGACAGAGCAATTAGAACAGAAGAGAATTTCAGACATTATATCATGACAGGAAAACCCTTAAGCTCAGGTCTTAGAATGAGTCAAATAATTGCGCTCCGTTTTGCAGGTGATGATGAGTATCTTGCATTAGTTGAACGCGCAGAAAAAGAAAAGCTAAGCGGTAATGAAATTAAAAAAGCAATAAAAAATTGGAAAGGTGATTACTACCGAGTATAACTTATTTTTTTGAGCCAACTTTCAAAATCAAATCAACTAATCGGTTTGAATATCCGGCTTCATTATCATACCAGCTTACCACTTTGATCATTTTTCCAATCGTTGAGGTGAGTTCTGCATCAAATGTTGCAGAGAAAGGTGAACCAATGATATCAACTGAAACAATTGGGTCTTCAGTATAATCAAGTATGCCTTTCAATTCTTGTTGTGAAGCAAGCTTAAATGCCTGATTAATTTGATCTGCAGAAATTTCTCTATCCATGTTAAACGTCATGTCCGTGATAGATCCGTCCGGCACCGGCACTCGCAAACCGCACCCGCCCATTTTTCCCTCAAGTTCAGGAAAAATTTTTGTGATGGCTTTAGCTGCGCCGGTTGTTGTTGGTACAATTGATTCAGCTGCTGCACGTGCCCGACGCAAATCTTTGTGTGGAGCATCATGTAATTTTTGATCCGTGGTATAGGAGTGTACCGTGGTGATGTAACAACTTTCAATGGTTCCTAATTTTTTCATCACTGCCACAAGCGGAGCGGCAGAGTTTGTTGTACAACTGGCGTTAGAAATAATATCTTCAGTTTCATCAAGTATCTGATCATTTACACCCATCACAATGGCTTTAATATCACTTGAATTTGGTGGTGCACTGAGAATAACTTTTTTAGCACCGGCTTGCAAATGCTGTGATGCCGCTTCACGAGTTAGAAATAGGCCTGAGCTTTCAAGTACAAGGTCAACACCAAAGTTTGCCCATGGAATCTCTGTTGGATTTTTACACGATGATACACATACTTTTTTACCCGCTATCATGAGATGATCGCTGCCTGCTGAAATTTCGCCTTTAAATCTGCCATGCACTGAATCGTATTTCAACAAATGCGCCAGTGTTGCAACCGGCGCCAAATCATTGATTGCAACAATTTCAATTTCAGGATTGGCAACTGCCAAACGTGTGAAACATCTTCCAATTCTGCCAAAACCGTTTATTCCTACTTTAATTGCCATGGTGATTTATTTTGTACAAAGTTATTTTAAACAGACGAATTAGCCAGAAGGCTTTGTTTAAAAAAACAAAACGAGTAATAAGAAATTATAAACTTGAAGAAAGGCTATTGATTTAATCTCTCAGGATTTGCATAGCATGTCATGTTTTCACCGCGAGAAAATGCAATCAATGTCATGCCATATTCTTTTGCAAAATCAACAGCCAGACTTGATGGAGCAGAAACTGCAATGATGACCGGAATTTTTGCTCTGAAACATTTTGATACAATCTCATACGAAACGCGTCCGCTGAATGAAAGTATTTTCGCTTTATCAATGGTTTGGTCTGTCAATAATTTGCCAACTACTTTGTCTAAGGCGTTGTGTCTGCCAATGTCTTCAAAAGCCGACAAACAATTTCCTTTTAAATCAAAGGCAGCTGCGCCGTGTGTGCCACCGGTTTCATGATAAATAACCTGCGTTTCAAACATTATTTTTTGCAGATTTTTTAACGTGTCATAGCTAATTCTATCATGAAATTTCACCGCGTTTTCATGTGGTAATAAATCTCCAAGTTCTTGTTTTCCACAAATTCCACATGATGATACAGAAAGCAAACTTCGCTTATTCAGATAGCCTTTGCCTAATTCATTTTTATTGCAGATTACATTTATTCGCTCAATATAACCCTGCTTTGATTTGAAATATTCAAAACTGGCTTGGGTGTTTTTATTGAAAATATCTTCACCGTAAAGTAAACCTCTCACCAATTCATTTTCAGCACCCGGTGTTTGCATCACAACGGTGAATGATTCTCCATTGATATCAATTTGCAGGGCTTGCTCAACAACTAAAGCGTCAGCAACTTTAGTTACTGACGCTTTTGAAAATTTATATCCCTGATACGTTAAATGAGATGCCGCCATGCGATTAAGACAGACCTGAAATCACGCCATTATTGTCAATGGTCATTCCTTCAGAAGCAGGTACAACAGGTAAGCCGGGCATACGCATCATGGCTCCTAAAATTGGAATGACGAAACCGGCACCGGCTGCAAATTCAAATTCACGAATGCTCACTGAAAATCCTTTTGGTCGTCCCAACAATTTTTCGTTATCTGAAAATGATTTTTGTGTTTTTGCCATGCAAATAGGTAAAGCCGACAAACCTAATTCATCAATTTTTTTCAAATCGGCAAGGGCTTGTTGACTGTATTCAACACTGTCTGCACCATAAATTTCTTTTGCAATAGTTTCAATCTTCGTTTTCACCGGAGATTTCCAATCATACAACGGTTTGAAATTATTTTTTCCTGCTTCTACTTCTGAAACAACTGCTTTTGCCAAGTCTGTCATTCCTTCACCTCCTTTTGCAAAGCCGCGCGCAACAACTGCATTTACTCCTTTTGCTTTACAGCGTTCTTGAATTAATTTTATTTCTTCTTCAGTATCACTTGGGAAAGCGTTGATTGCAACCACCGGATTTAAACCGAACTTTTGCATATTTTCTATGTGCTTTTCCAAGTTTTCAAGTCCTTTTGAAACACGCTCAACACTTGCGGTGTTGTATTCTTCTTTCACTGCTCCACCATGGTGACGCAGCGCTCTGATAGTTGCAACCAATACGGCAGCTTTTGGTTTTAATCCTCCTGATACACATTTGATATCTAGAAATTTTTCAGCGCCCAAGTCTGCTCCAAATCCTGCTTCAGTAACAACATAGTCAGATAGTGACAGGCCCATTTTTGTTGCAAGAATAGTATTGGTTCCTTGCGCAATATTTGCAAATGGTCCGCCGTGTATAATGGCAGGATTGCCTTCCAGTGTTTGCACTAAATTTGGTCTGATAGCATCTTTTAATAGAATTGCCATTGCATTTTCTGCTTTGAGATCGCGTGCGTAAATTGGTTTTTTATCAAAGGTAGTTCCAACATAAATATTACCCAATCGTCGTTTTAAATCTTCAAAATTTTCAGACATACAAAGGATTGCCATTACTTCAGATGCCGGTGTAATATTAAAACCGTCTTGACGCGGAATACCATTGCCTGTGCCGCCTAAACCAATAACGATATCACGCAGTGAACGGTCATTCATATCCATCACACGTTTCCATTTGATGGTTCTTGGATCAATGCCCAGGTTGTTGGTTTTATTCTGAATATTATTATCAATTAGGGCTGATAATAAATTATTTGCTTTTTCAACGGCAGAGAAATCTCCGGTGAAATGCAAATTAATATCTTCCATTGGTACCACCTGTGCATACCCGCCGCCAGCAGCTCCACCTTTGATTCCAAATACCGGACCCAAGGATGGTTCACGCAAAACAACGGTAGTTTTTTTACCTATTTTGTTGAGACCTTCGGTTAGTCCAATGGATGTGGTTGTTTTGCCCTCACCAGCCGGTGTGGGTGTTAATGCTGTAACTAAAACCAGATTTGCGTTTTCAATTTTTTTTGGATCTATCAAGTGAAGAGGTAATTTGGCTTTGTGCTTGCCATACATCTCAAGATCATCTTCTGTAATGTTTAGTCGTGACGCAATTTCACGAATGTGTTTAAGCTTTGCAGCCTGTGCAATTTCAATGTCTGATGGAAAATTTGCCATGGATTTGGTTTTATGTTTTAGTGTGAAAATAACTAATTTTTAGCTTAAATGATTCAGAATGCTAAAATATCTATCACCAAATTACTTAATTCAGTTCAGTTAAGGATTCAACGTTTTAATCAAACAACCGTGTTATTTTTTTTTAAAGAGAGGATTTCTCACGATGTCGTGTTGAGAAATTTTCATGAGTTTGACTTGCCTTGTTGTTCTTCTTTATTTGAATTGTGCTAATTTTGAAATGAATTTATTTGAAGTATCTTATGAACAGTAAACTGGTTTTCTGTCTGTTGATGTCGCTTGTTGTGGTTGCCATCTCAGGATGTAAAAAGCCGATTACTGAACCAAATTCTGGTATTTATCGCGGAACATTTTTTGAGATTTTTCAGAATACAGATACCGGCGCACAGGGTATCGCTTATCTTGCTTTGCATGACGAACAAATGTCTTATGAATTATCAGGTGATAGCCTTGCAGGGGCACCTTATGATGCGTATGGAACTTATTCAATTAATTCATCAACCACAATGAACTTTGTGAATTCAGGAAGTCTTTTACCCGGACAATCCAATATGTATACACTCGATACAACTTTTCAATACACCTTTGATAATCTCAAGTTTAAACTTTGGGTTACACGTGATACAGCGAAGTACGAATACTCGCTTATCAGAATTTAATCCAGACCAAATTTGTGAGGATCGTTGTGGCTGGCCTCTATTTCGTCTTTGATCAATTCAATCTTTTTTGAAATCATGGCAAATTCAGGGTGTCCATTGTCTTTCAGCCATTGGAAAGATTTTTCGTTTCCATCTCCGCTGAGTGCAACATGTTTGAGTACTTCAAAATTATTTTTTTCTAACCAGGCAATAGCAGTTTTGTTCCCTTCAACACCATTGATCATAGCCATCAGATGAGCGTATCCGTTTTTTACTAACCATTCACGCGCATCTTGTTTGAGGTGGAGTGCATAAACAAATACACCTAATTCTTTGTAATCAGGACTCTCCATAAACCAGTCTCGCAAGGCTTTATTGCCACCAATAGCTTCAGCCCAACCCAACAATATTTTTGGATGATAGCGCAACGGTTTTAATTTTACCGGTCCACTCACTAGAGTTTCATCTGTTTTTATTTTCTTCTTTCTGAATATCATATTTCATTTAGCAATGCCAAGAAAGCGGATAGATTTTATTTTACCATTGGCTACTGTAAAATCATAAGCTTCAGTAAAAGTAACACTGTCTTTTGAAAAATTATATTTTGTGAAGATGTGTTCTTGGTCATCTTCTTCTAACTCATTCAGGTGAATGGTTTGAATCAGTGTATTATTGCTGGAGTCAGGAGCGAGCATCCGTTCAATAATTTCTTGTGGTCCACTGTAAATGGTATCATACGCATTGTCAATGACAAAACAATTTTCATCAATAAACGGAGCAGCAGTAGATGGTTGATGATTTTCCCAAGCGTGATTAAAAGCTTGAACAGTTTCAATAGGAGTTGTTTGTTTATTTCCGGGATCAAACCACATGTACGCAACAATAATTGCAGTGACAACACCGGCGAGGTCAGCAAGTAATCCGGCTTTGATTGCATATCTTGTTTTTTTAATACCAACCGAGCCAAAGTACACTGCAACAATGTAAAAAGTAGTATCTGATGCACCTTGCATAACAGCGTTTAGTCTGCCAATAAAACTGTCAACACCATGTATTTGGAATGATTCCAGCATCATACCTCTTGCGCCGCTTCCGCTGAGTGGTTTCATAATTGCGGTAGGTAAGGCATGTACAAATTCAACGCTTGCAAAGAAGAGAGAAAAAAACCATTCAAAACCGCTCATGAGAAAACCCATTGCTCCTGATGTTCTGAATACACCAATTGAAACAATAATTGCAACCAGAAAAGGAATAATTTTAATTGCAATACCAAAGCCGTCTTTTGCACCATCAATAAAGGCTTCGTATACATTTACTTTTTTTATCAAAGCCATTAGTATAAAAGCACAAATGATACCGTATAAAATAATATTACTCAACAAACCACTTTGCACTTTTAGTTCTTGAGGAGACAATGAATCAAAGTAATAACCCAGTCCAATAACCGCGCCTGTCATTACTCCGAGGTAAATCAATACCGTTGGGTTCAGCAAATTAATGCGCTGATAAATAGCTACAGTAATCAAGCCAACCAAAGTAGAACAAAATGTTGCAATGAGTATTGGAATAAAAACATCCGATGGATCTTCAGCACCAAAAGTACTGCGATAGCTCATGATGGTAACCGGAATAAGCGTGAGTCCTGATGCATTCAGAACAAGAAACATAATCTGAGAATTGGATGCGGTATCTTTTTTGGGATTCAGTTCTTGAAGCTCATTCATTGCTTTCAAACCAACCGGCGTAGCAGCGTTATCAAGGCCAAGCATATTGGCTGAAAAATTCATCAGCATAGATCCTCTGGCAGGATGATTAGCCGGCACATCAGGAAAAAGTTTATTAAAAAATGGTCCAACAATTTTTGACATTACCTGAACTGATCCTCCCATTTCCCCAATTTTCATAATGCCCATCCAAAGACATAAAATTCCAGTTAGTCCAATTGAAATATCAAAAGATGTTTTAGCACTTTCAAATGTGCCGTTAACCATTTGAACAAAAACTTCAGTGTCTCCGCCAAATGTTTTGATGACAGCAACAACGAGTGCAATCAGAAAAAAAGCTATCCAAATGTAATTCAGAATCACGGTTGAAATTTTAATCTAAAGTAAGCGCAAATATTTTTAAATGAACCTGTGACTTTATTGAAGTTATTCAACTCACTTGTTAATTAATCCGAAATAAGAAATGACCTGATCAAAGAAAATGTCTCCGTTTTTTTCGCTCACTTCAGGATGAAATTGAACGCTGATCATTTTTTTAACAGGATGTGCCATGGCTTCGTTTTCACAGATCACTGACTTGCCAAGGCGAATAAAATGAGGTGGACATGTGACGTGTTCCTGATGATCCTCTTTCATTTGGAATTCTTGCTGAAAATTATTTAAAACTGGGTGGGCATACAGTTTTTGAATACTTTGCCAATCCCTGTCAGGTGTACATTTTCCAATTCTTCCTCCGTGTAATATACCAATGAGTTGGTGTCCAAAACAAATACCAAGTACCGGAATAGATAAACTTTTAACGAAGTCAAACCGCATGAGGTATTCATTATATTTTTCCCAAGGAATTTCAGAGAGCAGGACAGGAGAACCGCTTAGAATAAGAGCCTCGGCTTGATGAATTTCGTTGAGGTCTATCTGATCTTCAGATACAATTTTACATTGAATGTTTCTGGCAATGCACTTTTCGGCGATGTCTGGTGTTTTGCTGCTTCCCAGATTAATGATGATAACCATAGCGTTTACAATTCTAGTTCACCTATTCCTTGTCTTATTATTTCCGGTGCTCCGGCTGTGAGGTCAACTACGGTTGAGGGTTCGTTTTTACCCGTGCCTCCATCTATGATAGCATCTACCATGTTATTCCAGTTTTCAAAAATAGCTTCAGGGTCAGTTGAATATTCAAGAATAGAATCTTCGTCATGCAATGAACCGGTGACAAGTGGGTGACCTAATTCTTTGACCAATTCAAGTGCTATGTTGTTATCCGGAATCCTGATGCCAACAGTTTTTTTATTGGTTTCAAAAAGTTTTGGAATTTGTGATGATGCCTGAAGAATGAAAGTAAAAGGTCCCGGTAAATTTTTATTAAGGATTTTATAAGTTGGCCGATCAATGGCCTTTGTGTAATTGGCAAGTAGACTCAAATCATGAAAAATGATTGAGAAATTCGCATGTTTCATTTTTGCATCTTTCAGTTTTGCCAAACGCTCAATGGCTCTTTTATTGAGGAGGCTGCAACCAAATGCATACACGGTATCTGTTGGGTAAATAATGACACCACCTTTAGCAACAATTTCTGCTACTTGTTTGATTTTGCGTTGATCAGGATTTTCCGGATAGATTTTAAAAAGCATATCAGATGTAAATATATAAAAATCACTTCACGTAAACTCGTATTATCCATTGTCTGTATAAAGGATCAATGAATTCCATGGTCTTGCTGTTTATATCAACGACCTCTTTGTCAACCAATGCTTTTCGCACTCTGACTACGTTGGCTGAGCTTCCCAAATCATAGGTTATGATAATTTTTGTTGTGCTGAATATTTCATTTCAATGTCATCACCTTTCGTTTAATCTTTCTCTTTGTATGGTAGTTGGCTAAAAGATAAACAAAAATTTACTGTTACTGATTAGCAATAGTGTTGATATAACATCACATCGTGACGGGTCAGTTACGCTTACCGGTTAATAATTGTTCAGATTCTTGTTTACTATTTTGAAGGTTTAGGTTTGAGTAGACCTGTTTTTTTGTCGTATCCATAGGGACAATGTTTGCACCCGCTTTTGCAACAGTAACCTCGTTTGAGATGGTATTTTTCAGTATAAATAATGAAACCCTCAGGTGATCGGTAATAGTCGTCAGGTTCCAATTCAGATAAGGGAGGAATTTTATTCATTATTGTTTGACGAATTTGGTTGTATAAACTCCATCCAGCGTATAAATTTTGACCAGATAAATTCCTGAACTTAATTCGTCAATCGCAATTGAATTCGTATTGCTCATATCAGATATCAATACAAGTTTACCGGAGTAGTCTATCATTTCAACACGCACTACCGGTGTGTTTGATTGTAAATTGATTTCGTTATCTGCCGGATTAGGAAACAGTTCAATTTGTACGCTGTTCTCATCAATGCCTGCTTGCGGACCAATGTAAACGCAGTAGTCTTCATATTCGCCGTAAAAGGCTGACACCGGACATGTTTCTGGTGCAGCAGTAGCGCTCATTCCAATGCGCATTTTTTTAACTCCAATAGATGCGCCGGATGGTATGGTCAATATACCTGTGATGCTGGTATTAGAGGTGAGATTATCAATAAGTAATTCAGATGTTTCAAAGTCTCCATCTCCATCAAAATCTATCCAAACAGAAAATCCTTCTGTAAAATTAAAACCTGAGTAGCCCGGTGTAAACGTGATGTTATAAGCGTTGCCCGGAGTTAATGCAGTAATAATTTGATTTGAGACAAGCCAACCTCCGTTTGTACCGGTGTTATTTGAAAAAGTATTAATTGCAATTGCTTGTATCCATTCAGTATTTGCATTTGCACCTTGTACATCACAGTATGTTTGTTCAGTGCAAGCGCCACAGCCAAGTGTTGTAACCAAAAGTGAACTGCTGTATCCCTGAGTGCTGTCAGCACATTGAGTGTGAATTTGAAATTCATATTCTGTGCAAGGAATCAAGCTTGTTAAATCGAAAGGAGAGCTCACGTTGAGTACTTCTGTCCAAAGAGATTCTTCACTTAATTTATATCTGATGTCGTAAGAAGTTGCCGAAAGAACATCTGACCATATCAAACTAATTGAAGTATTTGTTTTAGCTGAAACGTCAAGCGTGGGATTATTGCAGCATCCGTCTGTTTGAAAAATAAGAGGGTAGGAGAGATTACTTGAATCTGTTCCGCAAATACCTTGAACGTAGATATCGTAATATGAACAAGCAAGCAAGGTGTCAACTGCAAAAGTATTTGTTCCATTAACTGAAACAGAACTTAATGTTGATCCGTTGATAGCAAACCAAACTACGTAGTCAGTTGAGAATCCTTCCCATTCAAATGCTGCTGATGTATCAGTAATTGCGGTGAGCTGAATATTATATGGGGCATCACACGTATTTGGATCACATGCAGAAAGTAAACTGTCAATGTAACCTTTTACGTTGATGCGTCCACCACTTGATACTTCTGTCAACAAGCCTGCCGTTTCATCTACACTTTCAAGCATATATTGTCTCATGTCTAGCGCAGCACCTGAGGGATCATATTTTACATAATTGATAAAATCATTGCACGGGGCTGAGTACGCAAGTGCTACACAACCGGCTACGCAAGGTGTAGCGAATGATGTTCCACTTGAAATGGTATAAACATTACCAGGTGAAGTTGTTTGAACAGCACTGCCCGGAGCACCCACATCTACATGTGTTACTCCATAGCCTGAATTTGCCCTCAAATCCTGACTATTGGTCATGGTAACAGCAACTAAAAATTCAGACGTACACGTTGTTGGCATATCACCTACCACATCAACATTAGAGTTGTTATTGGTTGTTGCCGCAATATTTAATATTCCGTAATACCCCAGTGAATCATACATAGCGCACCACAGTGGAGAATCAGAAGCATCTGCATTATCTATTCCCCATGATGAGTTGGTAGCAACCACAAAAGCACCTTCTTGCCCGTACGTTTCATTATATTTTTTGCGCATTTTCAATGGATATGTATAGGCTGCAATGACGCTGGATTCATTGGATGCCTGTTGCCCCTGAACAACCATCATTTTCAGATTCCAGTTTACACCGGAAACTCCAGTGATATTATTTCCGGTAGCGCCAATCATTCCGGCAACGCGCGTGCCATGGCTTCCTGCGCCAATATTATCATCTAGCGTAATCACATGCCATCCTAGGTAATCGTCAATGTATCCGTTGTTGTCATTGTCAATTCCATCGTTCGGAATTTCAGCGTAGTTTTTCCAGATATTATCTTTCAGATCAATGTGATTAAGGTCAACTCCATTTCCTTCAATGATGCAAACAACAATGGTGTCACCATGCGTGGTGAGTCCGCCGGTTGTGATATCCCACGCTTCTGGGCTGTCAATATCTGCGTCAATTAATCCGCCGGTTTGCCCCGTGTTTTTATGATGCCACTGATTATTGAATAGGGTATCTGATGGTATTGTTTCACGTTCATATACGTAGTGATTTTTTTGCGCAACTAGAATTCCATCAGTTCCCTTGATCTTTACTAATATTTCATTGATATCACAGTTTGTGTTTACGAATTGAACCAGCCAAATATTCATTACATCTGAAATGCATGTAAAGGATTTTATCTCTTCAGATGTTGCAGACATTATAAATCGGCTAACATCTTCAGGTTTTTCTGAAGGGTTAATCTGAATTAATATTTCACCGGGCACATAGGTTGTGTTTTGACTTATTGCGTTGTTCAAGTAGAAGAACAGACTGGTGATGGTAAAAATTCTTACAAAGTTTATCATGCCTCAAATTTAGCTATAATTCAGTGTATATAACGTCTGAGATGATTGAAAGGATAGTTTCATTGATTAAAAAAACAATGATCTTGAAACCTTCAGAGGATAGTTGCAGTAAAAGCCCATACACGACAACAACAACCAAATTATGAAAACTATTATCACCTCCATGGTTATGGCCATGCTGTTTGCAGGCAGCCATGTTATTGCTCAGGGATCAGGCAAAGTAACACTTAGTGCAGATATTGAATCAACTGAACCGGTGCATGGTATTCAGGTTACTATTCTAGACATGAATACCAAAGAAATTATCCAACGCACTGAAATCAACAGCAGACTATACTGCATCCTTGCATTGGAAAATCGGTATATGATTTACTTTAAAAAAACCGGTTTACCTTCTACAAGAATTACGGTAGATACCAGAAATGCTGATGCAGCAGATTATAATATGCATGTTAAAATTAATTTGAGTGATGAATCTATTCTGTCTCAAGGGAGCATTTCTCAATCAGCCGGTGAATTGAAATTTAACGCAGTTTCTGGTTTGTTTACATTGCAAAGTGGTGTGCCCGGTATTGGTGTATTGGATTATTACAATAAGGTTACCGGTACTCCATCCTTCTAATCAGAAAACCGAACGAATACCCAAGTGAATTTTAGTGTTGCTCAGAATTGGATTTGTTTTCAAATACCAACCATTAGCAATGAGTAGTTCCAATTTGATGTTTCCTGATATAAATCCAAAACCAAGCCCGATAGACTGAACCTGATAAAATTGTGTTGAATGAAATGAGGCATAGTCATAAAGTAATTTAAACTCAATGGCTTTAACCGGTATGAATCCTATTTCATTATTGATTAAGATCACATCGTTTCCATTTAGTTCCAATTCATAAAAGCCGCGAATGGAATTTAAACCGCCAAAAAATATTTTTTCATTTCGTGAAAGGGTATAAGCACTCGTTAATCCTTCATATTGAATTGAGTTGAAAATAAAAAAATAGTTGAGAATACTTAATTGATGCGAGTATCTCATGAGATATTTTGAATTAGATAAAAGCGGATATTCTTCCGCAGTGCTATCAGTTTTGAAAGTGAAAAATCCACCTGAAACTTCAAATGTTGGATGATAAAAGGCGGCTTTACCGGTGAACGTAGGACGGTATCTAATGCTTGTACCGTAGGTGTTTTTCTGGTAATCACGCAAATCAGCCGGAGTAGTTTTTAAAATGGTGGTAGAGTTTTCATGCTGATAAAAAACACCGAACTTATAAAAAGGATTGAGATAAGCTAATTCAAAAAACGCATCAGCGCGCACAAATGAGCTGTCTTGTTTGCGCAAATCTAATTTTGTTCCTATACCCAAAGGCGTTTTCAGTATATAGGGATATTGGAGAAATAACTTTAGTTGCTGCGTGTTTTGCGGGTTGTTTTTCCAATTCATTGAAAATTGTTCACCCCGGTGAAATGAATTTACCAGTGAAAGATTCAGGTAGCCATTCAGTTTTAATTTTCCGCTTATATTGTCTTGTTGAAAGCCGACAAAGCCATCTGCGCTGCTGGCATTTCTTCTTTCAATGTAGAGAAATATTTCTGCTTTACCGTTTTGCCTGAAAACAACTTCAGCCGGACGAATCAATTTATATAATCCGCCTGAAGAAAGTAACAAACCTGCCTTGAGTATTTTCTCCTCATCATACGGAGTGCCGGTTTCTAAATTGATCAAATTTAAAACGGTTGGCTCGTGGAATTTGGTTTTACTGCGAATGGTGATTTTGTCAATCACAAAAAACATTCCGCTGTCTATTTTATAATAAAGATTTAGCGTCTTGTTTTCTTCAGATTCATGCGTGAATTTTATTTGCGCAAACGGGTATCCATTGTTCTCAAGATCTTGCAATAATGAGTTGACGTGTTCAGGTGTTTGGGTGAGATTTTTTAATTTCTCTACATCTTCATTGTATTGATTGATTAATGCAACATGTTCAAATTTATTTCTACTTGTGCAGTAGTAATGGATGGTGTTTTTTTGCTGTGTTGAATCTGACAATTCAATGCCGGTATAACCTTCAAGGGCAAAGCGGTTCAGTGCTTTTTGTTTATACCGTGCAAAGTTGGTTGAATCTTTAACGGCTTCATACTTGATTGATGTTTTATCAAGATGAAATATAAGCACGGTTTCCTGTTGCGCTAAAAGCTGGAAAAATTGGAATAAAATGAAACCGGTGAAAATAAACCTCATGCAACATGAACGAAAGTTCTGTCTGAAAATTACCTAAAATTAAATGAAATGAAGCGTGTTATGAATTAAAAAAGATATTTGTTTAAGTACGCGAATATTTTTATTTACGCCTAGTTTAGACTTTTCCGGGATACACCTTAAGTGCTTCTTCAAGACATTTTACAGCCTTTCTCAGAGAATCTTTTTCAAGTACATAAGCAATTCGCGCTTCATTTTTCCCAGAACCTTTTGTAGCGTAAAATCCGCTTGCGGGCGCCATCATGACAGTTTGATTTTCATAACTGAATTCTTCCAACAACCATTGGCAAAATTTATCCGCATCATCAACCGGAAATTTTGCGACACAATAAAAAGCACCCTTTGGTTTGGGGCAAAATACCCCCGGAATTTTATTCAGTCCGTCTACTAAAATATTTCTGCGTTCAACGTATTCAGCAATCACTTCATCAAAATATGATTGTGGAGTTTGTAAAGCTGCTTCACCGGCAATTTGCCCAAATGTTGGGGGAGAAAGTCGTGCCTGTGCAAATTTAAGTGCCGTACTTATTACTTCTTTATTTCGTGAAATCAATGCGCCAACTCTGGCACCGCACATGCTGTAGCGTTTTGAAACTGAATCTATCAATATCACATTTTGATCAATGCCACTCAGGTTCATCACAGAAAAAGGTTGTGCGCCATCATAACAAAACTCACGATAAACTTCGTCTGCAAACAAAAACAAATCATGTTTTTTTACCACGTCACGCAGTTTTTCCAATTCTTCTTTTGAATACAGATACCCCGTTGGATTACCGGGGTTACAAATCACAATCACTTTTGTTTTTGGTGTGATCATTTTTTCAATTTCTTCAACAGGAGGTAATGCAAATCCATCTTCAATATGAGATGTGACAGGCACTACGGTAAGTCCGGCTGTCATGGCAAAGCTATTGTAGTTGGCGTAAAAAGGTTCCGGAATAATCACTTCATCTCCCGGATTACAACAGGTCATAAAGGCAAAAATCAAGGCTTCAGATCCTCCGGTGGTAATTAAAATTTCATCTGTATTAACAGGTATACCTGATTTTTTATAATACTCTGCCAACCCTTTGCGGTATGATTCATACCCGGCTGAATGGCTGTATTCTATTACTTTTTTATCCGTGTTGTGAATGGCCTGCATGGCTACTTCAGGCGTTTTAATATCAGGTTGTCCAATATTTAGAAAATAGACAGTTTTACCTTCTTTTTTTGCTTTTTCAGCATACGGAACCAATTTACGGATTGGTGATTGCGGCATGGCCGCCCCTTTACTAGAAATGCCTGGCATGTGTTTTTAATTTTTGCCAAAAATAAGCATTCTACTGATTTAAACCGGTATGAATGATTCTTCTTTGCGACTTACTTGAATAAATCAAATTTAAATCTATACTCAAATCCTTGATCTGTTTTGAGTTCAAGCTCTCCATCAAGTTGAAGGGTTAATGATTCTACCAACTCCATTCCTAAAGAGTCTTCTTTCAATTCATCAAAGGTCAGGTCGGCTCCAATTCCATCGTCTTTGATTACCATCACAGAGTACTTGTTGTCTGAATGAATAGCGATGGAAATGTTGCCTTCATTCCGTTCAAAAAATGCATGTTTAAGTGCGTTGGAGATTACCTCATTAATAATTAACCCAAGCGGAATCAAGGTGTCAATACTGTACTCACGTTCTTCTAAATCAAATTTGAGTTTAATTTTTATACGATGATTTTCGTATGACTCCATGATATTAAAACACAACTCTTCAATATAATTTCTCACGCGTAGGCTGGCAAGATTTCCGGTTTTGTACAGTTTTTCATGAATGAGAGCCATGCTGCGTATCCGGTTTTCGGTTTCCATGAGTTTCTCTTTGAAATTAGTGGCATTCATGAAACTAGATTGCAGACGAATCATGCTATTTATAATCTGCAAATTATTTTTTACCCGGTGGTGAATTTCTTTGAGTAGAATTTCTTTTTCTTCTTTTGATATCAAGGTTCTTTTCAGCTCTTCATTTTGTGCGCTTAGCACCTGCTGATGTGCTTTGGTTTGAATCAATCTTTTTCTGGCTGAGAAAAATAACAATACAATCATCAATATAATGAGTAGAAGTATAATGATAGCAAAGGTGTAATTGCGCCACTGTATTTTATTTTCAAGTTCAATATTTTGTTTTTTTGCCAATTCCAGATCATGCTCAGTCTCCATATGCTGAATCTTGATTGTGTCTGCAAACATCTGGAACCTGATTAGTTCATTCTCAATAATGCTTGATTGGTTCAAATGAATTAGCGAATCTTCATGAATAAAATATTGCATGAAATAATCTGATGATTTTTTACTGTTTCCTTTATAATAATGAGATAAACCCAATAGTCTCAGAATATCCAATTTATTCTCTGTTACCTTATCTGACTGAACGAGAGCATATGCTTTTTCTAGATTGAGAATTGCATTGTTCCAATCTTTCAATTCAATATAAATAGAACCCAACACGTTGTAATCAAACGATAGATCAAGTTGACTATTCAGGTTTTGTTTGATTTCAAGTGATTTGTTGATGTAAAAGAGTGCACTGTCAGTATTATGCAATGCAAGGTGTAGGTTGGCCAAATTATGACAAATATATGCCAGACCTGATTGTGAATTACCTTGCTCTCTCAGCGACAACGTATAATACATAAAGTAAAATGCAGAGTCATATTGTTTATCATTCTTATAAATATTACCCAGATTATTGCAACAGCCCGCTTCGTTATTTTTATCTCCATTGCGTTTGAAGTAATTTAGCGCCGTGAAATATTCTTTTTTAGCGAGATCAGTCTGGCCGGTACTTTTCAAAACATTTCCAACGTTCATGTGAACCAGCGCCAAACCAACAGAATCACTCAACGCAAAATAGTATTGTCTTGCCGTGTTGAGAGAACGCAGTGCTTGAGTGTATTCAGAATCTCGCTTATATAACCGGCCCAAATTAAAGTAGTTTTCAGCCAGCAATTGCGTGTCTTTAATTTGAAATCCCAATTCAATTGATTTGTGAAATTGGGCAGCCGCTGTGTCATACACATCCGTATTTAAAAACAGCTTGCCCAATAACTGATGGTAGCTGGCCTGCGCATGCGTGTTTGAATTATAATCCGGTAAGAACTGAATTTTATCTATGAAAATGGAAGCGCTGTCAAAATCCTCAGCGTTTAGAAACTGTTCACTTTTGTCTATCAGGATTTTTTCAGAAAAATCTTGTGACCAAGTATACGCAAATTGCATAGCCAGGCAGGTTAGTGCTGAATTTAAAAATGCTGAGAGAATACGGTCTGCTTTCATGTTGTCGCTGATGTAAAGATAATGGATTGAGCATTATATCATGCTGACCGACAATAATTCAAAGTATAGTTTCTTTTTTCTTAGACATCAATTCATTGTAATTCATATTTTTGATAAAAAGTTTTTATGGTTATTCGTTTCGGTTTACTTTGGTTTTACGTAACAACTTGTGTTGCGGTATTGGCTCAGTGTCCTGCTGATTCTGTTTTTACGTATATGATAGTAAGCGGAACAAACAAAGTTGCAAGCGCAGAGTATTATGTGTATGATGAGCAGGATTCATTGATTCAATATACATTGACTGATTTTATATCAGGTAAAGCAGTGCCGCAGAGTGAAAATAATTTTTCATACACCAAAACAAAAACCGGACGCAAAGTAGTGATGGAGACAAAAGTCTGGAATCAGGAACGGGGTTCATTCAGATCAGTGAGAAGATATACGAAAGAATTTAATAAGCAAAATAAACTCACCGCTGAAATTACTGAAAAGTATCTTAATCAAAATGGAAATGATACGTGGGTTTTTGAAACTAAGATAACCCATCTCTACGCTAAAACCGGTGAAGAAATTCAAACAGAATTTTTTTACTGGATGCATGACCAATGGGTGAGCAATCAGAAAATTCAATTTGTATACCTTGATTTTAAAATTCACGAAATCATCACTGAACAGAATGATACAACATCAAATAGCTGGCATCATGATTCAAAAATATTATGTGTCTATGATTCAACCGGAAATTTGTACAGCAAAACATTTTACACATGGAAAAATGAAGCTTGGTTGCCGGTTGAGCGAACAGTGTACGGAAAAGAAAACGGAAAACCGGTGAATTGGATTTTTGAGCAGGAATGGAATTGCGCCAAACAAAACTGGACCAATAAATTTTATCATGTGATGGAGCTTAATTCAGATGGTACCACCCGGGTAGAAGTGCATCTCACCTGGACAGGTAAAGATTGGGAAATTCAAGAAACCTATCAATTTGTCTACACAGAATATGGTGCGCTTAGACAAATAAAAAATCAAGATGGCTCAATACTAGTTGACCGGTATTGCAGAAATTTCTGATTGCTTTTCTTTGATTAACTTTGCATTCTCTCATGTCTGAAGAATCAAAGTTTAATCTGGGTTTGCTGCGGCGATTGATCCGCTTGATGTCACCGTATAAGCTGATTTTTTTTATTGCGGCTTTTACTATCATTCTTCTTGCTGTGCTTGGGCCACTTAGACCGGCTATCATCATTGATATGATTGATCGGTTTGTATTGTTTGAAGCAAAAGAAAGTGTGACAGGTAATGCAACTCAATCTATCATTTCAGTATTTCAAACATCACATCAACCCGCTGATCAACTCTTGTCTTGGACAATTTTTTTATTGGTATTATTGGTTGTTGAATCACTCATTTTATTTGTCTCTACTTATGCGTCTAATTTGCTTGGGCAGTCTATTATTCGTGATATACGCATTCAACTGTTTAAACATTTCAACGGCTTTAAAATAAGTTATTTTGATCGTACACCCAATGGTACCATAGTCACCCGAATGATCTCTGACATTGAAGCAATTGCTGAAGTATTTTCTCTTGGTCTCATTACCATGATTGGTGATTTATTGAAACTCATGTTCATCATCATTTTTATGTTTTTGGTCAACTGGCAACTTGCGCTCATTGTCTTGATTCCTATTCCACTGCTTATCATTGCTACCCGCATTTTTGCAAAAGCCATGAAAAACTCTTTTCAAAAAGAACGCGTGCAGGTTAATAAGCTCAATACGTTTGTGCAAGAACATCTTTCAGGAATGAGTATTGTGCAATTATTTAATAGACAGCAGAAGGAGTATAAAAAATTTGAATCAATCAATAAAGATCACAGGCAGGCTCATATTGATGCTGTTTGGGCTTTCTCTATTTTTTTTCCGGTTGTTGAATTATTATCATCGTTATCTATTGCAGGATTAATTTTATGGGGCATGCTCAAATTGCAATTTTCAGTTGTTGCGGTGGAAGGTACTGCCGGTGTGATGTTTGGTTTTATCATGTGGGTACACATGCTGTATCGCCCCATTCGGCAACTGGCTGACAGATTCAATATTTTGCAGAGAGGAATGGTGAGGGCTGAGCGCGTTTTTGAAATATTGGATAAAACAAAACATCTTGAAGATAACGGAACTATTTCGCATTTTGACTCAAATCAAACCATTCATTTTAACGATGTGCACTTTGCCTACAAACCGGGTGAATGGGTGCTTAACGGAATTAGTTTTGATGTAGAGCATGGAAAATCTGTTGCCCTAGTTGGTACTACCGGTGCAGGTAAATCAACCATTATCAATTTGCTTACACGATTTTACGATATTCAAAAAGGAGATATTCTCATCGGAAATGATTCTGTAAAATCTTTTGATTTATCTGTGCTGAGAACCAATATTGGAATTGTACAGCAAGATGTTTTTCTTTTTTCAGATTCAGTTTACAATAATATTACGCTGGGGAATAATAAAATTCAAGAAGCTGAAGTAATCACAGCGGCAAAAAAAGTTGGCGCACATGATTTTATTATGCAGCTCCCCGGTGGGTACCAATATCACGTTGGTGAACGTGGCGGTGCACTTTCAGTTGGGCAAAAACAACTCATAGCCTTTATTCGTGCTTTTGTTTATAATCCGGGTATACTTATTCTTGACGAAGCTACTGCCAGTATTGATTCTGAATCAGAAGCATTAATTCAAAAAGCTACTACTGAACTTCAAAAAGGCAGAACCTCAATCATTATTGCTCACCGTTTGTCAACCGTGGTTAATTGTGATTTGATACTTGTGCTTGATCAGGGAAAAATTATTGAGAAAGGAACACATGCTGAATTAATTCAACTTAATGGGCAGTATAAAAAATTATACGATCTGAATTTTAGTTGATTAAAGCAGATTTTCTTTTTTTAAACCAAGTGTTGATTATCACTCCGGTGATGATGAGTACAATTCCAAAACCAGAATAAATTCCTACGGTTTCACCAAAGAAAAAATACCCCATCAGCAGAGCATAAATTGCACCAATATACTTCAGCGGAGCAACCGTTGAGGCACTTTCAGCATTGAACGCGCGAGTCATACATACTTGGGCAATTTGCGTTAGTATTCCAATGGCCAAAATAATCAACCATTCAATTCCTTGAGGAATCACAAACCCTTCAACCAAGCACCAAATCAACGTAACCGGAGTTGCTACTAACGGAAAATACATAACCACAGTAATAGGTGCATCTGTATTTCTACATTTCATAATTGCATTGTATGCAACACCTGAAAAAAAGGCTGAAATAACTCCAACAAGTAACCAAATTGGTTCAATATTACCGGATGAGTTTTTGTCAAGCCCTAGAACAATTACTCCGGCAAATGATATAGCAAAAAATAACCACTGAATAGGTTTAACCTTTTCTTTCAACATGAAAATTGCCATCACAATGGTAAATACCGGAGATAAATATTGTACCGTGGTTGCAATTGCCAAAGGCAGTTCCTGCAGTGTCATAAAGAATAAAAACAAACCGGTTGAACCAAAAATTCCTCTGATCAATAACCATTTTTTATTATTGCCAAGCAGAGGCAAATTTCTCATTTTAACAATGGAGAGACAGATAGAAAGAGAAATTACAGACCTGAGAAAAACCAATTCGTAAACTGGGTACTGCTGTGCATGCGGAATAATCCAATTAGGGTCACTCAAAAGTTTAATGCAAAAATTAACCAATGAAAAGGTGAACGTGGCAGCAAGCAGATATAGTATTCCCTTGTACATGAAATTCAAAGGTACAACGTGATGTCATGTGTTTTATCAACCGGTAAAACGAGTTATGGATAATGCCTTGTGAAAATCAATTGAAGATACCGGATGCTGCCTTCTCTCAGTTTTTCTACCTTTGTGTTGATATGCAATTGCTCAAGCCTCTTCATTGGAAGGATTACGAATTAATTGATTCAGGTAATTTTGAAAAACTAGAACGGTTTGGAGAATATACCTTGATCAGACCGGAACCACAGGCAATTTGGAAAAAAAATCTTTCAGATGCTGAATGGTTAAAACAAGCCCATGCCAAATTTGTTAGAGACTCAAGCAAATCAAGACAACGCACCGGAGATCAGGATGGATGGAAATTTCTCAGAAAAACAAAAGATTTCTGGTGGATCAATTATCAATATGGCAACATATCATTTAAACTCAAATTGCATTTTACATCATTTGGGCATATTGGTGTTTTTCCAGAACAAGCTAACAACTGGGATTTTATTTCAGATACAATTGGAAGCTGGAAAAGCCCCGGAAACGTTCTGAATTTATTTGCTTATACAGGTGGTGCATCACTTGCCGCAAAGGCTGCAGGCGCTGAAGTAACCCATGTTGATGCAGTTAAAAATATGATTAATTGGGGACGCGACAATGAACAACAAAGTAATTTGAGTGGAATAAAATGGGTAGTAGAAGATGCGTTGAAATTTGTTACTCGAGAAGTGAGAAGAGGAAAAAAATATAACGGAATTATTCTTGACCCTCCTGCCTATGGCAGAGGCCCTGCCGGAGAAAAATGGGTACTTGAAGAAGGACTGAATGATCTAATGCAGCAGTGTAGCTCATTGCTTGAATCAAAGCAAAGTTTTGTTGTGCTTAATTTGTATTCTATGGGACTATCATCTGTTGTTTCTGCAAATCTGGCTAACAGTTTTTTCAAACCTGAGAATTTAGAACATGGTGAATTTTATCTGGATAGCAAATCTGGACAAAAGCTACCGCTTGGAACTTTTATGCGATTCAGCCAGAACGGTTAATACAAAAGTAAGTGAAGTATATTGTCAAAAATAAATCAAGCCTCATTGAATTTCTGAAAATTCATTACGCCGGGGCATCCAATACTACGCTTAAAAATTTTTTCAAGTCAGGACGCATTTATCTGAATGGAAATGTAGTGACAAATCCTACCCTTGACTTGAAGCCCGGTGACGAAGTACTGGTGCAAAAAGAAGGAGAAAAAAAACAAATCAATTTACCCTTTGAGTTGGTATATGAAGATGATGCAATGCTTGTTGTTGTAAAGCAGCCCGGAATTCTAACTTCAGGAGAAGGCATTACAAAAAAACCAACCTTGCATTGGCTGGTTAACACTTGGATTCAACAAAAAACAAGAGGAAAACAAGCAGCTTTTGTTGTACATAGATTGGATAAAGAAGTAGGTGGATTAGTTTTATTTGCCAAATCGCAAAATATTGTTGACACCTTACAAAACAATTGGAAAAAGTACACGAAAAAATATTTGGCCATTTCTCGGTTTGCACCACCTGAAACTGAAGGCACCATTGATACCTGGCTTAAGGAAAGAAATCTAAAAATGTTTGTTGAGATGAAAGAATCTCCGGGTGCTGTGCATGCAATAACTCATTATAAATGGCTGCGATTTGAGAAAAAAAATTCTGTCTTTGAAGTGACCTTAGATACCGGTAAAAAAAATCAAATCAGAGTGCATCTGGCACATATTGGATGTCCTATCATTGGTGATGAAAAGTATGGTGATGATTCAAAAGGGATGGTGCGACTTTTTTCATGGTCTATTGAAATTCTGCATCCTGTGAGTGGAAAAAAAATGCAGTGGACCAAACAGCCGGAACCAAAATTTTTTAAGTTCTAATTACCATTCAGGTTTTTTTCTCAGCCCTTTTTTTTCTGATTTCAGTTGCTTTGATTTTCGCCTTTGCTGTTTAACGCCGGCAGATACTTTAGTGGCTATCCGCTTCTTTTTTACAATCAATGATTTTGCAAGTAGTTCAATAAACTTTTCTGAAACCAGATTTTTATTTTGTAATTGTGAACGCGATTTTTCAGATGAAATTCTGATCACCTCATCTGAAACGTAAGTTTTCATTCCTTTAGCGATGCGCTCTTTTTCATTGGTGTCAAACAGTCGTGATTCTGCAAGATTAAATACCAGCGTTACCCTTGATTCTATTTTATTTACAGCCTGTCCTCCTTTGCCTCTGCTTCTGGAGGTTTCAAAATGGCATTCTGAAAGATAAGCCTCTGACGGATATCGCAGTTGTGTATTCATTTTTTATTCTTTTCAAATCGTTTGGGTTGTCTGCGCACATTGATGGTGCTATTTGGTAATTCTTTTTTTTCAGGTGAAGGAATTTGATAACAAGTAAATCTGCACCAGACAGTGCCGTTGAAAAAGCGATGACTTTTAACCGGTTTGAATACCTCAAATAGATCTTCCATTTCATCCAATTGATATACGCAGAAAGTATATGAATGAAATTTATTTTGAAGAAGATTTATAAGATTACTTTTTTGTTCTGGTTCAAGACGTGGATCTTCTTTAAGTGTGAAGGTGAATAATAATGTTCCATTGTCAATGGGTGTTAACTCATCTAGGCGAATCGCTTCAATTTTAACTGACTTACCAACTGGTAAAGGTCTCAAATTTTCACGTGCATCTTTTACATCTTCGGCCTCAAGATTCAGTCCTGTAATTTCAAACGGAGGATTTTTAACCGGAATTTTAGGCAGAGCATCCATTTTATTTTGCCATTGTGTTTCGTCAAAACCCGGCCAGTTTTTAAAGGCAAATGTCTTGCGGTTTATTAGTGCAGGAATTTCATTGGCAATTAATGCTGCCTCCGCAATCACCGTTCCTTTTTCACAACCTGCATGTATAAAATGTGATTTTTTATCCCAGCCTGAAAATAGAACCAACGCAGCCGAAATAATTTCATTCAAATTCGGATTCCCTGATTGTGATCTGTATCCTCGCTGATAAAGCGGAGCACCGCTGCTGTTGCGTGAAATGGTGCATTCTTGTTCACTGATGAAGAAATCAAATAGTACCGAAGGTTTCTCTTGATTAACTGAAATAGTTTCTCCGGTTTGATCTGCGAATTCTGTTATAATTTTTTCTTCCAGTTCCGGTAAAAAGTTTTTTTCTCCTCTAATTTGACTTGATTTCACGCTGCCTTTGAAGGCAAATGTTTTTCCGGCAGTCAGATAATGATGTAGTTTTTCTCGTTCTATTTTTCTCATGAGATCAGCATAGGAAGCGAATCTAAATGAACAGATTGGAATTAATACAGCCAGCGAAGTGCGTAATTGTAGATTGGCAAGTGAAATAAAATCAGGTTTTCCGGTAAAGTGCACAGCTTTATCATGCGCTTCAATGTCAGATGCTCCCAGCCCTCGCAACTCTTCAGCTAACAGGTCTTCTAATCCTGAATATGTTTTTGCAATAAACTTCATTCAAACGTTTTGCAGCAAAGATACGTTCAATAAGTCATACATTGAGATAGAACAAATTGAGTATTTTTGTTGTCAATGAAAAAAATTGGTCTTCTTCTGGTATTCACTTTTGTGGTAATTCAACTGTCAGCGCAGCGGGTTGGATTGGTATTAAGCGGAGGCGGTGCAACCGGCTTTGCCCATATTGGGGTAATAAAGGCTTTAGAAGAAAATGAAATTCCAATTGATTTTATTACCGGTACTTCGGCCGGGGCTCTGGTTGGTGGTTTATATGCAGCCGGCTATACTCCGGCACAAATGGAAGCCATTGTGTTGAGTGAAACTTTTCAACTCATGTCTTCAGGTCAGATTGAAGAAAAATTCAAGTACTATATTGAACAACCTGAACCTGATGCAGAGCTTATGTCGTTTAGGTTTGCAAAAGATTCTGTTTTTCAAAAATCACTGCCAACCAATTTGCTCAACCCAACTTATTTAGATTTGGAATTACTCCGTTTGTTAGGCAACATTCCGGCACCTGCGCTTGAAACTTTTGATAGTTTGTTTATTCCTTTCAGATGCAATGCTTCAGATATTGTTACAAAAAAATCTGTGCTTTTTAAAAGAGGAGATTTGAATGTTGCCGTTCGTGCATCCATGACGTATCCATTTTTTATTTCTCCAATTGATGTGGATGGTAAATTATTATTTGACGGTGGATTGTACAACAATTTTCCCGCGGCAGAAATGTACCATGAATTCAATCCTGATTTCATTATTGGAAGCAATGTCTCTTACAATGAAGCACCGCCAACTGATGATAATCTCATGTCACAAATCAAGAATATGTTTTCATCTCACTCAAGCTATACCTTGCCATGTGATGAAGGGCTCATCATCGTTCCTGAACTTGGAGATATTGGCACCTTTGATTTTGACCGCATTGATGAGGCAATTGAAATTGGTTATCAAACAACACTTCAAAAGATTGATTCTATTAAAATGTATATTGAGCGAAGAGCAAAAGTTCAGGATTTAAATCAGTCAAGAGAAAAATTTAATGCCAGAAAAAAAGAATTGGCGATTACAAACGTTGAAGTTTGTGGATTGAATAATGATCAGGGAAGTTACGTGCAGGGCAAAATGATACGCGCAAACAAAGAAGATTCAGTTGATTTTGAAACACTGAAAATCCGGTATCTCAGACTATATCAAACTGAACCTGTTTTGTCTTTATTCCCAACTGTGAAAATACATGACAACGGAGATCAGACATTAAAATTAACCATTAGAAAAGAGAAACCTTTTCGAGCTGCGTTTGGTGGTCATTATTCTTCTCGCCCTGTGAACACCGGTTTTCTAAGTCTTAGTTATTCAGATTTCCGCTTAACTCCATTAACCATTTATGCAAATACCTATTTTGGAAAATTTTATGGTTCTGTAAATACGGGTTTAAAATTTTATTTGCCATCACGAATGACATCTTATCTTGAGCCACAATTTATCATGAACCGTTGGGATTATTTCAAAAGTTTTTCTACTTTTTTTGAAGATGTGAAACCATCGTATATTGTGCAGAATGAAACGTTCTGGCGTATAAATTACAATATGGCAACTTCAGGTCGCAGTAAATTGCGTTTGGATTTTACGAATGGATTGAATGAAGATACCTATTACCAAACTGATCAATTCACCAAAGCAGACACAGCAGATTATACTTCATTACTGTATTATTCTCCGGGATTTGAGTTCACATTAAATTCTTTAAACCGAAAACAATTTGCATCAGCCGGCATGAAACTAAATATTCTATTCAGGTATGTTCATGCAATAGAACGAACAACACCTGGCTCAACAGCGCCGGCAGGCAATGATCAATACGGGGCTGCAACCATACGCAACTGGGCGTATTTGAATGTTAATTACCAAACTTATTTTATGCACCGGGGAATTTATCGTTTGGGTATTTACCTTGAAGGACATTATTCGCTTCAACCTTTTTTTCAGAATTACACTGCTAGTATTCTCTCTGCTTATCCTTTTCAACCAATACCTGATTCACGCACCGGTTATTATGATGATTTCAGATCTAATAAATTTTTAGCCGGTGGACTCATGCATGTTTTTACAATTAAGGACATGGTTGATTTGCGTGTTGAAGCATACGTTTTACAACACATTGAGCGTATTTTAGATGAAAATGGAGAAGCGGTGTATGGTAATTTATTTCAAGACAGATTTGGTATAGCCAGTGTGTCGCTAATCTATCATTCTATCATTGGTCCAATAAGAGCATCCTTGACTTATTTTGACAGTAAAACTCAGTTGAATCCACTTTCTTTTCAAGTGAGTTATGGTTATGTTTTATTCAATCGCAATGCGCTGAGATAAAAGTTGATTACGCCCTCACAGCTAGCGCATAAATTTCAAACTATGAAAGTTACTTCAAGTCAAAATGAAAATCAAACAAACGGGCATGATGCGTATGCTCCGGCAGAAATTGCGCAGCGTGTGGAAAAACTGGGAATTGCAAAAACAAATTATCCAAGTCTAACCGTTTTTATTTTGGCCGTGCTGGCAGGTGCATTTATTTCAATGGGTGCTTTGTTTTATCTTTTTGTTGTCTCAGATCCTACACTTGGTTTTGGTGTCACACGCTTACTTGGTGGTTTGGCATTTTCTTTGGGTTTGATATTAGTAATTATTGCAGGTGCAGAACTTTTTACCGGAAATAACCTGATTGCTATGGCATGGGTTAGTGGAAAAATAAGTGCAGCAGCAGTTTTGAAAAATTGGCTTTTAGTTTACGCCGGTAACGTGGTAGGTTGCCTTATATCTGTTTGGTTGGTGGTGATGACTGATCTCGGAACCATGAACGATGGAGCCATTGCTGAAACAAGTCTTGCAATCGCATCTGCAAAATGTTCCATGAGTTTTTTAGCTGCCTTTGCCCGTGCTGTTTTGTGTAATGCTCTAGTGTGCATTGCGGTTTGGCTTGCAATGGGAGGCCATAGCGTAACAGATAAAATTCTGGCAATTATTTTTCCGGTTACTGCTTTTGTAACAATTGGTTTGGAGCATTCTATTGCAAATTGGTTTTTTTTACCGCTGGGTTATCTTTATCAATCTTCAGGCAGTATTCAATTTGAATCCATGTCCATGAATTTTCTGGCAACAACTCTTGGAAATATTATTGGTGGAACATTTTTGGTTTCTTCTGTTTATTGGTTGGCGTATATCAGACCTTCCCGACAAAAAAAATAAAACAAGAAACCTGTTCTTGTTTTATTTTTCGTTAGTTCAATATTTTGTCTACCACTTCCCGTTCCAAGCCTTCTCTTTGTATGCATCAAAACGTGATGGCACAGATTTGCGTGGCCAGTTATTGTTCTCAACATCACAATCTGCTGTTTCAAGATATGGATCCAAAGCAACTGATTGCAATTCTTTTTTGAAAATAAAAACTTTTGAAATGTTGTAATTATTATATCTCCATACTTCTGCCGGTATTCGCACAATTTCTTTTGTGCCATCTGTAAACGTGAATTCTAGTATCAGCGGCATTACCAATCCGCCTTTGTTTTCAAAATCTATCTGATAAAACTGGTATCCTGCATTCAATAAAGCTTTATCATCTTCACTGAGTTCATTCACAAATTTTTCATAGTTCTCTTTATCTTCTTCTGTGACAGCAAACGGGTCAGATGAGATATATTGATCATTCAGTGATGGATTTTTTTCATTCTCAGTTTGAACGATGTCTTCTTTATTTCTGATTTCAGAAATATTTTTGTTTTCTAATTGATCAACTTCTTTTTCAAAATCTTTTTCAACTTCAGGATTATGCGTATTCAACTGAAACCACTTAACAGAATTGACAGAAATATCTACATAATCAGTTGTATAAAACCAACCACGCCAAAACCAATCCAAGTCAATTCCACTGGCATCTTCCATGGTTCTGAAAAAATCTTCCGGTGTCGGATGTTTGAACATCCAACGGGTTGCATACGTTTTAAATGCAAAATCAAAAAGTTCTCTACCAATAATAGTTTCTCGCAGAATATTCAGCGCGGTTGCAGGTTTTCCATAGGCATTATTTCCAAACTGCACCAATTGTTCTGAGTTAGTCATAATAGGTACCTGGTTTGTGTTTGTTCCATTCATATAGTCAACTATCAAGTGAGCCGGGCCGCGTCTTGAAGGATAATCTCGTTGCCATTCTTGTTCAGTGAGATATTGTAAAAAGGTATTCAGTCCTTCGTCCATCCAAGTCCATTGGCGTTCGTCTGAGTTGATAATCATTGGAAAATAATTGTGACCAACTTCATGAATGATTACTGACATCATCCCATACTTGGTACGTTCACTATAGGTACCATCTTCATTCGGCCTTCCTCCGTTAAAACAAATCATTGGATATTCCATTCCAATGGACGCAGCATGAACTGAAATAGCCACCGGATACGGGTAGTCAAACGTATGTTTTGAATAAGTTTTTAATGTTTGCGCCACGATGCGTGTTGAGTATTTTTCCCAAAGTGGATTTCCTTCTTTCGGATAATAGGACATGGCCATCACATTTTTTGAATCTTGTTTTACAACCATGGCATCCCACATAAATTTTCTGGATGATGCAAAAGCAAAATCACGTACGTTGGTTGCCTTAAAATGCCAGGTTTTAGTTCCTTTTAATTTGTCTTTTTCGTTGGCTGCTGCTTCGTCCGGCGTTACAATGAATACAGGTTCTTCTGAAGTTTGTGCTTGTTTCCATCTTTCTTGTTGTTCTTTGCTCAGTATTTTAGCTCCGTTCTGCAATTCACCGGTTGCACCAATGACGTGATCTTCAGGCACCGTTATTTGAACATCATAATCACCAAAAGGTAAAGTAAATTCACCGGCACCTAAAAATTGTTTGTTTTGCCATCCTTCAACATCATTGTACACACACATGCGCGGAAAAAATTGTGCCATCGTGTAAATATAATTCCCCTCTTCAGGAAAATATTCATAGCCTGATCTGCCTCCCAATTCCATGCGATTATTGATGTTGAACCACCATGATACATTGAAGCTAAAACTGCCTCCATTCAAAAGTGGTTTGCTCAAATCAACACGCATCATGGTGCCAACAATAGTAAAAGGCAAAACTGTTCCGTCAACATTGGTCACCTTGATATCTTTATATCCGCCGTCAAATTCCATTGATTTGATTTGTCCTTTTAATGACCATGGATTGGCGAGTGATTCAATGTCTCCGGTTTCTGTCAGGTTGCGGTCTGAATTTGGTTGCTGAATATTTTGGTCTAACTGAACCCAAAGGTAGGATAGGGGATCAGGTGAATTATTGATGTAGGTAATCGTTTCTTCACCATAAATCCGTTGTGTCTCATCATCCAACTTAATTTTCATCACATAGTTGGCCTGTTGCTGATAATATTGAGGACCCGGCGCTCCTGCTGCGTTACGATATACATTGGGCGTCGCAAACTCATCATATAACTGGGCAAATTTATCCTGTGCATATAATCCGCTTGCGCTAAACATCAGGAATAATAAACTTGATTTTGCATTCATTGATTTGGGGATTAGGAAAATATAGTCAAAAATTTTATTCAATTAGCAGATCTGATTCTGCCTTGGATGCAACCAACGTAACACTAACAGTTTTATCAAGATATTTATAGCTGATCATGTTTTGCTGCTGATTGAACTGTAGAAAAAGCACGGTATTTTTCACGTGAATAATCTTAGCATTGGTGATGTTTGAAAAAGAAAAGTAGAAAAACAATTCATCGCGCAAAGTAACTTCTTTACCAACATACATAAATTCGGCTAGAATATTTTCAGAACTCAGGGTGAAATTTTCCTTTAAATAATTTTGTATGTACTGTCCGGTTTCTGAGCTGTCAGCAATATCCTCAATGTGCATGCGTTGATTAAACTTTTCTTCAAGGATATGCTCAAAATCATGCGCAGTTAGTTTTAGAGATACATCAATTGTTTTGCTTTGTTCATTGTATTCCATTTGTGATGTAGAAACAAAATAACTATGCGCTAACGACTCTGTACTCTGACAAATTGCAAAAACAAAAAACAAGTACAAGCTTGTTAATTTTATTGATTTTATTCTTTTCATTCTTGTGTAAGATATTTTTGCGGTACAATTTTCACGTATTGAAAAATTCTGTATTCCAAAATGGGAATAGTTCCATCATATTCCGGTCCTTGGGTCAGATATCTGTGTTCAGTAAAGATAACACGGTTTTCATCAATAAGTTTGGTGTTCATGTATTTTCTGAGCCGTTGTTCACTTTCATGCGCCCGTCGGTAAACAAGGTAATTATTTGGCAGGTCATGTTCAATGGGTACGCGTGAGATGCTTGATTCAAGGCGCAACTCAACATATCCATCTTGTTCAACAGCCTCTGCAAGGTAGCGGGCAAATTTGTCAAATAACCAAGATGAAGTGTCAACTCCATTAAAATAGTAATCAAAGTTTACTTGATAAGGGTGAGGGTTAAGTTCTTTGTCATTGCCGTTTTTATGGGTGGTTGGCACCAGATTAACATATTCATATTGTGCGTAGTTGACTAATTTTTTCAAGTCAGCTGAATATTCAGGTCCATGCACTACCGGTTTGATGATGAACCGAATACTTCCACCTGTTTCACGCAAGAATTTTCCACTTAAAAAATCACTGATTTCTTTGGCTCTTTTTCTGGCTAATTGCAAATTATCATCACTTTCTTGTCGTGGTATTTTTGAGATAGACAATTCCATTAACACTTCAATTTCAAAGCCTGCCTGATAATTCATGCATAGATTTGACCAAAAACGGATAAAATCCTGACTAGTAGTATCAATTGTTGTGCGCGTGAGCAATGATTGTTTATATGTCGGCAGCAAAGGAGGGGTCAGTTGATCATCTTTTACAATAAATTGAATTTGCTGAAAATCTTTTTCATCATCTCTATCCCACAAAACAAACCGGTATTTATTTTCAGGATGCACTCCCGTTGAATCAAAATCAAAACGAATATCAGCTTTTGAAACACCGCTTGATTTTTTGAGCTTTTTATAAATAAGATTTGTCAGTTCATTTACTATTTCAACACGCTCTTCATCGTTGATGTGTGAAGGTGTCAGTATTATTCCCCTCAAATCAAGTTGTCCGTTCATGAACAATTTGCCTTCTAATTTTTCAAAATTTACTTCATTCAAAATTTCTTCATATTCGGGCATTACAAATCGCTGATAATCTAATACCAAATCAATGGCTTCAACAGATTGATCAGAGCTAACCAAAATATGACTTTCTTCAATTCCTTCATTATTGAAATTAGAAGAATATACTTTGATGCTGGCGGTAGACCATACAGGCAATTCTTCAATTTTAAAGATAGGCTCATCAAAAAAGACGGTATTTAAAAAATAGCCACGCTGCTTGAATTCTCTGAGTAATTTTTTGCGAATAAAGTTGAGCGTGATTTCAATATCTTCAATATATTTTTTGTCTGCTACACCAATTTCAAAACCAATGGTGGTGAATTGGTAATAATCTATTTCATACGTGAGATCATTGACAAATGGAATAACATAACTGAAGTCAAGATACGACGTGTCAAATGCAGTAATTGCGTAAAAATAAATGGGCGCAACTTTATATTCAAGCAAGGTGGTGTTTTGTGGATTGATTGCCTGCGTTTCTGAAATTACATTCCCTGATATTTTCAGATAAAGGGTAGATAAAGAATTTTTTCCGGTGCGGGTTTCAACTGCAATACTTTTTACAAATAAGCCGGGTCGTCCTTGCGGATCATAACTCACTTCAAGTTTGAGTGTTCGTCCGGGATATATTACCGTGTCTTGAGTAAGAATTGCCGTGCATCCGCATGATGTTTCAATATTCAAAATATGAATAGTATCTGCCCGGTAAGGGTTAACCAAATCAAAATATGCAGTAATTTTTCCCTGACTTTCAAAAATGTCTCCCAGCTCTTTAACCGGTTCGTCAATCATAATTTGTCCAAACGAAAGTGAGGATGAAAATAAAACAATCACCACAGAGAAGCATAAACGCATCTTTCTTTTGATTCGCAAAAACAATTGACTCATTTCAGAATTAACCATAATTAATAGGGGCCAACTATGCACGCAAGCACCGCAATTGAAAGACTTTCTCCCGTTTCTTTAATGGTAAACCAGATGTCAGATGGAAAGGTAGAGTCACCCATGTAAATCTTTTCATCTTCAATAGTCAAAATACAATTGTTTGAAAACGTGGAATTGCCACGGTATATTTTTGTCTCTTCTATGGTGTAAATAATATCTGATGAAAATTTTGAGTCACCGCGGTAAACATGATTGTCTGAAATGGTATATAAACAGTTGAAACTTGATGTAGACTGACCAATGTATATTTTATCATCATCAATGGTAAACATCACTTTGCGGTTGAATGTATTGTCACCATGATATACAATGCCATTTTCAATAGTGTAGGCAATGTCTGAATCAAAACTTGAATCTCCACGGTAAAGTTTTACCTGTGAAAATGCCTGAAGGTTCAATGTGATTGCTAATAGAAATATTATCTTTTTCATGTATACTTTTTTTTGTACATGGATTTTTTTACTTAATGAAATTGCTGCCCATATTTTGAAGAATTATTTCAGCAATCTGTATGAATCTCATTACATCTTCAAAATTAGCAAAAATTGAACCAGAGCTTGTACTGAATTATTCACCACGTGTTCACAAAGATGGAATACAGGCATAAACAGGTGCGAATAGGCTAAAAGCATGTATATTTGCCGTCAAAATTAAAACGCTATGCAAAAAATAATTTGTGGAATTCAGCAAATGGGCATTGGAGTTCCTGACGTTCAAAAAATATGGAAATGGTATCGTGAGATGTTTGGAGTTGACGTGCGTATTTTTGAAGAAGCAGCAGAAGCACCTTTGATGACAAGATATACCGGAGGCGTTGTGCATAGCAGAACAGCAACCCTTGCGCTAAGCATGGAAAGCGGTGGCGGTTTTGAAATTTGGCAGTTTACCAGTCGTTTAACCAATAGAGCTGAGTTTGACATCCAATTAGGTGATTTAGGTACCTATGCATGTCGCATTAAATCAAGAGATGTTAAGGCTTCATTTGAATTTCATAAGTCAAAGGGGGTAAAAATATTGGGTGAGTTGCGTACAACTCCAACGGGCGAATTCAATTATTTTATTGAGGATCCCAACGGAAATATTTTCAATATTGTTCAGGGTTCAGGCTGGTTTAAAGATACAGGACATTCTTCACGTTGTGGTGGAGTAGCAGGTGCTTTAATTGGTGTGAGTGATATGGAAAAAGCATTGAAATTATACCGTGATGTGCTGGAATATGAAGTGGTAGAGTATGATGAAATAGCTAACTTCAATTGTTTTTCCGGCTTACCTTCAGGAAGTCAGAAATTCAGACGTGTTCTCTTGAGTCATAAAGATGAGCGCATCGGTCCGTTCTCAAAATTATTGGGACCAACAAAAATTGAATTGGTTCAGGCGATTGAGCGCACTCCGCGTAAAATTTTTGAAAACCGTTTTTGGGGTGATTGGGGATTTATCCATTTATGTTTTGATGTGCAAGGCATCGATGCCTTGAAGCAAGATTGTGAAAAAGCAGGCTTCCCTTTTACGGTTGATAGCGGATCAACTTTTGATATGGGTGAGGCCGGTGGACGATTTGCTTACATTGAAGATCCTGATGGCAATTGGATTGAATTTGTTGAAACCCATAAAGTGCCTGTGATGAAAAAATGGGGTTGGTATATCAATCTGAAAAAACGTAAGCCGGGTAAACGACTCCCTAACTGGATGTTGAAAGCCATGGGAATGAATCGTGTGAAATGATGTCTTTGGCTGGAGTATAAATTTTACTCAACGCAATATTTTACGTACAAACGCCACGGTAAAATACGACATCATGAATACACCTGTCCATCCTTCAATGGCTGATACCAGACGACTAAACGAGATGGGATAATAATCTCCGTATCCAATAGTGAAAAAGGTAATGGCTGAGTGATAGAAACTTTTATCAACTATATTTAATTTATCTGATGCGTTCACTGCATTCACTATTTCTCCCGCTCCGGTATAATGTAGTACAACATAGAGCGCTGCAAAAAATGAAATCGTGATCAACATAGAAACCAAAACCCTTGCCGGACTTGTTGCATAAACGCCTGCCTTATCAAAAATGAGCAAACGGCAGAAGAATGCAAAATGCACAAAAGGTTTTTTCCAGTTGGCTGATTTATGCAAATATCTTTTTCTCATCACGCGATGCTCATATCGCTTGAAGCAAACGTATGCGCTATCCTCATCGGTATATTGCCCGTTGTCTGAAAAATTTGCTTTAAGTATATTGAACTGCTCTGCCAGTTGTTCGTCTGTTCCTCCGGCATGTTCAATTAATTTTTGTACTGAATTTTCTCTCCAATCTATGATTATTTTCCCCAGATTTCTAACTCCGCGAAGAGATAATTTTTCGAGTGATTTTCTGTCTTCAAATTTCAAATCGGTAATGCCGTATAGATAAGTTTGTGACAGATCCAAAAGGTGAACCCGCTTGATTCTTAAGTCTAGTGTACCCCTGATAAATGCATCGGAAATAGAGATTGCGTCTGCCTTGCAGCCTTCAAACGTAACTGAACGATTTGAAAAATCTGTTTGATCAAATGAAACATCGGCTGTGCCAAATTCGGCTCGTCTGAAGGTCATGTCTTCTCCTTCAATGTGCGCATTTCTGAAGGTGAATTTACCTGAGCTTACATGAATTTCTTCAAAAGTAACATAACAATCTGAGAAGAGTGAGCGACGAAAATCTACTTTTCCTGCGTTAAATATCACTCGTCTGAAATCAAATACTGATCCCATGACACGAATGCGTTCAAATATTTTGTCTCCGTCAGAAAATTCCGCGAATTGAAAACGCACCCGGCTTTTTCCAAAATTCACGCGTCTGAAATTTGTCTCCTTCGCGTGAAATGTTCCATTTACAAAAGAAACCGTTTCAGAATGAAACATGGCATGCTCAAAATTTATCCGCTCCGCTTTGAAGTCTGCGTGTTCAAAATGTGATTGATGAGAGTGAAATCTGCATTCTGAATAATCAACCGTATCACTCGTAATATCTGAATAGTTGAAGCTTAAGGTACCATGGGTGAAAATAGAGCCTTTGAAGCAAACATCTCCTTGAATTTGCGCGTATGAAAAATTTATTTCGGCATCACAGTCAAAAAAAGCATTGGTTGCCTGAATTCCTTCAATGACAATTTTTTTTCCTTTTTCTAAACCTCTTAAATTTCTGTATTGATCAAGTGAAAAATCTTTGATGTAACAATTTTCAAAACAGAGCTGTTTTCCTTCATCAATGCGTTGGTAAATATCAGATACATCAAGTACCTTCAATTTTCTTTCGCTGATTTTTTTCTTGCCTGAAAATTCACTGATGCTTACAATTTTTTTGCTTGGATCAGCATCATCCGTGTCAAAACTTGTATGATAAACGCGTTCAGTCATGACATAATTTTCAAATAGTTGTTGCTTTATTTCGTAACCAGTGATCAAGTATTACCATGGCTGCCATGGCTTCAACAATAGGTACAGCACGGGGCACAACGCAGGGGTCATGTCTGCCTTTTGCTGCTAATTTAATTGCAGAATTATCTTTAGAAATCGTGTCTTGCTCTAGTTGAATTGTAGCAACCGGTTTGAAGGCTACGTGAAAATAAATGTCAGAGCCATTTGAAATTCCACCTTGAATTCCGCCAGAAAAATTTGTTTTTGTCTTTCCTCCTTGCTCAAATGCATCGTTATGTTCACTTCCTTTCATGGATGCCGCACGAAAACCGCTTCCAATTTCAAAGCCTTTCACCGCATTGATGCTAAGCATGGCCTTGCCAATGTCTGCGTGTAATTTATCGAATACTGGTTCGCCTAATCCTGCGGGTACGCCCTGGATGAAGCAACTTATTTTTCCTCCGGTGCTATCACCTGATGCAAGGCATGACTCAATGTAGGCTATCATTTTTTTTGCAGATGTTTCATCTGGACAACGAACAGCATTTGATTCAATGGATGTTTCAGAATAGCATGAAGATGAATTCGGAATTTCCACCGGACCAATTTGAGAAACATAGGCAGTAAAGGTAATGCCATGTTGGCTGAGAATTTGTTTTGCAATTGCACCGGCAACCACACGAGCAATAGTTTCACGAGCACTTGAGCGGCCGCCTCCGCGATGGTCACGGATGCCGTATTTTTTTTCATACGTATAATCAGCATGTGATGGTCTGTAGATATCTTTAAGCGCATCATAATCGCCGCTTTGCTGATCTTGATTCCTGATTAAAAATCCAATGGGTGTTCCGGTTGTTTTTCCTTCAAATATGCCTGACAAAAATTCAACTTCATCTTCTTCTTTTCTCGGTGTGGTTATGTTTGATTGTCCCGGTTTTCGTCTTCTCAATTCATGTTGAATCAAGTCAAGATTAAGCTCAATACCTGCCGGACAGCCGTCAATCACTCCGCCAATTGCCTTCCCGTGTGATTCACCAAATGAGGTGAGTTTGTAAATATTTCCAAAACTATTTCCTGCCATCAGGCGCCAATTGTTTGTTTACATACATCAAGTATTTCTCTCACTTCTGTCAAGGTTGGAGCTTCAGCATAAGTTCGCAGTACGGGTTCTGTTCCTGAAGGCCGAATCATCAACCATCTGTTTTCATCAAAAATATATTTGAAACCATCCATGTTTTCAGTGGCACTGACTTTGTATTTTCCAAAAGAAGTGAAGATGCCTTTTTTACAAGCAGCAATGATGTCTTGTTTTTTATTTTCATTCAAATGCATATCATTGCGCTCAAAGGCAAATGCACCAACTAGTTCATATACTTCTGCAATTAATTCCTCAAGTGATTTTCCTGTTTTTGCCATGAACTCCCAAATAGTTAATCCCATCCAAATTCCGTCTCGTTCTGGTATATGGGTCTTTAATGCAATTCCTCCGGATTCTTCTCCTCCAATCAATACATCTTCATTCGGATCTGCCATCATACCTGCAATATATTTAAATCCAATTGGCACTTCGCAATGCTCTAAGCCATAATGAGCGCATAATTTTTTAATGCGAGGTGTACTTGAAAATCCGGTCACTACTTTTCCTTTTAATCCTTTGTATTTAACAAGATAATGTATGGTGAGCAGAATGATATGGTGTGAATCAACAAATTCTCCCTTGCTGTTATATAAACCAATTCGGTCTGCATCGCCATCTGTTGCTAAACCACATTTTATTTTTTCATTTCCGGAAATCAGTTTTGAAAATTCTCTGAGATTTTTGTCAATGGGTTCTGGTGCTTGTCCATGAAAAGAAGGGTTGTATTCACAATGCAAAAAAGTGATATCAGGGAGTAATCTTTTCAATGCAGTTTGTCCGGCGCCGTACATGGCGTCATAGGCAAGACTTGCATTGTGTTTTTTAATCAATTCCAAATCAAAAACCGATGCTGCTCTATTTACATACATGGTTTCAAGATCTTCATACACAAGCAAACCTTTTTGTTGAGCATCTTTCAGCGATACTTGCAAATAAGATTGATTAGCAACTTCAGGTATTATTTTTTCAATTTCATCAACTTCTGAAGGTGATAATGGCCCACCAAAATGACCCTTCAATTTGTATCCATTATATGATGGGGGATTATGACTGGCCGTGATAACTATACCCAAATTTGCTTTCAGTTCGGCAGTTGCAAGTGAAATCATTGGAGTAGACACAAAACCTTTGTCTGTGGTAATGACTTTGATTCCGTTTTGGATAAAAACTTGTGCTGCAGTTTCTACAAATAAACTTCCAGCAAAGCGGCAGTCATGTCCAATAACAATAGAGGGATTTTTGTGCTTTGAATTCAGCCAAATGGATACAGCTTCTGATACACGTGCAACATTTTCTGTTGTATATTCTTGCGCAATGATTGCTCTCCAACCATCCGTACCGAATTTAATTTTAGTCATGTTCATTTTCTATTTGATGACACGAAAATAAACATTTTTATGCGCTTTATGGATTTGTGCTTGGTGCAAGGTAGCACAAAAAAAAGAGGCGAACCTCGGTCCGCCTCTTCTCTTCATAGGGTGTTTATCTTATTTTAACACAGTTACGTGTCCTCTGTGTTTTTGTTTTTTATCAGAGAGTTTTTCTCCGAATTCAATTTGCCAGATATAAACTCCATCCTCAACTAATCCCTTATCTCCATAAGTTCCATCCCATCCAAAATCGTAGTTGTATGATTCAAATACAATTTCTCCCCAACGATTGAAAATTGTTAAGTGATAGTCATACATATCAATTCCTGATGTCATAACAGGTTTGAATACCTGGTTATGTGGATCACCATCAGGTGTAATTACGTTTGGAACATAGAAGAATATTTCTTCATAGATTGTCACGTCTGCACAAACAGTATCAGTACATCCATCAACTGAAGTTACTACTTGACAAACTTCAAATACTGTTTCCTCTTCCACATTAGGGAAGGTAAATTCAGGATTTTGCTCCAGTGAAGTTCCTACTCCGCCAAAATTATACTGGTAGAACACCGCACCGTTAGAAATGTCAACAATCGTGATGGTTGGATTCAATGTTGTCGGATCATAAGGTTGCCAGTAGAATCCAGCCACCGGATTTGGATTAACACATACCAGATCATCAAATGTTGAAGTACCAACACAACCATCTACTGAGGTGACAGTAAGTGTTACGTCATAACATCCCGGATCATTATACCAATTTGAAACGTTGTCACCTGTAGCGCTATTGCCATTACCAAAAGTCCATGTTGCCGAACCTGGCATTGACAATGGTGTAGTATTTACAAAATTGGACAATAGAGGCGCACAACCAACAGCAGGATCTACTGTCAATGTTGGAACCGGAATTCCGTTAAAGTTTACAATGATCTCTGTTGTATCTGTCCACTGGCATTGGTCAGTTCCAACCACATAGATTGAACCTGCAGTTGTAGGTGTATAGGTGAATGATGAACCGGTTGCAATAGAATCTAGGTTGCTGTCTAACCAGGCATACGTATATGCAGGTACACCGTCAAACCCATTTGCTGCAATAGTTTCATCATCTCCAGGACACAAAGTAATAGTGTCAAGTGTAGTTGTTTGATAGAATGGAGGAATAATACTTACATCAACATCCTGCACGTTTGATACACAACCATAAATGTCATACACGGTACAGGTGAAAGTTGTTGGTGTTGTCAGATTCACTGTATAGTACTGTGCTGTATCTCCGGTGTTCCACACATAATAGTATCCTGGTGTACCACCGGTAGCATTACTTGAAATTACACCTGAACCATCATAACACATGGTGATATCCGTAATTGGATCTTGAACTACAGGTGTAGGTTCATAAAGGGTGATTTGTTGTGCCTGGGTACAACCCGCTGCATTTTGAATTACAAGATCATACACTGTTCCTCCAACAGAACCACAAAGTCCGGTAAAAGTATTTCCGGCAACAAATGTTGCTCCATTATCAATGCTATATCCTGTTGCGTTCAATGCATAGATTGTGATTGTTCCATCACAAACACCGTTACAGCTTATATCTGTTCCTGCTACGCTTGTGAAACCAAGCATTGTCGGTTGATCCACCACAAAGTTTCCGGTGATCAAACATCCGTTTGCGTCTGTGACATCAACAGTATATCCTCCTGCACACAGGTTAGTAGCCGTATTAGATCCGGCACCTGCAACTCCACCAGCCCAGTTGTAGTTGTATGCTCCGGTTCCGCCTGAAATTGTAAGTGTAGCAGATCCATCACATAATCCATAACACGAAGCATCAACATCATTTTGAGCAGTGATAGCTAGCGCTGCTGGTTCTGTAATTGTTTCAGTTCCGGTTACGGTACATCCGTTGTCATCTTGCACTGCAACGTTGTATGTGCCTGCAGCTATGAATTGAGAAATGTCTTGCACAATATAAGTTGCGCCACCGTCAAAGCTATAGGTATATGGGCTTGTACCACCGGCCGCATTCAGATCTATTTCACCGGAGTTATCTCCATTACAAGTGAGATTTGTCAGTACACTGGTATAACTCAACAAAGTAGGTTCAGTGATAGTTTCTACTTGGGTGTCTACACATCCATTATCATCTGTAACGGTGATCGTATAAGTATTTGGGCAAACTGAATTGAATGTATTACCAGACTGAAGTGCACCGCCTATATCGTAATCAAGTGTTCCTGTTCCGCCGTTTGCAGTAATTACAAACGAACCGTCACAAGCGCCGTTACACGTTACGTTGCTCACAGCTATACCCGTAATCATTGGAGCTGCCTCTGCTGGTACGAATTCAAGTGAGGTTACTTGACACCCATTATCGTCTTCAACAATTACGTTGTAGTTGTTTGATGCCAATGCGGTGAAAGTACTTCCCGCTTGGAATGATACGCCACCATTATTACTGTAATTATAAACTGGAGTTCCGCCAGCTGCGTTTACCTGAATTTCTCCGTTCGGCAATCCGCAGGTTGATGGAGTAATGGTAGTTGTAAATGACAATGCCGTTGGCTCGTTGACAGTTTGCACGGCCGTAATGCTACAGTTATTATCATCTACCACGTAAATATTTTGTGTTCCTGCACACAAGCCTGTTAGATTAGAACCTGACTGAAGTGTAATCCCGCCGTCTGCTGAGTACAAGTATGGAGCTGTTCCACCGTTTGCCACAACGGATACTTCACCATCACAAACTCCGTTGCAAAGTGCATCTGTTACAGTATATGCTGCAGCAAGAGGCGCTGGTTGATTTATTGTTTGTGTAGTAGTATATGTACAACCAAGTGGGTCTGTCACAATTACGTTATAAGTATTTGCAGCAAGGGCAGGGAAAATTCCGGTACCATTAGTTGACGCACCAAACTGATAAGTATATGGTGTACCGTTTGAACCTGATGCTACAATTTGTGCAAACCCTGAGTTGTTTCCGTTACATGTCAAATCAGTTGCATTGATTATTACGTTGAATGGAGTAGGTTCATCTACATCAATTGTTACTGTTCCTAAACATCCGTTACCATCCATAACCGTAATAGTATATGTACCGGCTGCAAGACCAGAGAAATTTGTACCTGCCTGATAAGTTGCCCCACCATCAATTGAATATTGGTATGGACCACCATCACCACCTGTTACACCGGTCACGTTAATTTGACCATCTGCACCTGCGTTACAAGTTACATCTACTGAAGATAGGGTTGCAATAACTGAATCAGGATGATTGATAGTGAACTGTTGAATACCAAGACACAAACCGGCATCTTGAATAGTTACATAATATGTATCTGCAGATAAACCTGGGAATACACCGGTACCATTTACAGTTGCACCCGGGGTAATTGAATACGTGAATGGTGCGGCACCAAAAGTTTGTGATACAATACCTAATCCATCTGTTCCATTATAACATGTTGCATCTACAGTTACATCAACTTGAGTTATCATGACGTTGTCAGACAAGGCAGAATAAACTGAGTCAACACAACCGTTGGCGTCACTTACAACCAAATTATATAAACCGGAGAAAAGACCTCCAAAGAAACCATCATTTACTTGTGGTGTACCACCAATAGTGTAGATATAAGGCGCTAAACCGGCAGTTGCAATAATTTCAAAACTTCCATCTTGCGCACCGCAGTTAGATGGGTTGTTAGCAATAAAGTTAAATGTGAACGGAGGAGGATCAGTCAATGTTACGGTATTGGTTGTTTGACAACCATGACTATCTTCCACAACCACATCATAAACTCCGGCCATCAAACCAGTAACTGGTGAAGTTCCGGTAAAGGTTGCGCCATTGTCAACACTATATGTGTATCCAGGTGTTCCGCCACCAGGTGTAAATGAAATTTCACCTGTTGGAGTTTGATGACATTGTGGATCAACAAAACCATTTGTTAAAGTCAATACAGGTGGTTGAGTAATTACAACCACTGCATTGGCAAGACATCCATTTGCATCTTTTACAACCACATTGATATTACCTGCGCACAGACCTGTAAGTATGTTACTGGGTTGGAATGTTAACCCGTTGTTTGAACTGTACTCATAAGGCGGAGTAGCGTTTGATGCGTTAACTGTGATTTGACCATCACACACTCCGTTACATGATGCCGCAACCGGAGTACTTGTAAAGGTGAGTGGTGTTGGCTGTGTAATGGTGAAGTTTACTGTTCCTGTACAACCATTAAGGTCGGTAACAGTTACCGTGTGTGCACCAGCAGCAACAGAGTTGAATGAGTTGCTACCTTGTAATGCACCGCCATCTAATTGATATTGAAAAGGAGCCGTACCACCTGTAACACCAATGGTAACACCACCCGTTAATGCACCGGCACAAGCCACGTTGGTTAATACATCAACAAATGGAACCGGACCGGCAGAAGAACCAATGGTTATAGGTAATGTTTCAGTGCAACCTAATCCATCCGTAACTGTTGCAGTGTATGATCCTGAAGCCATACCGGTGAAAACACCAGTTGCGTTTGAAGAAGCGCCTATTGTATAAGTATATGCTACTGCACCGCCACCAGCTGATACGGTTACCGCCCCGTTGTTGGCACCACAGGTTGCCGGTGTCACAGAAATTTGTGAGAGTGTAAGATCAGTTGGTTGAGTAATGGTTGAGTTAATGGTATAGGTACAAAGGTTTGCATCTCTAACAGTTATTGTATAAGCACCAGGACATAGACCGGTGAATGTACTTGTTCCGCTAAATGCACCTCCGTTTAATGAATATTGATAACCCGGTGTTCCGCCTGATGGAGGATTCACTGAAATTTGACCGTTGCATAAACCAAAACAAGTAACATTCGTTGTGGTTGCAGTTGCTGTTACAGCAGATCCGGGTTGAGTTACGGTTACACTGGTTGTAGCTGTACATCCGGTATTATCTGTGATAGTTACATTGTATGTTCCTGCTGCTAGGTTAGTTGCTGTCTGAGTTGTCTGACCAATTGGTACCATTCCGGCATTGTACCAAACATACGTGTATGGTGCAACCCCATTTGCAGGGTTAGCCGTGGCAGTACCACTTGCTTGACCAAAACAAAGCGCCGGTGTAAATGATGCAGTCACGGTGCAGCAAGTAGGACCAGGATTGATGGTGAAAGTTCCACTGTATTGACATCCGTTTGCAGCAACTACTGTATAAGTATAGTTACCATCAGGTAAGTTGGTAAATGATGCAACTGCACCAGAAGTGTTTGCCTCAACCACTGAACCTGATGCAGGTCCGGCAATTGAAACTGTATAAGGACCAGAACCAATCGCATTGTTGATTGTTACTGATCCGTTATTATAACCTGCGCAAGTCTCAGCTACTGTTGAAACAGTTGGAGCAGGAAGTGAAGAATAGCTAACAACGATATCATCATAATCTGTAATCGTCAAACCATCACAACGAGTGTAAGTAACACGTGCAGTATAAGTAGTGGTAACTCCGTTTGGACATACGTTAATTGTATTCCCCGTTCCAATAACGGTTCCGCCCACACCTGCAACAGCACCAGTTACCCATTCAACCGTGTAGATTGGAGCTCCATTTGGAGTAAATCTCCACCCTTCAGGTGCACCGGTTGTAACGGTCCAGTCTGGTGTTGGAGCATTTCTTCCCGGCGCTGCCATACCTGCTGAACCGGCTTGGTTTTGGATACCAACAATGGCGTTACCACCATTCCAGGTTGTACATAAATCTTTTCTATTAATATAAACGTCAATTACGTTGGTTGTTTCATACAATACAATCATGTGGGTTGAACGCATGGATGTACAGCTAAAGTGACCAAGCAAGTTGAATGAAACAACCAAAATACGACAAGGAGCTGTACCTTGAAGATACCATTTAACTGTGCCAGCTACTGAAGGATCAATATCATGATAAACACCAAAAATATCACCGGCAGCTGTTAGTCCTGCATTGGGGCAACCAACAGAAAATGACCATGGGCAGTAACCACCGGGAGTTGATGGACCACCAAAATCAATTGATCCATTTGATCCAATCTGACAGTCGTTATAGGTTGTTCCGTAATAACAAAACGGGAATGGCAACGCAATATTTGGACTCCAGATATCATCCGTTCCAACTGAAACTGATGTTCCTCCGGCCGCGTTATATGCAATTGGCGGTGAGTGAGGAATGGAGCTCACAGTGTACGTTGAAGTGTTACCTACCGCAAACGGAGTAGCAGACAATGTTGTACAGTTTTGCGTACATGGTAACACTTGATCAGGTCCCGCAACAATGTTCGGACATCCTGGGAATTGTGCATAAGCGCCAAGGCCACTCATCACAAAAAGAAAAATAAATAAATTTTTCATGGGCATTATTGGGTGTTTATATGCTAGTTAAACGAGTGATAAGAAATGGGGTTGCCTCAGTTTTCAATAGATTTAAAGATATCTGTGAGGAATTAGTTAATTCGGTTTTTTTACAGATTTGTTCTAAAGTTAAAAGGCATGTATTCAGGAGATTACATGTTTAAAGTATTGAAAAAAAATGATGTTTAAATGGGACGAAAATAATTTAAATCTTGTCATTGTGTTTGATAACACAGGAAGTGAAAAATATCAAACAAATTTAATTTAAAATTAACGGTAGATTATTTTGAACAAAAGCCAAATCGTTGTCTGTAAAATTTAAATGAGTAACCATTCTGATTCTTCCTTTGCCAAAACCAACAACAAGAATTCCGTGTTGTTTGAGTTTTTCAACCACCATTAATTCGTCGAGATTTTTTTTCAGATTGACAACAACAATATTTGTTTCAACGGGCACGACACTATCAGCCCATTGCGCTTGTGTAACTATTTTTTCCAATTGTTTTGCGCGCGCATGATCTTCAGAGAGACGATCAATATGATTTTTGAGTGCAAATAATCCACCGGCAGCAATAATACCTGCTTGGCGCATTCCTCCTCCCAAAACTTTTCTGACTCGTCTTGCTTTTTGAATAAATTCTTGTGAACCTAAAAGCACAGAACCAACCGGTGCGCCCAAACTTTTAGAAAGACAAACTGAGATAGAATCAAATTGTTTTCCGTACTCAAGCGGATTTATTTTTGTCACAGCTAACGCATTAAAAACACGGGCACCATCCAAATGGAATTTCAGTTTTTTTTCGGTACAAATGGTGTTGATTTTTTTGATTACATCAAAGTCATAGATTACACCGCCGCCGCGGTTAGATGTGTCTTCAATGCTAACCATTTTTGTAATGGGATAATGTTGATCATCCGGGTTGATGTTGGGAATTATTTCATCGGGATTGATGCGTCCCTGATTGCCTCTCAACAATCTGACAGATGCACCTGAGTTGCGCATAATTCCGCCACCTTCATAACGGTAAATATGCGACTCTTCATGGCAGATTACTTCATCTCCCGGTTGACAGTAAACATTGATTGCTATTTGATTCGTTTGCGTTCCTGAAGTACAAAATAATCCTGCCTCCTTTCCAAACATTGCAGCGGCGAACGATTCGAGTTCTTTCACGGTTGGATCATCACCAAAAACATCATCACCTACTTCGGCCTTTAACATGAATTGACGCATGGCGTCTGTTGGTTTGGTTACGGTGTCACTTCGAAGATCTACTTGCATACTATTTGATAAAATAAACTGATTGGAAAATGAAGAGATGAATTATAATTTACGGATGAAGAAAATTCCATCCCGAATAGGTAGTAGTACTTTAGAAACACGTTTATCCTGCATTATTTTTTCATTGAACGCGGCGAGTGCAGCAGTACTTTTATCATTTGGTTTTATTGGTTCAACCACTTTACCACTCCACAGCACATTGTCAGCCAAAATTACGCCTCCGCTTCTCATTTTGTCAATAACCAAATCAAAATAGACCGCGTAATTTTCTTTGTCGGCATCAATAAAAACCAGATCAAACGGACCGGTAAGCAAAGGAATTACTGAAGTGGCTTTGTCGTAAATTATTTCAATCTGATTTGCTCTTGCTGATTGAAGCAAATATTTTTGATGAATGGGTTTAAATTCAGGATTATAATCAATGGTGATTAATTTTCCATTTTCAGCCAATCCTTCAGAAAGGCAAATTGCCGAATACCCTGTGTAGGTTCCAATTTCAAGTATTGATTGTGGTTTCAGAAGTTGTGAAATGGCACTTAAAATTCTCCCTTGCAAATGTCCTGAAATCATGCGTGGAGACATAACATGGAGATGCGTTTCTCTGCGCAGATTATTAAGTAACTCATCTTCTGGTGAAGTGTGTTGCTCACAGTAGTCAGAAATTTCGCGAGACAAAAAATCCATTGTAAACTTTGGCTAAAGATACAATGGATTTTAAAATGTATTCAACAAAATATTGCCTGCAATTTACTTTTTAGGCTCACAGCTTTCGTCACCACGGCAACATTTTGGAAGCGCCTGCCAAGCTTCATGATTTCTCTCTACTGTATCAGAGCTATATCCCAAGTTTGCCAGCACCTCTTTTATTTGTTGTTCAGTGATAACTGCAGGTTTGAATTTTACTGTAAGTATTTTAGTTTCCAAATCAAGTTCTGAATAAATAATTCCTTTAGTATAATTGAGTTTATTTTCAATTCGTTCTTTGCATTCACCACATATAGCCGTGGTTGGAAAAGAGATAACTTTCGTTTTTGAATCTTGCATTTGAAATGAACCCAGCGTAACAAATGCGATTAATAGTATCATGAAATTTTTCATATAAATTTATTTTTTTAGTGATGAACAGAATTGAAATCTAGGATAAGATTTGTTCATCTGATCATTAATTATTATTCTTTGTCTTTTTGTTTTATTGCATAGTGAAATCCAACATAAACATTGGCGCCGGTGATAGGTGCCCATACCTGTGTAGCATCAAAAAATGCGCCAAAAGGATTGTCTGCACTGATTATTGCATTGCCTTGTATGACATTCAATAAATTTTCACCGCCAATATAAAAATTGAATTTTTTATACCGATATGTGATTTGACTATTGACAATCCAGTAACGTTCAGATTCTGGACCCCGTTGATATGGCGCCGGACTTTCTGACGTATCAGGTAATCTTTTTTTGCCAATCCAGTTGCCTGTTGCATCAAAACTCCATTTTTTATTTCGGGTGGTATACCCAACATTAAAGAGCGCTCTGAACTTTGGCACAAAGGCCATTTGATGTTGCATGCCATGATATGTTGTTACTACGTCATAGTATTTGTACGCCGCCCGTAATTCAAAGTTTTTTATTGGTTTTAACAATAATTCAATTTGAAAACTATGTGACCAGGCTGATGCAATGGTGCTGTAGATATAGAGTTGTGTTGGTGCATAATCCATATCTACAACTAATTGATTTAAAAAGTGGGTATAAAAATAATCCAGCGTTATGGTAGACACCTCATCACGAATCATAAATTTTTGCGTGAAGGTAATTCCTGAGCTGATTGCATCTTCCGGCTTTATATTTGGAGCCACAATCCACTGTCTGCTGCTTGCCATAAAACTGACGTTGTCTGCGTATGGATTTGGAATTCTATATCCTCTTCCAAAGCTGAGACGCAAGGCGTTTTTTGGGCTGAAATTCCATTTAATATGTAACCTCGGAGAGAAAAGCGGCCCGTACATATTATGATAATCTCCGCGCAACCCCGCCACTAAAATAAATTTATCCAAACGGTTGTATGTGTATTCAAAAAATGCGCCTGAAATTATTTCTGTTTTCAGCATGAGCGAATCATTGTATCGCTGAACATAGTCATCTGCCGTAAAGCTCAAACCGGTTTTATAATTATGGTTTGTGTTTGAGATGATGTCATTATAAATTCCATTAAAATAGAATTTTTTCTGGGTTCCATCATACGTATTGTTCCCAAGTTGCGTGAACAAGTGATGATATTCCAGTTGACCAATTAAGCCAACATTTCCAAACTTTCTTTTCTCAATAAAAAATCCATTTTTTGAAAATAGTTCGACATGCTGATTTTTGAAAATTCCCTGATACAAGCCTGAGGATGATTCAGGATTATAATTCAGCTGACCACCTAACTGATCATTGTAATTTGCCTTGATACCGAATTTAGTTTCATAGTTAGAACCGGCGTACGACCATCTGTGCATAAATGCTCCAACCTGACCAATAGGGAAATCTCTGAAGCCATCTTTATTCACATCACTGTCAATAAAAAAGTTGGAGAAATGCAGAAAGGTCATTTGTCCCCAGCGATCACTCATTTTATATGCGCTGTGAATATTTCCTTCAAGCCGGGCAAATTTATTGCCGTAAAAATTAGCATAAAACGCTTCACCATGTTCAGGATCTTTAAACTCAATATTGATAAGTCCTGCCATAGATTCAAACCCGTTCACTACTGAGCCGGTTCCTTTGGTGATTTGAATAGACTCAACCCAAGTACCCGGTGTATAATTTAATCCAAATGATGACGAAAGACCGCGCACCATGGGAATGTTTTCATACTGAATTTGAGTGTAGATTCCGTCCAAGCCAAGCATCTGAATTTTTTTCGCACCTGAAATGGCATCTGTCATATTGATGTCAACCGAGGCATTGGTTTCAAATGATTCTGAAAGATTACAACACGCAGCTTTTCGCAATTCATCCTGACCAATTTTTTCTACGTTAAAAGGGTCAAGCAAATCAATAGACTTGGTGATACTTTCAGCGACAATTTCTACACCATGGAGTAAAATTCCGCCACTCATGTTGATGGTATAGTTTTGATCAGCTGATTTAATTTCAAAAGCAACCAGTTCATATCCGGTTGATTTCACGTAAAGTGTATCCGGTAAATGGTGTACCGCAATAGCGAATGTTCCGTCATTTGCTGACAATGCAACATGTGAGTCATTCTTCCACCGGATGCGCGCACCCGGAATACCTTCTTCAACGCCATTAGTCATCGTGACAATTTTACCCTGAATCAGAATATCCTCATCATCTTGACCATGTAATAATGTGCTACTAAAAAGCAGCAACATGAACATTATTTTATAATACATGATAATTTTTTTAGTTCAACAATTCTTTCACGCCTGAAAAAGTCAGGCACAGAAAAATTGAGGACTAAATGCGGATGCTGCGATTACGCACCCAAACAGGGACATGTTGATTATCAGGCGGACTGTTGTCTCCTGATGTGAACATGATGATTGCATTAAAACTAGTTGAGTTAGCAAGGTCATTAAATGAAGCAGGGACCAGTTTTGCGGTTAAATCAAGTGCAAGTCTGGTTGATGAATTTGCTTTAAGTTTTAATGATGAAATGGTATATTTTTCTGTTTTGCAGCATTTTTTTTGCTTCAGTTCAAGAGAAGATTTTTTTGTACTTGAAGATTTGTGGCAATGTTTCTTGCAGGATTTTTCATTCTGAACTTCTTCTTTGTTGCTTTCGATTGAGTCACATGAACAATGGGCATTTCCGAAAAATGAAATATCTGTGATTTTGCCTTTGCAATAATGTAATTCTATTGTAAATCCCGGCAAGGAGAACAGAAAAATGACTAAGAAAAATATGGCTTTTAATCTGATCATTGTGACAAATATAAATGAAAACAGGATGCAAGACAATAGATTAAGCTATTTGGTGACATAAATAAAAACGCAATTCTTAGAATCTTATTTTCTATGTTGTCTGAAAGTGAGCGTCAATTGCCTTGGAAGGATCCTAATCAATGTATTTCAATGAACCAACGAGCCTTATCAACAAACCGAAAATACAACTCCTTAACAATAATTGATGAACTTGGATGTTTATGAGACGACATCAATAATTAATTTCGTCCGTTAAGAAACTTGCTCAATATGCGCTTTACTCTTTTATTCTTGCCTTTTATTCTTGGCGCATGTGCTATGAATGCGTTTTATTATTTTCCAGATAAAAATAGTGTAGAGCCTGCTGAAGGAGCAGAAGAGCACTACGTAAGGTATAACAAAGAAAAGTCAATTCATGGTTTGTTTTTTAAAAAGGAAAACCCACTGGCCAGTATTTTTATCTTACATGGCAACGCCGGAAATTTGACGGGCTGGCAAAGTGTTGCAGAAATTCTGTGGGAAGAGGGGTATCAGGTTTTCATCATTGATTATCCCTCATTTGGCAATTCTGATGGCAAGGCTAAACACAAAGAGGTGATTCTATCAGCTCAAAAATCATTTGAATATTTTGATTCGCTGCCTGAGGTGCAGGGCTCAAAAAAAATGTTGATGGGTTTTTCATTAGGCGGTAACCTGGCTTTAAAAATTGCTACTGATTATCAAGACAAGATAGATTATCTGGTTGTTGAAGGAGCATTTAGTAATTATAGGGATATCGGAATTCAAACCACACCTAAAATTTTGCGCTTTGCGCCTTGGCTTTTTTTAGGATCTGAATTTAAGGGAGAGGAGCTGATCAAAGAATGGAAAAAACCTTTGCTTGTTGTGCACAGTACTGAAGATAAAACCTGTCCTTACGAAATGGGTAAAGAGATTTATTCCAATGCCGCATCAGACAAAAAAGAATTGTGGACAATTAAAGGCGCACACCTCCAGGGTTTTGGTCTTTACGCCGACGAATATTTCAATAGATTAAAGTGGTTGATTCAAAGCAAGGAGTAGCAGCTTAGTATTCCCGCTCTTCAATGCATTTCATTTCAACAATTTCTCCCATACCACAAATACTTGCCCCGGATACCTCTTTGTAGGAAACCCATATAAGCATATTGTGAACATAGTCTAAGTGTTGAAACTCTGCCAGGTTGGTAGGTTCTAAAAAAGTACCGTCTTCTAATTCAAACACAATGCCACAGGTGTCAGAATCTGAATAATCTCTCACCCAGGCTTTTTCACCTTTAAAACAACCACCGGTGTCTTTTCCACAAGAAGAAAGGAGAAGTACAACAGCGGCAACGGAACCAAAGAAAATATTTTTTTTCATAGGGTATATAGTTTGTAGTTAATGGTCAAATTTATTTACGAGCTGTGCAAAATATCACCTGTTCAAAAATACAATTTTACAAGATTCTTATCTAATTCTGCTTGTGAAGTGTATCGCTAAAGGTTTTGTAAATATACGAATTTTCATTCATGCTGGTTGGTTGTCATGATTGTCAGAGTTTAGTTGCGGTGAAGTTCAGGCGCTTAAAATAAATCTATCTTTGTGGTGAAAAGCATTTCATTATGGCATTACAGCGCATTGTCAGATTATCTTTTAAACCGGGACATGGTCATGAATTTGAACATTATTTTCATGAGATCAAAGAAAAGATTGCGGCTCAGCCCGGTTGTCTTGGCGTAAAATTATTGCGTGATACTGATCATCCGGGTACTTATTTTACCTATTCTGTATGGCAAAATCAAGAGGCCTTGGATGCGTATCGAACTACAGATTTATTTAGCGTTGTATGGCCAAAAGTGAAACAATGGTTTGATGAAAAACCTCAGGCTTGGAGTACGCTGGTTATTGCAGAAGCAGCTGTCTGAAGATTTCATAATACATCGCATTGGAAGAATTCTCATGGAGAAATGTATATTTACATCCAGAAAATGAAGCACTAAGAACCATTTTACGTTCTTTATTCTTCTCAAAAAAAAATCATGAACCCCAAAAAAATGTGCAAATGAAAATCAGAAAATTTAGCATGTTGGTTGCCGTGTTGATTGTCACGTCGTGTGGTCAACAAGAAACTGATCAACCAACAGAAAACAAACAAAATGAAAATGACACAACCGGTGCAGTAGGCAATACTGAAATGGTTGACACTGCTGTTGTTGATACTACCCGTGTTACAGAATTGAAAAAGCAAAATCAGGTAACAGATTATGCTGAGTATTTTCTTCAAGTTAAAGTAGTTCGCAGTTCTGACCAATTACAAACCAACAACGGAATTTATCACTACTATGAGACCCTTGACATTGCCAATGGATTTGCCAGAATTACCGGTGCTTATGAAGGCAGTGATGTCTTTGTAATCTGGCGCATGAGTGATGGATCAGACTTGGTTGGGCACACCAGTACTTCTTGCGGACCGGTGTGTAGTTATCATACCGTTTTTTATAAATGCAAAGACGGAAAAGACGAGGACGTGACCAGTACCATTTTACCATGGAAAGAGATGGAAAAACATTTGGCCGTGGTAAATGAAAAAGTGAAAGCTAAATATGAATTAGAAAGTGATGAACCGCAGTTCATGTTTCAATTACCTCAGAAAGGAACTGACATGGATGTTTGGTATTCTAATAATTTGAATGATTTTGAATTCATCATGATGACTTTGAGTTGGGATAAAAAGAAATTTTCAGTGAAGAAAAAATACGATGATGTGCCTTAAGTGTACTCTAACTTATTGAGTTGTTCTCATCCGAATATTATGCAAAAAAAAAGCTCCCTCAATGAAGGAGCTTTTTTTATTCATTCTGATTTCTGATTAATCAAGAATTTCAAATGAGTTGATGAATTTAGATTCAACATTCAGGTCATACGTTTTTTTGCTACCTAGAATGAGGAATTGCCATTCATATTTTTCTTGGATAATAGTGTAATAACGACCGATATAACCTTTCCAGTCTTTTTTACATTTCAAAGCGGATTGAACGCCGGTGTCACCGTCAACTGTCCAGTCAGAAATATATTTTGCGTCAAATTTAGAGTAGAAATTTTGGCAAATACGCAGTACTTCTGCATACTCACTGTACAAATTATCTTCTTCTGAAATGGCTTCTTCGTAAATAAATACGTTACCAATTAATATCATATCACCGTAGGTACATGAAAGAGAAAAGGTAGTCATACCAGATTCATCATCTACTTCTTTTTCAACTTCATATTCACCTGGAAAAGTGATTTTCAAACGGGCTTCCTGACTTTCGTAGGTTTCACCGGCAAAGGATACAGAACTTGCAACAACAAGGCCTGAAAGGGCAAGGGCTGAGAAAAAATGCTTCATAACAATTGTCTTTTTAAAAAATTTAATTAGCGGCAAAGTTCTGCCAAAAAGGGGTTTAATTTATACGTGATTTACCGTATCTGCTCAAATATAAGTATTTTTTTTTATTCACTTGAACGATTAAGTTCAAATAAGATAAAAGTATATTCCAGTGCAATTTCTTTGAGAGATTCAAACCTGCCTGATGCACCACCGTGTCCTGCTTTCATGTTGGTGTACAACAGAAGTAGATTTTTGTCAGTTTTCAGCGCTCTTAATTTTGCAACATATTTTGTGGGCTCCCAATATTGTACTTGTGAATCATGTAATCCACTTGTAACAAGCATAGCGGGATACTGTGTCTCTCTAATGTTATCATACGGTGAATACGATTTCATGTAACGATAATATTTTTTTTCAGCCGGATTTCCCCACTCGTCAAACTCACCGGTAGTGAGCGGAATGCTAGTATCAAGCATAGTGGTTACTACATCAACAAAAGGTACGTTAGATACAATACCTCTCCACAAATCAGGTCTCATGTTGGCAACTGCACCCATGAGTAATCCTCCGGCACTGCCGCCCATGGCAAAAACTTTATCACGGCTGGCATAGCGCAATTTGATTAATCCTTCAGCGCATGCAATAAAATCATGAAAGGTATTTTTCTTTTTCAATAGTTTTCCATCTTCATACCATCTTCTGCCTAACTCTTCACCACCACGCACATGGGCTATGGCAAACACAAAACCACGGTTCAACAAACTCAATCTGGCTGAACTGAAATATGGATCAAGCGATTCACCATACGAACCATACGCATAAAGTAAAAGCGGATTTTTTCCGCGCTTTGTAAAATGATCACGATGATAAACCAACGAAACAGGCACTTTCACTCCATCGTGTGAGGTAATCCAAATGCGCTCTGACTTGTAATCTTTTGTTTTAAATCCACCTAATACTTTGGTTTGACCTGCAATGGTTTTTTGCAAAGTTTTTAAATCAATATCATACGTGGTGAGTGGTGTTGTTAGTGAGCTATAACTTACCCTTACTTGGTTGAATTCAAATTCAGGATTGGTACCCAGACTCAATGTGTACGTATCTTCAAATGGCGGAATGAAACGATAGCGGTATGATCCGGTGTAATAAATTCTGAGCCTCGTCAATCCGGCTTTCTTTTCCTGCACTATCAGATGTTTTTTGTACACTTCAAAATCTTCAATCAAAACATCTTTGTCATGTTTTTGAATAATCTGCCAGTAACGTGGTTCTCTTTTTTTTATGTCACACTTCACTAATTTGAAGTTTTCTGCTGCCAGGTTAGATTTTATTACGCAATGATCACCTGCTGAGTCAGGATAATATTCATGTCCGCGTTTGCGTTTGAGAAATATTTCAAATCTTTTATAATCATCAGTGCGTTTGAATCTGAATTCTGACGTGGTTGTGCTGTATGATCCAATGAATATATATTGATCATCTTTTGATCGGGATAATCCACAATAAAATGTTTCGTCTTTCTCTGTAAAATGGATCTCTGTTTTTTTTGTGCTGCGCGATACGCTTTTTACGCTGAAAGGGCGCAATGTTTTTTTATCTTTTACACTAAAATATAAAGTCTCGTTATCATTGTGCCACGCCAAATCACTTCCGGTATTTTGAATAGCCATGCTGAGGTAATCACCGGTTTCTAAATTTTTTATACTGATTTGGTAAAGACGTCGCCCCATTAAATCTTCAGTGAGTGCAAGCCATTTATTGTCGGGTGAAACCGTGAATGAAACTAGTTCATAATAACTTTGCCCGCGTGCTCTTTTATTGGCATCCAGAATAATTTCTTCTTTGCTATTTAGTGTTTCTTTTTTTCTGCAGAAAACCGGATGTTCTTTTCCTTTTTCGTACCGTTCATAATACCAATATCCGTTTTTGAAAAATGGCGCCGTAGATTCTTCCTCTTTCATGCGTGATTTCATTTCATGAAATATTTTTTCACGCAGTTTGCTCACCGGTTTGAGAACATAATTGCAATAGATGTTCTCTTTTTTTAAATAAGAAATTACAGCAGGATTCTCTCTGTCATTGAGCCAGAAATAAGGATCAATGCGGGTGTCACCGTGAACAGATAATTTTTTTTCAATCCTGCGGACAAGAGGAGGACGCATACAAAAATCAACGAGATGGATTAAAACGCTTGTAGGAGTTTTTCAGATATTTTTCATCCCGCCCATAAATATCTGGATGAAATAAAATATTGGCTGAACTGTCACCGCTTGCCGTGTAGTATTCAATGTACACTTCAAACGGTTCTTTCAATTCAATTGCCCGCTGGATACCGCGACCAATGACACTGTCTAATGAATCTGCCACAAAAGCATTTTCATCTGATCTCAACAGTTCTTTAGCTAATTCATACGGTTGATGTAAACGAATGCAGCCGTGAGAATATGCCCTGACATCATTGCCAAATAATCCTTTTGAAGGAGTATCATGAATAAATACGGCGTGCTCATTTGGGAACATAAATTTGATGCGTCCTAAACTATTGCCACCACCGGCATCTTGTCTTACGCGGTAACCAAAATTTCCTTGTTTTACCTGACTCCAGTCTACACCTTTAGGATCTACTTGCTGTCCATCCTTAAACACTTTATATCCCCTTTTACTGAAATAAGCAGAGTCTTTGCGGGCACCTGATAAAATTTCTGTTGATGCAATAGAGTAGGGCACACTCCAAAACGGATTAGTGATAATGGTTTTCATTTGGGCATGAAATTCAGGAGTTGGTGTTGCTAGTGCGCCAACCACAACGCGATGTTTTCTTTTTGTTTGTCCCTCTTCAACAAAGTATAAATTGAATTCAGGTACATTCACACGAATGTATTTTGAAGGAAATGGATCACGCCATCTCCATTTTTCCAAACTCAAACAAGCTTGATAATAGCGGTCAAGATTACTTTTTTCTAAAGCTTTTCCTGTCCAACGCCCAACAATGGCATCATCTTTTAAACCACAAAATTTTTGAAAGATTTTAAGCTTTTCTAAAAAAACAGAATCATTTGTTGCCTCCGTGCTATCAACAAACGCATGCCCAATGAGTGCTTCACGTGCTGCCTTATAACATTTTACAGAATCTTCTTTAATCGGGGGAATGGTGTAATGATTTGTGTCAAGCGGATATTCATCTAAAAATTTGGCGAGCCCGGCTTGCAATTGTTTATACTCCCAGAATTTTGGTTGCACCTCATTGACAATATCTGTCACATGAGTTCCTGATCTTACTCTTTCAAGTTGCTCTTCTAAATTGAAATCCAGAGAATCTTTTTTCCATACATAAGTAAAATTGGTTTCATCAATGCAGCCTGCGCTTACATGGGAGACAAATAGATAAAACGCATTGGAAAGCAGCATTTCTGTATCTTCCAGTGAAGAATCTTTCATGTGCATCAGCTTACGGTAGTGAAACATTTCAGGTATCAAGCCATAATCCATGGCGTTTTCAACGAGGTCCAACATTTCATAACCTGAAGCGGTGAGCGAATCTTTGCGAATCCAAAGCGGCACAAAATCATGATTTTTATAATAGTCAAGCACGGCGCTTCCGGCTAAAAGCGTGTCAGCACCATAGACTAATAAGGTTTGATCCTTGAATTTATCTTTGAGTTGTTGTGAGAGCTCAATCTGCTCTTGCTCAACTTCTGTTTTACCGCCTCCGCAGGCAGTAAGTGTAACGAAAAATGCAATTATGAGTATACGCATCGAGTAGTTCATCCCAAAACTAAAGATCGAAGATATATAAAAACAACACATGCTGTATAAAGATTAAAGTAAATGTATATTACCTATACTATATTGGCCGTTACCATCTTAGTTTCACTCAAGGCATTTAGTGATCAGGCACTGCGTTACAGGTTGATGCTCAATCCGCATGCCATATTGCATGAAAAGCAGTGGGAACGTTTGATAACGCACGCGTTCATACATGGTGATTACATGCATTTACTCTTTAATATGTATGTACTTTACATGTTTGGTGAAATCACTGAGAAGTCATTTGTGGCGCTGTATGACGTAAAAGGACATTTCTATTTTGCTTTACTTTATGTTGGGGGTATCTTTTTTTCAACCATTATCACCATGGCAAAGTATAAAGACAATCCTAATTACAATGCGCTGGGCGCTTCCGGAGCGGTCTCATCTGTTGTTTTTGCCTTTATTGTGCTTTACCCTATGCAAAAAATGGGAATTTTTCCATTGCCTCCGTTTGTGCCGGCATTTATTTTTGGTCCTTTATTACTTTTATTTGAGTATTTGATGGCTAAACGTGGACGTTCACACATTGCGCATGAGGCACATTTTGCCGGTGCTTTGTTTGGTATTTTATTTATGTCCTTGATTGATTATCACTTTATTCTTAACTTCCTCTCACATTTCACTAGATGAGTACCTATGTCAACAATAACGGTGTGTTGATTCCTGCTGAAACATATAGTATCAGATCAGGGAACAGGGCTTATTTGTATGGTGATGGTTTGTTTGAATCTATCAGAGTGGTTAACGGAAAACCTACCAATCTTGAAAATCACATGGTGCGCTTGCATGAAGGAATGAAAGCGCTCAGAATTCAAATTACTCCTGAATTTAATATTGATTTTTTTAGAAAAGAGATAGAAGAACTTTGTCATCAAAACGGAATTGAACGTGGGGGGCGTGTGCGTTTATCTGTTGATCGTCGCACCGGAGGCTACTACATGCCCAGCGATAATCAGGCTGATTATTTTATTGAAGCGCAATCTCTGCCTAATAATAGATTTAATTTGAATGACCGAGGACTAAAAGTAGATCAATTTGAAGAAATGAAAAAGCAAATCAATCGCTTGTCTACCTTCAAAACAAAAAATGGTTTACTCTATATTATGGCAAAGTTGCGCGCACGTGAATTAGGCCTAGACGATTTGCTGATTCAAAATGACCGAATGGGAATAATTGAAGGCGGAAGTGCCAATCTTTTTATTGTTTCTAATGGCGTGCTTTATACACCTGGCCTTGATTCAGGCTGCTTAGGCGGCACCATGCGCATGCAAATTATCAATATTGCACTTTCATATAATATCAAAGTGTATGAGTGCAATATCTCCCCTCAAAATTTATTGGTGGCTGATGAAGTTTTTATGACGAATGCCATTGAAGGAATTATTTGGGTGGCCAGTTATCGCACAAAACAATATTCTAATTATCTTGCTAAATCTTTAATTGAACGACTAAACGAAAAATGGAACGCATGGGATTAAAATCATCTTTACTTGCAGGTATTGCTTTTATGGCAATGGTTGCTTTGACTAATTCAGGTTTTTCACAAACCGACAAACAAATGCAAAAAGCCAGCAAGGTTTTTCTCAACAAGAGTAAGATCAAAGGAATAGATATGCTGGTAAAGTATATTTATGCTGCGGCTGAAAAAGGAGGATCAAGCATTAGAGCGTATGAGTTGTGGGTGAATATGGAATATATCAGACATGAATCTGTAATGGATATTGATATTGAAGTGCAGCCTGATGAAAATGGTGAAATTGATTCTGCCGTGTATGAATATCTTGATGAGATTAAAGAGTCAAGCAAACAAAAATTTTTAAACGTCTGCAGAAAAAGTACGCTGGAATCTTTGTCGTATACCGGTGATATTTACCTGAGAAAATTTCTGGTTGATTATGATCCTGATACTGCAGTGAGTGAAAAAGCAAAAGAATATTTTAAAGAAGGAGAAGAGTTTTTTAGCAAAGAAGATTATGAGCTCGCTGAATTGAATTATCGCAAAGCCTGGGCTGAAGACTCAACTTATTATGCTGCCTTACTTTATTTGGGTGATACGTTTTGGGCAAGAGAAGATTATGACAGTGCCATTGTGTATTTTACACTGGCTAAAAACATGCACCCGTTATTGCTTGAACCACGCAAATATATTGTTGATGCCTTGATAGAATTAGAATTATTTTACCGCGCCAAAAAAGAATGTCTTGAAGCATTTACCGTGTATCCGGGATACGATATGAAATTTAAACTTCAGCGTATTTTAAGTAATGAAAATAAATGGTTGAATGAACATAGATTCTTGCGTTACTTCTATCCTAATAATATCAAAGAAGATGATCAACGTGAACTAAGCGGAATTTTTGCTACTTATCGTGAAGCAAAATCTGAGATAAAAAAATACTGTAATGATGATGGTATTATTGAGCCAAACGGTGTAACGGATGATAAATATCTTGAAGTATATTCATATCGTAAACTGCTTGAAAAGCATCAGCGTGAGTTGCCTGAATACATGGATTTTGCTTACAAGATGATGGAAGACGGGTACCTTGATTGTTTTGTTTTTATCTCCTTATTCCATGTTGATATTTATCCGCAGTTCAAAGATTTTATGTCTTATGAAGAGAATAGGACAAGATCACTTGAATTCATTGAAAAATATCTGATTGAAGTAAATGAAGATTGATTGGTGAACTGATTATTTCAGCGGGTATGATGTTTACATTGACCTGATTTTTTTGCAGGATTTTCCGGCACCGGATCGTTGCCTGAGCCACCCCAAGGGTGACAACTCAGTATGCGTTTTGTTCCTAGATATAGACCTTTGAATGGCCCCCATTCTTTTATCGCTTCAATCATGTAATGGCTGCATGTTGGGTTATATCTGCATGATTGCGGTAAAATGGGAGAGATAATCCATTGGTAAAGTTTGACAGGAATTATCAGAACGTACCCAATCAACCTGAGAAAAAATTTCAGTACAATCATTTCACGTAAGATTCTCTGACTACCAGTGCGTAATAACCATCTTCAATTTGAATGTAGCCCTGATCATAGCAGAAAAAATATTTTCCACCTTTTCTGGTTTCATACACATTGGTGAAGTAAGCAAAATTAAAACCCTCTTCCATCAGCGCTGTGCCTGCAACTTTTGCTTTTCCGTTAGGATTAAATTCTGCCAAGATGCGTCGGTTTTTTCGCAAAATATTATTCACCCGTCGCATGTAATTACTCGTATCACGATTCTCTTCATTGTGTTTTGAATTGCGACAATAATCAGAACAAAATCGTTTGTCTGAACGACCCAGAATTTTTTCCCCGCAGTGTTCACATGTGCGGTTTTTTTCGTCGCGTAGTCCCATGGGATGTATTTTGATGGGTAAAGATAGGGAATTAGGGATTAGGTCTTAGGACTTAGGGGAAAGAATGGAGGGGTTAGGGCCTTAGGGATAGGGAAGAAGGAATTAGGGAAGAGGGATTAGGGAAGAGGGATTAGGGCATTGGGCATTCTGCCCAAAAACCCAAAACCCCATTACCAAACTCCCAATTCCTAATTGCCAACTCCTAACCCCTAAGTGCTAACTCCTAACTCCTAACCCCTAAACCCTAACTCCTAACTCCTAACCCCTAAGTGCTAACTCCTAACTCCTAAACCCTAATTCCTAACTCCTAAGCCCTAACTCCTAACCCCTAACTCCTAACCCCTAAGTCCTAACTCCCCAAAAATCACTATCTTCACAACGTGTACGGAAAAATTGATATACAAGAACTGGCCAAGTTCGGCAACCTTGAGTTTGTTGCCAAGCAAGTGGTTGAAGGATTTATTACCGGATTACACCGGTCTCCTTTTCATGGATTTTCAGTAGAGTTTGCTGAGCATCGCATTTATAATACAGGTGAATCAACCCGGCATATTGATTGGAAATTGTACGCGAAAACAGATAAACTTTTCATCAAGCGATACGAAGAAGAAACCAATTTGCGTTGCCGAATTGTGTTGGATATTTCTTCGTCCATGTATTTTCCTGAAATCACCAAATCAAATCCGTTAAATAAATTAGGCTTCAGTGTTTATGCTATTGCATCACTCATTGAATTATTAAAACATCAACGTGATGGAGTAGGGTTGAGCATTTTTGAAGACGGAATAAAATTTGAAAGCGCCATCAAAACATCCAACGCACATCACCGCATGCTTTTTCATGAATTGGAAAATTGCATGACCTCGCAGCAGCAAACACTCAACCGCAAAACCACCTTGGTAAACATGTTGCATGAGGTGGCTGAAAACAATCATAAAAGATCCCTCATTATTCTGTTTTCAGATTTCTTCACGCATGAAAAAATGGATGAATTGACAGATGCTTTTCTACATTTAAAACACAATAGGCATGAGATCATTCTCTTCCACGTTGCAGATAAAAAACACGAACTTGATTTTGAATTCCCAAATAAGCCAACCACCTTCATTGATTTAGAGACCGGCGAAAAGTTGAAACTCAGACCCGGAGAAATAAAAAACGCCTATACACAACAGGTAAATCAACTGATGACAGACTTAAAACTTGCATGTACCCGATTTAAAATTGACTTTGTTGAGGTTGACATTAACAGTTCGGTAGCCATGATATTACAACAGTTTTTAGTTAAGCGCCAAAAAATAATCTGAGATTTTTTTCAGAATCTACTTGCATAGAACGAAAATATCCTTACTTTTGTGCCTCCTTTACAGGAGATCATTGGTAAACGATTAATGATTAAAAAAGCCTAAGCGGTCAATTGAAAACACACGAAATCTTTAAGGCTGGCTGTTGTCAGCGCAAAAGATTGCAAGATATTCGGTTTGGTAGTTCAGTTGGTTAGAATACGTGCCTGTCACGCACGGGGTCGCGGGTTCGAGTCCCGTCCAGACCGCTTTTAAAGCATAGTCTATATGGCTGTAGACTTAGAAACCCTCAGGTGTTAAGGCACTTGGGGGTTTTGCTTTTAATACTTAGGTAGAATTGTGCAGATGGAAAAGTGGATCATACCCAAAAGTTGGGAACTAGGCATAAATTTTGGCTAGTCTGTAAAGAAAAAAATCTACGTTTTTCACTCCTCTAAATTGATTTCTAGAGGCTTTTATCTTGGCGTTAAATGATTCGGCAGAAACATTAGTACTCCGTTTATATCAAATGGGTTGTGACCCGATAAATTCCTGTTATTTATATTTTACAACGAAAAATAATACTCCTTCATTTTTTGCGCCATTAAAAATCTGCGCTGTGTCAAAAATTCTGTATAATCAAGTTCTGTCATTTCTGCTATGCTGAGCGGAACACAGTTAGCCTTTAAATTGTTTTCGAGTTCTGCTGCGGTGCTGATACCACTGACTAATTTACCATGATCGATCTGTGTTTTGACCAAATCAAAATAATCTTTTGGAGCTTTGTTGCCAACTTTAATGTTGATCTCTGACTGCATGTACACATAGTTTGCAATTTGATTGTACTTGCCTCTTTCGTATCCATTCTTTTTCAAATAGTCTTTCGGGAACAAATGATGAATATCTCCACGTAAAGAAATTAAATCACCAACTGTTACATCGCGTGATAAAAATCCTTTGTCATTTGCTTTTACTTGCGACGCCAGAAAAACATGGAAGTACGGACTGCTGGCAACAGAAGTATCCAAATTTTGCGGTAGTGCTGCGTTCCAATATGCGTCTGATAATTCTCCCTCTTCTTTTTCTTTGATTATTTCTTCGAATGGTCTACTCGCAACTTGCTTGATGTCATAATCGAACGTAGATTCAGGTGATCCAGAATATCTACCTGTAAGTATAGACATTACAAACCAACGCCGAACATAGGTTTCTATCTTAACCGAATTGACATTTTGATCTTTTAATTTTAAATAAAGCGCGTAAGCAAAGTTCACCGCATTTTGTGATCGAATCAATTTAGGCGAAATAAAACCTGCCGATTTTATAATCATCAAAAAGCGCTTGAAATTTGTTTCGTTGATGAAATTGTTTACACCAACTTTGAGTGTATCGAAAGATTGTTCTGTAATACTTTCTTCGAACGTTCTTGTTTCAAAGTTACGACCTGATAATAGACTGACCAAATCAGATATTCTACCACGATTGAATTGTGAGGTAAATGCAACGCGAATTAAATCATTATAATCCGGATCATACAAATCTTCATTTTCACTTTTCAGCCATGCCATTTTTGCAAAAAATTCTGTTTTGGCAAACTCAGGATCGTTGTCAATGATATGCTTATAAAACTCTGGCGATATAGTCAAGTGACAGAAATAATCAATTGCCTTGCGCAAAATATTTCCATCGTAATCTGTATTGGCAGCAATTTTACTCATGGCAAAATCAGCTTGACTCAACACCACCCCTTTAGAGTTAATTCGAATAAAAATTTCAGTGACTGTTTCTATGTCCAAATCAGCTGACAGCTCGATCATCCCAATTTGTTTTTTTGGAATGTTTAATAAATTTGAAAAAGATCTTTCTATGAAATCTTCATCCGCATCCGGGTTTTGCTCTTTAAAGGTGCGTACCAATTTTAAAATACTGATGCTGCCATTAAGTGCTTCAGAAATATCAGGTATCCAATTTTTATCTTTTAAGATTGCTGGATTTTGAACTTCAAATTTCTCTTCAAGTGGATTAAACGCAATCTTAATTTTTACACGCTTATAAGTTTTATCAACCACGTATTCACCCAGTATGGCAGCAGTTAATGCAGTTACACGCTGTTGGCCATCAATCAATATTTTTTTACCAGCACTTACCGTTCCATCCTTCAATCTAACGTTCGGATTTTGCCACGCAATGACATAACCCACAGGAAAACCCTGATACAAACTATCCATCAAATCACGAACCTTCGAACTATCCCATACAAAAGGGCGTTGAATTTCTGGTATGGCTATCTCACCACTGCGAACCCATGCTAGAAGGGTTTCTATGAGTTGTTGATTGACTGAATACTTTTGCATATTTTTTTATTAACGTAATATTTTCTTCTTTTCAGATTCAAATTCATCTTGTGTCAATGCACCAGATTCACGCATTTTATTTAGTCGTTCAATTTTGTCCAAATTATCAGATGAATTTATTGAATGCGTTTTGACCACTGTATCTAGAGCCTCTGATTTTGCTTTGTGTTTTGCACGACTGTTTGACAGAACCACCACAGCAATTATCAAACCAATGAATCCAAGAACTCCGACAATTATCGTTGTTTGCCATGGCCCCATTATTCCCATAAAAACTACTTTCATATTATTTTGTTTAATTTATTTTTTACCCAACCTCCGGCCAATTCTTAAATTGCCCTTCAGCTTGTTCCATGATTTCTTGTAAAATTTTATTGAGTTGATCTAAATCAACTTTTCCGCGAAGTTCTCTTTTAATTGCGAGGCGAATTGCTGCTTTGGCATCTTCTTTTTTGGTCCAGTCAATTTCCAAATTGTCTTTGACGGCTTTGCAGACGGCGTGGACAACATTTTGAATTGGACCGGCTTCTTGTATGATTTCTTTTTTGGCGTGGATGATGTCGTAGAAGGCTAACTCTTCATCAGAGATGCCGAGTTCTTTTTGGCGCTTCTCTTCTTCCTGCATTTCTTTGGCGCGCTCTACCAATTCTAAAATGGTGGTGTAAGAATCAATTGCGTTTTTGTGGTATTGCTCAATGACTTTTTCTATTTCTTCTTTGAGTGAATTGTACTTGCGGATATTTTTATGCAAGCGTAAAGCAATTTCTCCTTTCAGAATGTTGCGCATCAATTCTATTTTTAATGCCAAGCCTGATTTGTCTTTTTTGGCGCCTAATAAAAAATCTTCGTTGAGAATAGAAACATCGGGACGCGCAATGCCCGCCATGGCAAATACATCAATGATTTGATCTGATTCAATACTCTGTGAAATTAAATCACGGACTTTTTTCTGATTGTCTTTTTTTCCGATGACGATTGATTTTGCTTTGCGAACTGCTGCCGAAATGTGTTGCACGTAAATTACATCCAATGCATATTCAGCAAGCTCTTCTCTACTTTTTACAATACTTACTAAACCAGTCAGCACTTTTTCATCTTTCATGAACTGATCTGCGAGCTGATCTGTTTTTAAAATAGCATTAGTTCCTTGATTGATCAACATCATTTTATCACCAGATGTCAATGCGCGCCATTTGCTGTAATCAATTTCAGCGGGTAAATGTGATTTACATTTTCCAACTTGATCAATGAACATTTCTAATGCTTTCTCAATATCAATTTTAGTTTCACCTCTACCACCACCTGCGGTGTATTTGTCTGTTGCAGATTTTAATTGATCACCAATTCCAATATAATCTACAATGACGCCTGATTGTTTATCTGCAAAAACTCGGTTGGCGCGTGCAATGGCTTGCATCAAATTATGACCGGTCATTACTTTATCCACGTACAGAGAATTAATAATAGGCGCATCAAAACCTGTTAACCACATGTCACGCACAATGACAATTTTCAAAGGATCATCTGGATTTTTAAATCTCTTTTTGATTGTTTCAAATTGATCTTTTGTTCTTACATGTTCTTTCCATTCTGGTGGATCTTTTGAAATATTAGAGGTGATGATGACCGCTACTTCAGGACATCCCTCTAATTTTGTAATGGCATCAAACATCTTCACACAATTTCTGCGACTCATACAAACAATCATGGCTTTACCTTCAAGCGTTTCTGTTCGATTGGTGAAGTGACGCAAAATATCTGCTGCAATTTTTTCTACTCTATCTTGTGAGCCTGCCGCATCTTCTATGGCGGCCCATTTCATGAAGCGTTCATCACTGTTGGCCTCTGTGATTTCGTCAACCTCCTCATCAATATTTTCATTTGCCAGATGCAATTTTGCCAAACGGGGTTCATAATAAATTGGAACGGTGGCACCATCTTCAACAGCTTGTTTGATGTCATAAGTGTGAATCACTTCACCAAATAATTCTTCGGTATCCGCATCTTTTTTATCAATGGGTGTTCCGGTGAAACCTATGAATGACGCATTGGGTAAAGCAGTTCTTAAATTGGCGGCGTAACCATCCAACAAACCGTATTGGGTGCGGTGCGCTTCATCTGCAATGACAATGATGTTATCTCTTGATGATAAAACGGGATGTACAATTTCACCTAATTCATTTCCGAGCGACGAAGTCAGCTCCAATTCGCTTGGGTCACAGAGCGACGAAGTCCGCTCCAATTCGCTTGCGAATTCCCCCGCGTCAACCTTCCCTCCTTGAGGAGGGCTAGGGAGGTGTCCCTTCAGCTCTGGCTTACGATTCAACACACCCCTATGCACCAAACTCAGTCTAAATTCAGTCTTATGTTCCTTGATATAGTTTTTAATATCTAGTAAAACGCTATCCATCAATTTTTCAACTGCCGAAGCAGAGAAACGAAGAAAGTTAATTCCTAAATCTTCTAAATTCTTCTGCCTTTTAGCGTCTCTCTGCTGAGCTTCCTCACTATCATGCACCGATCCATCTACTTCAATTGCCAACATAAGTTCAGGGCAGAAAAAATCTACGATGTAATGACCGATTGGTTTTTGCCGGTGAAAATCAACTCCCAATTTATCTCGTTTGAGTTGATTCCAAAGTAATACTTCAGATAAATTTTCTGCGTATCGGTTAGCTTTGACATGATCACCTAATTTATCATTGTACTTTAGGAATCCGGCTTTTGTGAAACCATTTTCATCAATGATGCTTAAATAGGGTTTGAAGAATTTTTCAAGTGCGGCTTGGTGTTCCCCCGCCCCGACCCCCTCCGTCCTGCGGACAACTCCCTTTGGGGAGGAATTTTTAAGGCGGAACTTTTCAATGGTGGTGAAGATAACGCCTCCGGCATCGGTGTCTAAAAGACGGCGCAATTCATCTGTGCTTGTTGCATGCGTAACTTCACCTACAATATCTTTACACAAAACAAAATTTTCATAGAGTTGCCAATCCAAATCATTACGGTCAACTTGCACTACAATGGTTGGATTTTTGAGCTCCGGTAACTGACGCAAAATACCGGTGTAAATGGCCATTGAAATACTTTTACCAGAGCCTTGCGTATGCCAGATGACACCAATGCGGCCATCACCAATAGGCTTAATAGAATCTTTGGTTTTTTCTACTGCAAAATTGACTCCAAAATATTGGTGATACTTGGCGCCTTTTTTAATTAAAGTTCCGTTGTGATCTTCAAAAAATATAAAATGTTTGAGGTAATTCAGTAAACGATCTTTGCCAAATAATCCATGCAATAAAGAGTGCAACTGAAAATCATTTTCATCTACAATGTCTTTTCCATTGACAGATTTCCAGGGAGCAAACCATTCCATGCTTGCCGGAAACATGCCGTGCTGCGCCGTTTTACCATCACTGATAATGGTGAGCGCATTGTACTCAAACAAAAGCGGAATATCTTGTTTGTAATGTTGTATTTGATTGAAAGCTTCGTTTTCTGTGGTGTTGTGATCAAACCAATTTTTAAATTCAAAAATGATGAGAGGCAAACCATTTATATAAATCAACAAATCAGGAATGCGACGATTGCGCCCAACAATTTCTAATTGATTGACGCAGTAAAAAGTATTGTTTTCTGGATTTTCAAAATCGATTGGGTAAATGTGCAGCGCATTTTCTTTCTCATTTTGTTTCCAGGAGATATCAATTCCTTTGGTCAATTTTAAATGAAAATCACGGTTGCGATATTCCAAATCTGCACCGACATTGTTAGTGAATTCTTTGGCTGCTTCTTTCACCATTTCAGCCGGTAGTTGCGGGTATTTTTTTGCAATAAAATTTTGTAATACATCTTCCAATACCACCGTGCGCGCCTCACGTGTAAAACTTGCACCATGCACATGCTCATAGCCCATTTGCTCTAACCACTCAATGGCAGCTTGTTCAATATGGAATTCTTTCAAATCGGTCATATCAATTCTTTTGTACTAATACTTCCTCCCCGCGGGGAGGTGTCCGCAGGACGGAGGGGGTCCTTTTTTACTCTGATTTCTCCGCTGATTAATTTTGGGAGCAGGTAATCACGAGTTTGTTTCAATAAATTATTTTCCTTGAGATTATTTGCCATTTGATCGAATAACGGTGAGATAAATTCAGTGGATTTTTTTAACGCTTCGATTTTAGTCCCGTATATTTCTATTGATTCTATTTCACTACCGCTGATATTTGGCTGTGCACTGCCGGTAGATTTGTTCAAGATAAAATTTTGAAATTCCTTAGAGTTGACAAATAGGTACGCTAGTTTATCTGCATAGTCAAATTTTGGAACTAATAAACCTACACGCTGATTTAACCATAATGTCTTTGTTGTTTGTTCTACCATGCCTATCTTACCTATTTCGGCTCCTGTCATTGCGATTAAAACATCTTTTGATTTAACTCTAAATTTAGCATCAAGTTTAAATGCTTCTTCTTCAGCGATAAAGTCCGTTGAGTAAATGTCAACAAAACCGTTGTTTATGTTTTTAATTTTTAATACTGCATGATTACCATTTGTAACAAATCTATCTCCTTTAAATGCGTATCCATTCTGCAACGAAATTAAATCACCTAATAAAATTTTTTTTGGTTCATTATTTTTAAGAGTATTTTGAAGATAAGCGTTGGCCATTTCTTCTAAGGTTTTATTTGTTTGGAGGTTTAGTTCAATTTTGTCATCGAGGGCTGAGAGGATTTCGGCGATGGCTTGTTGTTCTTTTAGGGGGGGGAGGTCAACGATAAAATCGAAAATATCCGTAAGCTTAATGCTTGCTTGATTCGCACTTCCTTGTGCCGCCGTTGTTATATATTTTAAAAACCGCTCTGCTTTAAGAGAATAGTATAGGAACCTATTATCTAGGTTATGGTTTGATATTAATTTAACAGCATTCTGATTGAGTAGAGCGCCCTCAGCTTCTTTAGGAACACGAATTACCTTGCCCACAACAGATGAATAATTTGGTGGCCAAGAACCAACTGTCGCTATTACGACTTCATCAAATTTTAGCATATAATCTCTAAGGTCATTAGCTAGATTGTTATTAATTCGATGACAAGTGCTCAGATTAATTGAATTTTCTGTAGTATCAGATATTCTCACTACCGGAACTCCGCCTGATTCAAACCATGCGGATTTGAAAGCAAATCCCTTTTTGTGCTGTACTAATTCACCTAGTTTATATTTTTTCCAGTTGTTTGGCATTAGATCTGATCTTTAATCGCAGAATAAAATTTCACATTTTCAAGCAACACTTCTTTCCAATCTAAAAATCCAAAAGTTGGACGAAATACGCCATTCTCTTGCTGACCTGTTTTTATGTGCTTAACTATTCCATTCCCTTTATATTGTGTGAGATTGAACGTGCTATCCAAATTTAATGTGTACTCATATCGAAATTCTTGCCAAATGTAGCTTACAAGATCGTTACTGTTTGGAACTTGTGTTGCGCCATGCAGAATGAAAAATTCATCATCAAAATTCACCTTATTTGTCACGTGAACTTCTTCGAGGGATTCAATTTTTTTTATGAGTAAATCTGTGTTTCCCAAATTAGTGAAAAACATTATCACTGAAGAATAGCTCCCATATTTGAAAAAAGTATGTGAGTGGAAATTACTGTTCTCCAATTTAGACTTATTTGGTTGTAGCCGGATAGTTTGCAATTTTAGAAGTTCTCGAAGGGTTAATTGACCTGCATTCATTAAAGCCGTTGCCAATAAAATAAATTTCTGATACATGGGATTACTCAGATATCCATTCGGATTCCTATGTCTATCGATGTTTTTAATTATTGAAAGCGTAACTCGATCATTGTTGTAGTCAAACTTTTTCGTGCTGTAGTACTTATTTATATATCCTTCAAAATTTGACTTTGGTCCATATCTATATGCATAAATATTATGCAAGTTCTCGTAGTCGGCTACCAAAATTATTCTATCAAAATCAAATTTATTGTGCTCATCTTCTCTTCTAAACTTGTAGGAATCATAATGTGCTGAAAAGACATTTAGAATTCTGAAGATGTGATCTGGATCCATTCTGTCAAGGTCGTCAATTAAAAGAACTACTTCCTTTTTTTCCGTTTCCTGTATTCTGTTTATGTACTTTCTGATTAAATGAGAAACAAAATTGTCCTCAAATAATCCTCCCTCACGGTTCATGAATTCGTTAAAAAATTCCTGACCAAGTACCTTTTCATTTGTATTTAGCTTCTGATGATAATCGATGAATTCATCCTTTAATGAATCAAATTTCTCAAACATCTGATACATGTTTTGGCCCAGGGTTGGAGATAAAAGTAGCAGGGGCGCTAATAATTTATGTGCATTCTTTTTGAAAAAATCACTAAAAGCTTTTCCTGTGCTGGTACTTTTTTGGTCAAATTCAATTCCGGAATTAAGCAGTTGAATAAGCAACTCACATTTTATATACGTAAAAATGTCTTCATTTTTTGCGACCGAGTAGTTTACTGGATAGAGTTTAAAAACGTGGTATTTGTTTTTTCTTTCTTCAAAAAAATAATCTAAGAAAGTGGACTTCCCTTTTCCAAATGGAGCTGAAAATAGAATTTTTATATTCCGTGGATCACGGAGGTGTTCTTCAAAACCATTAGTTGGTAATGTGCTGTCCAACAATTCAATCAGTTCATAGACTAAGCGTAAGTTCTTATATTCTTCAACATTCTTAAGATGTTCTTTATTGGAGTCATCGAACATGAATTCAAGCGCCTTAAAATCTTCAAGGTGGTCACGAAAATTAATTTTGAAAGAAGAATCCTTTTCCGCCTGTGAAAGATGTATTGGATGGGTTGATTCTCCTCCACCAAAATGTGTTATTCTGATAATTATCTTAGGTGCCTGATAGGATTTTCCCTTTTCAAGAGGATCAAACTCCATGCGGATTAGATTGATAAATGGATTTTCGGCATCAACATTTAATCGATACCATTGATTTGGTTTTTCTAATTTTAATGTGTGCCTTGACATACTATTTTATTAAACTCTTCAAATTCTTCTCAATCCTCTCCTGCAACTCATTTGACTTAGCAAACTGCTCTTTCAAAGTAGCTGTGAGTTGTTTCATTTTTTGTTCATTTTTTGCATCTGTTCATAAATTATGAACAAGCCGATATATTGTAATAATTTCTATTCTTCTAATCCTTTACAATTTTCTTGATGACATACCCAAACCCCAGACTTTATTTTTAAGAAAATAATTGCTGTTTATAATCACCTTAATTATTCAATATGGCCAAAATATTTAATTTTAATTAATAATTACATATACACAACTATCTGACATATAATATATTAGGATATTTAAATATTTAATTTATTTTTCATTTATTTATTTTTTGCCAAAGAATATTTTCTATTCTTTTTAGGTCCTTCGGCAATTAAAACACCTTCTTTTACCAATTTATATATAGTCTTTTGGACATCTTGAATGGAAATATCCCCCAAACGTACATGAATTTCAGATTTACTGCTGGACAGATGATATTTTAAATCTTCTTCAATTAAGGCACCTAACCGATGCGGCTCAATTGTTTTTAATGAAGGTTTAATGTTAATTTTGGCCGAGGAATATATTTTGGGGTTTATTAAATACTCTGTTCCCTTCTTAATTCCTCTGCTGATAAGTATAGATTGCTGAATTAAAGTACCAACCCAATTTCTTAACCTGTCTTCAGATGGCAATTGAAGTAAATGAGACAAAGTTGTTGTCATTATTTTTTTATGTTGAGCAACAATACCGGTAACAATAATCTCTTTTTGAGTCAGCGAATAATTATTTGAAATGAAATCAATAATTCCAAGCACTTCATCATCAACTGTATTTGACCTGACCGTTACTTTTAATTTATTCAAATCACTTTCAATTTCTGGAAATGTTTTTCCATCACGGCTAAGTTTTTCAAAAATGAGATCATATCCAGAACCTTCACCTTCCATCAGACCAAGGTCATGAAGAATATTAATCAGGTGTGGATTTCTTCTTTGCCGTTCATGCAAAATATTATCCTTAGAAATACCCATTGGCAAGCCGCCAGGATTTGTAATCTCCAAACGGTCAGAGTATACTTCAATAAAAACATCTCCAGAAATTGTATAGCGTTTGTGAGCAACTGCGTTCACCAACAATTCTCGAATCACCTCTTTCGCATAATGCGGAACTTGTTTTCTAAAAAGCCCATTTGGAAATTCAGTTGCGTAATTTAATTCAACTGCCGTCTTTTCTATTTCCAACAATAGATCTTTCGGATTCAAATCAAAATTACTCCAATTCAATTTTCGGATTTTTTCACCCTTATCATTATAAACAAGATACTGCACACTTATTGGGTAAGCAATTCGACCCCGTTGTGCGGGAAAACCAAACCATAATATTCCTAGATTCGTTAAGAGACCATCGCGAATAAGCATGTAATGCTCCAATAGTTCCGTGTCATTTTTAGCCTTTACAAAATCAGATACTTTTTTAGATGCTCTAATGTCTTTCAGAAAACTTGAAACCTCTTTTAAGTTTACATCATTAATACCCATTTTGAAAGGAGTAACGAGCTCCCACTGAAAGGCATTTTTTTCTGCGGCCAACCGTGTAAGTTCATCTGAACCTACAGGTACACATTCATCACCCACTCTGATAAAGACTTTTCCACTCGTAGTGGTTGCAATGGTTCGCGATGAAGGTAAAACTGAAAAAGAAAAATATTCTCCACCATTTTCGTGAGCAAATCGTTCAGCATTCGCCAAACCGACACTATCAGTTAAATCTCTTAATCTTTTTAAAACTTCATTTATAACACCATCACCTATTTTCTGAGCTTGAGGGGGAACGTCCGCTTCATCTTCGATTCCAATAAAAATCATGCCACCTTGCGCATTTGCCAAACAAACGCAAGTTTCCGCAAGAGCTTTAAAATCGGCTGATTTACCAGTTACCTTTTTTAAACTTTTATATTCCGTATTTTTATTTTCAGTATTCATTTATTCTTTCACACATGTTTATTTAGACCATCTTGGTCAAGTTTGTCTCTATTCTCTTCTGCAACTCATTTGATTTAGCAAACTGTTCTTTCAAAGTAGCGGTGAGTTGTTTCATTTTTTCTTCAAAAGGCACATCATCAATTTCTGCAGCTTCACTGCCCACATAAATGCCTGGGGTTAATTTATAATCTTGTTTGATTACTTCTTCTAATGTTGCTGATTTGGAAAAGGCGGGGATGTCTGTGTAGGTTAGGTTAGTGGTGTGCCCCGCCCCCGACCCCCTCCGTCTGCCTTTGGCATCCACCTCCCCAAGGGGAGGAATGCCCCCGCCCCCATGTAATTCCTCCCCTTGGGGAAGAACGCTTGCACCCTCAAGTAATTCCTCCCCTTGGGGTAGCACGCCTGCACCCTCAAGTAATTCCTCCCCTTGGGGTATAACGCCTGCACCTACTAGTAATTCCTCCCCTTGGGGAGGTGTCCGCAGGGCGGAGGGGGTCCTACGCCACGCATGATAAGTACCCGCAATTTTTTCAATCTCCCCATCAGTCAACACACGCAATTTACGGCTTACCATTTCACCTAACTTGTTTGCGTCAATGAATAGAATTTCATTTTTGCGGGCGCGGTGTTGTTTGTTTCCGTTTCGTGTTTTACTCAGAAAAAACAAACATGCCGGAATACCGGTTGTCAAAAAAAGTTTGTCCGGCAAACGCACAATACAATCTACCATGCCTTCATTGATCATGTGTTCACGTACATTGCGTTCACCTTTGGTATTGGAAGTCATAGCACCGTTAGCCATTACTACTCCTGCAGTACCGTCTTTGCTCAAGTGATGCCACACGGTTTGAAACCACATGTAATTTGCATTTCCATCTGTGACCACCGGATCATTGGAATCTTTTATTTTAAAAAGTCGTGGATCATTTTCAGGTAAATCTTCAGGGTGCCATTGACTCACGTTAAAAGGTGGATTCATGATAATGTAATCCGCTTTTAATTCTGGTAATTTATCTTGCAATAATGAGTCACCTAATTCCAATTGAAAATTCAAATCACGCAAAGCCAAATTCATTTTTGCTAAACGCAAAGTTCCATCATAACGCTCTTGCCCATAAATGGCAATGTCTTTTTTACTTCCACCGTGTGCATTGATGAATTTCATGGACTGCACAAACATACCGCCACTGCCACAAGCCAAATCTGCAATTTTTCCTTTAAGAGGTTCCAGCATTTCAACCATCAAACGCACAATACAACCCGGTGTAAAAAATTGCCCGGCACCAGAACCTTCTGCAATTGCAAAACGCCCAATATAATATTCATAAATACGTCCCAACACATCACTTTCAGGATTGTGTTTTTCTGAAAACTTTGGATTGGAAAATAAATTAATCAACCCGGCAACTTGTCTTGATGATAATTGACTGCGCACAAATATGCGCGGTAAAATTCCTTTTAATTCTGGCCGGTATTGTGAAATGGAATTCTCTAATAATTCAAATGCATCATCCACTTTTACTTTGATGTCATCTTGCTCTGCATGATCTTGCAAATATTGCCACGTTGCCTCTTGCGGAATGATGTAGGTGTTTTTAGTTAAGTATTCATCTGGATCATTGACAATTTGGTTGATCTCTTTTTTATTGGTTCTATAATATTCAGAACTTGGCTCATTTACCAAACTCATCAATTCATCTCTGCGCGTTTCAAAACGCTCACTCATGTGTTTTAAAAAAATCAGAGACAAGACATACTCTTTGTACTGATTTTCTGCAACCGCACCACGTAATTCGTTGGCAACATTCCACAAATCTTTTTCAAAATCAATGTCGCCTTTTGCTTTGTAAATTTCTTTCTTTTGCTTTGCCATTTTATACTTTACCCATGACTATTGTGTTTTGGGACATCTAACTTAGTCAAAAAGTCGCACAAAAAAATGAGATTTATCGGGAAAAGTTAAGCCAGGTGTACCTTGACAAAACTTCGTTTGAATAAATGTATAGCAAATCTATCCTTTACCCTCCCCCAAATCAAACCAACAAATCCCCTTCATTCAACCCTAGAAAATTGATGACGTTTTGTGCAAACAAGGCATCGTGATATCCTTCGGTTAATTTCTTGAATTTTTTCTGATCTTTTTTGAGATTGGATTGTGGAACTACTACCCAAAAGTCAGTGCCAAACATGGTTTTAGTTTTCATAATTGCAAATGATGAATCATTTGAATGAAGATATTTTGCGAAATTTTCTGATGATTTTTTGTTGTTCAAATTGAATGAAAAATCAGCGTAGACATTTTTATATTTTTGCATTAAATCAAGAATAGTTTGTATGCGAACATGCAATTCGTTCTCTGATTTTTCCCATGCCCAATCACTGCCAAAATGCCCAAGGTTGAGGCGCAGTTTGGGAAATTCTTCCAGTACCGGAATCCAGTTGATGGGATCATTTAATTTTCTCGCATTGGCTTTTCTGTTTTCTTCATGTATTACTATGGGTGTTCTGAATTCTGAGGTATGAATTTTATCTTCAAAGGTTGAAATGATTTCACCTCCGCAATGTGCAGTTACTGGTATGTTAGCTCGTTCACAAACTTCCAATATGGGGGCAAGTGCCATGTCAGCGGGCAAATAACCGAGTGATGGATATATTTTAATTCCAAAAAATGTTGGACTCCCTTTTTTGAATGCTTCTATAAAGGCATCATACAATTCATTGTGTTTGTGCGCGGCGTTTTTTTTGCGTACGCGATCAGGATGCACCGGAAAAAATGGTAAGACCGGGTGATGTTTTGAAAGCTCAAGCAATTCTTTGTTTTGATCATGGTAAGTTTTTGAAATGCTGCCTTGCCAACCTGATTCTAAATCCATACCCAGTTGAATTGAGATGAGATCTTTCCCTCTGAAGTGGTGATGAATAGCGTGCTTTTGAAAATACTGATAAACGCTTTCCATTTTTCCGCTATTCAAAATTTTAAATACTTCTTTGATTCTTTTTTTCAAACCAATCCAGTCAACAGTTGGTAGTCCTTTCTCTTCTTTATCGTCGGAATCATCCGCATCATCTTTTTCAAAAACACGCAAATCAATTTCATGAAATAAACTATGTTTAGCTGCACGTTTGGCATAAATCAAATCAAGTAATTGATTAGCGTTTTGACAAGTGTTTTCATCACCAATTTGCTCACGAATTATACGGCGAACAATGAATCTGACTAATTTTTTTGCCAATGGATTATCTTCCAGATTCAGCATACGGATAACCATATAATCTGCATCTACACATTTTCCATCAAAGACATGTGAATGGGCATCAAATACAAAATTGTTTTTATCAAGAATATTTTTAGCCGGATCATTGATTCTTTTTTTTGCACACAGTTCAATTTGCTGAAGTGCGTCATCAATAAAAGCTTGTTCTTCTGCGGTGAACTTTAAATTCTTTGCCATAAAAAAACTTTCAGGATTGTAGGGAATGAAATTAGCAGAAAATTTGGAATTACAATTCCGTAGGCGCAAGTCGCGACCTGCGCCTACGGAATAAACGTTTACCTGATATCCTCAAAAGAAAGGTATCTTTGCACAACGTAAACCAAATATCAACCATGCAATTCAACCAACTGGGCATTGCCCAAACAATTCTAAATAATTTAATTCAGGAAGGATATGAGCAACCGACACCTGTGCAATCTCAAGCGATTCCTGTTCTATTAAAAGGGCGAGATTTATTGGGTTGCGCGCAAACCGGCACCGGCAAAACAGCTGCATTTGCTATTCCTATTTTGCAATTATTGAGTGAGCGTGGATTTGGCAACGGCAAGAAAAAAATTTTGAAAGTATTGGTGCTAACACCCACGCGTGAACTTGCTTCACAAATTGGTGAGAGTTTTAAAGTGTATGGTAAAGGACTTGGTTTAACACATACAGTAATTTTTGGCGGGGTTAACCAGAATCCTCAAGTTGCTCAAATGAAACAAGGGGTTGATATTTTAATTGCAACGCCCGGTCGTTTGATTGATTTGATGAATCAAGGGGTGATTAAATTAGACACCATTGATTTTTTTGTTTTAGATGAAGCAGACAGAATGCTTGACATGGGTTTTATTCATGATATCAATCGCATTTTGCCTAAACTGCCAAAAAAAAGACAGAGTATTTTCTTTTCTGCAACCATGCCTTTGTCTATAGCAAATCTTGCAAATGCTATTTTAACTAATCCTGAAATGGTGAAGGTTAATCCGGTTTCATCCACGGCAGAAACGGTGAAGCAAGAGGTGTATCACGTGATGAAATCCATGAAAAGAAATTTACTGAAACATATCATTGCAGAAAAAAACATGCAACAGGTTTTAGTTTTTTCACGCACCAAACATGGAGCTGATCGTGTGGCAAGAGAATTGGCGAAAGCAAATATTCCGGCTTCAGCCATTCACGGCGATAAAGCGCAAGGTGCAAGAGAACGGGCGCTTTCTCAATTTAAAGAAAGAAAAATAAAAGCGCTTGTTGCAACAGACATTGCCGCCCGTGGTATTGATATTGACAGCCTGGAATGGGTAATTAATTTTGATTTACCAAACGAACCTGAATCATACGTTCACCGCATTGGTAGAACAGGTAGAGCAGGCGCAAGCGGAACTGCCATATCATTTTGTGATATTGATGAGCGGCCATATTTGAAAGACATAGAAAAACTCATCAAAATAAAAATCAAAGAAATTACTGATCACCCTTTTCAAATCAATGCACGGGATGAGGCAGAACATCAGACCAACAAAGGGAAACAAACCTCAGGGCAGCAGCAAGGCAACAAGCGTGGAAATTCAAATCACGGCAACAATAAAAAAAGATCAACACAGCCTGCTGATAAAAATGAAAGCAAGAATAAAAAAAGATTTTTCAGAAAGGGTAGATAAGGGAGAATAGAATTATTACCTATTCGTTTTCCATGCAGAATATTTTTGATCAAGATAAACAGGCTCAGCATCGTTTTTTATCTTTTTAAACAAGGCGTAAGCAGATGCTGATATATCTTCATTCACTTCTGCTTTTAGATATTCAGGTTTAAAATGATCAGCAACAAAATTGATGGTGAATTTTCCGTTCCTGAATTCAGCATGATTTAAGGCAAAGCGACAAAATCCAAGTGTGGTTGAAAAACCGCAAATTTCAAATTGATCAATAGCCTGAATCATTTTTTCAATAGCTGAGTCACGATCTTTTGCATGCACAATCAATTTTGCAATCATGGGGTCATACATGATGGGAATGTTCATGCCTTCATCATAGGCATCATCAACCCGTATTCCAAGTCCGGTTGGCCGACGATAGCGTATTATTTTTCCAAGATCAGGAAGAAAATTATTTTCAGGATCTTCAGCGCAAATTCTTACTTCAATTGCGTGTCCATCCAGTTTAACTTCATCTTGCGTGTAGGATAATTTTTCACCGCGCGCAACTTTTATTTGTTCTTCCACAAGGTCTAACCCGGTGATCATTTCAGTAACCGGATGTTCAACCTGAAGACGGGTATTCATTTCTAGAAAATAAAAATTACGGTCCTTATCCACTAAAAATTCCACTGTTCCAACTCCTTCATAATTGCATGAGCGTGCGACATTCACAGCGGCTTCACCCATTTTTTTTCTGAGAGCTGAATCAACAACCGGAGATGGCGCCTCTTCAACTAATTTTTGATGACGGCGTTGAATGGAACATTCTCTCTCGTTGAGATAAAGTACATGTCCGTGCTGATCAGCTATTACCTGAATTTCTATATGCTTAGGTTGTTGAACAAATTTCTCAATGAACACAGCACCGTTACCAAAAGAAGAAAGCGCTTCAGAACTTGCGCGTTCAAATTGTTGTGCAAAATCTTCTTCACGCTCAACGGTGCGCATTCCCTTACCACCGCCGCCGGCTGATGCTTTAATTAAAATTGGGTAACCAACTTCTCGTGCGATTTTTATTCCCGATTCAATATCCTGAATTGCAGAATCAGTGCCGGGCACCATAGGCACTTCGTATTTTTTTACCGCTTGTTTTGCTGATAATTTATCACCCATGATGCGAATTGCCTCAAGTGTTGGTCCAATAAATTTAATGCCTGCCGCAGCTACACGTGATGCAAATTCAGCATTTTCAGATAAGAATCCATATCCCGGATGAATGCCATCAGCTTTCACCGTTGTAGCAACGCCCAGAATTTTATCCATGTTCAAATAACTCTCAGATGGCTTTGCATCTCCAATGCAATATGCTTCGTCAGCATAGTTTACAAAGGGCGCATCTTTATCCGCGTCTGAATACACTGCAACACTTTGTATGTTCATGCTGCGCAGGGTTTTCATGATGCGCAATGCAATTTCTCCGCGATTAGCTATCAGCACTTTTTTCATAGGGTCTGTTTTATTTTAATTGCAACAAAGTTGAGTTAATCTTTACTATTCAGCCGGTACCGGTGTTTTTTTTCTGTTGTTTCCTTCTTTGTGTATGTTGACATCGTTAGAATCTTTTCTGAAAATATTTAAAAATCCTTGCAGCAGTCTAAATTCTTTTGGATCATCAAAAGTTTCTTGATAATGCATACTCACACCTTGAGTAAATCCACCTTCACTTGATTCAGATCCGGTATTTGTTTCATTGAAAAAATTCATGGTAAATGTTCCGTCTTCATTCAATTTATATTCTACGCGCACATCACCCACAATACCGCTGGCACCTGCATCACCACTGCTATTATCAACTACACCTCCACTCACTGAAACAGTAATTTTATCATTGATTTGTTTTTCAAATTGCAATCCCATCTGACCCTGATTAAAGCTTGCAGAAATTTTTACATCTTCACTCAAGGCGTCAAATAAAGCATTCATCTGATCTTCTAAAACTGCCAGTGCACCTGAACCACCTTCACCTGTGCCGTTCACGGGTAAGAAACGTTGAAGCACCAGAATAGCAAAAAACTGTTTGGTCAACATATCTGTTTCAGCAGTGATAGCGGCAATTGCATCTTTACCTTCTTGATCAGCTTTAGGAGCTTTGATACCAAAATTAAGCGCAGGTGACATCAATGTTTTTGTCATGTACAAATATCCAACCACTTCATCTTTGCGCGTACCGCGTTCAGCACCAACCGGCATAATATCTGCCAGTGAAAGATACCTGTTGAATGTGGCGGTGATATCAATGTCGGCATCATACGGTGAACCAGTCCAGCGTATTGTACTAGCCGGGTCAATGGTGAAGTCTTCACGCACGTAAGTTTTCATACGCATATTGTATACGCCTTCTAAAATTTGATATTTGCCAAACATGGTCATTACGCCGTAGTCATCCATGGCTATTTGAATATCACCTTCACCTGCGTTCACAACAATTTGATCACCATATACCGGCTCAAATACAATGGTCACTTTAGCATTTGGGTTTACGTGAAATTTCATATCTAAAGTCATGCCCATGCGTTCAATTTCTTTGATCACATTTGTGGCAGCAGTATCTTCAGGTTTGGTGAATTGTATAAAAGAGGATTCTTCTAATTCTGCCGTTCCATAAAGTGGCAAAGTGAGATCAGTACCTGATTGCGTTGTTGCATCAACAGTTATCTGCACCAAATCATCATATCCAAAAATATTTACCAGTCCGGTGATGTAGGCTTTTCCATAATAATAACTTCCATCTTCATATTTGGTATCCATCACCAGAAATTTTTCTGTAACTCCCGGCATTTCCATATCCAATGTTACATCGTAATTAAAATCACCCCAGTCAGTATGATAAATTTGCATGTTAGCAAGTGCTTTGTGTTTTTCCTGATCTAACAATACCATGTTGTTTACAATGATGGCACCATCACTGAATCCAACCCTACCTGCAAAATCAAAGGCAACATTGAACATAGGTACAGTTACTCCTGCGTTTGGAATATCAAGATATCCGCTCACAACCGGATTAGTGAGTTCACCTGTGACCCGTAATTCTCCATCAAGATATCCTTCAATATTGGTGTAAAGTTCAGGGTCTTCAAACGCGTTGAGAAATGAAATGTCGGTATTATCAAAATACAAATTCAAACTAATATTGTCTTCTTCTTTATCAAGCCAGTAGTTACCATCAAAACGGAATGTCTCACTGCTCTCACGTTTCAGAAAACCGTTTACACCAATACTGTTGGTTGTTTTATCCCATTTACTGCTCACCAGCACATCTCCCACCAACTCATCATTGATTACAAATTTTTTGATATCAGAGATTGATTGAAAACGAATATTGTTGTAGACATCTGCCACGCCGCCGTCAATATTCAATACACCACCCAAAGTCATAGAACCTCCAAGTAATCCGTTCAAATCACTCAGATCAAAATCTTCAACATAAAAATATAACCAGTCATTTGGATTTTCAGAAATTCTGCCGTCAAAACTTACTATATGATCTTCATGTGAGAAGGTGAATTTTGATAACTGAACATACTGAGGGTTGTATAATATTTTTGAATTTGGATTGATTTGCCATTTGTTGCCCTGCAAGAAAAAGAAGGATGGATCAAAACTTGTCATCACATTTTTTGAATCATCAACAACAGATTTGAATGCAAACAGGGCAGGGGAGGTGCCTTTGTATCCATCCCAGCCGAAGTTGGTGAGAAACGTATTGTTTTTTACATACGAATCAATGTAGATGTTCCGCACCTGCGCACTGTCATTCAATTTTCCATATTCTGCCTGATAATATAATGTAGCCTTGGTACTGTCAAACCGGTTTTCAAGTTTGATATCGGTGAGTGACATACCATGGTAAAGCAGGGTTTGAACATTTACATCTACAGCAAATCTTTTTTGATTGATATTATAATATGATTGCACACGTGAGTTTTCTGAAATGTAAATCTGGTCGTCAACAAATTGTAATAATGGATTGACATTTTTCAGGCGGATATCCAAATCAAAATATTTATTCTTGGTAGTGGCAATATCTTTTGCTTCAATCAAATTATCTACCACATAAGAAAGCTGAGTTTGCAAAACAGGGTAAATATCACCCAAATCAAACTTGCCTGATAAATCCATGTCAACATAAGGTGAGTATAAGCTGATGGTGTCAGATGTTTTTGAACGTTTTATTGATAGCTTCATGGTGTCAAGCACAAAATCAATATTCGCTTCTTTATATTTGAGATTTGAGAGAGATATTTCACCGCTTAAATTATCCATGCTTGTTCCTTTGATGTTGACATGTACGTTTGCCTGAAATCTATTTGGCACCGTATCATTGGTGATTGACAAATCAGCAAGATGGGCGCTGTCAATACGCACGTCAAAATCAAATGCCATGGCCCCGTTTAAATTCACTTCTCCCTCATACTTTAATGCAAGATTATCATCTTCAATATCAATAGTACCGTCAAAAATATTTTTATGAAAATGTCCTTTCTGCACATTGATACCGGTGTAGTTATAGCCGTTTAAACCTAATTCAGATAAACGACCGCTGAAGTTTACATCCAGTTCATCAGCAGAAAAACCTTTGCCGTGGATATCAATGAATCCGCTTATTTCACCAAGTAAAGGGTTGCCGGTTACTGCGCGCAAATCAACATCCGTTAACATCACATCTTTTCCGCTTGGATTTCCGCTTGGCCCATCATAATGATAAATTCCATCTATCAGTTTAAATTCCAATCCATACTCTGATGAAATATTTCCGATACCTGATTTCAAATCACCATCAACAAAAAAACTTTCAATACCTCCGTCAAATGATGCGTTTAATAAGGAGATGATATTCGCTCTTTCATAATTGTGGGGCACTTCAATATGCCCTTGATTCTCTGCAATGAAAGGGGATAAATTCAAGGCTTCAATATCTTGTATGCTGGTTCTGAAGGTATCAACGCGTTCATTAAAAATTGCTGAATTGATATCACTTAAATCAGGGATTTGAAAATCGCCGTGCAGCACCGTATTCTTCAATAAGGTAAGGCGGGTGTTTTTTAATTTCATGCCGTAAACCGGACCCGTTATTTCAGTGTTGACAATATTTATCATATCATCCATACCCCACAGCTGCGGAACAAAATAGGCAACATCAGCAAGAGAAATGCGTGATTTATAAATGTGAGCATCAAACCTAACCTCTGATACAAAGTTTGAAAATTCTTTACCGCCGTTTGGTGTTTTCAAATAGAAATGATCAGCTAAAATCAGCGAATTATTAAAAGCAAGACGCAGTTGATCCAGTGCAACTATCTGCGGGCAATAAAGCACTTTGGTTGTTAAATCAGCCAGAATAAAGCCTGATTGTTCTTTGGCTTGTAAACCTGAAATATTCAGTACAATGGAATCACCTGACATGCCAAACTCATTAAACGTTCCGCTGAGATACGTGAAACTGAGATCAGAGAAATTCATTCCATGTTTTGTGGGCAGAGCATTTTGATCTTGATATCGGAAATTAATATTGTTGAGTGCAATGGCATTTACATTTATCTTGAATGCAGATTTTGTTGTGTCAGCCGGTTCATCACTGGCAAAATAATCAACTATGTGCTGAAAATTAAAGGTGGAATCACCTTTGTATTTTCTGATATAGCAATAGGCATCACTCAATTCCGCTTTTTCAATAGTGACAAAAGATTCAGACAAACTCCAGTCTGCAATGTCAGCATGTATTAAGCCGGAATATAATAAGGTGTCATTTTTACAATCAGCCACATAAATGCCTTCAATGTCAACTCGGTCAAAAAAGACAATGTCAACTTTTTCAATGGAAACATCAGTGCCCCATTCACTGCTTAAATAGCTTGCAACCTGCTGTGCAGCCCACGTTTGAAACCAGGATGTGCGAATAGCAAATGCCAGAAAAAAAATGAGCAATACACAAAGTTCAATCAAGACATGAACTGAGCGACCAAAAGCTCTGACTATTTTGCCTAAATTTGCGATAGGTTAAATTTTTCTCAAAATTAATCATTTGAACGGTTCAGACATCATACTCCTTGCAATTGAATCATCTTGTGATGATACCTCAGCCGCCGTTATTAAAAACGGAGAAATATTATCAAATATTGTGGCTGGGCAAAAGGTACATGAAAAGTACGGGGGAGTTGTTCCGGAATTGGCTTCCAGAGCGCATCAGCAGAATATTGTGCCCACTGTTGAGATGGCTATTCAAACGGCAGGTATTTCAAAAAAAGATTTGAACGGTATAGCGTTTACGCGTGGTCCGGGCTTGCTTGGTTCGTTGATTGTTGGAACGAGTTTTGCCAAAAGCCTGGCGCTGGGTCTGCAAATTCCGCTCATTGAAGTGAATCACATGCAGGGGCATATCTTGGCTCACTTCATTAAAAATATGGAGAATAAATATCCGTCATTTCCATTTATTTGCATGACCGTTTCAGGCGGACACACGCAAATTGTGTTGGTGAAAGATTTTTTTGACATGGAAATTTTAGGGCAAACATTGGATGACGCTGCCGGTGAAGCCTTTGACAAGGCAGCTAAAATTTTGGGATTGCCTTATCCGGGTGGACCATTGATTGATAAATATGCACAAGAAGGTAAGCCTTTAAAATTCAAATTTCCGGTTGCTCAAATTGATGGCTATGATTTCAGTTTCAGTGGATTGAAAACAAGCATACTTTATTTTTTGCAGAAAGAATTAGCAAAAGACAACTCATTTATAGAAAATAATTTGCATGACATTTGCGCCAGTTATCAGCACACAATAATTCAAACTTTATTTGCAAAATTGAAGGCTGCAGCGCATGATTTTCAGATAAAAGATATTGCAATTGCCGGTGGTGTTTCAGCAAATTCATTGTTGCGGTCAGAGCTTGAGCGCATTGGCAATATTGAAGGATGGAACACTTTTATTCCCCCGTTTCAGTTTTGCACTGATAATGCTGGCATGATAGCCATTGCCGGACACTATAAATTTTTGCGTGGAGAATTTGTTTCGCAGTCTGTTTCAGCTACTGCAAGGATGAATTTCTAAAACATGCTCTCATGTTGATTCCATCCAGAAAGCATCTGTCAGGTTATCTTTAAATTGATGTGAAGTATCTTCAATGTGCAATTTATGCAGCAATTCAGTTGAAGTGTTTTTTTGCACGTCAACAAAAAGTACGCGCTCTTCAAAACGCACGTGTTGTTCTAACGTTTTTTCAAAAGAACTGAGCAATTCAGTGCTTGGAGTTTGGTTGATTAAAAACCGGAGTTGGGCGTGCTCACCTATTGCTTGTTCAACTAAGGCAGACCCAACTCCGGGAAGGGTAAAAATCTTTTTTTCTTCTAACTCAAAATGAGGCTCAAGGTGAAAATCATAAAACCAACGAATATATTGCATGATGCGATTTGGATCTACTTTTTTTGCAATACCCTGTCTGATTTTCCAACACAACAACAGCGCATGATGATGATCACGACTGAGCGGAATCAGTTCCGGTGCTCTTTTGAGTGGTTGGTTCATGCCATCGGAAACGTTTTCTCTAATTCAATTGCTTGCGGAAAAAGAATATTGTTTTCAAGATGAATATGCATGTGCAAATCATTTTCAAATTCTTTCAACATGGCAAATGCAACACGATATGTAGTGCAGCCGTCAGCCGGCGGAGTGTAATTGTTAGTGAGTTGGGCAATAGTTCTGAAACGTTCACCCTCCATGTCGTGCTCTGCTTCCATCATGTGAATAGGATTTTCAATAGTGCCAAAACCCGGTTGTGAAAGGGGAGTCCCATTTTTTTTGCTCTCAACCATATTGCGTACGAAAGGGAAAAGTATCAACTCTTCTTTTTTCATGTGCTGCGCCAATACGCCTGATGAAAGAGTAAATTCTTGATTGATGTCAAAGAGTTCAGGGTGATTTCCGCCATGCACTTTACAAAGTTTGTCAAGAAATTGTCTGATGGTGGGAGTTGATTCTTCAATATAACGATGGTGTTTTTTTTCAATATAATCTGCCAGTAAATCAAGTGGCCATGATCGAAAATCAACCCCGTCTCCTTGTGCTTGAACAGAAACTTGTGAGAGCTCCTGCAATAATTTTGTTGAGTCAATATTTTTTGTTGTGCAAACTTCATCAATTGTTTTTCCTCCTTTGCAGCAAAAATCAATGCCGTATTTTTGAAAGATGCTCGCGGTTCTGTAGTCTTTTGCTACGAATGATCCTACGGTTGCTGTTGTTTCCATATTCTTAGTTTTAGTTTATGTTATTTATTTACGTTTTAAAAATGCTAATCCATTGGTTACATCTGCTGATAAATCAAACAAGGTTGTTGACTCAAGCATGGTGCGTAAATCATCTCGTATTTGTTTAAAGCGATGATGTACCGGACAAGGTTTTTTTTCATTGCAATTTCTGAGGCCTAAGCCACAACCGGTGTAAATGCTGTCTCCGTCAATGGAGGAAACTATTTCTGCTAGTCTTACACGGGATGCCTGAACAGGGGTTATTTCAAATCCTCCATGCGGACCTTTTACTGATGCAATGATTTTGCTGTGAACCATTTTCTGCAAAATTTTTGCAGTGAATGATGCCGGCGAATCAATTTCATGCGCTATGTCTTGCAAACTGGTACGTTCTCCTTTGCCTGATTTCACCGCAATGAAAATGGCTGCTTTGATTCCGTATTCGCAAGTTTTTGAAAACATATTTTGATCTGATTGCTGGTACAAAGATAGCTCATTTTTAATAAAGGACAAAAATGTCCGAAATAAAAAAACATGAAATTTGTCATGCTTGTTTGTTAAAACATATAAGAGATAGAATTAGGCGGCAGTAGCGAGAATTCCCAGTGCGCCGCCAATAACACGCGTGATAGCGTCAGCTCCCAGAATAGCGAGAAAGCCAAGTTCTTCTTTATATTCAGTACTTTCTTTGCGCAGGGCAAAAATTAATACAGCAAGATGAATCAAACCGGAACTTAGGGCAACGAATTCATACCCGTGCATATTGAAAAGTACACCGGCCGAAGCAGACAAGGTCATCAGGCCTGAAGTGATGAGACAGATTTTTTTTAGAATAGAAAAACCGAGCATTGAGAAAGCATAAACCAGCACTGCAAATTGGGTAAGAATATAAAGATAATAGGCATCATATTTAACAACGGGGTGTGGCACAAACGTAAGACCAACCGCAATGACCATAGTCCAATTGATTGCTTTAGACCAAGTATTTTTTAAACGGAGTGCCTGAAACAAGCCGAAAACAGTACCTAATAACATGATGAGTTGCATGATCAGCCTTTGAAATTTGGATTGAACCAAACCATTAAAACACTATCAGAAAAAGTGCCATTGGGTCTTTTAATCCGTTTAATAGTTTGTCCTTCTTTGTGAAATCCACCTTTTAAAAAGGTATCAATCAGGCTTGGAATAACAGGGACTTCCATTTCCAAACGCATAATGTCAGGTCTTTCATTAGCAATGTGTTGGAGTAGTGCTTGTGCCAGTTGTTTTCCAACGCCTTTTGATTGTTGATCCGTTTTAACAATGACGGTGAGGTCACTCAGAATATGGCTATGAATCTCAAGCCCGTTTTTTATTCCGTGAGCCAGTGCAATAATTTGGTCAGATTCATCAAGCGCAACCAGGCAAACAATGTCAGAAGGTTTGGTGTTGAGCAAAGCATAAACATAGGTATCGGTAATTTCATGCGGACGTCGGGCAATGCCTACTACGCTGTCAGCTACAGAGCGGTAGAGCGCTGCAATTTCTTCACGGTCTGATATTTTTGCTTTTCTGATTTTCACCGGTGAAAGGTATGAAATATTTGGCAGAATTTAATGAGACATCATCTACATTTTAACACTTTCTTTATTAATAAGAATTGGTAAATGCGTTGCAGAAGTTAATAGACTTTGCTCTGATGCAAATCTATCAAAAATTCATCAATGAGATGTTTTTCTACATGGGGCATTACAACAATTTTCCACCACTTCGGGTTGTCAAAATTATCTGCAACCAGATGATATTTTTTTGCTACGTTGAGTGGAAAATTCTCAGCCCTCATGGTAACAATATTCATTAACGGATGACGAAAATATTCAATACCTATTTCATCTAGCTTTTCACAAATCTGATCAGTGCGGTCAACTAGGCGTTGCATCAAGTATTTCCAACCGTCAGATCCGTGCGTCATTAAAATCATCCAAACCGCAATGGCGTTGGCACCTGAACGGCTTCCGCACAAAGTGAAATCTGTTCCCTGAACATAAGATGCTTCTGCCGTTTTTGCATATTCTATTAATCCTTTGCGGCATAAGAATATTCCGGTTCCATAAGGAGCCTGCAACATTTTGTGACCATCAATGGTGATTGAACTGATTTCAGGATTTGCAAAAGTAAGATCTGTGTCACCGGATGTAAATGGATAAATGAATCCTCCAAATGCAGCATCAACATGCACAAAGTAACGCAGGCCTTTTTGTCTTACCAAGGCGGTAATTGCGTTTGATGAATCAACACTGCCAAACATGGTGGTGCCCATGGTAAGATGAATGATCAGGTATTTAATTCCTGCTTTTTGCGCATCTGAAATTTTTTGTTCAGCATCATCCATATTCCATTTTCTGTTTTCATCTACTTTCACCGTGATGGGTGTTATGCCAAGTAGATTACAGCCTTTATAAGCAGAGTAGTGAACATCTTCCGAAAAAATTAATCCAATTTCTGATGTTTTCGCCTGATATTCTTTTTGAAAATAATTTCTGAATATCCATTGTGCCTGAATGTTTGCTTCTGTGCCACCAGGTGCAACGTATCCGTCATATCCGTTTTTTGCTGCTCCAAAAATTTCTTCAGCACAGAGGCGAATCAGGTCAACTTCCAATTCGTGTGTTCCACTGAAATATGATTCTCCTTTTTGGTAGGTATGACATCCAATATGATTTGGGTTGTGAATGAGTACACTCAAGTAAGCAGCGTCTTTTAAAAATGGGGCGTCAAAATAAAATTGTTCCTGATCAAGATAAGATGCAGGTAATCCAAGAATTGATTCTTTTCGGTAATTCAGGTTATGATCAAGGGCTGTAAATACACGTTCTTTAATTTGTCTGGTGGGTAGCTTTGGCCAATGCATGTGAAAAATTTTGCGCAAAGTTCAGCATTAAATGTGCTGTGATGTAAATAAGACAAAAAAAAATCCCCTGATTTTCGTCAGGGGATATTAAATTCATTCAGATGCTATTACCATGGAAAGCCTCTTTGTTGGGCTTTTTGCCAATCTATCAATTCAATTTCAAACATCAATGTAGAATTCCCGGGAATAAGAACTTCTCCATTCTGATCTAAGTAATCATCAGGTCCGTAAGCTAGTCCCGCAGGGATAATGAGTTTTCCTTTGCCTCCTTTACCAAACATTGGGATACCAAGCTGCCAACCGGCAATCAAGTTAGATAAAGGAAAAGTTGCAGGTTCAGTATCTGTGCCGTCAAATTGAGTTCCATCTAATAAATATCCTTTGTAGAAAATGGTTACTTCATGGTTCAGGTTAGGACGATCTTCTCCTTCACCCGGATTATCTGTAACTACATACATACCTGATTCATGTCTTACACCTTCCCATTTTTTTTCTTTGAGATATTTTTGAATCGTTTCTTCGGCACTGCTGTCAGCAACGTATTGCACTTCAGGTATCACTTCTTCAACGGTTTCTTCAACTGTTTTCTGCGTAGTTTCTGTGGTTGTTGTTGTGTTTTCAGTTGTTGAACCGCAAGCAACCATAACTGCACCGGTCATTATGAACCATATTTTTTTCATTTGTTTTTTGTTTTAGTATCTGTTAATTTAATTTGATTTTTTTTTTCATTGCAAGATCAGAATCTGAAATTCTTCAATTTTTCAGGCGAAAGAATAGTGATGTTTGAACCTTTAATATTGATATATCCATCAGCTTTGAACTCAGACAATGTTCTAATTACTGATTCAGTTGCAGTACCCACAATGGCCGCAAGATCATCGCGTGATATACTCATGCTGAAGCCGGGTTCATGTCCGGGATTATATTTTTCATTCAGTTTTAATAGCGAATCAGCCACACGTTTGCGTACGGTATCATAAGCAAGGTTCAATAATTCCTCTTGTTTTTGAGCCATATTACCGGCAAGCATTTTAATAAACTTAGATGAAACATCTTTGGATGAGTACAATAATTTTAGAAAATCTTCACGTGGAATCAAGGTGAGTTCAGAATTTTCAAGCGCGGTTGCTGATTCAGTATAATTGCAATCTTTGATCATTTCAGTATAACCAAAAAAATCACCTTCGTTGAATAAGCCGGTAATAAAATCTTTCCCGTCTTTATTCATTTTAGATGTTTTGATTTTTCCTGAGTTCACGAAGTAAAGGAAGTTTGGAAAATCTCCTTCAAAGAATATGCTGTCTTTTTTATTGAACTTTTTTGATCTCTTTTCATGCGTAAGTTTTTCAAGACTTTCTATTCCGTTCACTGAATCTAAAAAATCATGCAAGCCTTTTTCTGATGGAATAAATTCTTTAGATAACTGTTCAATTCGGTTTAATCTTCTTTCAATGGCATCAAGCAACTCAGTATCTTCAAATGGTTTTGTCAGGTAATCATCAGCGCCCATGCTCATTCCTTTTCTGAAATCTTCACGCTCAGATTTAGCGGTTAGAAAAATGAAGGGAATACTAGCCGTTTCAGGATTTTTGCTCACCATGTAAAGTACACCATAACCATCTAATTCAGGCATCATGATATCACACAAGATCAAATCAGGCTTTTCATTTTTGATCAATTCAACTCCTTTTTTACCGTTTTCAGCAGAATGAACTTCATAGTTTGCAAGCTGCAGAATTTCCTGAATGTTCTCACGCATTTCAAGATTATCTTCAATTAATGCTATTTTTTTACTCATAATCTGGTTTGTATTTATGAATGGGTATGGTAACTACAAAGATAGTTCCTTTATTCTCTTCGCTTGTAAAGTTAATTGTTCCTCCCAGCATATCAAGATAACTCTTCACAATATTCAACCCAAGACCTGTGCCTTTGATGTTAATTGCATTCTTGGCTCTGAAAAACCGGGTAAACAACTGCTCTTGTTCAAGCAATGGAATTCCAATACCATGGTCTTCAATTTTTATCATGATGCGATCAGGTTCAAGTTTTGTGTAGTATCCGATAATTTGATCTTCACCTGAATATTTGATTGCATTGGTAAGGAGGTTGTACAAAATATTGCGCAGAATATTAATATCACACCAAAGTTCAGTGTGGGCACCTTCAACAATTCTGTCAATTACTTGTCCTTCACGGCACATTCCCTGCATGTCTTCAACCATCTCTTTTGAAAAATGATGGTAATCAAAACAACTAATTTTTATTTCTGTTTTTTCATTCTCCAATTTGTCAACGGATAAAAAGTCATTGAGAATATCTGTTAACCCTTTCACTGAATTTTTAATGCGTTTAATGTGCTTAGGAGTATTTTCAAAAGCGCCGTTTTCAATGTATTTTTCAATCAGTGAAACAGATGATAGAATGGTGCTAAGCGGTGTTCTGAATTCATGTGAGGCCATACTCACAAACCGAGATTTCATTTCATTCAGTGATCGTTCTTTCTGCAATGCTTCTTCAAGTTGCTGTGAAGCCAAATGCTGTTGGGTGATATTTTGTTCAACCACCAAAATCTTATCAATTTTATTATTCTTTTTGGACAATGGCACCGCAGTAAGACGATAAAACTGATCCTTGTATTCAATTTCAAAATCTGTGCCCTCACCACTGAAAACATCCATGAGTGCTGATTGAATTTTGGGTCTGATTTCAGGTGACAGCCGCATGAGATAGGGAGTGCCAATCAACTTTTCACTGGTTATCCCTAATTGAAAAAGTTCTTTCCCTTCAACAAAAATATAGTTGAGATTGCGGTCAAAAACATTGATGGTACCGTTGGGAAAATTTCGTGCAATGGCGCTGTAGAGTTCTTGACTTTCTCTTACCTCTTGCGTGCGCTCTAATACTTTACGTTCAAGTTCAGAGTTCAGTTCTTTGATTTGATTTTCTTGCTCAACGCGTTGTGTAATGTCTGTTATCAGGGCTGCCACAAAAATTTCATCTTCAATAGAGAAGTGATTAAGGCTGATTTCAACATAAAATTTTGAACCATCTTTTCTGACTGCCTGCAGATTCATGCCTTCTCCCATAGATCGTTTGCGAGGTGAAGCATGAAAATTTGTGCGCAATTTCACATGTTTTTCACGTGATGCTTCAGGCACTAATTGCTCAATGGTCACGTTTTCAAGGGTACCTTCATCATACCCAAATAATTCATGACTGCGCGGATTGGCCAGTAAGATGGCTCCATCCTTATTCACAATGATAACGCCTTCATTGATTGAAGCAAACAGGATTCTATATACCTGATGTCCACTAAATTTGGCTAAATCTACTTTCAAAAGGGTTAGGTTTGATGATTTTTATCAGGGTAAATTTAGTCAGAATTGCGAAAAGTCATGAATTGAAATTCAGGAATCTTTCATACCAATAAAATATTGCCGACAAATTATATAGCTGAGTTATGTCATCTGCGCTTCTATTTCAAGTCAGAATATTGTTTAGCAAACAGTTGTACATTGCGTGAAAAACTGAGTTATGGCTATGAAATCTTTTCAATCAATACTAATTCCTACAGATTATTCTGTTACCGCTAACCGCGCTGCGCGAATGGGGGTGGCTTTGGCAAAAGATATGGGTGCTGAAGTTTTTATTTTTCATTCGTTTGGTTTGCCTGTTATTGGAGTTGCAGAAAGCATTGCAATCGCTGATGATATTAAACATACTGAAGGTAAAAAACTAGACAAATATTTGGGTGAGTTGAAAATGGAATATGGTGATGTAAAAATTCATGGCATTCTTGAGTTTGGCTCAGCTGTAGATTGGATGCAGAAAATTGTGACTGCAAAAAAAATAGACTTGATTGTGATGGGTACCAAAGGACAAACCGATGCAACCGGAGTGGTATTTGGTAGTGTGGCTTCTCATGTTGTCAATAATGTAGATTGCCCAGTGATCATCATTCCGCAAGGATGTCGCAATCATACGATCAGTGAAGTGTTGTTTGCAACTGATTTTCATTTTTCAGATAACATGGCTTCATGCCTTGCTCCTTTACTTACTATCATTAATGAGTACGATCCTTTTGTGCACGTAGCTAATTTCACTCAACGTGTCTCAGCCGGACATCAGAAAAATACGGAAGAATTGAAATTAACTGAATTGCTGAGAGCTTCAAAACACAGTTTTCACTATGTTGAAGCTGAAGATACTGAACAGGCCTTGCTTGAGTTTGCTGACAAACACCATTGTGATCTCATTGCGGTGGTAACAAGACATTACAGTATGTGGGAGAAAATTTTTCACCGCAGTTTAACACGCAAACTTGCACTGCATGCTGAAAAACCTATGTTGGTTTTGCATGAAAAATAAGTTTATTTGGTTGACACGGCAGTAACTGTATAACCTGCTTTGGTAAGCAAATCAATTAATCCTCCTTCACCAAAAAGGTGTGCGGCTCCTACTGCAATGAAACATTTTTTTGTGCTGATTTCGGTTTCAATTTTTGGAACCCAGGCTTTGTTGCGGTTGTATAAAAAAACATCTGAATACGCCATGAATTCAGGTGATTGCCGATTCATCAGCGGAATCAATTTCTCCACATCTTCTTCAGCATATATTTTCATCAATTTATTTGTATTCTTCTTTTCTTTCTCATAGTTTTCTATTGATTCCATGATAAGATTTGCCATTTCATCAGGCGGGATAGATGAGAAAAATCCAAGTTGCTCTTCAATTGTTTCTAAACCAAATAATGGGATATCATGCTTTTTGGAAAGCGCCATGATATTTAGGTCATACGAAACTGAATTTTCTGAAAAATAAGATTGTGAAATGGCTTGAAGAATAAAAAATGGTTTCATTTTGCCATACAGCTGGTGAAAGGTTTCAGGATCAGTACCAAGTTTTTTATCAAAAAATTCAAGCAATATCGGCAATTGTTCTTCAGTAAAATAATCATGCACTTTGCCACTGTCCAAACTCATAAGCTGTAAGGTTTCAAAAGGATCAGGCATGCCGCCAACTTCCATGATAATTTCATCAGATGATGTTATTTTTTCTATCAGAGATTCTGACATGGAAAAGTATTGCTCTTCTATCATGTGCATGGTTCCGAATAAATAAGATGTATGACAATCTTTTCCCTCAATTTTCCATAAAAGTGAGTTGCCGTCATCAACTGCATCTGATTGAGCGCATGAGGTGAATACGCTGAGTAAAAATATCCAACTGAATAGTGTTTTAGGAGATTTTATCTTTAGTAACCTGGTCATAAATAGACAATAAAAATTAGAAAAGAGGACTAGTGAATTTTAAGTAAAGCAAGATACTGCATGTTTTCACCGATGTAAATAATTTCTGTATGAAAGCCAGCAATTTCAGCACAAGCGGTCAAATTTTCGTGATCAATGTAGAGCCACTCAAACCAACCTGTTTCATGATTTTTATAACGCATGTTGAATTTCATTTCACCATAATATCTATCATTTAAATCAAGAAGCATGGATCCGTCTTCATCCATGAATAAATAAGCCAGATCGGTTGACTCACATATCACCGTTCCTCCAGGTTTTAACAGTGATTTCAAATGAATCAAAAATGCAGGCAGTTGATCAATTTTACCGGCTAAACCAATGCCGTTCATCAATAATAAAAGAGTGTCATATTGTTTATCCTGATATGACCAGATATCGGCGTGAATGGTACGTATATTTTTCTTATTCAAATACTCAATGCAAGCGGATGAAATATCAATGGCCGAAACATCCATACTTCTTGAAGCTAATTCCAGGGCATGACATCCCGCTCCGGCTCCAATATCTAAAATAGATCCCTTGCATAAATCAAGCGCTTTTTTTTCAAGGTCAGGCATTTGATTCAGCTTGCGGGTTAGCCATTCTAGCGGAATAACATCGTCATCACAGAGATCACTTTCAACCAAAATTTCAGCTTGAAGATTTCCGCTGATATAGTCTTTCAGCGCTTCACCTATTGGATCAGCTGATGCATTCATTTAATAAAAATCAGTTTCAGTGCCTTCATCTTTGAAATCTTCCGGATCAAAGTCATCACCAAACTCATCATCATCATCATTTTCACCACTGAAGATATCATCAAAATCACTGCCCAAATCAAGCGTTTCTCCTGATTGGAAACCTGCACCCGCATCAAGGCTTTTTGAATCTTCAGCCGGTGATTTTCCTATACTGAGGAGAACTTGTGGTTTTGCAACTGCCTTTGGTTGTGTGCCAACTAATTCAATTAAAAAGCACCACATACGCATGAAATCGTACACCAGAATCAGGCGTTGGTCTGCTTCAGTTACTACATCTTTTAACTTGGTTTCACTCATCAATAACACAGGCTCACCACTTTCACTGAACCCCATGTCAAGTAATGTAATCTCTTGCCCTTTATCCCAGTCTTCATTACTTTTATAGAAAGATGCCATCTGATCTCCTTTGAAATCAAATGCTTTCATGATGGTGTCATAAAATGTTTCAAGCGTGTCTGATGTTGATATCAGAATATCTCTGAATATATCAGCTCCGTCTGTGGTGTCAATCAGTACCCTGAATTTATATGAAGGCATTCGGGAAAATTTTTGCAAATATAACCCTTTCATTGCCCTTCTGGTTCATAATGAAATAAGATTTTAACCACTGCATGAGTATAAATTTTCAACAGCATTTCAGTCAGATATTCAGAGCTATTGAGCACTGTGACTAATTTTTTTACCTTTGTTCTATGTCGCCTTATGTTGATAAACAACCTGAAAAAATTTATTACTCCATTGGTGAGGTGGCTGATTTATTTGGTGTAAACGCCTCCCTGATCAGGTTTTGGGAAAAAGAATTTGACCTTATAAAACCTCATAAAAACAAAAAAGGGAACCGACAGTTTACAAATCAAGACATTTTGGCTTTTCGTAAAATATTCGATTTAGTTAAGCGTCAGGGACATACCTTAGAAGGAGCAAAGCAAAAATTGAAAGAAACTGTTGTAAATTCAGACAAGAATTCAGAAATTTACCAAAAACTTCTGTCTATCAGACATAAATTGATCGAATTAGACAGAAAGTTGTAATTTGGTATATTGTTTGTAGTTAAATATCAAAACCCGTTGAAATGAAAGTATTTGGTTTAGTTCTCACCTTTAGCCTGGTTGCATTGCTGGGCGTTTCTGCTATTGCTATTCAGCATGATGAGATTAGGAACACCGACAGTGATAATGAGTATACCGTTATAACTGTTCAGGGCAGAATTCTGTTTGAACAATCAGGCAAAGACATGCAACGTGGTGACATGTACATAACAGGCACACCGCTTGAGTTCATGACTCCTGAATCAAGAGCTGCTATTGTCAATGAAATTCACGGACGGTTTGTACTATCAAATAATAAAGGTGCTCTTAAAGTTTTACCGGCCGCTAATAATGTGTCTTCACGCCGGGGTGGGCTTGTGAATTTTGTTGATTTGAAAAACCATTTCAGTGGCAGATATCTGGTGCTTGGGGTTTCTAAACTTGAATTGTCTGAAACATCTTTTCCAATGAATGATGAGACATTTTTTTATCTTACATATCAGCATGAAGGCGAAGAAATTGCAAAAAAATTGAGCTTTGAGGGCAATAAACTCATTTTTGATCGTGATGAAATCTATAAAATTGACGGTAACCCAATTCCGGTTGTTGAAAAAGACATGACCATTCATTACAAAGAAAAAGATTCAGTGCGCAAAATAAATACGTTTACTATGGTGTTTACTGATGATGCTGTTGTGAAAGAAGAGGTTGCTTTTATACTCAAATCATTTGAGAATGCTGAAACATGGACTAAACTAGCTGAAGTAGATTCGTATCTGACTGACTTTTATGGTAAGGCTTCCAGAGATAATCTTACAGATTGGCTTGCAACTGAATTTAATGTGAAATAATTAAACTTGAATAAATATGAAAAAAGTACTTTACGGATTTTTGTTAGCCGGAGCTACAGTTGGTTTGTTCTCATGGATGGGAACCGAGGAAACTACAAAGCTTGCGTCTTCTGACCAATACAAAGTAATTAAAGTGGATGGTCAGATTGTGTTCCAAAAAACAAATACTGATATGAAACAAGGAGATATTTTTTCTCCAGGTGTTGCACTAGATTTTAAAACACAACAAAGTCGTGCAGCGGTGATTTCAAATCTAAAAGGTCGTTTTGTTTTGTCTCCATCTGAGCAAGGGCAAACAAATATTTTACCGGCTGCTAATAACGTATCATCACGCGCCGGTGCCTTAATTAATTTGATTGATCTTCAAAATCACTTCAGCGGAAGATATCTGGTAATTGGCACCATGAAATTGCAATTGGGTAAAGAAGCTTTTCCAATGGATGACAACAATTTCTTTTATCTGACATACTATCATAATGATGAATTAATTCGTAAAAAATTATCGAATGACGGTGAGTATCTTCTCCTTGATAAAAGTGAAATTTTCAAAATTGATGGTCAAGCAATTGAAGTAACAGAAAAAGAAATGACGATTTTTTACAGACAAGGATCTGAATCAAAAAAGATTGGCACATTCACACCAGTTTTCCCTGATCTTACCGTGTTGAAAGGTGAAGTAGAGATCATTATGGCTGAATATGCTGAGAAAGATGCTCCAACCCAAATCAAAGAGGTAACCGCCTATTTGAATGAGTTTTATGGAAATCCTCAGAAAGATAACCTAGGTGAGTGGCTGAAGACTGAGTTTAATCTTCAATAATTGTTGAGAGCGGACAGTTTATCAACAACATTGTACAAATAATTAAATTACGTGAAGGGGAAAATTGAATTCCCCTTCTTGTTTTTATCTTTGTCCAATGCAGGAAACCATCTTAATTCTCGATTTCGGTTCACAATACACTCAATTGATTGCCCGCAGGCTGCGTGAACTGAATGTGTACTGTGAAATTCATCCTTGGAATAAAGTTCCTTTTATTGGTGATGATATCAGAGGCGTAATTCTCTCAGGAAGTCCATTCTCAGTGAGAGATGAAAATTCACCTAAGCCTGATCTTACTGCCATTAAAGGTAAACTTCCGCTACTTGGTGTTTGCTACGGAGCTCAATTTTTGGCTCATCATTTTGGAGGTGAAGTGTTGCCGTCTAAAATTCGTGAGTACGGCAGAGCACGCTTAAATTTTGTTGATCACGGTTCACCGCTTATGAAGCATGTTAAAGCACCTTCAACCGTTTGGATGAGTCATGGTGATACCATTAAGAAAATTCCTGATCATTACCGTTTAGTTTGTTCTACAGAAGATGTTGAATTTGCAGGTTACGAGGTAGTGAATGAAAAAACCTTCGGTATTCAGTTTCATCCTGAAGTGTATCACACTGAATTTGGAACTCAATTACTCAAAAATTTTGTGATAGATATTTGCGGATGTTCTCAGAATTGGACACCTGATTCTTTTGTTGACGTTACGGTTAACGGTCTTCGTCAAAAACTGGGGAATGATAAAGTGATCATGGCCTTATCAGGTGGAGTTGATTCATCAGTTGCAGCTACACTACTTCATAAGGCTGTTGGTCAAAACCTATATTGTGTTTTTGTTGACAACGGCTTGTTGCGTAAAAATGAATTTGAATCAGTGCTTGATTCATATCGCGGACTAGGTTTGAATGTCAAAGGTGTCAACGCTAAAGATGAATTCTATTCAGCACTCAAAGGAGTTTCAGATCCTGAAAAGAAAAGAAAAATTATTGGCGCAAAATTCATTGATATTTTTGATCGGGAGGCACAATTGGTTAGTGATGTAAAATGGCTTGGTCAAGGAACTATTTATCCTGATGTAATTGAATCTGTTTCTGCAACAGGTGGCCCTTCGGCTACAATAAAGTCACACCACAATGTAGGCGGTTTGCCTGATTTTATGAAATTGCAAGTAGTTGAGCCGCTACGATTATTATTCAAAGATGAAGTGCGACGTGTTGGTCGTGCGTTGGAAATTCCTGAAACGATCATTGGAAGACATCCTTTTCCCGGACCCGGATTAGGAATTCGTATTTTAGGTGATATCACTGAAGATAAGGTACGCATTTTGCAAGAGGTAGATTATCTATTTATTGATGGGTTGAAAAAAGCAGGTTTATATGATGATGTTTGGCAGGCAGGTGCAATTCTGTTACCTGTTCAATCAGTGGGTGTGATGGGTGACGAGCGGACTTATGAAAACGCAGTTGCCTTGCGCGCCGTTAGTTCAACAGATGGTATGACTGCTGATTGGTGTCATTTACCGTATGAGTTTCTTGCAAAAATTTCAAACGAAATTATCAATAACGTCAAAGGAATTAACCGGGTAACCTATGACATCAGTTCAAAACCACCGGCAACTATTGAATGGGAGTAATTATGCGCAAACTATTTTTTCTGACTTTCATCTTGCTTTCAGGTTTGGTTTTTTCTCAGCCTGAAAATGCACCTGTTGAAACAATCAACGGTAAAAAATACTACGTGCACATTGTTGAGCAAGGCAATACGCTATATGGTATTCAAACATTGTACAAAACCAATATGGATGCCATTCTGAATGCCAATCCGGGGTTAACTGATAATTTGGCAATAGGTCAGAAAATTTTAATTCCGGTTGCCAATCAATCTGTGAGTGAAAATTATGGGATACATATTGTTGCTCAGGGTGAGACATTGTACGGCATCTCAAAAAAGTATAAATGCACTGTTGAACAATTGCTCGCTTTAAATCCCGGTGTTGAAAATGGTTTATCTATTGGTCAGAAATTGAATATTCCCATTTCAGAAACTTTAAATAATAGTACTGAGCAAATTCAAACTGATCCTGTTCAACAATATGAAATTACGTATACTGATTCTGTGGTGAAGCATACCGTGCTTGAACATGAAACGCTTTATTCTATTGCGCGCAGGTACATGGTTACAACTGATACCATTCAAACTCTAAATCATTTGGAGGGCGTAAAAGTGAAAAAAGGTGATGTGCTGATTATTCCGGTGAAAAAAATGAATTATGAAATTTTGGAAAAAGAAATTTTACCAATAGATAATCAACATCAAACTAATCAAGGTAATTACACTATAGTGCGTGAACCTGTTTATACCGTTGCCTTGCTCTTACCGTTGATGCTATCTCAGAATGATGCTGAAATGGCCAAGCCGCTTAAAATTGATCAAGTGAGAGAGTTGTATCCGACAACTAAAATGAATTTTGAATTTTATCAAGGATTTGTAATGGCGGCTGATTCACTAAAAGCTGCAGGTTTAAGTGTAGATATTTATGTGTATGATACCAAAAAAGATTCCGCAACAATTGTTTCTATTTTTTCTAAGGATGAATTTAAAAATGTGGATTTAGTTGTTGGTCCCATGTTTCAAAATGAAGTTGATGTAACTGCTAAACTTTGTCAAGAAAAAAATATTCCAATGGTAATTCCTTTCAAAGTAGATGCAGCTGTATTAAATCAAAATCCAATGGTGTACAAAACAGTTTCATCAACCATGACATTGTTTGATGGCGCAGTTGATTATATGTTGGAGCATCACTATCATCACAACGTATTACTAGTTAAACCCGGCTCAGGTGACCTTACTATTTTTGACCGTTGTGTTGCAAGATACAATTCAGGAATTAAACTGAAATCAGGTTACATGAATGATCATATTATTGAAGTTCTTTCAGGCAGTAACAGCGGACGAGATTTGGAAACTTACATAAAAAAAGATACCATCAATGTTGTTCTGGTGCCTTCTGAAAACATCAAATTTGTTGCCGGCGTTTTTTCAAGATTGAATAGTGTCATGAACAGTAATTACCGCTCAACCAAAATGAAAATTATCATTTTTGGAATTGAAGATTGGAACAAATATGACGATGTTGACATGGCTTATCGCAATAGATTATTGCAACACTATTCGTCGTATCGTTTTGTAGATTATAATCAAGGTCAGGGTAAAGAATTTGTAAAAGCATTCAGAAAAAGATTTGGCACTGATCCTACTGTTTTTGCAACTCAAGGCTTTGATATTGGTATGTACTTTTTAGGCGCGCTTCATCTTTATGGAAAAAACTTTGACCCTTTCTTATCAGGGTGTGAAATTGAACTTGTGCAAAATCGGTTTGTGTTTAAACCGGTGGCTGAAGGTTCAGGTAAAGAAAACTTCAGAACCTGCATAGTGAAATATCAGGATTATGAATTGCATAAATTGGCTGATTAAATCGTCATCTCCTTTATTTCTGATTATCAGTCGTTTTTACAATTCAAATCTCTGTAAAAATTCAAATTAATGCATTTTTGTTTAATTTATAAATAGATTGTTAATAAATATCAATTTTTTTCATGATCTTATCAATTCCTGACAAACATGATAAATATCCTTAGAATTAAATTTTCTTGAATACAATTATTAACCGACGAATTCTTGTTTTTATAATACCCTGTTTAAATCTGTTTAGGTTCTACAAATACTTGAATTTATTACTGGTTTGGCATAGGTGGCTTCTCCAATTTCCTCGTGCCTGAAAAAACTTGAATTGAGTTTATCAACAAATAGGTTCATTCAGGAAAGCAACTTTGGCACTTATATGCCGTCTACCGCATAACGATCTTGAATTAATTTTACATGATCAAGGCGTGATGAAAACAAGAAGCGTTTGTCGTTGTTATAAATTGAACGGTGTTTCTTGTCTTCTTAAAGTGATTATTACATGAAGATGCATTGCTTGTCTTGACAAAAAATTGCTGCACGGTTTTAATCAAGAACGCTTGAGAATAATATAAAAAACTATGAAAATGAAAAAATTGTTTTTTGGCCTCGCGGCTTTTTTCGTTGGATCTGCCTTTGCGCAAACCACAGTTATCATGGATGCCTCCTCAGACGGAACAACTGTCAATGCTTGTCTTGGTGGACTTTTTGATTCGGGTGGTGCCGGGCCTATTACCCCATACTCGGACAATGAAAGTTACACCGTAACTATTTGCCCTGATGTACCGGGAGATTTTGTGACACTTTATTGGGTGGTCTTTCAGTTAGACGGCACTGATAACATTCCTGGTCCTGGTTCAGATGCTGATAACATGACAATTTATGACGGACCAAATACCAGTGCAGGTACGCTTGGAACCTATGGAACAACTGATTTGGATGGTTTGATGGTTTCAGCTTCCATTCTCAATCCATCAGGTTGTCTTACCATTGTTTTTAATTCTAATGCTAACGGTGTTGGAAATTTTAATGCATCCATTTCTTGTGAGACACCTTGTGATAATCCTATTGTGCAAGGTATCATCCAAAATGCTGACAACGTAGCCGGTGATTCAATTGCCGTTTGTGTTGGTGAAGTAATTGATTTTATGGATACCGGTTCACAAGCCGGAGCAGGCTTTAATCTGGTGCAATGGACTTGGGATTTTATGGATGGAACACTTGACTCATTGAGTGGTACCTCTGCTTCTCACTCATTCAGCACTCCGGGTGAATATTTAGTTCAGTTGTATGTTGAAGATGACAACGGTTGCAGTAATAATAACTTGTTGTCTTTGCAGGTACTTGTTGCTACTCCGCCTTCATTTATTCCTTTTCCCGGTGATACCACAATTTGTTTGGGAGAGTCCGTATCATTAGTTGCACAACCTGATCAATATGAAGTTGAATGGACAGGTTTCCCTGGCGGAGTTTGGGATTCTGATCACTGTGTGCCGGATGATGTTGGTATTCTTAATGTGTTGCCAATGACCATGACCGGATTTGCATCAGGAGAAATTATTGATCAAATCAGTGATATCGTTTCAATTTGTGTTGATATTGAACACAGTTTCATGGGAGATTTTGTTTTACAAATTGAATGTCCAACCGGTCAAATCATGACATTACACCAACAAGGTGGCGGTGGAACAAATCTTGGTGTCCCTAGTTATACAGGTCCGGTTTGTGATAATATGCCTGATAATATTGGTACACCTTGGAACTATTGTTTTACACCAAGTGCAACCACAACTTGGATTGCTGCTACCCCCGTAGCAGGTGCACTTCCGGTTGGTAATTATGCTCCTATTGATCCATTTACAGATTTGTTTGGTTGTCCATTAAATGGCGTATGGAATTTATTGTTCACTGACTTATGGGGAGGTGATGATGGATATCTGCCGGGATTCCAAATTAATTTAGATCCACCATTGTATCCTGCAATTACTCAATTCACCCCACAAATTGGTTTGGGACCTGATTCATCTTATTGGGATCTCACTTCACCTCATATTATCAGCAGTACACCGGATGCTGATCAAATCACCGTGCAACCTTCTATTGACGGAACATTCCAGTACACTTATTATTGCGTCAACAATTTTGGATGTACCTATGATTCAACTGTGAATGTGACAGTGACTCCTAATCCACCTGCAATTGCCGGATTGGATACTGCCATTTGCAACGGTACACCTGTAACACTTGGTGCACCAACAGCCATGTGCGCAAATGATGCCGGTAACTTTACCTATTGTTATGGTAACAACGTTTATCAAACATGGACTTATTGCCCAGATACTCCTGGTGATGGATTAACTTTCATGTCTATTTCATTCAACGCCGGAACAACAGAAACTTGGTTTGATTACGTAACCATTTATGATGGTATGAATACAGCTGCTCCTGTAATTGCAGGACCAATGGATGGTAACCTTGCAGGGCTTAGTTGGCAAGCAACAAATCCAACTGGTTGTATTACTATGTTATTTACTTCAGATGGTTCTGTTTCATGTACATCGGGTTCAACCGTGATGTGGAACTGGGATGTCAGCTGTGGTGGCGGCGGACCAGCTCTAGTTTATTCATGGACACCTAATAATGGTTCATTAGATGATGTGACAATTCCAAATCCATCTGTTATCAATTTAACCGGAACAACTACGTATACACTTACAGTTTATCCTGTTGGACATCCGCTTTGTTTTACTACAGATGATGTGTTAGTTTCAATAGGTGGCGGATTAGATGCAGGAACAGATAGTTCTGCTACTTTCTGTTTTGAAGGTGCACCTGAAGATTTGTTCAACTATTTAGGAGGCACACCACAAACCGGAGGCACTTGGTATGATCCGACTGGGAATGTGGTTGCAATGCCTATCACCCCGGCAACTGCGGCTGCAGGTCTCTATGAATATCGCGTGGATAGCGCCGGATGTTTTGCATCTGCATTCATTGATGTAACTATTTTTACCTTACAAGGTGCCACACTTGTTGTTGACTCAGATTGTCAGGCATGTAACGGATCAGTTGAGCTGTCATCAGCAAATGGAGTTGCACCGTTGCAATACAGTAATGATGGTGGAACAACATGGCAAGCCGGTAATATTTTTGGATCATTGTGTGGAGCTGCTGCCCCTGGTGTAAATTATTCTTTCGTGATTATGGATGATCAAGGTTGTCAGGTCACCGTGAGTGATGATGTGTTGGATATCAATATTCCTACATTAGATCCTCCGGCGTTTACAGATGCAACTTGTTATACCGTGTGCGATGGTACAATAACTCTTACAGGAACAAACCTTGTCAATTATCAGATTACAAGTAGTGGTGGCACTGTGACTAACAATGGAACAGGGCTATTCACCGGTTTATGTGATGACACCTATACGATTGATGTTGACAACGGTTTTGGTTGTTCGATTTCATCTACTGTTACCATTGATGAGCCAACTCCACTTCAAATTACTTCACTCACACCTGACTTTACAATTTGCGCAGGTGAATCAGCAACCCTTGATGCATCTGCTACCGGTGGTAATGGTGTTTATACGTATACTTGGACAACCGGTGCAACAACGCTGGGCACAGGTACACCATTTACATTTAACCCAAATTCAACTACCAATGTTTGTGTAACGGTAACTGAGAATTGTCCTTCGCCGAGTGTGCAGCAATGTATGAATGTGAATATTTCACCGGCTGTTTTCCCCATGATGACTTCTGATGTGGTGAGTGGATGTTATCCGCTAGTGGTGAATTTTACAAATCTAACCGGAGGTTCAATTGCAACAACGCTTTGGGAATTTTCTGACGGAAGCAGTTTAAGTGTTGCAGGTACATCACCTATAGTTCATAGCTTTAATTCACCCGGTATGTTTGATGTCAGCATGACTGTGACAACAACAGATGGATGCGTTTTTGATACTACGTTTACGAATTATATTGAGACGTTTGATTATCCGAATGCAATGTTTACCTATGCTCCAATTCCGGCTACTATATTTGAGACTGAAATCACATTCAATGACTATTCTTCTGATGATGTAACACAATGGTATTGGGAATTTGGAAACGGTGTTTTACCTCCGGTTTCTAATGAACAAAATCCGGTAGTGCTATATCCTGAAGGGGTGCCTGGTGATTATCCACTTATTCTTTATGTCTACAACGACAATGGTTGTGTTGATTCTGTGACCGGTGTTGTAAGCATTGTGAATGAAGTTGTCATTTTTGCTCCAAATATATTTACCCCGGATGGAGATGAATTCAATGAAACTTGGAGAGTGTATATTTCAGGTATTGACATTTATGATTTCCATCTCACCATGTACAATCGTTGGGGTGAAATTGTTTGGGAATCATATAATCCTGATGGAAGCTGGAATGGTAAATATGGCAGCCAAGGCTTAGTTCAAGACGGTACCTATGTATGGGTAATTGAAGCCAAAGACACCTATAATGATAAAAAATACGAATTCAGAGGACACGTGACAGTACTCAAATAATTCATTAGTTTTAATAACCATTTTAAAGAAGGGAGATTTATTGGTCTCCCTTCTTTATTTTTGCAGATATTTTTTTTCTCATGGGAATAAACATTGGCAACCGAATCAGTACTGAAGATCATGGTGATTATACCACCGTAATTATTGAACCACTTAAATTAAAATGGAAGTTATGGTTTCTCACAGCCTGGACGATAGCGTTCACTTTTGTTGGGTTTTATATGATCTTTCTATTAACAGGAGGAATATATTCGCTTGAAGTGGTGAGTGATCAGGTGGAAGATGTACGTGATCAACAACTAATTTATCTCATTGTCTTTTTAGGATTTTGGTTCTATTTTGAATATAAGGTGGTGAAGTCAGTATTGTGGTATTATTTTGGGAAAGAATTTATTAAACTGGATTCTGATTCGCTTTGGCATAAGCGCGCCATACTAGGTTACGGCAAGGCGCATCAATATTTTTATGCCAATATCAAAAATCTGAGACAATATGAAAATGATGCAACAGCTTTTGGTAATTTTTTTGAAAATGCCTACTGGAGTTTAGGTACGGATGAAATTTTGTTCAACTATTTTGCAAAACAAAAATCTTTAGGCAGACGATTGGATGAAAAATCAGCCAAACTATTTATTCGTTTTCTTGAAGATAAAATTAGAACCCTGCGCAAGAAAAAAAATTGAGCCAATGGCTTGTTGAATCTTGCCTGATAAATTGCAGAGTTAGTTTGAAAAATGAAATACCGTACCGCTTACTCTGCGTGTTAATTCTCCATTGATCATTTCTTCGCGAACTAAATTTTTAGCTTCAGCTGATTCAAAAACTTCCTGTACTGATTTGATGATAGCTGCCGGAATAAAATGTGCGTGCGCATAATCCATAATCGTATCGGTTGACCTCTGATTGATTTTATCCTTCAAAATAGAAAACAATTTTTGACGATGTAATACTCGCTGCTGATTATCGCAAAATTGCTTATCTGTAACTAGGTTCTTCAAATCAAGAAATTCACAAAGATTTTCAAATTGCTTATGAGTGCCAATTGCAAAGGTGATCAGTTGGTTGTCGCTGGTAGTAAATATTTCTCCATAGGGAGCGATGTTGGGATGCAAACTTCCGATAGGTTGAGGATTATGTTTTGCCATCAGCCAATTAGAAGCCTGATTAGCTAATGAGGCAATGGCACTTTCATAAAGTGATACGCTCACTTTTGTGCCTTTTCCGTTTTGTTGTCTTTGAAGCAATGCAAGCAATAACCCCTCTTTTAATTGGTGCCCTGCCAACAGATCAATTAAGGCAACCGGCATTTTAACAGGGCCCGAATCCGGTGTGCCGTTCATGGCCATGAAACCTGATTCAGCCTGAAGAATTAAGTCGTACGCAACCCGATCACTGCTTTCACCAAATCCGGTTATAGAGCCATAAATCAAGGTAGGATTTGATTTTTTTAATGTTTCATAATCTAATCCGTATCGTGTGTCATCTCCTTTTTTAAAGTTTACAATCACAATGTCAGCTGATGCAATTTCATTTTTAATCTGAGTCAATTCTTTTTGATCTGACAAATCAATCATCAGATAATTTTTTTTATAATTCACTGAAGAGAAATAGGCAGATATATTGCTGTCTTTAGATTCATTAGAAAGTTTCCATGATCGTGTCACATCACCGCCGGTTTTTTTGTTTTCAATTTTTAAAACATGTGCACCACATTCAGCAAAAAACATTCCGACAGACGGCCCGGCTAACACACCTGCCAGCTCAATCACTTTTAAATTTTTAAGAGTATCTGGTATCATGTGGCTAAGTTATGTTTCTTTTAATTACAAAAATCAGCCAATTGATTGTAAAAAAAATGTGTCGTCAGAAAAATGAATATAAAATTGTTAAACATATTTTTGAGATAGTTGCATTAGAACAATTATAAGCTAACTAAAAGCATTTCAATAAGTAAGCTGTGGTAACTTCTGAACCGTTTTATTCGTAAATTTGTAGACAATAGCATCTAGCTGATATGATATCCTGAGAATAGGAAAAAGAACCTAGTTCTATGATCAGATAGCACACGCAGAAAGCAAATATTTGAGAAATGAAAAATTCAAGAGGTCTAACCACAGAAGAAAAAGCATTGCTTGTCAATTTGACAAATGATATATACGGTGCATTTGCTGAGATAGGTGCAGGGCAAGAGGTAGCAGCAAATTTTTTCAAGGCCGGCGGATCATCAGGTACTATTGCATACACTCGCTCAGCGTATGACATGAAAGTGAGTGATAGCTTTTACGGAAAATGTAAACGTTATGTATGTGAAGATAGGTTAATGCAAATGCTTTCAACTGAGTACGACACACTCAGTGAAACACTGCCTGAAAAAAAGCAAACCAACCGTTTTTTTGTATTTGCCAATACCGTTGAATCTCTCAACTACCATAAAACAAATCAGGGACAGGGATGGATTGGTATGAAATTTCAAATGAAAGTTGGTGTTGAGCCAAGTGAAATTGTATTGCACGTTAAATTGCATGATACCAACAATAAAAGACAACAAGAAGCATTAGGAATTTTAGGTGTTAACCTGATTCATGCAGCCTACTTTGATCAGGATAACATTGATGCCTTTCTTGCTGCGTTAACATATCGTTTGCCACGTGAGCGTGTTGAAATTGATATGTTGCGCGTTTTAGGGCCAGATTTTGCACACATTGATAATCGGGTGATTGCTTTAAATCTTGTGAAAAACGGCTTAACGGACGCAACCATGTTTGATCAAAGCAGGGCAGTTTTACAACCTAGTGAGGCATTATATAAACGCAACGTATTGCTAATGCGTGGTCGTTTCAGACCAATGACAAAAGTTCATGTGGATATGATTGAAAAAGGCATGCAGCAATATTTACATGAGCCCGATGTTGAACCTGAAAATACCTGCATGCTTCTTGAATTGACTTTAAAAGATTTGACCGCCGACGGCAAAATTTCAGAAAAAGATTTTATTGATAGAGCTGAGTTGCTAGGCTCAATGGGCTATACCGTGATGATTTCAAATTATCTCAAACATTATAAAATGATTGAGTATCTATCATCTATTACCAAGGGTTGCAAAATTGGTGTATTGTTGGGTGTGTATAATCTTCAAACAATTTTTGATGAGAAATATTATAATACACTCAACGGTGGTTTGCTTGAAGCCTTTGGACGTGGATTTGGTCATAATATCAAAATGTTTGTTTACCCGGCAATGAGTATTAGCGGTGATGGTTTTTATGGAGTCAATAATTTTGACTTACCTGATCACCTCAAAGGGCTATTTGATTATATGCTCAAAACAAATAAGGTAGAAGAAGTAAAAAATTATAATCCTGATTTACTCCATATTCTTTCAGATGATGTGTTGAAAAAAATTCAAGACGGCGTTTCATCATGGGAAGATGACGTGCCCGATAGTGTTTCAAAAGCAATTAAATTTTTCACCTTGTTTGGGTATAATGAAGAGAATTTTAAGGTTGAACAAACCAATAAAAAGAGAGAGAAATCAAACGTATAGCTGAAATCAATTCAGGGTGTTAACCAATAACCCGTTTTCATATTTTTCCATCAGAATAGTGGAACCGTCTCTGTTGTAATAGACGGTATATCCATGCAAGAACCCACTTTTGTAATAACTTTCCATGTAAAGTTGTGATGAGTTTTCATAGAATTTTTCACAGCGTCCGGTAAATGGTACCTGGTTCAATTTATATACACCAATGCCTTGAACATTTTTTACATCCAAGTCAGAACAGTTACAGGTCAACGTAGTTTCTGCATTTCCGGTTAAGCGTGCAACTCCGTTTTCATAAGTCTCTTCAAGCAATACTTCTCCGCTTTTGTCATAATAAATCACTTTACCGTGTAGCTTACCTTGCAGCAGATTTTTTTCAAGATAGATGACATCTGAATTCTCATAATTTTTAGTGCAGATACCTGTGAATGCCTGGCCGCTTTTGGTATGCATGCCGGTGCTATCAATATTCAGTTCATCACATGAACAGGTTTCAATTGAAACTTCGTTTACCTCTGCCGGTTGGTTGGGTTGATTCTCAGTAGAGGTTTCACTGCCGCAGGCACCGAGTAGCAGAACAGAACAACAAATGGTAATGACTAAATTTTGCATAGTAGAAGTTTAGTTTGTGAGTATGTCAATGATTCGCAGATAACGCTTGAGGTATCCTTTATTATCATTTAATCTTGTAATTGTTACGCCAAAGTGATTTTTTGAAGACGAACTATGTATGAAGTATAATATTCCGTTATCATTTTGATATACAATGCCGGCATGGCCAACTCTTCTCACGCTCGCATCGGTTCCGGTAAATAAAATAATATCACCGGGTTGAGCGCATTCTTGTTCAATATGATTGCTCAAATTTTCATAACCTGAACTAGCTCTTGATGCTTTGATGCCAAAGTGATTAAAAACGTAGTAAACAAAACCGGTACAGTCAAAACCCTTTGGTGAAGTGCCCGCATAAAGGTAAGGTGTGCCCAAATAATCTGAAGCAAAACAAACAATTGAGTCTCTCTGTGTCATTAAAGAGTCAGCAGAGGCAAAGGCCTGAAGGGTGAGACCCGTAAAGAAAATAACGATTACCCTTTTCATTATCACAAAAATAATATGTTTTTATAACTTTAGTCCGCTTAAAAAGTAACACATGTCAATAATAAAAAATGCACAACTCAGATACAGGGTCATTGATCGTTGTCTGAGAAATACAGCCAAACCATTTCCTACCAAAGAACAATTGAGAAAAGCTTGTGAAGAAGCTTTGTATGGTTCAACAGGTGGCTCTGATATTTGTGATTCAACCATTGAGAAGGATATGTTTGCGATGCGTGAAGAGTTTGATGCACCAATCAAGTACAGTAAATTGGAAAAAGGATACTATTATGAAGATTCTGATTACAGTGTTGATAAAATTCCTTTGAATGAAGATGATATAGACGCAATACGGTTTGCGGCAAAAACGCTGATGCAATTCAAAGACATGGCATTATTTAAAAATTTTGGATTTGCCATCAATAAAATATTTGACCGCGTTCACATTTCAAATAATCCGCTTGATTCTGCCGTTGACAAATTTGTTCAGTTTGAAACATCCGCTGAACCTGTAGGCTCCTTTATGTTACCTGATTTATTGAAAGCCATTAAAGAAAAACGAATGACTGCGTTTAGCTACGGATCTTATTCAAGTGAAAAACCTAAACCCAGAAAAGTTTTACCTCTTTTACTGAAGGAGTACCGAAATCGTTGGTACCTCATTTCATTTGCGCCTGACAAAAATAAAATCATCACGTTTGGCCTTGATCGTATGCATGATCTCAAATTATCCAAAGAGCATCATTATAAACCTGTTGATTTTGACCCTGACAATTACTTCAAACATGCAATGGGTATTACTTCCAATGAAAATGAACCTGAAGAAATTCATTTTAAAGTAGATAAAATTGGCGCAAAATATCTTGAATCTCAGCCTTTGCATAATAGCCAGAAACTGGTGAAAGAAGGCGCCAACAGAAATACCTACGAACTTCGTGTTATCTTATCTGAAGAGCTGAAAAGAACCCTACTTTCTTTCGGAGATCAACTGGAGGTGGTAAAACCTAAAACGTTAAGAACCGAAATTCAACAGATGGTTTTCAACATGGCTCAGCAGTATCGTGGATAAACAGTGTTTTTTCTGCACATGAAATTCTTATCTTTACCCAAACTATAGTTCACAAAAAATTTAAAACCATGAAAAAATCTTTACTCACCTTTTTAGGAGCAGGACTGATACTTTCGCTGCAAGCTCAAATCAGTGAAGGCGGAATTCCGGCATCCTTTGGAAAAACATTGGTGAATGAAACCAATCCTTATGATGCATCATACCAGGTGCACTCACTGTTGGCGCCTGACATGAATGCAATTAATCAGGAAGATGCAGAAAACGATAGCAAGGGTAAACCATACCGCGTTGCCGTGAATATTCCCGTTTCATATTCCATGAGCAATAGTGGAACATGGACACATCTCTCTAACGGAGATAAAGTGTGGAGAATGGGTATTAGAATTCCTGGCGCAACGGGGCTTAGTTTATATTTCTCTTCTCCGGTAGAAATTCCGGTTGGAGGAAAACTCCACGCGTACAATGAAAAACATTCCCAATATGTTGGTGCCTACACATCAAATACTCCGGTTTTTCAATCCATGGAAATTATTCAGGGTGAATTTTTAACCCTTGAATATTATATGCCTGCAGGCAGCACTGAATTGCCGGTGATTGAAATCAGCAAAGTGGCATATTACTACAGAGGTTTTGAAGCGCGTCTGGCTGTTTTTGAAACAGGGGATGAAATCATGGAAGATCGTACACACGGTTCATGTGAGGTAGATGCGGTATGTTCTGAATCTACAGGACACGTTGATCAGCGTTCATCTGCGGTACATTATTCATTTGAAGTTGGCGCTTCAACTTATGTTTGTTCAGCTGCGGTTGTCAATAATACTGATCAGGATTGCACACCATATATTCTCACTGCTAACCATTGCGGTGAGCCTGATGCAAATGCTGATATCGTGGGACACGTATGGTATTTTAATTATCAACGACCAACATGTACACCCGGCAATACATCATCCTATTCAGGCGCATTATCAGAAACTATGTCTGGTGGTACTTTCAGAGCATCATCTTCATTAGGAACTCATCCTGCTTCAACCGGAAGTCAGGTTGATGGTGCTGACTTTGCACTGATTGAATTGAACTCATCTATTCCTAGTGGATATGATGCCTATTTTTCAGGTTGGAGCCGTTCAACAACAGGCGCAACATCAGGTATTTGTTATCACCACCCTGCAGGAGATGAGAAAAAGATTTCTACCTATACCTCTTCATTGTCATCATCAACTTATAACGGAGGCTGGGCTAATGCGCATTGGCAAGTAACTTGGGCGGCAACAACAAATGGACATGGAGTTACTGAAGGCGGTTCATCCGGTTCACCAATCTATGATCAAAACAACCGCATTGTTGGTCATCTTTCAGGTGGTTCATCGTATTGTTCTACCCCAACTTCACCAGACTTGTATGGAAAATTCAACAAAGCTTGGGACACAGATGGTACAACCAACGCATCACAACTTGAACCTTGGTTAGACCCGTCAGGTTCAGGGGTAATGACCTTAGACGGAACCTGGGCACCTTGTGCTCCGGTTGCTCCAACAGCACAATTTACTGCAAGCGCAACCAATGTTTCGCCGGGAACTACAGTGACATTTACTGATCAGTCTACCGGTTCTCCTACTTCATGGGCATGGGTTGTCTCTCCTGCTTCAGGTTGGGCTTATGCGGGTGGAACTAACTCCACTTCTCAAAATCCTCAAATCACTTTCAATACTATTGGTAGTTACACAATCACCCTCACAGCTACCAACACACAGGGAAGTGATTCAGAAGTTAAATCAAATTACATTGTGGTTGCAGCTACAACCGGACCATGTACTTCTACTTCAACTCAATCATGCACAGCAAGTGATGAATTTATTTCTATAGTTGAATTCAATACCATTAACAACAATACCGGTTGTGGTAACTATTCAGATTATACCGGAACATCAACTAATGTTACCAAAGGACAATCATATACATTAACTATCACGCCTGCGGTAGGAACAACAGATAATACTGCCTACACAGATGATGAAATTGCTGCATGGATTGACTGGAACGGAGATGATGATTTTAATGATGCTAATGAAGACGTAGCCTACGTGCTTGTAGCAGCAGGTTGGAGTAATACGTTTACTGTAAATGTACCAACAGGTGCTGTTACCGGTTCGGTGACCATGCGTGTGAAAATTTCATACAACCCTGATGATGGTGATATTGATCCATGTACTTCAACTACCTGGGGAGAAACTGAAGATTACACGGTAAACATTCAGGCATCCTCTTCATCTGAAATTTCTGAAAGTTCACTTAATGCAATTTCTGTTTATCCAAATCCAACTAACGGAATGTTAACAATCAATCTGACTAATGTTCAGGCTGATGTGCAATCTGTTGAGTTACGTGATGTAACCGGTCGTATCATTGCATCTACTCAAACTATCAATGGAAACGTAGTGTTTGATTTGTCAAATGAAACTGCAGGTATCTATTTTGTAACTGTGAAAACTACTTCAGGTACCGTTACACGTAAAATTGTACGCATGTAAACGTTAAATTGAAATTTACAAAAGCCCCTCTGTCATTAGATAGAGGGGCTTTTTTTATTGAGTGAATTGCATATTCGTATTTCTTTTGCAGGATATCCATAATGTTTTTCTAAATTTGTGCCGGGTAAGTCCTGTACGACCAGCTCCTGTCAAATCCCCCAGGGTGGGAACACAGCAAGGGTAGATGGTTGTAGCGGTGCGATACAGATCGCTTACCCACTTTTTTTTCTCTTTCTCTCTGCAGATTTTATAAAACAAATTATTTACACATGAAATTTTTTATTGATACCGCTAATCTGGATGAAATCCGAGAAGCAAATGATATGGGAATTCTGGACGGAGTTACTACCAATCCATCGTTAATGGCAAAAGAAGGCATCACCGGTGCTGACAAAATTCTCAAACATTATGTTGATATATGCAATATTGTTGATGGTGATGTAAGTGCTGAAGTAATTGCTACAGATTATGCCGGCATGATTAAAGAAGGTGAAAATTTGGCATCATTACATCAGAATATCGTGGTGAAAATTCCAATGATTAAAGATGGAATTAAAGCTATTCGCTATTTCTCAGACAAAGGAATTAAAACAAATTGCACCTTGGTTTTTTCTGCCGGACAAGCAATTCTTGCCGCTAAAGCCGGTGCAACTTATCTTTCTCCTTTTGTTGGACGTTTGGATGACGTATCAACTAACGGAATTGATTTGATTGCACAAATCAGATTGATTTATGATAACTACATGTTTGATACCCAAATTCTGGCCGCGTCAGTGCGTCACACCATGCATATCATTCAATGCGCTGAGGTTGGTGCAGATGTAATGACCGGACCACTGAGTTCAATAAAAGGATTATTAAATCATCCACTAACAGATATCGGCCTAGAGAAATTTTTAGCTGACTACGCCAAAGGAAATAAATAGATATTTTTTATTTTTTTGAAAAGGACAACTGATGATATTGGTTGTCTTTTTTTTTTAAATGCAGAATAATTTTTTTTTTCACCAGATCATTTTTTTAATATCTTTGTCCCGTCAATGAGAAAACAATTTGTAAATAATTCATGGTGGTGGTTCGCGACAAATGTTGTGAACGGCTAGGTTATTTACATATCTATACAGGCATTAGAAAGCCCGCTGTTCTTACGCAGCGGGCTTTTTTTTTGTCCAAAAAATTTATTAAAAAATAACTTGAAGTAATTAAAATGATTAGAGAAACCGAAAATAAAATTGGAAACAAAAATGAGAGGCAACCGAATTTCATTCAAGATAAAAACCAGTAAAAAATATTTGTAATCATGAAAATATACACGCACATTAAAAAAATTCTTTCGGACACGCTTTCGCCGGTTTCTGTTTACCTGAGCTTGCGTGATCATTATGAGAAACCGCTCTTGTTAGAGAGTGCTGATTATAATTCAAGACAAGGGCACTATTCGTATATCTGTTTTAATCCGTTTGCTGAGATTGTGGTGCAACAAGGTGTCATGTCTAAAGTAATAGGTAGGCAGGTTGAGACAATTTTATTGGGTGAAAGGCAAGCATGTCTGAAAGAAATATCTGCGTTTTCCAAGCTTTTTCATTTTGATGATCAAGCCTATGATTTTTGTTATGCGGGCTTGTTTGGCTATACCGGATACAGTGCTATCCCATATTTTGAAGATATTGAATTTCACACCCAATCAGAATTTGATTTACCTGATATTTATTATGGTTTTTATTCACTCATGCTGGTTTTTGATCATCAACATGATGCAACTTATTTGATCAGTCACGCATTCAATCAGCAAGATGGCATAGATCAAATCAAGCGGTTAGAAAAAAATATTCAAACCATGAAAATCACCAATTTCACCTTTGCTACGGTTGGTAATATGCAAGTGAATTGCACGGACGATGAATTCTGTGAAGCCGTTGAAAAAGCAAAGCAACATTGTAAAGCGGGGGATGTTTTTCAATTGGTTTTATCAAAACGATATGCTCAGAAATTTTCAGGAGATGAATTTAATGTTTACCGTGCGCTGCGCAATTTGAATCCATCACCCTACATGTTTTATTTTGATATGGGCAATTTTAAATTATTCGGTTCATCACCTGAGGCGCAGATTAAAGTGAGTGCCGGTACGGCTGAAATTCATCCGATAGCCGGAACCTACAAGCGCACCGGCAGTGATACAGATGACCTCATACAGGCAAATAAACTTTTTCATGATCCTAAAGAAAAATCTGAACATATGATGCTGGTTGATCTTGCAAGAAATGATTTGAGTAAGTATTGTCGTGAAGTCCACGTAAAAAAATTGGCTGAGATTCAATTTTATTCTCATGTCATTCACCTGGTGAGTATGGTGCAGGGTAAATTGAAAGATGCTACTGAAATAGTTGAAATATTAACCGGAACTTTTCCGGCGGGCACGCTATCAGGTGCGCCTAAGTACCGGGCAATGCAGTTGATTGATAAGATTGAAAAATCATCGCGGCAATTTTATGGAGGTTGCATTGGTTTTATCACGCATCAGGGTTATACTAATCATGCAATACTCATCAGATCTTTCTTAAGTAAAGATTTTACGCTGACATTTCAGGCAGGTGCAGGAGTAGTTATACATTCAATACCTGAGCATGAAAATGCTGAGGCAGAAAATAAATGTGGTGCATTGAAAGCTGCCATTCAGCAAGCCGCAACATTTAATCAAATACAAAAAAGCAAAGAATATGAAATTGTTGGTGCTTGATAACTACGACAGCTTCACGTACAATCTGGTGCACTTGGTTGAACAGGTTGGTGATATTGATTTTGATGTGAAACGGAATGATAAAATCACATTGAATGATGTTGAAAAATATGATAAAATTATTCTGTCTCCGGGTCCGGGTTTACCGGTTGATGCGGGTATCATGCCTGAATTAATTGCGCGGTTTGCATCTTCAAAATCTATTCTCGGCGTATGTTTAGGTTTACAGGCTATTGGAGAAGCATTTGGTGCTAAATTAAAAAATCTGGAAACCGTGCATCACGGAGTTTCCACGGCTATTTATCTAAGAGAACAAGATACCTTGTTTGCTGAATGTCCTGAAGAATTTCAGGTGGGCAGATATCATTCGTGGGTGATTGATAGTGCCTCACTCTCTGATCAATTGCTTGTTACGGCTGTTGATTCATCTAATGAAATTATGGCAGTGAGGCATAAACACTATGATGTGAAAGGGGTACAGTTTCACCCTGAATCTATTTTGTCTGAGCATGGACAAACCATGATGTACAACTGGCTTAACGCCTGATCTGATAAACATATCCCAATTTTTTAACCAGATTCTTTTTGAATGTGAAATCACAATTCTTGTATCTATATGAATAGTATAACCAAACAAAATTTTGAAAAATTGTCGCTAGGCAATTTGTTAAACCGGCATGAAACCGGACAACTTATTCACGCCATGTTAGATAATGAACTCAATGAAGTTCAGGTAGCTTCTGTTCTTGCTTTTTTTCAATCAAGAAATATCATGCAAGATGAATTAGAAGGCATGATAGATGCGGTGAATGAGCGCGGAATTAAATTGATTTTTGATACGCCAACTTTAGATGTCTGTGGCACGGGTGGTGATGGTAAAAACACATTCAATATTTCTACGCTCAGTGCATTTGTGCTTGCCGCAACTGGAGTTCCGGTGGCTAAGTACGGAAATTTTGGCTCAACATCAGTAAGTGGTTCTTCTGATATTTTGAATTATTTTGGATACGGGTTCACCGCTAATGGAGATGATTTATTAAAACAATTGGATGAACATAATCTATGTTTCTTACATGCTCCTTTGTTTCATCCGGCGCTGAAAAAATTGGGAGGCATCAGAAAAGAAATCGGGTTCAGAACTTTGTTCAATCTCGTTGGTCCGCTCACTAACCCGGTTAATATCGCCGCAAAATATGTGGGTGTTTACAACCTTCATACCGCAAGGCTTTATCATTATCATTTGCAAAGTCAGAATCTGAATTATACGGTGGTTACAACGCAAGATGGGTATGATGAAATCAGTTTGACTGACAAATTTAAAATGTATTCTAACCATGTTGAGAAATTAATTTCTCCTGCAGATTTGAATTTAGAATTTGTAAATAATACCGAATTAGCAAGCGGGCAAACTATTGCTGAATCTGCAAAAATATTTCTTGACGTACTCAGCAACAAAACCTCAAAGGCTAAAAAAATGGTAGTGCTGATGAATGCGGCAACGGCTTATTGTTGCTATCATCCCAGCACGTCATTGCCTGAGGCATTAGCGGTTTGCACTGAAGCAATTGACTCAGGTCGCGCATTAGAAATTTTTAAAAAAATCATATCAACATGACAACACTTGAACATATTATCGCGCATAAAAAACAAGAGGTGGATTTGAAAAAAACCTTGTATCCGGTGAAATTACTTGAAACATCAGTTTATTTCAATACGGATGCTGTTTCACTGAAAAAGTACTTGCTGCGTTCTGATAAATCAGGAATTATTGCAGAGTATAAAAAGCAATCACCTTCAGCCGGAGTAATCAATCAGTATGCAGATATTGAAAAAATTTCTATTGGATACATGCAGGCTGGTGCTTGTGCTTTATCTGTATTAACTGATAAAAAATATTTTGGAGGTTCAAACGAAGATTTAACGCAGGCACGCAAATTTAATTATTGCCCAATTCTCAGAAAAGATTTTGTGATTGATAAGTACCAGATTCTTGAAGCCAAATCAATAGGGGCTGATGCGGTATTGTTGATCGCGTCTGTGCTTTCACATGATGAAATTGAGAAACTTATTCAATTTGCACACGAACTAAAGTTAGAAGTTTTGCTTGAAATTCATGATGAGGCTGAAATTGAAAAGATTCATCATAACGCTGATGTGATTGGAATTAATAATCGGAATTTGAAAAACATGACAACGGATATTCAACATTCCATCTCGTTGATTAAAAAAATTCCGGATGAATTTGTGATTATTTCTGAGAGTGGAATTGCACGACCTGAGGATGCCTTGAAATTGAGAGAAGCAGGCTTTCATGGATTTTTAATTGGCACTGAATTTATGATGCACGCTCGTCCGCACGAGGCTTGCCGTGATTTTATTCATACGTATAATCAACTCTTACAGTCATGATAAAAATTAAAGTATGCGGATTGACAGATCTAAATAACATACAAGATATCGCTGATCTTGGGGTTGATTATTTTGGCTTTATTTTTTATTCGCCTTCAGCAAGATTTGCTTATCATAATTTATGTTCTGCTGATTTTCAAAAAATGATAGCATTGAATAATAAGGTAGCTGTTTTTGTTAATGAAAATGAGGCAAAGATGAATGAGATAGCCATGAATTGTAAGGCAAATAGCATTCAGTTGCACGGGAATGAATCTCCTGAACTGTGCAAAAAGTTATCTGAAAAATATACGGTTATCAAAGCAATTTCAGTCCATGACAAATTGGATATAGCCAAAATGAAAGAATATCAGAATGCCTGTGACTATTTTCTGTTTGATACAAAAACTCCATTGCATGGAGGATCAGGAAAAAAATTCAATTGGAATATTTTAGCATCATATCATGAAAACATACCGTTCTTTCTCAGTGGTGGCATAAACCCTGATGATGCAGAGGCCATTAATTCTCTTGCGCATCCTATGCTTTTTGGTATTGATCTCAATTCACTATTTGAAATCAAACCAGGAATCAAGGATACAACAAAGCTGAAAAAAATAATTAATCAATTAAAAAAATAGAAAAATGAATCAACCGATTAAAGGATATTATGGAGAATATGGTGGAGCATACATTCCAGAAATATTATACAATAACGTACATGAGCTTGAGCAAAATTATCTTCAAATTATTTCAAGTGAAGAGTTTCAAAAAGAGTTTGATGAATTATTGAAAAACTATGTTGGACGGCCAACTCCGTTATATCGTGCAAAAAAATTATCAGAGAAATATGAGACAAATATTCTGCTCAAGCGTGAAGATTTAAATCACACCGGAGCACACAAAATAAATAATGCTATTGGACAAGTATTGTTGGCAAAACGCATGGGTAAAAAAAGAATAATTGCAGAAACCGGTGCCGGTCAGCATGGCGTGGCTACAGCAACTGTTTGTGCGCTCATGAACTTAGCCTGCGTGGTTTATATGGGACAGACGGATATAGAGAGGCAATCTGCAAACGTGAGTCGGATGAAAATGTTAGGAGCAAAAATAGTTCCTGTTTTTTCAGGGAGTAAATCATTAAAAGATGCTACCAATGAAGCTATTCGCGATTGGATGAATCACACTGAAGACTCGTACTATTTGATTGGTTCGGTTGTTGGTCCGCATCCGTATCCTGATTTGGTGGCAAGATTACAATCTGTGATCAGTCATGAAATTAAACTTCAATTGAAAGCAGAGTATAACCGATCAGAACCCGATTATATCATTGCATGCATAGGTGGAGGAAGTAATGCTGCCGGCGCATTTTATCACTTTATTGAAAATGAAAAAGTAAAATTGATTGGCGTAGAGGCTGCCGGAAAAGGTGTGCATTCAGGCTTTACTGCGGCTACCATGAGTATTGGAAAAACAGGAATCATTCACGGATTTAAAACAAAACTAATTCAAAACCAAGATGGTCAAATTATGGAGGCACATAGTATTTCTGCAGGGCTTGATTATCCAGGAGTTGGACCCTTGCATGCGCATTTGTTTGATTCGGGCTGCGCACAATTTATGAATGCCACAGATGAAGAAGCCTTGCATGCTGCATTGGAATTGACTCAGGCAGAAGGCATCATTCCTGCGTTGGAAAGTGCTCATGCATTAGCCGTCTTAAAAAAAATAAAATTTAAACGAGACGACTGTGTTGTCATGAATTTATCAGGCAGAGGAGATAAAGATTTGGATACCTACATCAACGCATTTAAATTAAATCAACATGAAAAACAGAATTGATTCTCTCTTTCAAAATAAAAAGGAAAATATTCTTTCCGTATTTTTTACAGCCGGTTTTCCGCAGCTCCGTGATACATTGAAAATTGTAGAATCACTAGACAAAGCCGGTGTTGATATGATTGAAATTGGTATTCCATTTTCTGATCCGCTGGCTGATGGAAAGGTGATTCAACAAAGTAGTTCGCAAGCTCTTGCAAACGGAATGAGCTTATCTCTTTTATTCAGTCAACTTGAAAACTTGCGGAATCATACAGATAAACCGGTATTACTGATGGGATACCTGAATGCTGTTTTGCAATTCGGTGTTGAGAAATTTTATCAATCTTGTCATGCTTGTGGAGTTGATGGTGTGATTCTGCCTGATTTACCGATTGAAGAATTTGAAAAAGAACATAAATTATTTGCAGAGAAATATGCGATTCATCACGTGTTTTTATTATCCCCCTTGTCATTACAAAATCGGATTGATGAAGTGAAACGCGTGTCAGGTGGATTTATCTACTTAGTATCAGCGAATGCGACAACAGGTAATGCATCCGAAAATATAGATAGAGTAAAAGAGATTATGCCAAAAATTGGGTTTACCATTCCTGTTTTAATTGGTTTTGGCATCAACAATCACGAGGCTTTCAAAAGGGTTTGTTCCATATCGCAGGGAGCAATCATAGGATCTGAATATATCCGCAGAATTTCTTCATCTGATAAGATTGAACAAACAACATTACAATTTATAAACGAAATAAAAAATCTATCATGATCATTCAACTTAGAGAAAATATATCTGCCATACAGCAGGTAGAAATTGAAACGTATCTCACCAACAAAAATTATCTTGTAAAAGAAGTGCGTACACAATTGGGTCATTATCTGGTATGCATTGGAAAAATAATTTTTGATATACGTGCCATTGGTAATATGTCAGGTGTAAAAGATATTCACGTGGTATCAGACAGCTATCAACTTGTCAGCAAAAAATGGAAAACATCCTATTCAAGTATCGCATTGCAAGATGACCTTGTCATTGGTGGTGAAAATCCGGTCATCATGGCCGGTCCTTGCTCAGTAGAAAGTGAAGATCAAATGGAAAAAATTGCTGATCATCTCTTTAAAAATAATATTCGCATCATGCGCGGTGGAGTATTTAAACCACGTAGTTCGCCTTACGCTTTTAGAGGATTGGGAATTGAAGGATTAAAAATTATGCACGCCGTGTGCAAACCGAGAAATATTAAAATCATTTCTGAAGTAATGCAGGAATCACAACTAAAAGAAATGGAACCTTACGTAGATATTTTTCAAGTAGGTGCGCGCAATTCACAAAATTTTAATTTGCTGGATGCACTAGGTGAAATAGATAAACCTGTTCTGATCAAAAGAGGCATCAGCGGAACCATTGAAGAATTATTGCACTCAGCAGAATACGTTTTCAGCAAAGGAAATGAAAAACTAATTTTATGTGAACGTGGCATTAGAACTTTTGAAAATGCTTACCGCAATACGTTTGATATTAATGCAATTCAGGTTTTAAAAGATAAATCACATTTGCCTGTCATTGCTGATCCCTCACATGGTGTTGGGCTGCGCGATTATGTAACCAAATTAGCCCTGTCGTCACTAGTGAGCGGCGCCGACGGAATCATTTTTGAAGTACATGAAAAACCAGAAGAAGCACTTTCAGACGCACAACAAACGTTGAATTTTTTTGAATCAGAATTATTAGTGAAAAAAGTAAATCAGTTGAAAGCGTTTTTTGTAGATTAATATCTTAATCAAAGAATCAAGGTGAATGATGTACAACCAATTTTTGGTCCGCGCTACGCATACCTCATATCCATCGCGACTATAAACTAACAATAAGGTAAGCCTCGGAATTAAAAAGTAAGGAGAGTTTGGAGTATTAATCTCGGATTAAGGAATAGAATTGGAAAGATGTATCTTCGGGTTGCAAAATCAGATTCTCCACGTAGGCACAGGTCGCGACCTGTGCCTACAGAATGTTTTTTATTTTGCAACCCCAATGGGTGTACTGTTCTATTTCGTAATCTGGGTTAATAGAATCAAGAAACAATCCCCAAACAAATTTTCAAACGGATAATTTTTCTAACTGATGCGTAAATCTGAGATTTGAACGCGGAGTCTTTTTGCATTTCACCCAAAATATCAAGGACAGCCTTTTCTTCATTCACAGGCATGAGCAGTAAATCACAACCGGCTTGTGCAGCCTTCAATTCACAGTTCGGGATGGATGCGACACCGCCCATGTTCAAAGCATCTGTCACAACCAAACCTTTAAAATTCATTTCACCTTTGAGCAGGTCTGTTACAATGTTTTTTGATACGGTAGATGGCAAGTCGTTTGTGTTGTATTTGTCATTGTTTTTTATAGCAATGTGCGCAACCATGATAGATAAAACTCCGGCATCAATAAGCGGAATGTAATTACCCACTTCTTTCATTTCACCATCAATATAAACCAATTGTTTATGGGTGTCTCCAACAACATAGCCATGCCCGGGAAAATGTTTTGCGGTTGCAACAATGCCGTGTCTTTGTGTCTCTTCAATAAAAATTTTAGACCAAATTTGAGCAGTGTCTGAATTGTCTCCAAAACTTCTGTACGTGATGGCTTCATTTGGTGACATATCTACAACCGGTGCATAGTTGTAATTGATTCCAATATCTTTCAAATCATTGCATATAGATTGCGCATACATTCTCACTTCTTCTCTGCTCACCATCAGGTTGGCTTTTTTTACCGGGGCACATCCTTTAATTTTATAACCTATCAAACTTGGTTCAGCATCGGCAGAATAGAGGAGAGGCAAGCCGTTGTTTTGTCCGTTAATTTGGTTGAATTGTTTTACCATTTCAGTAAATCCTTCTTTGGTTCCGTTTAACAAAAGCACTCCACCGGCATAATTGTGTTCCAATAAATAATGAATGTGTTCTGTTGGTTTTCCATGTCCACCTGCAGCCGGTATGATCATTTGACCCACTCGTGCTGTATCAGACAACTGATCAAAAATGCTATCAGTTATTTGCTCTAAGGTGGCATCATACACAAAAAAATCTTCTAATGAAAACCGTTGCGCGTTGACCATGATACTTGAACTGCAAATAAAAATAAGGAGTAGTGCTTTTTTCATAAAACAAGATATTTCAAAAGACAAAAGGAGATTTGATAAAATTGAAATTCTGCCAGATAAAAAACAAGAAAGTTCAACGTGAAATTACTTACTGATGATGCTCACCACAGTTCGTCTGTTTCGTTGGTGTGCCGCTTCTTTGTCTTTGTTGTTTTCCATGGCATCAATTTCACTGCCTGATACTTCTGGTTTTGATTCTCCGTATCCTGTTGTTTTGATGCGTGACGGATCAATGCCTTTTGCAACAAGATATGCTTTAGCTACTTCAGCTCTTTGTTTAGAAAGTTCCATGTTGTATTCTGCAGAACCACGGCGGTCAGTATGCCCTGCCAATTCAATTACCAGGGTTGGATTTTCTTTCATGATTTTTGCCAGCTTATCCAATTCGTCTACTGATTCATGTCTCAACTCAGATTTATCAAAATCAAAATAAATATTGTGTAATGTGAAACTAGTACCTGCTGATGGCGGATACAATTCAAAATTCATTTCAATTTCTTTATTGTTATCATCTTTAGTTGATGGTAATGTTTTTGAAGCGATGGTATACGATGAGCCGGAAACTGTTATCGCATACGTTTCACCGGGCACCAAGGTAACGCTGTATGTTCCGTCAGGATTTGTGATAATGTCAGTTACCTTTTGATTTGTTTTTGAATTGGTAATAGATAGATTGGCAGATATTCCAACTTTTGTTTTACCGTCAAAAACAGTTCCCTTCAAAATAAAAAGTTTGGTATCTTCAAATTGTTTGATAAGACTCGGTTTATAATTTGTTTGATCACTATTGCTCACTACTTCAGCCTCTGCAATCAATGGTTCTTTTTCTTCACCAAGGAAAGTAATTTTATAAATATCTTTTTCACCAAATCCACCTTCACGGTAAGATGAATAGTAAGCGTAACGTGTATCACCTGTCACAACAAAATAAATATCATCATCCGGGGTATTGATTGGATATCCAATGTTTTCAGGTTTTGACCATTGCCCTGTTTCCGGATCATATACCGTTTTGAAAATGTCTAATCCGCCAATATTGTTGTGACCGTTAGATGAAAAATATAAGGTTCTGTTGTCTGGGTGAAAGAAAACACCTTTCTCTTCAAATTCAGTATTGATAACCGGGCCTAAATTTTGGGGCGGTCCCCATTCTTGTTTTTCTTCATCCCAGTATGAAACGTAAATATCATGTTGACCATATCCTCCCGGTTGATCAGATTCAAAGAACAAAGTTTTCTCATCAAAGGATAAGGAGGCACTTGATTCATGATATTTTGTATTGATGTTTGATCCGATAGATACAGGTTCTTGCCAAGTTCCATCCGGATTTTCACGGGTAATGTAAATGTCTCCGTTTTTACTGTTGATGCCCTTGTAAATTAACAATGATTTACCATCAGGTGCTAAACCAACTGTAGCATCATGCGAAATGGAATTAATGGGTTGTCCAAGATTTTCTGACCCGTTCCACTCTTCACCATAATTTCTGGATGATGCGTAGATGTCTTCATAAAAAGTTCCGGTTTCATCTTTTGCACCGCCATACGAATCAGGGCGACGACCGGTGTAAAATAAGACACGGTTATCAGCAGAAATTACAGGAGAAAACTCAGGATATTCTGTATTGATGCTGTCTCCCAAGTTGTCAATCCAAACTCTCACGGGATTAGCTTTAAGCTCTTGTCCTGTTCTGCACTCAGATATTTTTTTATTGATATAATTTCTCTGAGGTTCATCTCCTTCACGCAATAAATCTTTGTGTTCACGATACAAGGCTATGGCTTCTTCAAAATTTCCGGCAAGCTGATGAGCTTGTGCTAAATAAAAGCGAATATTAGGATCAACTTCTGGGTTTACTTTATACGCGAATTCAAGATAAGACAGGCTTCTGAATTTTTGGTTGCTGTATAAATAACATACTCCAATTTTATAGTTGAGCATGGATGAGTATGGATTGAAGGCTTGCGCTTTCAAATAATGTTCTAATGAGATAGTGAGATCACTTGCTGCACCGTCATAGAAATAAAAATCTCCTTCTTCAATTTCTTTTATCGCTGCGTCAAACTCAGCTTTTCTATCTTCAAAAAGACGTTTGTCAAAAGGCACATCCTTATCCTGTCCTTGGGTTTGAACAGCAAGAATCAATAACATGAAGGTATATAGCAGTTTTTTCATGGTTATTCAGTACAAACGGGGCTGTTAAGATATTCTTCTGCAATGGATGAACCCAAAATGAAGGCTTGTTCCCAGTCTAAACAGGCTGCCTCAACATTTCTAAGCATCTCATTGGCAATACCACGATTAAAATAAGCTTCCATCATTTCAGGTTGCAATTCAATGGCTTGATTACATTTTTCAAAAGCCCCCTCAAAGTCATTCATCTTAATTAATAATGCAGCTTGATTATTGAGAATAATAGCGTTTTGCTGGTCTAAGGCATACGCTTCATTGTAAGCAAGTGATGCATTTTCAAAATCACCAATGTTTTTATAATAATTTCCTTTCATGATCAGAAGCTGCACTTTTTGATCTCCGTCTGAATCTAAAATTGCTTTATCAATATAGGTGATTGCGGTTTCATTATCTCCAAGCGCAAGCAGAACATTTGCCATATTTGTTAACCCCAATTCTGATTGTGGATTAATGCTTAATGCTTTTTCAAAATCTGTTTTGGCCAATTCATAATCACCTACTTCAAAGTATGCAGCACCACGCTCAAGATAGTTTGACTCACTGCTTGAATTAAGTTCTATTGCTTTGGTGAAATAAACAATTGCTTCTCTGAATTCACCGATTTTCATAAAACTGCGTGCCATAAAAAGATAATCAGACTCTGCCTTTGCACCGTATGAAATTCCCTGCTTAAAGTAATCAATACAGGCCTTATAATCTTCAAGATAGAATGAGCAAACGCCGGCTTGAACAAAGATTGCTGCCTGAAATTTATTGTAGTCAAGTGCTTTCAAAACACTTGTCATTGCATCTGAATATTTTTTTTGTTCAAGCTGAATGTATGATCTGTTCAAATAAGCTTCAGTAAAAGTAGAATCTTCAGTAATAGCCGTATTGAATGAAGACAATGAAGCGTCCAGATTACCTGCTTGGTATTGCTCAATACCCTGATCAAATGCTCTGCGCGCAGCCATACTTCTGCGTGACTGGGCAATGCTTAGGAGAGGCAATAAACTGATCAGTAAAACTGTTAATTTCATCGAGTAAGTTTGTGCGAAATTAATCAATTATCTGTTTGTTTTACAACAGTTCAGCCAAAGAGGTGAGAATTTATTGAAAATTAATTGTTAAAAACCGCGTCACGCTTACATACTGATGATTTTGAATTCAGTCCGTCTGTTCTGCTGGTGAGCCTCTTCACGCTCATTTTGAGATTTCATTGCCGTAATTTCTGCATCTGAAATAATAGTGCGTGTTTCACCATACCCTGCATACGTTAATCTGCCGGCATCAATTCCATGAGCAACTAAGTAATCAACAACCGCCTTTGCCCGGTTGTATGATAGTTCTTGGTTATGTTCTGCACTTCCTCGGGTATCGGTATGTCCTGAAATTTCAATTTTCATGGTTGGATTATCTTGCAGCAGTTTTAACAATCGTTCCAATTCATTGACTGATTCAGGGCGCAAGGTATATTTATCAAGATCAAAAAAGATATTTCTCAATACAATGGTTTGTCCTACTTCTACTTTTTTCAGATCAACATCTTTATTGTATTGTCTGAATCCGCTTTCATCAGGAATAACAAAGTTTTCAGAGTGGAAAAGATATCCGTCTTTTCTCACGGCAATTCCATAATTTTTTCCACCGGGTAATGACACCAAATATTTTCCGGTCTCACCGTCTGATGTGAACTCAGCAATTACTTTGTTGGCCTCGTTGTCAATCAAAACAACTTCTGCTTTTAATGGTTGCTTTGTTTTTTCATCGCGAATAATACCGGTAAGAATAGCCATATTACTTCCTTCACTCACCAATTGTGGCTCTTCAGTTTTTTCTTTGATAGGTTTAGTTATTGATGCAATTAGATTGTCTTCATTTGATAAGACAGGCATTTTTTCCGGTCCTAAAAATGTAATGAGATAAATGTCTTTTTCTCCGTATCCACCTGAACGATATGAAGAACAATAACCAAAACGACCATTACCTGCAACCACTAATTGTACATCGTCATCTGGTGTATTTAACGGCGGCCCCAAATTTACAGGTGTTGTCCATACGCCATTTACTAATTTGGTATAGAATAAATCATATCCTCCCATGGTATTGTGTCCTTTGGATGCAAAATACATGGTTTCACCATCAGGGTGAATGAATACACTGCGTTCATCATAGGGTGTATTTAATACGGTACCCAAATTTACTGCTTCACCCCAGCGTTGTTTTTCTTCATCCCAATCAGAATAGTAAATGTCATGCCCGCCTTGTCCGCCTGGCTTATCACTGGTAAAATAAAGACGTTTTCCATCAAATGTCAAGGACGCATCAGGTTCATGAGCATCAGTATTGATAGTTTTCTCCATGAGTTTCGGTTGTGACCAAGTTCCTTCTTCGTCGGTTGATTCGTAGATGTCACCATTTCCACGGTCATCATTGTACACATACAGCGTATGTCCGTCAGGTGATAATCCAATGGTTGCATCATGCTGTCCTTTTACGTTAACAGGCTTGCCAATAGGGTATGATTTGCCCCAAACTCCATCCACTCGTTCGCTGACATATAAGTCTTCAAAATAGCCACCGTAAGTCATCTCCTCATTATCTGGTCTGCGTGTTGTAAAAATCATCAAGGCCTCGTCAGTTGAAATTACAGGAGCGTATTCAGGATACTGCGTATTAATTTCAGGACCAATATTGTCAATCCATACACGTGCTCTTTTACTCTCTAATTGTTGACCGTTTTTACATTCTTGAATTTTTTTGAAAGCATCTGTTTTTAATTCTGCCACATTTGGATCCGTTGCCTTTCCGACAAAATTATTGTAGTACTCAATGGCCTTAGTCCAGTTGCCTTCAAGGTGATAACACCAACCCAGATAATAAAGAATATCCTGACTCACGGTTGGTTTTAAATTGTATGCTTTCTCAAAATAAGGTTTCATCTGATATTTGTCAAAGTGACGATAACAAATACCAATCTTATAATTCAAATCACCACTACTTGGATTAAACGCATTAGCTTTAAGGTAATGAACTACTGCTGCTTCATAGTCGGCCGGATATTGATAATAAAGGGCATCACCAGTTTCTAATTCATCCATGGCTGCCTTGAATTCCTCTTTGCGTTCTTTAAAACGATCTTTTTCAAACGGAACATCTTGAGCATACATGACAACTGAAATCAGTGTGAGTAGTGTGAGTAAAAACTTTTTCATGATATCATTTTTTTCAGATTCTTTTTTAGTTTTCCTTTTTCTAATAGCTAGTTATTACCGGCGCAAGTAGGGCTGTTCAAATATTGTTCTGCATTCTCACTTCCCAAAATAAATGCATCTTGCCAGTCAGCACATGCACCTGATAAATCTTTGAGCATTTCTTTAGCTATTCCTCGGTTGAAATAGGCTTCGGTATACTCAGGATTTAGTTCAATGGCTTTATCACAGGCTTTCACCGCTTCTTCCCATTTTTCCATGCGGATGTACACACTGGCCTGATTGTTATAGGCAACAGCATAATCAGGATTTATTTGTACAGCTTTGCCAAAATCAGCCAAGGCGTCGGCATATTTGCCTTGTTCATATCTGCACGTACCCCGATTGTTGTATGCGATATAGTAATCAGGTTTTACGCGTAATGCTTCACTGTAATACTTTTCAGCATTGGCAAAATCTCCTTTTTTTCGGTAGGCTGATCCAAGGTTGTTGTAGGCAAAGTGCATATACAGATCATACTTCACGGCGCTGGTATAATCTGCAATGGCTCCGTCATAATTCTCAAGCATCACTTTGCATGAGCCTCTGTCATTGTATGCATAGGCATAATCTGATTTGCGACGTATTGCTTCATCAAATGCTTTAATGGCCTCTTCATATTTTTCTGATTGAAACAATGCAACGCCTTGCAGGTAAGGATACGTTTCATCTGCACGATTCATTTCTGATGCTTGTTGGTACGCAAGTGCAGCATTTTCATAATCTCCGGTTTCATTATAAATCTGCCCTTTTTGATAGGCTGCAAGATGATATGTAGGATCCAATTCTATTGTTTTGTTGAAGTCAACAATGGCCTCTGATCCTTTTCCCATACCACGCAATGCCACCCCGCGATTATAATATGCAAGCGTATAACGTGGCTCCATCAATACCACTTCAGTGAAGCGTTGTACAGCTTCTAAATAATTGTTGGCAGTGAGTGCGCGTACCCCTTCATTATATTTTTTTTGTAGTTCCGGATTTATTAAACCTAGTGAGTCTAATAGGTGTTGATCAACGCCTCCTCCCTGAAGGGTTTTGGATGTATCGGTCTGCGCTATTATTGCTGTAGTGCAAAAAATAGTACAGAAAATGAAAATGATTTTTTTCATGAAACCTTGTTTTATGCTGCTAATTTATAATTTTATACGGGATCAGACAATGAGGGGTGTCCCTCCAGTTCTTGATGTAAAAAGGTCTGATATTTGTTGACATCTGTTCAAGATCCTGATTAGACGCTGAGTCAGAAGAAAAACATATACTCCGAGACAGCCAAGAAGTTGAATAAGATTTACTGATTTGTTCATGTTTTTGCAAATCAGGTACCTTTACTCCAATGACGAATTAGAAATTGAAACCATGAAAAAAAGATTTGTTCTCTCGCTTGCTTTTGCTCTCTATTGTTTGAAATCTCTTTCTGCTATCCAGCCTGAGGTTGTCATGACTACCGGTCACAATGATCAAATCAACGCCATGGTAATTAGTGATGACGGCAGATTTTTGGCCAGCGCAGGAAATAATAAAATTGTAAAAATATGGGAGGTGTCAACTACCATGGAATTCAGAACGCTTTCAGGCACGAATGGACGCGTTGATCAATTGACTTTTTCGCCTGATAATATTCATTTGGCTGCAACTACTTCAGACGGTGAATTACTTGTGTGGAATGTAGTTACCGGTGAAAAAACCTACTCAGGCAGATGCAGCAGCACAAGCAAAGGTTTGTATTTTATTGAGAATGGAAATGCGTTGGTTCATGTAGATGAAAACAGCAACCTGGCAGTAACCAATTTGTCAACAAGTTCAATTCAATCGCTCCCTGAGGTGTACTCCATGTCTTTTGTGGCTGATCCAAAGCGTATGATGGCTTATTCTCTTGATCATTTGGGTAATATGCTATACGTTGATTTAAAAGCCATGAGTTTAGTGAAAACCATCAAGCTTTTTTCTGAATTTAATTTCCCCTTCACGCGCGGAAGTATTACGCCTGACGGTGACTTGATTGCATTTGGTTTCAATGATGATAAACTCAGATTTTTTGATGTCAGTGAAGAAAAATTTGTCTACACTTCTCCTAAATATTCCTCTAAACTTATTGATCTGGAATTTGATAAATCAGACCCTCATCTTTACTTGGCAACGCATGAAGGTGCTGTACAAATAATCAATTACAAAACGCAGAAACTTGAATTGGAATTTACAGAACTATACATGGCTTCACGCTCAATCACCAGTCACCCCAAAGGCAATATTCTGGTGATGGGCAATTTTAACGTGATGCGCTTCTACAATAAAAAGACCGGACAAATATTTAAAGATATCGGTGGAAAAGTGAATAAAATTGTGAACATGGCATACAGTCAGGACGGTAATTATGTTGCCGTTGCTACTGATCAGTTGCGCATTCAGGTTTGGGACTTAAAACTCAACAAAATTTCACATGATATTCAAGGTTTTTTTCCATGCGAATTCAGCAAAGACGGACAATTTTTGGTTGGCATGAATTATAATCTCAATCTGGCTGTATGGGATATAACAACGGGTCAACTTGTTCGTGAAATTTCTACTGATTCTGAATTGCTTCAATCATTGGCAATATCACCCGATGGTAAATATCTTGCAGGTGCAGGCTTTATGAATATTGTCAAAGTATGGGAATTTGAAACCGGAAAACGAATTGCAGATTTAAAAGGTCATACAGCCGGAATTCTTTCTCTTGATTTTCATCCTACGCAACCATGGATTGCTTCATCAGGTCATGATCAAACTGCCAGAATATGGAACTACGAAACTAAAAAAGAACTGCAACAATTCACTGATCAAACTATTGTTGTGAGCAGTGTAAAATTTAGTCCGGACGGAAATTTGTTTGCAAGTGCGTCTTGGGATAAAACGGTTTTTCTCAGAAATACATCTGATTGGTCAATTCACAAAAAATTAGAAGGACACGTAAATATGATCAGCTCCATTGATTTTAATGGTGACGGCAGTGTTCTGGCTTCAGGCGCCGGTAATAACTCTGTTTGGGAGGCAGACAATTCAGTTATTTTCTGGAATACATCAACCGGAGAAAAATTATGTCAGTTGCGTGATCACGCCGGTGCAATCACAAAAATTGTTTTTGATAAAGCAACTAATCGGTTATTCTCAGCCAGTGATGATGGTACATTGAAAATTTCTGCTCATAGTCCCTGTGAAGTAATAGCAACCTATATTTCAGTTGAAGGAAAAGATTTCATGATTTATACACCGGATAATTATTACATGGCATCGCGCAATTGCTTGAAAGGCATTGCATTTAGATTGAATGGTCAACTGGTGCCATTTGAGCAGTTTGATATCTATTTGAATCGTCCTGATATTGTGGCTGAGCGTATTGGTAAATCTCCTGAGCAACTTATCAGAGCGTATAACTATTTGTACAAAAAACGTCTTAGAAAATTCCAGATGGATGAAGGAAACCTGAAACTTGATTTTCAGATACCAAAAATTTTGAATGAAACCGAATTGCCATTGGTAACATCAGCATCTTCAGTTAAACTATCACTCAAGGTATGGGACGACGTGTACGACATTTTGCAAATAAATATTTACGTGAACGGGGTACCTATTTTTGGAGAAGAAGGGTATCGTCCTGAACAAAAGGTGAAATCTATCCGCCGCGAATTTGAGATACCGCTCATTGCCGGTGTAAATAAGATACAAATGTCATGTATGAATAGCAATGGAGCCGAATCGCTATATGAAACTGCTGAAATCATTCGTGAAGAAGGAACAGCAAAACACAATTTGTACATTGCGGCTATTGGCGTAAGCAAGTATCAGGACACCCGTTTTAACTTGACATATCCGACAAAAGATGCAACTGATGTAGTGAATAAGCTAAGTGTTTCAGGCGGATATAATCAGGTGTTTTCAAAACTATTATTAGATGAAGCGGTTACGGTTGAAAATTTTTTAGCTCTGGAGTCTTTCTTCGCCAATGCTACTTATGAAGATATAGCCATCGTTTTTATTGCCGGACATGGGGTACTTAATCTTGATTTTGACTACTTTTTTGCAACATGGAATATGGATTTTGACAAGCCTGAATCTGCCGGTTTATCTTACGACAAAATTCATTGGTTGATGAATCGTCTCAAGCCTTATCGCAAATTACTCATCATGGATACGTGCCATAGCGGTGAGTTGGATAAAGACGAAATTGAAACCACACCTGAACCTGAAGTTGAATCAGGTGGAGTAGAGTTCCGGTCAGCCGGGGTTGGAGTGAGAACCAAGGAGGGATTTGGTTTTGAAAACAGTTTGGAATTATTGCAGGATATTTTTTCTGATACCCGCAAAGGATCAGGCGCTACCGTAATTTCAAGCGCAGGTGGTGCTGAATATGCCATGGAGAGTGATCAATGGAAAAATGGATTATTCACCTATGCGCTGTTGTCTGGGTTAACTAATAATAAGGCAGATTTGAACGGAGACAAACAAATTTCTGTCTCTGAAATCAGAGCTTATGTTAACAGCTCGGTGAAAACTTTATCAAATGGTAAACAAATTCCTTCATCTCGTGAAGAGAATATTAGTTTGGATTACATTATATTTGGCAATTGATGGGTCCCATTTATGATATCATAAAACCAAACATTCCTACCGGACAAGTATATCACTTTGTTACTGATTACGGCGTGGAATATGAGGTAAGGTTTGCTCGCAAAAAGGAAAATATCCTCCATGCGGTAATTGCCTTTGGTGTCTTAAATGAAGAATATGAAGGAGAAGAATATGCCCTCACAAATAAAGGAGATGTTTGGAAGGTGATGCGCACCATCATCACCATTATTGGAATGTATGGTGAAAAACATCCCAATACGCAGGTGTATGAATTTACAGGTGTTTTCAAAGAAGGCGAAGACAATGAAATGTCTCAGCGCACTAAATTATACCTTCGTTATCTGCCCATGATTTTTGATAAAACCTGGCTCATTACCATTGAGGGCAATAAAATTGTGGTTTCCAAGAAACGCAAGTAATTTTTTTTAGCTGTATTTTTTTATGGGAGAATCTAAAATAACCTGCCCAAGTTGCGGAACAACTTTCAATGCAGAAGAAGCAATTGCCAAAGGCCTGGAAGAAAAACTAACCAAAGAGTTTCAAGAAAAAAATAAGAAAATTGCTGAGCAATATGAGCAGCGCAATCAAGATATAGCTAAGAAACAAGCTGAATTGGAAAGTCTCAAAAAAGATTTTGAAAGCAAACAAGAAAAAGCAAGAGAAGAGTATCAGCAAAAATTGAAAGAAGACCGTGAAAAAATTCTTTCTGAAGCAAAACTGAAAGCTGAAAAGGATGTTGCTGATAGTGTTGGGTTAAAGTTGAAAGAATTAGAAGAATCTCTTGATAAAAAACAAAAAGAAAATCTTGCACTACAAAAAAAAGAAATTGAATTTCTGAAAAAAGAGCAGGAATTAAAAGACATCAAAGAACAGATGAATATTGAGCTTCAGAAAAAAATTCTGGAAGTTAAAAAACAAAGTGAAGAAGAAGTTTCAAGGCGTGAGGCTGAAAAATTTGCCATGCGTGAGCAAGAGTGGAAAAAGCAGATGGAAGATCAGAAAAAGCTCAATGAAGAAATGAAACGAAAAATGGAGCAAGGATCCATGCAATTACAAGGTGAAGTACAGGAATTATTCATTGAAGAGGAATTGAAATCAACTTTCCCTTTTGATCAAATTGAAGAAGTTTCAAAGGGAGCAAGAGGAGCTGACTGTGTTCAAACTGTGCGCAACAACTTGATGCAGGATTGTGGAAAAATTATTTACGAATCAAAACGCACCAAAGCTTTTTCACAGGAATGGATTGGAAAACTAAAAGATGACATGCGTGCAAGCGGTGCTGAAATTGCTGTGCTAATTACTGAAACATTGCCCAAAGATCAAAAAAATTTCTCCTTGATACATGGTGTTTGGGTATGCTCATTTTCTGAATTTAAAGCATTAGCTGCAGTGTTGAGAGATGCATTGATCAGATTAAAACTTGCAACTGATTCAAATGAGAACAAAGGAGAAAAAATGCAGATGCTTTATACTTATTTAACCGGAACAGAATTCAGACAGCAACTTGAAGCAATAGTTGAAGGTTTTTCATCTCTGCAGTCAGAATTGGCAAAAGAGAAAAAAGCCATGCAGGCAATTTGGAAACGCAGAGAAAAACAAATTGAAAAAGTAATTGAAAACACCCTGGCGCTTTACGGTTCTGTGAAAGGTATTGCCGGAGCCTCAGTGCAAGATATCAAGGCGTTGGAACTTGATGATACCGCTATGCTTGATGAGCCGGATGACACCGATAGTTAACTCGGAAGACTTCCAAAATAAAGTCCAAAAAGCACTACAGAAAAAATAAAAGCCACCAAATAAAAGATAGCCATTACGCAACCTTTCGTAGCCTGACTGTTTTGAATGTTATCAGTCATTTTTGAAACGGATGGACGGTCTTTTAAATACATGATATCAACGGTTTCTTTCTCATCTAATACCATTAGCCAATATAATTTAGTCTAAAAAGAGCATAATAAATATTTGAAGGAACAAATTTTCTTTACTGTTTTTGTTGTAATTATTCTCCTCACAACCTTGGCTAAGTGTTTGCCCAATTGATCGATGGTATTAAAGGATTTGCAAACGAACTCTTGTTTGAGTTGCCACCAAATTTTCTCGGCGGGGTTTAGTTCTGGACTATAAGGCGGCAGAAAAATTAAAATGATATTCTCGGGTATGATTAGTTTCTTTGCCTTATGGAAGGCTCCGTTGTCAAGCACGATTAGTTTAAGTTCTTTTGGATTCTGCTTTGATAATTCTTGAATAAAATATTGAAAGCAATCTGTATTACAATAAGGCAGTTCCAACAAAAAGCTATCTCCATTTATTGGTGAGAATGCTCCATATAGGTATGTGTTTTCGAATTTGTGTTGATAAGTACAAACGGGTTTTACCCCCTTTGCTGTTAGAACCCGCCCTGTTCTTGTGAGTAGTCCAAATCGACTCTCATCCAGCAATAAATATTAATGCTTTTATAGCATCCCAATAGTGGTTTTACTTTGTCTTTACAGATTCGTTTGAAGTTTTTTAAAAGTAGCAACCGCTTCTTTATCCTTTTAATATGACTCTTGCGGGGTACTTTTAACGATGCGCCAAAGTGCCTTTTAACATAATGACGCAAGCTGTTGTAATTAACTCCTTTAATAAAATTATTTTCCACCCACGCATGTAATTGTTTGTAGCTTGAAAATGCGGCATCCTCTGAACAAAGCTTCAATTTAATTTTCTTATGCACAGACTTACTTATTATGGAGGGCTTAAATCCAATTCTACCATCCTTTAATAATTCGGATATACCGCCCTTTTGATATTTAGTCCGCCATGTCTGAATACTGTTGTGATTTACACCTATCAGTTCCGCTAATTCATTCTTGCCTAATGCTCGATCAGAACGCTTGATCTCAATAAGCATTTTTATTTTCGGACCGTGGTGGTCTGCAGATTTTTTAAGAGACTTCTTAAGTCCTTAAGCGATTCTTTCACCGTAATAGAGAGTGCATTTGCCATACCTCAAATATATAGCATATATACATTAGTCTAATATAGTTCAAGAAAAGATATTGACAATTTACTTGTTAATATCAGACTATTCTATAATAGCTAATGGTATAATTTTCCAATGTCAAGTCGGTTTACAATTACTTTATCAGCACCTTGATGCGCACTGCCATGCTGATCTTGATATGAGTAATTGAATTTCACCATGGGGTTATTGTTAATTGTTACGTTGGTGTCTGAATAAGACAAAAGTTTAGCTGGGGTGCAAATTCCTTTGAATAGTAATTCGGTATCTTGTTTACTCTGACCACCTGAAATTGATTTGCTCACCACCCTGAATATTACGTAAATCATACCCAGCGTACCGGCCAGTATGATACCCATCATAGGCATGGCGCTGTTATAAATAAATAGATGATCAATCTTTGACCAATCTTGATGCATCGCTTCAAAAGTGGAGGTATACAAATACCAAATAAAAAAAGCAAATCCTCCAATAAGAATCAGTGATGTGAGATAAAAAATTTTTCCCGGCTTGGTTTGCATGCCTGCTAGAACTGCTCTGTAAGCACCATCCGGAGTTGTTTGTAAAAGGATGTCAACCGAGTTGCCTTCTTCAAACCGAAATGAATCAGCTTGAGAATCTTTAAACATAAATTCCTGGGTAATGGTTGATTTGGATAAATTTTCAAATTCAACTTTAATTTTTTTCATCTGCATGTTACCCGGACCGTATAGCTCTGATTTTAAAATACGCCCTCGTACCGGTTGACCCTCGTCTTTTCTCAGCAATTCTTTAGAACGCCTGATATATTTAAGTACGGTGACTCTGAAAATTTGAATAAACCAAAACAATAAAAAACCCGTGAGTACGGCAATTGAAGCTAAAGTTGAGGTTGTCATAAGAAATGCAATTTTGTCAAATGTAACATTCCCAATTGAGATGAACCGGCTGATGCCTAAAAATGCTTACCTTTATAGCTTGTTTCACTATTAAAAACGATATGCCACGAATTCTGATTATTGATGACGAAAGAAGTATTCGCAAAACATTGCAAGAAATTCTTGAATTTGAAAAATATGAAGTTGATGCGGTTGAAGATGGAATTGCCGGTGTCAACGAAGCAAAATCCGGAAATTACGATGTCATTTTTTGCGATATAAAAATGCCTCAGATGGATGGAATGGAAGTGCTGACCAAATTAAAAAATGACGGACTTGAAACTCCTATTGTCATGATTTCAGGGCATGGTAATATTGAGACCGCTGTTGAAGCTATTAAAAACGGAGCCTATGATTTCATTGAAAAGCCACTTGATCTGAATCGTATTTTGGTAACTATCAAAAATGCATTAGATCGTCGTGAATTGATTGAAGAGACAAAAGTGCTGCGCACCCAAATTAAAAAACAAGCAGCTAATTCCAATATCATTGGTGAATCAACCCCCATTTTGGCTATTCGTGAAATGATTACCAAGGTTGCTCCATCTGATGCCAGAGTGATGATTACCGGACCAAATGGCTCAGGAAAAGAATTGGTGGCGCGTCAACTGCATGAACAAAGTAATCGCAAAAAAGCACCGTTTATTGAAGTGAATTGCGCTGCTATCCCTTCTGAACTTATTGAATCTGAATTGTTCGGTCATGAAAAGGGTGCATTTACATCTGCCGTAAAAACTAAACAAGGTAAATTTGAATTGGCTGATGGCGGAACTTTGTTCTTGGATGAAATAGGTGATATGAGTGCATCTGCGCAGGCAAAAGTTTTGCGCGCCCTGCAAGAAAACAGAATTACGCGCGTTGGCGGTGAAAAAGATATCAAGGTGAATCCTCGGGTAGTTGCTGCAACCAATAAAGATCTCAGACAAATGATTGCTGAAGGTAAATTTCGTGAAGATTTATATCACCGTCTCAGTGTTATTGTCATTGAAGTTCCGTCTTTGAATGAGAGACGCGATGACATTCCGCTTTTAGCAAATCATTTTATTGATGCCCTCTGCAAAGAGCATGGCATGCCTGCAAAAAAATTCACTGATTCAGCGTTGAAAGAATTGCAAAAAGTTGATTGGACTGGTAATATCCGTGAGCTAAGAAATATTGTTGAACGTTTGATTATTCTTTGTGGAAACTCAATTAGCGACAAAGATGTAAAAACATTTGTACCTTCCAAATAAATCAGATGCTGGAATTTTCAGGGAATAAATTAAGTGATCAATCTCTCCATGAATTATTCAAGGTGATTGATTTTGCTATTCGTGAAGATATTGGTGAAGGCGATCACACTTCACTTGCAACAATACCTGCTGATGTAAAAAATTCTGCACGCTTATTAGTGAAAGATTTTGGTGTACTTGCCGGTGTTGAGTTGGCTGAACTTATTTTTAAAAGAATTGATCCTGATATGCAATTTGCGCAGCACATTCGTGACGGTGAAAAAGTTGAACCCGGACAAGTTGCTTTTGAAATTTCAGGATCGTCTCGGTCAATTTTATCTGCTGAAAGATTAGTCCTTAATTTTATGCAACGCATGAGTGGTATTGCAACTAAAACCAGTCATCTTGCCGAATTAATTCAGCACACCAAAACTAAACTTTTAGATACCCGAAAAACAACGCCCTGTGTCAGAATGATGGAGAAATGGGCTGTACTTATTGGTGGTGGAAATAATCATCGGTTTGCTCTGTATGATATGATTATGATAAAAGATAATCACGTGGATTATGCCGGTGGAATAAAAAATGCCATTTTGAGAACCACTGAATATCTCCAACAAAACAACAAAAATCTGAAAATAGAAATTGAAGTGCGTAACATGCGAGAGTTGCATGAAGTGCTTCAAACAGGTAAAGTAAACCGCATCATGTTGGATAATTTTTCTCCACATCATTTAAAAGATGCATTGGCAATAATTGACCGCAAAATGTATGAAACCGAAGCCTCAGGAAAAATCAACGAAAATAATATCGTAGCCTACGCTGAAACAGGCGTTGATTTTATTTCTTCAGGCGCCATTACTCATTCTTACCAGAGTTTGGATTTGAGTTTGAAGGCGTGATTATTCATTGTCGCAGATCCGTCTGAAATTGTCTCGGAAAATTTTTATTAGATCAAGCAATTTTTTTTGCCTTTGTCACTTTCTGATTAAGTAATGCAATATTCAACACTTCTTGCATAGTACTCACGTAGTGAAACGAAAGGCCTTTCAGGTAACCGGCTTCAATGTCAGCCACATCTTTTTTGTTTTTGTCGCAGAGAATAATTTCTTTGATGTTAGCTCGTTTGGCGGCAAGAATTTTTTCTTTGATGCCACCCACCGGAAGTACCGAACCACGCAGCGTAATTTCACCTGTCATGGCAAGATATTTTTTTACTTTGCGTTGTGTGAAAGCGGATGCTATTGAGGTAAGCATAGTTATTCCTGCTGAGGGGCCATCTTTAGGTGTTGCTCCTTCAGGCACGTGGATGTGCACATCATATTTGTCAAATACCTCAGGATCCAAATCAAAATCTTCAGCATTTGCTTTCAGATATTGATGCGCAAGCACGGCAGATTCTTTCATCACATCACCCAAATTTCCGGTAAGGGTTAATTTTCCTTTTCCTTTGGACAAACTGGTTTCAATGTATAGAATATCACCACCAACTTGTGTCCATGCCAAACCGGTTACTACGCCCGCAAATTCATTACCTATGTATTTGTCTTTACTGTGGGCAGGTCCCAAAATTTTTTGCAAATCAGCAACAGCAATTCGTGCGGTGAATTTTTCATCCATGGCAATTTGTTTTGCACGATGACGCACCAATTTTGCTATGCGCTTCTCTAAGCCTCTAACACCTGATTCTGCAGTGTAATCTTCAATGATTTTTTCAATCAATTGATCACTTAAATTAATGTCTTTTGTTTTAATTCCATGTGCTTCTATTTGCTTTGGAAGCAAGTGTCTTTTTGCAATTTCAATTTTTTCTTCCACTGTGTATCCGTTAACTTCAATTATTTCCATGCGGTCGCGCAGTGGTCCTTGAATGCCTGATAAATTGTTTGCCGTTGCAATGAAGAGTACTTTAGAGAGATCATAATCTAATTCAACAAAATTGTCATTGAAGGCAAAATTTTGTTCCGGGTCAAGTACCTCAAGTAAAGCTGAAGAAGGATCTCCATGTGAGTCACGTCCTATTTTGTCAATTTCATCCAACACAAAAACCGGATTAGAAGTTCCTGATTTGCGAATGTTCTGTAATATTCTGCCCGGCATGGCACCAATATAAGTTCTGCGGTGACCTCTGATTTCAGCTTCATCATGCAAACCGCCTAAAGACATACGCACATATTTTCTACCCAATGCTTCAGCTACTGATTTTCCAAGAGATGTTTTACCAACTCCCGGAGGTCCGTAAAGACAAAGAATCGGTGATTTCATGTCTCCTTTTAATTTGAGCACGGCCAGGTACTCCAAAATTCTTTCTTTTACTTTTTCCAATCCGAAATGATCTCTGTTAAGCACAAACTCTGCATGTTTCAAATCAAAATTATCGGTTGAATAATCTTGCCAAGGCAATTCAAGGAGCATGTCAATATAATTCAACTGCACAGAAAATTCAGCACCCTGTGGATTCATCCGACTGAGTTTGGTAATTTCTTTTTTGAAAGCAGCCGCTACTTTTTCATTCCACTTTTTATTTGCCGCCCGTTTTTCAAATTCTTTTATTTCTGCTTCAACCGGATTTCCTCCCAATTCATCTTGAATGGTGCGCATTTGCTGATTCAAAAAATATTCTCGTTGCTGCCGGTCAATATCCATTTTTACTTTAGACTGAATTTCATTTTTCATGCTCAGCATTTTCAGCTCGTATGATAACAATTCAAGTACTGCTTCAATCCGTTTTGAAATATTATTGATCTCTAGTAAATTTTGTTTTTTATCTAATTCACTACCCAAATTGGATGCTATAAAATTTACAAGAAAGGTAGGACTTTCAATGTTTTTAATTGCAAATGTTGCTTCTGATGGAATATTAGGTGAATCTTTAATGATGCGAATAGCCATGTCTTTCATGGATGAAACCAACGCAACATTTTTGTCTGATTTCAAATCTAATTTCTCATCTTGTATTGCACTAACTTGAGCTTTGAAGTAAGGAACTTCTTGCACAAAATTCTGTACATTGAATCTGCGTTTACCCTGAATAATAATGGTTGTGCTGCCATCAGGCATTTTTAATTTTCTGATGATGCGCGCAACTGTACCCACTCGGTTTAAATCTTGAATGCCCGGATCTTCAATGGTACTTTTAACCTGAGCAATCACCCCAATGACACGTGTTGTTGAGAACGCATCTTCAATTAATTTAATGGACTTGTCTCTTCCAATGGTAATCGGAATCACCACACCGGGAAAAAGTACATTGTTGCGCAATGGCAGAATGGGCAGAATTTCAGGCACATCTTCTGCATTCATTTTGTTCTCTTCTTCTTCTGAGATCAAAGGAATGAATTCAGGTTCGTGATCTATCATGGTATGTAAGTCAATAAAGTCAGGTTCAAATAATTCAGACATAAATTCAGTTTTGCGGTCAGTTTGTCATTTTGCGTATGCGGTCAGTCAGCCTTTTTGCATAAAAATGATATCTTTTCAAGCGGGCTTCTTAATAGACAATCACTGTGCCATTTTATGCACGTGTTCCAGTATTTTTTTATCTGCATCAGAGAGATTGATACTTCTGCGCGCCATCATATTTTGTGCAATTTCAAAAGCTTTGTCTAATCTGAATTTCTCAGATTTTTCAGTGGCACCCCAGGTAAAAGAAGGAATGTATTTTGCCGGAAAACCTGCTCCAAAAATATTTGCACTAACGCCACACACGGTGCCGGTGTTCAGCATGGTGTTGATTCCGGTTTTACAATGGTCGCCCATAATCAATCCACAAAACGTAATTTCTGTTTGTTCTGATTTTTTCGTTTCGTATGAATAGATTTTCAGTTTCCCATAAGTATTCATCAGGTTGGATGAGTTGGTATCTGCACCAAAATTGCACCATTCTCCAATGTACGAATTACCAATAAATCCATCATGCCCTTTGTTAGAGTAGGCTTGAAAAATGCAGTTTGATATTTCACCTCCCACTTTGCATTCCTGACCAATGGTGGTGGGGCCATAAATTTTTGCGCCCATTTTAACGGTTGCATGCTCACCTAATGCAAATGGGCCGCGTATAATTGCACCTTCCATAATTTCTGCGTCTTTACCAATATAAACAGGACCGGTTTCAGCGTTGATGGTTGCAAATTTTAGTTTTGCCCCTTTTTCAATGAAGATATTTTTTCCAATTATTCGGTTAGTATTATCCGTTTTTGCTGATTTTCTGCCTTTGGTGAGTAAATGATAATCTAGCGCAATGGCTTGTTCATTTTTTTGAAACAAATCCCATGGGTGTTGAATGGCTAATAGATCTTTTTTTATTTTATGAATTTGCTTTGATGTCTTTGCGCTGTGGCTTGCAATCCATAGTTTATTTACAAATAATGATTCTCCTTTTTTAAGTGATTTAACCCAGCGCACCAGTTCTGTATCAGGTTTGATATTGCCGGCAATCAACAAATCGTATTTTATTATTGAAGGAAATTTTTCTTGCAGGTAAGGTTCAGTTTCATAACCCGGTTCATTTGATTTCAGATGTTTTAACCAAGATTGAGCCAAGGTTAAAATTCCAAATCGCAATTCGGCCACCGGTCTTGTCAGCGTTAAAGGCGCCAACCTGAGATGAAGTTGATTATCTGAAAAAACTATGCGCATACAAGTAGATGTGATGAATTCAAATGTAACCCAAAATAATCAGTCTTTGACCTGATTGGAATTGAAGCCTGAAAAATTTGATTTTTTGATGACTATGACAGATGATATGTAGGCGAAGGGTAAAAAAAAAGCCCCAACTAGTGAGGCTTTTAGTGAGCATTTGCATGCTTATTTCTTTTTCATGTTAGCACCGTAACGATTTTTGAACTTATCAATACGTCCTGCAGTGTCTACATATTGCATTTTTCCTGTAAAGAATGGGTGAGAAAGAGAACTGATATCCAATTTTACTACCGGATACTCATTGCCATCTTCCCATGCAATGGTTTCTTTAGTTGGTGCACAAGAACGTCCAAGCCAAGCTCCTTCATTGGTCATGTCTTTAAAGATAACCGTTCTGTATTCTTCTGGGTGAATTCCTTTTTTCATCGCTAATCCTATTAATATTCTACAACTAAACCCGTTTTGATTTTTTAGCAAACGGAGTGCAAAGATAAGGGATTTTTTTTATTTTCAACAAAAACTTTAGCCTCTGCAATAAAAAAAGCCAAATTACGTAGTACTTTTGATGCATTCAGCTATGTTTAAAAAGTTAATTTTCTTTGGTTTTATTCTGCTTGTTGCCTTGTTTTCAGGGTGCAAAAAAGATAAAATATTCAGTAAAGATCATCTTGATTTTTCTAAAGATACCGTTTTGTTTGATACTGTTTTCACTACGGTTGGCTCAACTACCAAGTCGTTTAGGATTTATAACAACAACAATGCAAAAATTCTGGTAGAAGAAATTGAATTGATGGGTGGGGAAAATTCTCCATTCAGAATAAATATTGACGGCGTATCCGGGTTGAGTTTTGAAGATGTCATTATTCCCCGTAATGATTCACTTTTTGTATTCGTTGAAGTGACGCTTGAAGTGAATAATACAACCAATCCGCTGGTCATTTCTGATTCAATTCGTTTCAGAACCAATGGGCTTGATCAATATGTTTTTTTAGATGTTTGGGGACAAGATGCCTATTTTCATGTGAACGAAATTGTGAGCGGCACATGGGCTAATGATAAACCTCACGTAATTTATGGCATTGCGGCTGTTGGTTACCCGGGGCTTGATTCTAACCTCACCCTTACTATTCCGCAGGGTACTGAGGTTTATTGTCATAAAGATGCCATGTTGCTTGTTTACAAAAGTAAACTTGAAATTCAGGGTCAATATCAGAATGAAGTAATTTTTCAGGGTGATCGGTTGGAAAGTTTTTATGATGACAAACCGGGACAATGGTGGGGTATAAGATTAATTGAAGCGCAACAGTCAACGATTGATTATGCCATTATTAAAAATGGTTCAATCGGAGTGCAGGTTGATACTACACAAGATCCATTGACGCTATCTCTTGAAAATACCATTATCACTAATTCTGATTTCTTCAATTTATACCTCGTGGCAGGTGCACATGTAATGGCAGAGAACTGCATTTTTGGTGATGCCGGATTATATTCAGCTTTTTTCTTCGCCGGTGGAGAGTATCAGTTTAAAAATTGTCATTTTGCAAATTATTGGAATGGCAGCAGAGGAGGTCCTGCATTCGCATTAAAAAATTGGTATGAAACAGATGATGCAACCTATGTTCGTGATGTGCTCAATTCACGTTTTGACAATTGTATAATTTATGGCACAGCAGAAAACGAACTAGAGATTGATACCATTCCCGGTGCGGTATACGACTGCATATTCAATCATAATTTAATCAGAAGAAAAGATACCTATACATACAGTAATTATTTATCAGTTCAATGGAATCTTGATCCACAATTTCTTGATCCTTCAAATGGTGATTTACACATTTCATCGTCCTCACCTGCCAATAACGCAGGAGACCCGGCTTTTGCCACCTTGTTGGATATTGAAGGGGTGGCACGTAATCTATCAACACCGGATTTAGGTGTTTATGAATTGCCTTAATATTTTCTGAAATTTTGCGTGTTTTATTTTTTGTTAGCGGGTAGGTATTGTTTTTTATCAACCAAGCCATTCTTTCCAAAATCTTTTAAAATCAACGTCGCTTCACCAATCAACATAATTATTGCTGAAAATGGTGATGAAAATTAATATTTACTTAAAATGCACTCCATCTCTAAGTCGTATTTTTGGAACAAGTTCAGGTGTGATATCCTACAGAGCAAGCATGTGATTAAGATTTAATTTTCAATCATCAGAAAAAATCTTACACAAATAATAAGTTGATTAAATAACTCGTGCTTGTATCGAAACCGCGCCTGTGCATTCAAATAATTTGCTGACAGTTCTCTCTCTGTACAAAACAACTTTCAGTTTAAATTTTTCGTCGTGTTTATGTCTGGTATGTATCAAAATGTAAACTTTTTCATGCGTTTATTTTTATTTATATCGCTCTTTTGTGGAATGCAAACGGCGCACACGCAAACTATTTTTAGTGAGCCTTTTGATGAGGCCAATGGATCAATGACAGGTAATGATAACACTGGCGGTGTAGCCTGGTCATCTACTTGTTCTGCTTGTCTTTCCGGTGACCATTATGAAGTACAGTCAGGTCAGTTAGAAGGACAAGACACCAACGGTCCTGCGGTATGGCAAACCGGTGCAATAGATATTTCTACTTGCAGTTATATTGAAATTGCATTTGATATTACCAGTGTTGGAACAATGGAAGCATGCGGTACAGGTTGCAATGCAGTTGATTGGGTAATGCTTGAATACAATATTGATGGATCAGGTTGGCAAACTCCTGATAATTCTTTCTTATGCAGCGGTGCCTGCGCAGATGTGAATGTAGTGCAGGCAGATGATGTTACCGGTGGCACAATAACTTATTCAACAGGATGCATGAATGGCGGAAATTCAGTTCAAATCAGAATTACAGTGCAAACCTGGGCAGCTGATGAATACTGGAGAATTGATAATGTTACCCTATCTTGTTCTTCCGGTCCTGATGCTGATGCTGGTGATGATATTTCTATTTGCAATGGATCATCTGTCACGTTAAATGGCAGCGGAACAGGTACTCCTGATTGGTCACCTTCTTCAGGTTTAAATTTTACCGATATTTTTAATCCTGTGGCAAGTCCTTCCTCAACCACTACATATACATTAACCGTAACATCAGGCGCATGTTCTGCAACAGATGATGTGCTGGTAAATATTATACCTGTTAATCCAATTTCCATCACACCAGATGAAACAATTTGTGCCGGTGATTGCTCTAACCTTACAGTGTCTGGTGCTGATTATTACGCATGGGATGCTAACGCAGACATGACTGATTTGACTCAAGCCAATCAAACTGTTTGTCCTGCATCAACAACAACCTATCAGGTGACTGCATTTACAGCAGGAACTAATATCATTGTGAACGGTGATTTTGAAGCAGGTAATACCGGTTTTAATTCCTCTTACACATTTACTAATCCAGCTAATTTTGGTGAAGCAGAATATAATGTGATACCTAATCCACAAACCTATAACGGAGGTTTTTCACCTTGTACTGATCATACAACCGGCGCCGGAAATATGCTAGTCGTAAATGGATCTGCTGTTGTTGGTTCAACTGTTTGGTGTCAGGATGTTGCCGTTCAACCCAACACAGATTATTTGTTTAGCGCATGGCTCACATCTGTGCATCCGGTGAATCCGGCTGAGTTGCAATTTACTATTAATGGAATTCCAATTGGAGCTGGTCTTACTGCCAATTCAACAACATGTGATTGGCAACAATTTTTCAGCACATGGAATTCAGGTGCCAACACCACAGTAACTATTTGTATCACCAATTTGAATACAAATGTGATGGGAAATGATTTTGCGCTGGATGATATTAGTTTTACCCCGGTGTGTGAGCAAACCGAATCTGTTACCATCACGGTAACAAGTTCTCCGGTGGTGAATGCGGAGTCAGATGTTGAAGCATGTGATGGAGAAATTGTTTCTGTGAATTCACTCAGTTCTACACCCGGTGGAGCAACAATGACGTGGACAAATTCACAAACAAGTATTGGTCTGGCAGCTTCAGGAAGTGGTAATATTCCTTCGTTTACGGCAACAAATTCCGGTAGCTCACCTGTCACCGCTACTATCACGGTTACTGCAACTGCAGGATCATGCACTAGTCCAGATGAAGTTTTTACAATTACGGTGAATCCAACTCCATCAGTGAATGCAGGAACTGACCAAACTGTATGTGAAGGAGATTTGGTTACGCTCACTGCTTCAAATCCAGATGGTGCAACATTGACTTGGGATAATGGCATTACTGATAACGTTGCATTTATTCCCGCAGTGGGAACCACAACATACAACGTGACAGCGACATTTACTTCAACCGGATGTGATGCAACTGATGCGGTGAACGTTACCGTGTCAGCAATGCCAAATGTAGTGATCAATCCTGCCGGGCCATTCAATACAATGTCTGGTGTACAAAACATCACGGCATCACCGGCTGGTGGTACGTGGAGTGCTGATTGTGGTGCATGTATCAATGCAACTACCGGTGCATTTAATCCAGCAGTTGCAGGCACCGGAACATGGGAAATTTGTTACACTGCCGGTACTGCACCTTGTATTGATTCTGATTGTATCAATATCGTGGTTACAAATGATTGTGCTTTGAGTGCAACCATCTTGTCAAACAATCCAACTTGTTTTCAATTTAATGATGGTTCAGTATCTATTAATGTGAGTGGAGCATCAGGTACTGCAGATTATATAATTACCAATTCTTCAGGCACAGTTGTAAATACCGGTAATTCCAATGCAGCAAATAATCTTGTTGAAGGTTGGTATTACTTTGAAGTGACAGATGATTTGGGTTGTGTTTTAATTGATTCTGTTGAAATAATTCATCCTGAACAAATGGTTATTCAAATGAATATTGTTCAACCTGCGTGTTATGGTATTGCAAGTGGGGCGGTATATATTGATACAATATTAAATTATACAGGCGCTTATAATCAGGTTGGATATTTCTGGAATCCAAACCCGTCAGGTACCAATGGAATTGGAGCAGACACGCTTGAAAATTTGGGCGAAGGACAATACAATTTAGTGATCAATGATCAAAATGGTTGTTCTGTTTCTCTTGATTTTGATATTGTATTTCCTGATTCACTTTACCTTGTTGAATTTGGATATGAGCCTGCATATTGTAGGATTTTTTGGTATCAATCAGGCAATGGAGTTGTTTATGCTTCAGCATCAGGCGGAACTCCTGACTATGAATATTTGTGGACCAATCTTGAAACCGGGGTTAACGCTTCTAGTTCAACCTGGGGCGGATTAAATCCGGGCACATATCAGATTACAGTTACTGATGAGAACGGATGTGTTTTGCAACAAAATATTGAAGTTGATTCTTTGAGTCCTGTGGCTGATTTTGATCTTACTTCGCCTCAATTATCGGGACTTTTTGAAGGCAATGCCATTGTGACTGTTCATCTTGAAAATCAATCTTACAATTATTCAAATCCCATTGATCCATTCACAGATACAACATTTTTCTGGCATTTTGGTTTCGAAGGTGATCCTTGGGTTTTGAGTACCAATGTCAACGAAACTTTTGACATCAGTTATACTCAGGCCGGTGTGTATGAAATATGTCTTGCAGCATACAATAATAATGGATGTGCAGACACCTCGTGCATGACCATCACAGTATATGATGCTTTTACATTCACGCCGGTAAATATTTTTACTCCGGATGGTGACGGTGCAAATGATGTATTCACGTTTAATGATTTGGCAAAATCAGTTGAGTTATTTACTTGCGTTATTGTTGATCGCTGGGGTGTAGTTATGTATGAGATGAGTTCAATTGCTGATGAATGGGATGGCACAGATAAGCAAGGAAACAAATGCAGTGATGGAGTTTATTTTTATACCTATGAATTAGTTTCCTTCAATGGCATTGAACAAAGTGGTCAGGGCACAATTCAATTGATTGGGGAAAAATAAATTCCGACGAGTAGGCGCAGGTCGTGACCTGCGCCAATGTTTGAACGTGACCTGCGCCAATGTTTGAACGTGACCTGCGCCAATGTTTGAACGTGTCCTGCGCCAATGTTTGAACGTGACCTGCACCAATGTTTGAAAGTGACCTGCGCAAAGTTTGAACGTAACCTGCACCAATGCACGGATACGATCTGCGTCTACTAATAATTTCAACAGAATTTTTCTTCTACAACCTAAATTTCACTAGAAATTAATCTTCGGTTGTTTGAATGATGAACAAGAAATTTTTTTTGATTACTGAACAGTGACAGTTTGTGAGGCAGTTCCAACGTCGCCCATCCAGCTGAATTTGCTGTATGCTTCCAATGTGACCGTATAAGTGCCGGGAATGGTAAAGATTACTTTTATTTGCTGATCAGACCACGCCTGCGTATTTTCAGGTGCGCCGGTTGGACCCACCATAGTCCAAAGATAACTTAAAGCTCGTTTTGAGCAGGATGTGAATACTACCTCCTGACCGGTGCTGACACTCGTTTGACCATTGTCAATACAAGCTTCAGGCGGTTTTGAGCAGGCTGTAAATATCAGCACGACAAAAATGAAAAAGCAGTTTTTCTTGAACACCCGGTTTAAATTTGGTACGAATTTACGAAAGCAAATTTCACACCAATTAACGATTTACAAAAATTTTGGTTGGCGGTTGAGAATAAAAACGTCAATGATGGCAGTTAGTTTTGCGGCAAGTTCCCGCCAGTGGGTCAAATTATTTTTTTTCTGAACATCCCTTGCATTGTAGCCTATGGCATCTATACCGTGACATCTTGCGATAAAAACAGCGCGCTGATTGTGAAATTCTTGACTCACAATTATTAACGAAGTACAATGGAAAACTTTTTTGGCTCTGACAACTGAATCTAACGTTCTGAATCCTGCATAATCTCTGATAATATTTGAATCAGGTACACCTAAAGAAATCAGATATTCGGCCATGTCTGTTGTCTCATCATAAGATTGAATATGATTATCACCGCTGACAATGATCTTTTTTACTTTTCTTGAAAAATAAAGTTCAGCTGCGGCTTCCATTCTGTACTTAAAATAAGGGTTCAATCCAACCTTACCGTTCTTGGCAGCACCCAGTACAAGTGCATATTCACGTGTTGGAATTTCTTCAATATCATGGTAGAGATAGGATGAGGTTGTATAGATGATGAGCATGGAACTGCATAGTCCCCAGAAAATAAATCCAAGAAATAATGCAGAAAAATTCATAATAATTCTGTAAATTACATTTTGTGCAAGCATAAATCAATTTGTTTTCCAGGCTGAAAAGTGCAATGAATAGGTGAGTTAACCAAATAATATCCACCGTTCTTGTATGGTTAATTATTGTTCGCAGTAAGTGAATAATTATTCGCAGTGTATGGCTTCAAAGCCTATGTATTGTAAGTTTTAGTGATTGTGGCAAACATTTTGTAAAAGGATACGTAACCAACTGTAACGCGTGCGTTATATAGAAGCAAAGAAAGTAAAACCAACCAAAGAATTATGCCAGTAAACCCCATTTATCATCACACGCCCGACCGCCTGATGCAGGAGTTGGAGTGGATAAAGCGAGCCAAGGAGGACCCGAGGAGTTTTGAGCCGCTTTATAACAAATACTATGAGCAAATTTTCAGGTACATCTATCAACGTATGGACGACAAAGAACTTGCTCACGATATCACAAGTCAGGTTTTTTTGAAGGCATTGAATAATTTACCCCGGTATGAATATCGCGGTGTGCCTTTTGCCAGCTGGTTGTATCGTATTGCCAAAAGTGAGTTGTATCAATCGTTTCGAGATGAGAAGGCAACTCGCACCATTCACGTAGATTCTTCCAATCTTTCTGAAATTATTGAAGAATTGGAAGAAGATTTTTCTGATGAAAAACGTACCGTGCTGCTCAAAGCAATTGCAGAACTTGGAGAAGAGGATGTGCAGATGATTGAAATGCGTTATTTTGAGAAAAGATCTTTCAAAGAAATTGGTGAGATACTTGAAATCACAGAGAACAACGCTAAGGTAAAAGCACATCGCATTGTGCAAAAAATGAAAACCTTATTTAGTAAAATAGGATATGAACTAAGCCTTGATGAGGTGCCGTTAAAACAAACAAAAAAACGCAACGCATAAAGGAAAATATTATTCAGGATTACGTATGAAAAATTCAAAAATCATAGTTGACAGACCTCCACTGGACGCCAAAGAAATACAAGCCGGAATGAATTTCGGACAACTCATGGCATCCTATCAGGTTATGTCTAAACCATTCTATAAAACCAAATGGTTTTTTGGTACTGCAGGTATGGCTTCCATCGGCTTATTAGTCGGTGGAAGCATTGTTTTAAATCAAGACGATCAGCCCGATTCCGTGCTTTCCCAAAATCCGGTTTCAGCTCAGGTAGTCGATGATGAACCTGATATCACGCCACCCAATACTCAATCATTGATTGCCCTCAACATTCCGGGATCTGATCAAAAAGAGTCAAAGGAAACTTATTACATCGATCAACAAAAAAATAAAGAGGATGATAAAAAAAATACATTGTTAGTTAACCAGACAAATGGTAATTCAGAATTAGAAGAGATGGAAGTTGAGAAGGCTAAGGTTGTTGAAGATACTCCGGATGAAAGCAAAGAAAAAAAATCAAGCTTTGACCCGATGGATCTCACGCCACGAATTGCCGGTAAAATGAACGGTGAAATTACCCGTGATGATCTTTTTGATAATAAAGGACTCACCACCAATGCAGATGTAAGTATCATTCACTTTGAACTTCACCTCATTGATGGGTTAGGTGGTAAAGTTTTTGAAGAAGAGAGCAATCAACTGAATCAGCAAATGAAAGCAGCACTTCAAAATGTAGAGAAGGGTGAGACCATTTATTTCGAAAATATCCGGGGTAAAACTTCAGATGGTCATGTTGTGAGATTGAATCCTCTAAGATATGTGTTGCTCAACTAAATAGATTTAGTATGTAATCTATGGTTTTAGAATGAGTTGACTTATCAACAAATAATCATTAAGTTTTCACGAAATCTTGTAAAACAACCCATCCATCTCGTACATTTGACGTCATGATGGATGAATATGTGGTTGGATAAAAAAATTGCAATTTTGGTTGTGGGTATGCTGTCGTTGGGAAATTTCTCCCTTGCACAACCAACAAATTTTACTACTTCAGATTATTGGAAACATCAACGCAAAGAAATTTTCTTTGGAGTTGGTGCCAGTAATTTTTTGAGTGATCTGGGCGGTTTGAACCGGATTGGTACTGACTATTCTCCTGTTGATATGGAATGGTCGGTGACACGTCCTTCAGGTCACTTTGGATTCAGATACCGTTTTCGCCCTTGGCTTGCTACTTCTTCTATTCTTCAATATGGCATTTTAAAGGCTGATGATGCTTTAACTAATGAGCCTTACAGGCATTACCGTAATCTCAAAGTTCGAACCCATCTTTTTGAATTTTCTCAGCATCTTGAATGCATTATTTTTAATAGTGAACATTTTGGAAAACGATATAAAATTGCCGGATTGAAAGGAATGCGGAATAAAAACACGCTGATTTATCTGATTTCCGGTTTTTCTGTCATTGGCTATATTCCTCAAGGCCCCGGTGATGGTGGATGGACAAATTTAAGACCTTTGAATACTGAGGGTCAGGGATTGCCAAACGGACCTACTCCTTACAAATTTATCACTTATGGAATTCCTTTTGGTATTGGTTGCAAATTAGGCATTGACGCACTTTGGCGTATTTCTTTTGAACTAACTTATACAAAAACATTTACTGATTATCTGGACGATGTAAGTTCAGTGTATTACAATAATTCTCTTATTGACAGTGCTTACGGTTCAACGGCATCGTATTTTGCTGATCCTTCATCAGGAGAATTTTCAAATTGGACTAATCCCGGTGAAATGAGGGGTGATTCAAAACAAAAGGATGCGTATATGTTTTTCAATATTTCTTTCATTCGCAACGTCACCTACAAACGTTCTAAAAAACTGAAGTTTCAGTATCGCCCAAGGTTTTAAATCAGGTTGACTGCGTTAATAACTTTAGACCTATTTTTATATCTTATCTGAAAAGTCAAATTGCTTGTATTAATTTTGTACAACCTTAGCTCAGTGCTTAAGTCATGTACAAAATTTTTATCAGACCCATCTTATTTCTTTTCTCAGCAGAAAAAGCGCATCATTTTACTTTTCGTATGCTGAGGTGGTCTGCAAAAATTCCGGGTATCAAAGCATTACGCCGAGCTCAATTTGATTTCCACAATCCCCAACTAGAGAAAGAAGTTTTTGGATTGAAATTTAAAAATCCTGTTGGTCTTGCTGCAGGGTTTGATAAGAATGCGATTTTGTTGAATGAATTGGAAGATTTTGGTTTTGGTTTTATTGAAATTGGAACCGTTACGCCAAAGCCGCAGCCCGGTAATCCTAAACCTCGCTTGTTCAGGTTAGTAAAAGATGAGGCTATCATTAACCGCATGGGTTTTAATAATGACGGTGCTGATGTAATTGCAGATCGCCTATCAAAAAGAAGATCAAAAATTCTCATCGGTGGCAATATTGGCAAAAATACAGCTACCGGAGACGACGGCGCAAAACAAGATTATATGTATGACTTCTCAGCACTGCATCCGTATGTTGATTATTTTGTGGTGAATGTGAGTTGTCCCAATGTCGGAAGTTTGGCAAAATTGCAGAACAAAGATTTTTTAGTTGATCTCTTGAATTCGCTCAAAAAGAAAAATGAAGAACTCGGAAAACAAAAACCTATTCTGCTTAAAATAGCACCAGACTTGAATAGCATTCAACTGGATGAAGTAATTGAAATTATACGTGAAACAAAAATTGCCGGTGTTGTTGCAACTAATACCAGCACATCACGTGAAGGGCTGAATACTTCTCAAGAAAAAGTGAGTGAAATTGGCAATGGAGGATTATCAGGCAAACCGGTGAAGCAGCGCAGCACTGAAGTAATTCGGTATCTTTCAGAAAAATCAAACAAAGCATTTCCAATTATTGGTGTTGGCGGTATTCATTCGCCGACTGATGCTATTGAGAAAATGCGCGCCGGGGCTGATCTAGTGCAGATTTATACAGGATTTATTTACGAGGGACCATCTATCATTAAAAAAATAAACAAAGCCTTGCTGCATGAAAAACACTGAAGTAAAATTGGTTGAGTGTCCGCGTGATGCCATGCAGGGTTTACATGATTATATTCCTGCAGAGATAAAAATTGAGTACATCACGCAGTTACTTAAAGTAGGATTTGATACCTTGGATTTTGGAAGTTTTGTTTCACCAAAAGCTATTCCGCAAATGCGCGATACCGCTGAGGTAACTGAGGCTATTGATTTGAGTAATACCAAAACAAAATTGTTAGCCATTGTGGCAAATCAGCGCGGGGCAGAATCTGCAGTGGAATACAGTAAAATTTCTTATCTCGGTTTTCCGTTTTCAATTTCTGAAACTTTTCAGCAGCGCAATACAAATTCGTCCATTGAAACTTCTTTACAAACTGTAAAAGACATTCAGAAAATTTGTGCTGATGCCAATAAAAAATTAGTGGTATATATTTCAATGGCATTTGGTAATCCATATGGTGATGCATGGAATACAGGTATTGCTAAAGATTGGTGCAGAAAATTATTTGAACAAACCGGTGCAGATATATTGGCTTTGTCTGACACTATTGGTGTTTCAAATCCGCAAAATATTCGTGAATTATTTTCTGATTTGATTCCGGCTTTACCGCAAGTTGAATTTGGAGCACATCTTCACTCAACACCTGAAACAGTAATTGAAAAGGTAGAAGCTGCATATCAATCAGGTTGCCGCAGGTTTGATGGTGCAATAAAAGGATTTGGCGGCTGCCCAATGGCAAAAGATGATCTCACGGGCAATATGCCTACTGAATTAATGGTTCAATGGTTTAACCAAAATAATATTGGTATAAATATTGATGAACAAGAGTTTCAAAAATCAATAACAAAAGCAATTGAAGTTTTTCCTAAATAATATCTTATGATGAAAAAGTATGTACTCGCCCTGTGTATGGGTTCTTTATTGACAAATGTTCAAGCCGGTGAAATTGATAAAGCGGTTGATCCGTTTTCAACAGTTGTAATCACCGGAAATTTTGTGATCACCATGATTGAATCAACTGAAGAAAAAGTTCATGTTGTCAATAATGATGAAAATGTCACAGATGATAAAATCCTAATTACTACAGAAGGCAGTACACTTGATATTAAAATCAAAGGAGATACCTACAAGCAACGGGATATTGAAATGACCATTTATTACAAAAAAGTGAATCAAATTGATGCTAAAAGAGGTGCACGAGTGACTGTGAGTAATCCTTTGAAAGGAGATGTAATTACCTTTACTTGTTCTATGGGTGGCCAGGTGCGCGCTGAAATTGAAGCAGGCACAGCCAAATTAAAAATATCCAATGATGGTTTAATTGATGTAAAAGGAACAGCAACCATGGCTGAAATGGAAGTAAGCACCGGAGGTACACTCAACGCAGGATCACTGGTAACAGAATCAGCCAGTGCAAAAGTTACCGCAGGTGGTTCAATCAAAGTAAATGCATCTAAAAAACTTTCGGTATCTGTAACTTCAGGTGGTAACATCACTTATAAAGGCAACCCTGAAACGTACGAAGAAACCACTAAACTGGGCGGTACCATCACACGCGAACAATGAAGTTTTTTGCTATTGGTTTGATTTATTTTTCATGCTTTGCACTGGTTTCATGTGGTGCAAATAATGAAAATTCGTCAGAAAATTTTGTTAGTGATACCACTGTTATTACTGACGCTTATCCTGTTTTAGAAGATGAGGTAATTCCCATCATGGAGCATTTGCAAATGTGTACCACATCTGATACCATTTTGCATTTACCACCGTGTAGCAATAAATATTTTAGAGTATTTAAAAATCGTCCGGACAGAAACTGGTCAGAGGGCTTTATTGTTGAAATGATTCCCGGTCTGTTCAATGCCCCGGTGCATCAAGTGGTGATTGTTGAAGGGTATTTTGGAAAATATCAAATCATCAACCAGTACTTTGGTCATCTGATTGAAATGCGCACTTCACCTTCAGGTTGTAATGATTTGCTGATTGGTTATGATGATCCTGATCTTGGAATTGTTGCTATCCGTCATGAATGGTTGGGGCAGAAATATGATATTGTAGATGTAGAGGACATCAATGGACACAGGGTATTGCCTCAGTTTAAAGATTCAGTGAATGCTATTTTTCTTCCAGCATTTGCGGCAGGTCACTGAGCATGTTCTGAAATAAGCACAACAAAATACTCCAACTCTCACCAGACTTTTTATTTTTGTTCTCAGAATAAATATCATGAGAACTTTTTTTATTGCCTGCTTCATTAACGTTTCAGCATTCGGTCAGACTCAAATGGAATTGATTTTTCCGGAAGCAATTTTATCTGACATTGAAACTGAAATTGAAATTAATTCCATGGGAGATTCTATTCCTGCATCACTTTCAGTGAACGGAATTGAAACACCGGTGATCATTGATGCTGAGCGAATGTACTTTATTCACCAATTTGAATTTGGTGAAAAATTAAGTATTGCTAATTATGAAATCGTGGGCGAACAGCCTTCGGTAATTCCTTTGTGGACATCTGTTTTGCCTCCGCTCATTGCTATTTTATTTGCCTTGATTTTTAAAGAAGTTATTTTTTCCATGATCTCCGGAATTTTTCTGGGTGGAGCAATCATGGGATTTTTTGCGGAAGGATTCACCGGAATTTTCACCGGATTTTTAAAAGTAATTGATACATATATTTTAAATTCCATGAATGATGCCAGTCACTTGAGTGTGGTACTTTTTTCAATTGTGATTGGAGGTGTTGTAGCAATTATTTCACGTAACGGAGGCATGCATGGTATTGTGAATATCATTGTGAAATTTGCAAGCAATGCCCGTAACGGACAATTGGCTGCATATTTTTTAGGTATTGCCATTTTCTTTGATGATTATGCAAATACGTTGGTTGTTGGAAATACCATGCGCCCAATTACCGATCGTCTGAAAATTTCACGAGAAAAATTATCATACATTGTGGATGCAACGGCTGCGCCGGTTTCAGCTATTGCATTTGTAACAACGTGGATTGGAGCAGAGCTTGGTTATATTTCAAAAGGTGTTGAAGGAATTAATGCCACCGGTGGTGAACAAATTAATGAAGGTGTCTATTCTATTTTTTTAAATAGTTTACCTTATGCATTTTATCCCATTCTTACAATTTTTTTCATGGGATATCTGATTTGGCGTCAGCGTGATTTTGGTTCCATGTTGAAAGCTGAACGCAGAGCAAGACAAGGTGAAGTAGTGAATCCTGAAGTGAATGACGCTGACTTGTCTGAAATGAAAGATATGGAGCCTGTGAAAGGTATTCGCTATCGCGCATTCAACGCGGTAATTCCGGTTGCAGTGATTGTACTTGGCACCATGGTAGGCTTGGTTTACACAGGATTTAATTCTCTGCAATCACAATTACTTGAACTTAGTCCTGCTGCTGAAATTCATGGTTGGGGAGATGTATGGAACAATATGCATTTATTGGATAATACCGTGAACGGTTTCACCAGAAGATTGGGAACACTTATTGGTGCATCAGATTCTTATTCGGCTTTGTTGTGGGCATCCTTGTGTGCTCTTTTTGTTGCTATGGCGCTCACCATTTCACAACGCATCATGTCATTACAAAAAACTATGGAAACTGCTATTTCAGGTTTCAAAACCATGTTACCTGCCTTGTTGATTTTGATTCTGGCATGGTCACTTGCTTTAGTAACTGATGACATGCACACGGCCGATTATCTGACCGGTTTGATGAGTGGAAATATTGCACCATGGCTGATACCTGCGTTCACTTTTGTTCTGTCTGCTGTGGTTGCTTTTTCAACCGGATCATCTTGGTCAACCATGGCGTTGGTTTATCCTTTGATTATTCCTGCAACATGGGCAATTTGTCTTGCGCCTGATTCAGGTATAGATGCTGCTGCGGCCATGCCAATTTTTTATAGTACCGTGAGTACCGTTTTAGCCGGAGCTGTTTTGGGTGATCATTGTTCACCAATTTCTGATACTACTATTCTTTCATCACTCGCAAGCGGATGCAACCACATTGACCATGTTCGTACGCAAATGCCGTATGCTTTGACTGTTGGCGGAATTTCATTAGTGTGTGGTTCATTGTTGACTGCACTGGGCATTAATCCATGGATAGGTATGTTACTCGGGGCTATTGTTTGTGTACTGATTGTTGAGTTCATCGGGAAGAAAAACGACGTGCCGGATGTAAAATCTGATTCAACAAATGCCTAAATTACTAGCCATAGATTACGGCCTCAAGCGCTGTGGAATTGCAGTCACGGACGATTCTCAAATCATTGCATCACCCCTTACAACGGTTGAAACCAAAGTGCTTGAAAAATTTTTGGAGACTTATTTTTTAGCCAATAAAGTTGAGGCAATCATCCTTGGAGAGCCTCGGCGTTTAGACGGAACTGATACTCACAGTTCGGCCGCAGTGCGTGTGTTTAAGGAGAAACTGGAAAAGAAATATCCGAACATGCCAATTCATTTTATAGATGAGCGTTTCACTTCTAAAATGGCATTTCAAAGCATGATAGACAGTGGCATGTCAAAAAAGAAAAGACAAGATAAAAGCATGGTAGATCAAATCAGTGCTGCTATTATTTTGCAATCTTTTATGAGTAGGAATGGGTAGGTGGTGGAGCGTGCTATTTCAATGAGCATTTCGCTGAATGAAACACTAGATCAACTTATTTTGAGCAATAGAATAATATTTTGGTATGCGGGTTGCAAAAAAAATGGTCGTTCCCGTAGTCTCAGGTCGCGACCTGAGACTACGTTCAGAAATCTACTCTGCAACCCGTATAGTATTGTTATAATTCTATTGTTCAATACCTGATTATCCGACACTCTCAATAATACCTAACGCTTCTTCGGGTGTCAAAACAGCAAGATCACTTTTCTTGAAGTCTTTAACATTTCTGGTTACAATGGCTGTAATTTTTTTATTTGACAGGGCAGTGTAATATTGGATAGAATCTTCGTAGTCTTTAAAGTCAGAGTTTAGCGATTTTGCAATTATTTGTTTCGTTACGTCAACTGTTTCAATTAATGATTCAAGGTCTATAAGGGTTCTCCTGACTTCCGCACTGGGACACCCAAACTTAAAAGGAAAATAATTCAGCGAGGTATTTTTGTTCATTGGTTAACAAAAGTAGTCTTTTGATTTTGTCGTTATAACCATCTAAAACGACGGATATTTCTGTAATATTTTCAGCGATCTCAATCGCTTTGTTTGCGCTTATTTCCGCGCCTTTCTCGTTGAGTTGCCTTTCAAGTTCTTTGTAAATTTTATAAGCGACAAAAGAAATACAAATATGAGCTTCAATTCGGCGCTGCAAGCGGTGATAGATTGGTCTTATTTTCAAATCTGATTTTGATATTCTAAATGCTTTTTCAATCTGCCACAGATGATGGTAGTTTTCAATGATTTGTTTTTTATTGAGTTTAGCATTCGTGAGATACCCTTTAAGTCCATCCCATTTGCAGTCTTGTGCAATTTTTTCTTGATTAAGAGCAACGAGTATTTCACCATCCATCTTTAGAAATTTATTATATCCGCGGTTGTTTATGTTTGATTTGGTCAGGCGTCCGGTTCGTATTTGTTTGGCTATTTTTCTCAAGCCTTTTTCACGATTATAGCTGTCTTTCTTGGCTCGATCATCAGAATAAGTAATAATGAGTTTTAAATTCCCTTTTCTTATAACCGTACTTTGTCCGTTTTTAAGTTTTAGAGAAAGAATTTTTTCTTTGACAGATGCAGTTTCATTTTTTATTCGCGCTCCTAAAATAAACTCGTGATTTTTGCTTTGAAGTTCATCTATATTTGATTTTGAAAGTAGTCCGCTATCTGCTATTATTACTAATTGCTTGAGGTTGTATTTTTCTTTAAAAGCATTAACCACGGGGAGCATTGTATGTCCTTCAAACTTGTTTCCTTCAAAAATTTCATACGCCAGCGGATAGCCATTTTTACTCACTAACAAGCCAAGCACTATTTGAGGATTTTGATGTTTACCTTCTTTAGAAAAACCCGTTTTCCGAAGTTCATCTTCCTGATCAATTTCAAAGTAAAGTGTTGTTACATCATAAAAGACAACACTGATTTGATTGTTCAAAATCTTAAGCGTATGATCATAGCTGATTTGTTGTACAAATTTTTTGTGTCTATTGTAAAGCTTATCAAGATAACGATAAAGCTGATCTTCACTCCAATCAATTTGTTTGTAACGCAGAAGATATTCTGTGGTCTTTAATTTGCTTTTGGGATATGCGATACGACCTAAAACAAGTTCCCTGAAAAATTCATCTTTGATTTTATCAAATCCTATCTCGTCAAAAATTCGACCTAACAATAAATCATAACCAACACGTTTAAGGGTTTCTATTCCGTCTAAAAACTTAACGGCTTGTTCTAGTACATTTGAAAAATCGAGTTCCTGAGCACCTGAAAAGTTTCTTATCCAGGCATGACCTCTTTTAACCAAATCAGATATTTCCTCCTGATCTGAACCAACTCCAACGGTATGTAATACCTTATAACTACCAGAACTTTTATCTATAATCTGAACTGAAATTTTCCCGCTTTTATTTTTCTTTTTGCGAATAAACATGAAGTAAAAGTAATAAACGAGACTCTGGGACACCCAAAAGCTGTTGTTTTTAGCGTCTATATACTTGATTTACTTATAGATAATATTTGAGCTTAGAAAAAGTGCGGAAGTCAGGAAAAAATGGTCGTTCCCGTAGTCTCAGGTCGCGACCTGAGACTACGTTCAGAAATCTACTCTGCAACCCGTATAGTATTGTTATAATTCTATTGTTCAATACCTGATTATCCGACACTCTCAATAATACCTAACGCTTCTTCGGGTGTCAAAACAGCAAGATCACTTTTCTTGAAGTCTTTAACATTTCTGGTTACAATGGCTGTAATTTTTTTATTTGACAGGGCAGTGTAATATTGGATAGAATCTTCGTAGTCTTTAAAGTCAGAGTTTAGCGATTTTGCAATTATTTGTTTCGTTACGTCAACTGTTTCAATTAATGATTCAAGGTCTATAAGGGTTCTTAGCATCTCCTTATGTGTACAGGTTTTACGGATGATGTAATAAATATTGGAATATGATAATGCAGAAATGAATAAATTAATTTTATCCTTTTCTGCATATTGAAATAGTTTTGCTCCGGCTCTTGAAAAGGGTTTGCGGTCTGCGAGTGTGTCAATAATTACATTGGTGTCCAAGAATAAATTTTTCATTTACCATGTTTTTTTATGATTTCTTCAGCAAGAGTATTTTTGTAATCAAAGTTTTTGGGAAGTTTAACAGAACCAACTAATCTTTTCACTTTTGGAGAAAGTTCTTCGGAGTCCTGTTGTTTATTTACTAAAGTTTTCAAATAATTCTCAATTAATTCTGAAAGACTTCTGCCTTTCATGTGAGCATATGTTTTGGCTGTTTTAATAACGTCCTGCTCGATTGTGAGTGTTAATTTAGTTGTCATGACACGTATGAATTGTTTTACAAATATACGTGTCTTTTTTCGATAATTCAAATTTATATCGTCACTTGAGTATGCTTCTGACATTTTGCCACAGTTGCATATTTGGGGTCAATACACTGTTAACTCGCACAAAGAATGAAAGACAGTGGCATGTCAAAAAAGAAAAGACAAGATAAAAGCATGGTAGATCAAATCAGTGCTGCTATTATTTTGCAATCTTTTATGAGTAGGAGGAGGTAGGTACAATCTTATCAATACCCCCCTGTGCATTCTCTATTCTCTCATCAGGCACAAATCTTGCAATTGCTTTGTACATTAGCAAAATGAAATGAGTCATCGTGTATTCACCTGACTGCAAAGTGACACTATTTGGTTTATCATGAACATGAAAGAAATTATTCTATTAGCAGCTTTTTTTTATACCGGCATTTCGTTCGGGCAATATTTTAAAAAAACAGAGTCGGGTTTTGAGATGTATAAAGATTCGGCATTATCCGAACGAGCCGGACTTGTTGCGTTTGAACAATGCTGGTGCAAACCCGTGTATGCTGAAGACAGCACAATATTGTATTATCATGCCCGCAAAAGTCAACGTGGTTTTTATTCAGCTTCAAAGAATGGAAAATGGGCAATCATTCAAGCTGACGGAACAGCAAGTTCTGATTTTATTTTTAACGGTCCGGTGGAGCAACGTAAATCAGGTCATTTTCTTGTGTTTGAAAATTTGAAAGATACGCTTGACATCTTGCGTTATAAAATTGGTTCTACTGTTTCGCGCTATGATTCACTGATGAATCTTGACACTTCATTTTTTATCATGGATGATTACAAAGGAAGTTTGTTAGTATCTGCTGACAAAATAAAGTTTGGCATTATCAATTCTGATTTTAAAGTTTTATTACCCATGAAGTATGAGAGTGTCACTTATAAAATGCTGAACTTCCGGTTTAATCCATCGGGATTATTGCCCCTTGAAAATGAACTAGACAAATGCGGTGTGGTGAATTATTTGGGTAAAACAGTTGTTCCATTCAACTATGAATGGATGAATGATTATGTATGGAATGATAATTTCATCTTTATTCAAAATGGAAAAAAGAAAGGATTTATCAATAGTCAAAACCAGATTACCGTTACCATGAAATATGAAACCCTACCGATGATTCTTGGTCCAAAAAATTTAGTGGCTGATGAAAATTATACCTGGTTTGTGAATGAAAAATTTGAAGCTATTTCAGAAAAATATCAGGCATTGTCACGTGAAGGAGATGTTTATTTTTTCAAACAAAATTATAAATGGGGCGTGATGGATCTGGATATGAAAATCATTATTCCAAATAGTTATACATCTATTGAATATGGACCACGATTAAAATCAGATCCTTCATTCAAGTGTTATTATGCGGTGAAAAATGGAAAATACGGTCTCATTTCACTCACCAATGAAATTATTATTCCTTTTGAATACGAATGCGTTTGCGCCTTGTCCTATTACGCACCGGATAATTGGTACATTGAATTTAAAAAAGCAGGCACACTCTATCGTTTTGATCATACCGGAAAATTAATTGAAAAAGTGAGCGGCGAAGGCAAAAGTTGTCTTTGTGAAATGACCGCACCGTAAAAAAATCTCCCCGGAGTGAAAGCTCAAACCGGAGAGACCGAACAATTCACAGATAGGTGAAAATCTGTGTCATCACGAAAATACAATCAAAAGTTCGGCGTGGAAATAGCGGTTTTTTCAGGTTAAATCATTTGTTATTCTACCAATTTCGCATCGGTACTTCATGTAGAATCCGGTATTATATAAAAGCCAAATATCACATGGTATATTTGTGTTAAATCTTTGAAAATCATAGGGGGGGGGGTGATTTAGATCATAGAATCTAAGTATATATTTCACAAAACTTTCTCCATCATTTGACCCAACCTATGATAAAATTTATTCTCTGTGAATCCAACAGGTTGTATGTTGATGTATGTAAGTCAATATGCAAAAGTGACCAACTTGGTTTTGAGTTGGTGTTTGAAAGCATTTGTAAAGATGAAATAATAAATCAAATTTCAAGTCTGAAAACACATTTGGTCATATCTGATTTTTACTGGTCAGTTTCTGAGCAAATTACTTTTTTTAAAACCCTGAAAGCAATCTCGCCATACACCAAAATTCTCGGTTGGAGTCAAATTGATGATAAACTTTTTCTACGAAAATTATTTAGTGCAGGTATGAATGGTTATGTGAATAAGAATGACGGAATACAAGTGCTCACTGACGCCATGCATGGACTAACACAAGCGGATTTTTATTATCCATACGATACAAAAGAAATGATCGGTTATAAATCTGATCAAAATACAATACTTATTGATGAATTAACCGAAAGAGAAATTAAAATCACAGAACTTAGCTACCTGCAATATCAAAATAAAGAAATTGCTGATAGGTTGAATGTTTCAGTGAAGACAGTTGAATCAATAAAAAATAAACTAATCCATAAATTGGATGCCAAAAAATTTCGTGACGTAATTTGCTTGTTGATCAAGCATCAAATTATCAAACCGGATTTCAAATAATAAAAATAGGGAATACCCCATTCAAATTTATGGTGCGCCCTAATGATGTTTTCCTTTTTGTGTTCAAATTTTACACACATAAAAATAGGCATCATGGTATTCAACAACAATCAATACTTAAGCAACTCCTTAGAGTATGTTTATCAACCTGAAATAGGACAAAGAACCAAATACACAGCCAACACAGGGGTTGTTGTAATGACAGCGGCTAACACAAAATTAGACGGCGGATTAGGTACATATTACACCGTCCTCCAATCTGGTTCAGCCAACGGAACGCTGATCAAAACAATTACTGTAAAAACACGCGTGAGCGTTGTCAGAAGCATGGTTAGACTCTTTGTTGAAGATAAAAGCGGAAACAAAGATTTGATTGCGGAAATTGAAATTCCGGCAGTTGAACAGGGTTCAATACAACAAACTTTTGCAGTGAGTATGGAGGTTGATTATATGCTCAAATACGAATACTATTTAAAAGCAACCACGGATGTTGCCAATGCAACCGTGGTCATTGCAGAAGGACTTGATATTACTTTTCCTTAATCCAATCAATACACTATTCAATTTATTAATCTATAATCAGTATGGCAGCAGAAACGCAGTACACAGCTAACACCGGTTTGGTAAAAATATCAACCGCAAATTCTAACTTAGATGGTACCGGTACTTTAGGCACCGTAATCACCGGAGCGTCTAACGGAACACTCATCAAAAATGTAATAATTAAAGCTACCGACACGGGCAGCGGTAGTACCTCACAGGGTATGGTGAGATTATTCATCTATGATGGTTCATCTACACTTTTACTTAAAGAAGTTGACATTCCGGCAATGGGACAATCTTCAACGGATGCCACGTTTGAAACAGTAATTCCACTCAACTTCAAATTGGAATCAGGTCATGTATTAAAGGCGTCCACACAAAACGCAACCGGCTTTAATGTAATTGCTGAAGGACTTGATTTTGCTTACTACGCAAGTTCTGTACGACCAGAGAGTACAAATTATACCGCCAACACAGGTGCTGCAACAATTACAACACAGAACACAGCGCTGGATGGTTCAGGAACACTGGCAACTTTGGTTACTGCCGGTGCATCAGGGTCTGGCTGGAAAGGGCTAGCTATTAATTCCATCAGCCTGAAAGCATATACTGATGTAACACGTGGTATGCTGAGATTATTTATTCAAAACACCGGCACGGGCGCATCCAATACATTTTTGTTTACTGAAATTCCACTCTTCCCGGTTGATGCATCAGCTACTTTCCAAAGTTATCATTGGGTAATACCTTTTCTGAGTACGCTTCAGATTCAGGCCGGTTATAAAATTTGTGCAACCATAGAATCAACAGCAGGGCAAAATGTATCAGGCGTGGTGGATGCCATGGACTGGAAATATCCAGCTTAAAAAAAAACAATACCTTATGGCAGAAGAAACACAATATACAGCAAACACGGGTATTGTCACCATATCAGCCGCCAATTCAAATTTGGATGGTGGTGGCACAACCTATACCTTGATTACCGGTGCATCAAATGGTACACTTGTAAAATCAATCAGCATAAAAGCAGTTGGAAATACAGATATGGGTATGATACGTTTTTATGTTGGTGAAAAAATATTTTTAGAAGTACCTGTTCCGGCAACACGATATTCAGCTAACACACCCACGTTTGAAACGCAGGTGACGCTGGATATGACCTTGAAGTCAGGCAGCGCTATTGTAGTATCAACAGAAAAAGCCAACACCTTCAATATTTTTGCTGAAGGCATGGACTGGGCTTACTACGCATCATCAGTGAGACCTGACACAACCCAGACAACTGCAAACAACGGAAGAGCCTTGGTAAATACCGCCAATTCAAATTTAGATGGCACAGGTACTTTAGGTACTATTTACACTTGCGGAACACCAGCAACGTATAAAGGTAGTAGCATTCGGTCTATCACCATCAAATCTATTGTATCAGTTACCTCAGGCATGATCAGAATTTTTTTGCAAAAAGCCTCAACCAAATATTTGTTTACTGAGGTAATGGTTGACACAGAAACACTATCATCTATTGACGAAGCCTTTGAAAGAACCATTCTCTTTGATGATGACCTTGATTTGCAGGCAGGCATGTCAGTACTGGCATCTACCCAGGTGGCCAATAGTTTTAAAATACAGGCTGAAGGGACTGACTGGAATTATGTGGCTTGATTATTTAATTTAAAATTTTAACTTATGAAAACAAATAAAATTAATGTGGTGTTGTCGTTGAATAAGACGGTGGTGACAACATTTGAAAACGAGTGGAATCACATTATCAAGGCAAGTGGTACAGAATGTGCAGTGGGTGCTACTACCGGGAAAACTTTAAAAACTGTGGGATTTACACGAAGATCCAAACCGGCGGCTGAACATTGTATTTGGATAGATTCACCTAACTATACACATTCAGACTATACCGCACCCTGTTGCTAGATTTCCCGTTAAAATACAAATTCTCGAACAACAAGCATGGCTTGTGAATGAAACGGTAGATAGAATAGTATCTGATCTGATAGATCAGAAAATAAGTAACATCGAACTCATGGGAGATAATGGGTTAGGTCCTTTACTTTTATTATCATACGATCAACTAATGCAAAATCACGATCATGGAAACGTACTTAATACCCACTTTCACCAAATATCTGATTTAGTAAATAGGCCATTGGTACACTCTTCTTTTTGCTCAGGATTGGTTGGGTTAGGTTGGCTTATTAATCATTTGATTGAAATAAAAATAATCGACAAGAAATTTTCTCAATTCCTTGTCGATGTTGATAAAATTGCTATATACAATTGTATTAATCTTTTAAAGAGTAATAAACATGATTTCTTGCACGGGGCAACTGGAAATTGTATTTACTTATTGAGTCGATTAAAAAAATTAAGTAATCCAAATATCATTTCGGATTTAATTTTACAGTTGATTAAAACTTCATGTATAGACTTAAATGGAATGTACTGGATTGATGATCCCGCAGAAGATGGTGAAAATCTTAGAATAATTAATCTCGGTTTGGCTCATGGGTTAGCATCTAAGATTGTTTTATTGTCCAATGCCGTTCGATTAGGTCTAAGTGAAGAAAAAATTAGAGACTCTCTGAAGAGATGTTGCGATTTTTTACTTAGTGCAAAAAAAAAGAAATTAGGGAGATCATTTTATCCTGATGTCTTACTTGACAATGATTCTGACAGGGATTCACGCATGGCTTGGTGTTACGGTGATCTTGGTATTGGAATCGCCCTTTGGAGAGCTGGTGATGCGCTTAACAATACTGATATTCAAAATCAAGCCGTGAATTTGTTTAAAATGTCAATCGGAAGAAGAAAACCAGAACAGACCTCGATCGTAGATGCTGGAATTTGCCATGGTACTGTAGGAATAGCATTAATGTACAATAGGATGTACATGTCCACTGGCATAAAATCATTAAAAGATGAAAGTAATTTCTGGTTATGGAATTCTTGCGAGTATGCAAATTTTAATGATGGGATTGGTGGATTCAAGACTAAGTACAGTCTCAAATACGGCGGGTGGCAGAACGACTCTGGCCTTCTCGAAGGGGCTTCAGGTATTGCATTAGGTATACTTAGTTGCCTCGAAAATAGGCACTACAATTGGGATCAATGTCTGTTATTGTCATAGACACTCTCACAGGCTTCATAATATTTACTTTTTCTCGGAGAAATTTTAATGCGTAAAGGAGAAGCTCATCTCGTCCATATTTAACTCCTAAAATTGTTGGTTCGACGACGATATCAGGTATAATTCCGCATCTCTGGGTCTCTCGGCCATCAGGATAGTAAACACCGATACCAGACATATATGTTTCAAATGTGTATAAGAATTTAATTTTGGAGATATTGCCGTCAGCACCTGCTGTTTGGCTTCCAATTACTGTGCAATTTGGAAAAGTTTGAAAGCACATTGCGTTAAATTCCGCATGACTCTGAGTTAGTTCATTAATAAGTAATATTACGTCACCATGGAATATTTTGGTGGTGTCATCTTGTCGTTTTCCACAGTAATATGGTTGGGTTCGAACGAATCTGCCAGGGTAGGTAAAATCGGGTTCTGTGAAGTAAGCAAACGGGACAGGTTTATTAAGAAACCAAGACGCAAATTCATACATTGTGCCATTCGGATAATTCCGAAGATCGAAAATAATTGATTGAGAATGTAATAAATTATTCATGATTTTACTTACTTCATTCAATTTAACGTTGCCCATATTAACATAGCCAATGTTTTTCTCGATTATCCTCCATGAATTCGGATATGATTTTTCTTTTTCATTTTTAAAATATCCAAACTCATATCGTTTTATTTTTCTCATTAACTTATTGTTGTCACGCAAGATTTCCAACACTGTGGATTCTGTGCTCCCATTTAGCAAGTATTTACAAATATCTCTCTTTTTGACAGCTTGATTGGAGGCAGCAACATACTTCATATTTTGATCAACCAAGTCTTGAATCTTGACATTATCAACTTTCAGTATAATATCACCAATTCGCAAGTCATTTTCAATAGCAAGACTTTGATCATAATACGACGTGATGACAACTTTATCTTCGATGATCTTTGTTGCAACTGGAGCCCACTTTTCACCGTAATATTCAAACGTATACTTGGAAGCGAAAAAAGCATGACTATCATTGAGTTTAGCTATAAGTTCAAGCCATGCCATATGATAATCAACGGTGTCATTAACACTCAAAAAATGTGGAATCGTATAGAATAATGTCGTATCCCAGTTTATATCCATTTGATATTTATAAGGGAAAAAGTACTCAACAATATTCCAATATCGGAATAGGTTCAAAATTCTTAATCGTTTACTTGGAAAGACGCAGCCATCGTAGCTTTTCTCATTGCTAACATCAACATTTCCGGTTTGCGTCCTCAGAGCATAAAAATTTTTACCGTGAGTTCTATTTTTTTCTATGTAGTCAAGTAAAAAAATATTTTTCAAAGTAAATATTTGATTATTATCTGTCCAGCTAAGATCAAAATTTTTATTAAACCAGTTAGGATTTACCGAATCACAGTCTTCGCATCTTGGAATTGGACCCAGCGACACAATTCCCGCAAAGGCATAATTGTTTAATTCGTTCCATGTTTTAGATATATAAACGTAATTTAAAAAATTTAGTAGTGCAGCATCCCAGTCGTATTTACCTGTCGCAACTTGAGGATGATAATATTTTAAAAATCCCCATACTTTGCATGTAATTGCTAACTTTTCAGTTTCCGTTGGATTTGCTTGGGCTATCGAAAATTTGGAGAGGATAATAAACGAAATACAAAAAACATATCGCATTGCATCATAGATTTAAATTAAGTATCGAAAGGTAGGACATTTGAATGACATTTTGTAAGGGAATTTCCTAAACCAAGTAAGTTATTCAATTATTAATATTTCTCACACGATAGATGATAATAATTTCACCTAATTTAGAGATATAGTTATTCCTCTTTGTGCCAACCGAATTAGGGTTTTCCCTAATAATTTATTGCCGTGCAAGCATTACATTACGCCGCTACATGGAATAAGCAGTGTATATGCTCAAATTTACTGATCGTATTTTTCTCAGGTTGCCGGTTCTACCTGCTGAGAAAAAATTTTTGCTGAATGAAATAATGCATGACACATTTTTTATGGAAGGCATTCAAATAGCCAGTCCTGTTTTGTTTGACGAGGCTTGTCGATTTAAGGATGAAAATATAAATTCAGAACCTAATAAAAAACTCGTCAGATCATTATTAAAATATTTTCAAAGGGCAAGTTACCGTTGCACACCATTCGGACTTTTTTCAGCATGCACAGTAGCCAATTGGGTTGAACAAGGTAATGGCATCATTGGCACCAATCATTCACGATCAACCAGACTGGACATGCACTTTTCAGTGGCTTTGCAGCAGCATCTTGCATCATTACCTCAAATCAAAAGTGAATTGTATTTTTTCAGGAATAATAGTGTTTCAATTCTACTGGACAAATTGCGTTTTACAGAATACTTTTATAAAAATAACCAGCGTAAACATGTCTTGAGTGAAGTTGACTATTCAGTGTATCTTGAAAAAATTCTTCAACGTGCTAATGATGGAGCAACTATTCATGAACTAGTGCAACAATTAGTGTCAGTCGATATTGACCTTGAAAGCGCAAAAAAGTTCATTGAAGAATTAGTTCTGAATCAGATTTTGGTCAGTGAATTGGAGGTTTCTGTCAGCGGTGATGAATTATTGGCTGACCTCATTGTAAAACTGCAAAGGGTTTACTCCAGAAAGCCTGAAAATAATGCGCTGCTTTCTGAAATCAAACAACTCGAACTCATATTAGATGCAATAAACTGTTTAGATACAAATCTCGTCAATGAAAAATCAGCTTATGACAAGGTGATTTTACTCCTGAAATATTATCCAATTGAACTAGATAATTCCAAGTTGTTTCAGGTTGACACATTTATCCATAATACTGGGCAACACAATGTTGTTGGGCTTCCCGTATCAACTCAAAAGAGTCTTATTGAGGCAATTCACTTTCTATGTAAAATTAATGGGAGATCGACAAATCTGAATTTGCAAAATTTTATTTCTGAATTCACAAAAAAATATGATACCAGAGCAGTACCACTTTTAGAAGTGATGGACAATGAATTTGGATTGGGTTATGGAAGTACCTTAAAAAGAACGAATGATGTAAATGAACTTACCGAAGGCATAATCACCACGATAATAAGCGATGAAACTACGATCAGGCATCATGAAATTCAACAGTTTCTTGAATCAAAACTCCTTGAAGCTGTAACGAATAATTCCTATACTGTTTCTTTTGATAAAAATTCTCTAAAATCATTTGATGACAAGAAGGCTGCCTTTCCTGATTCTATGGCTGTTCATTTCAGTGTACTGAATAAAGACTTTTCATCGTTCAATATATTACTGAAGGGCATCTGGGGTCCTAGCTCAACGTCTATTTTAGGAAGATTCGCTTCGGGCTCAGATGAGATTAATCAGCTGGTAAGGCAAATAGTTTCACACGAAGAGAAGTTAAATGAGAACAGAATTCTGGCAGAGATTGTACACCTACCTGAAAACAGAACGGGGAATGTCTTATTGCGTCCCTCTTTCAGGAAGTTTGAAATTCCATATCTTGCATCAAGTTCTTTAGCCAAAGAGTATGTGATTGAATTATCTGATCTTTACTTGCAGATGCAAAACTCACGTCTTGTGCTTTGGTCAAAAAAACATGGCAGGGAAGTTTTGCCCAGGCTGTCCAACGCGCATAATTATAGCTATAATGCACTGCCTATCTATCATTTTCTTTGTGATTTTCAGGCACAGGATGTTCAGCCAGGGACTTCATTCAGCTGGGGAAATATACAACATCAACTAAAATTTCTTCCAGCCGCAGTATTTGAGAAGGTGATACTATTTCCTGCAACCTGGCAGTTTAACAGAGATGATATTCAGGCAATAATTTCATGGAAAGCACCTGATCAACTAGAGAAATTATTCGAGTGGAAAAAAAAGTGGCGCATTCCTGACAGATTTTATCTCAGTGAAGGTGATAATGATCTATTAATTCATTTGGCGCCTGATCAAAGCCTGATGATTGATTTATTTCTGTCTGAAATTTCGACACGTAAAAATATTATTCTGAAAGAATTTTTATTTGATCTTAAGAACCCATTTGTTGTTAGTTCAGATGAATCAGGATACACGAATGAATTTATTGCACCTGTACTGAGACAGAATCCTACTTCAATACCAGTCAGTAACCCTTTATTTAATGAGCTGAAAAGAACTTTCATTCCGGGATCAGAATGGATTTATTATAAGATATATTGTGGTGAAAAAACGGCAGAGCGTATTTTATTGGAACTAGTTTATCCATTGAGTACAGAAATTTGTGATACGTTAAAACTGGCTGAAAAGTGGTTTTTTATCCGCTACGCTGATCCCGATCATCATATTCGAATACGATTTTACGCGCATTCGGTTGATTCTCGTTTAAAAATTGATGAACTGATTTTTGAAGCATTTCAGAATTCTGTATTCAACCATGAATCCATTAAAATTCAAAAGGATACTTATGTGCGAGAAATTGAGCGGTATGGAGAATCAACCATGGAGTTATCCGAAAGTTTGTTTCATGCAGATAGTGAAACCAGCCTGAATATTTTACAATGGATGAATCAAACAGGTCGTAATGGTGAGAGGTGGCTAACTTTATTAGTACTGATGGAAGAGATGGTGTGTATTGCGTTTCCTGACCAATTAGCACAGAAATATTTTCTTGAGCAAATTTCGGACAGATACAACGTGGAATTTGGTTTTACAAACAAAGGGATGGTTCAGTTAGATCAAAAATTCAGATCAACCAGAAAAAAAACCGACGACTATTTTTCTAATCACCATACTGAATTTCCAGAATTACATCAGCTAATTGTAAAAAGAAGCAAGAAATTACTTGAGATGATAATTTCGGTTAAAACAAGGCTTGACAACAGCGCTTCTCAAATTCTTTTTACTGAACTAGTGTCAAGTTACATTCACATGTTTGTAAACCGGTTTATGTCAGGTGATCAACGCAGAACGGAAGCAATTGCCTATAATATGTTGTTGAAACGTAAGATTTCGTTACTAGCCCGAGAAAGCACACCTATACGTAGGGAAAAAGAAAAATCTACTAATTAGGGAAATCCCTAACAGTTAGGTAAAAAATATTTTTTACACTTACATCAAATGTAGCGGTATGAAAACAAATAAAATTAATGTGGTGTTGTCGTTGAATAAGACGGTGGTAACAAGATATCATTATGGAAATAATAATGACGAGATCACTCAAGTCAGCGGAGCAAAATGTGCTGGAGGACCACTTGTAAAAGTAACTAAACATATCTGTGAACCCACAACCGCATGTCAAATAAGTGATCCGTGTCCTATGTCTTGTGCAGCTAGTACACATATTTAGTATCCTTCGTTGCATCTAGTAAACAATGAGGCATCTTATTAATGATATCATTTGTGATTTATACGAATCAGATGACTTCAGTATCTCGCTCATGGATGACGGCGGAATTGGAAAAGTGTTGTGTTTAGCCTACGATCAATATTATAGCAATAATGATCATTCCTCAAAACTGAATAACCTATTCTCAAATATAGACCATTTGCTAATTTCAAGCGAGATCAATTATGATTTTGGATCTGGACTTACAGGCTTAGGGTGGTTGGTAAATCACCTCTGCGTAAATAGGTTAATTGATGCAGACTTCAAAAATTTTTTAGAAGATGTTGACGAATTCAGTTTTCGAATGGCGTCGAAAGATCTTGATATAAATAATCACGATTTTTTATATGGCTCATCTGGAACAATTTTGTACCTACTTGAAAGAATCAGGCAAAGCAAAACTGCTGTTCCGCATCTTGAAGAACTCCTTTATGGCTTGCTCAGTCTATCAAAGAAATCAAGTGAAGGAAATTATTGGATAAATGAGCATTGGCGTGGCTATAGCAGAAAGCCCAGACAAATAAATTATGGTTTAGCGCATGGACAAGCGAGTAAAATTCATTTATTGTCCCTAATAATATTAAATGGGTTGGGTAAACCAGAAACTAAAGACTTGCTCTCAGGGTGCGTTGAGTTTCTGCAAAATATAAATAATTTGTCGACTGAATCTGCACATACAAAGTTGGGTGACAATTCAGTGATATTCGGGCATAGTAAATATGCATGGTGTAACGGAGACCTCGGTGTGGCAAGCGCTCTTTGGCACGCAGGTGACGCTTTGAATGATAATGTGCTGAAAGAGGAAGCCATAGGCATATTTAATCAATGCTCTATAACCGATGAAGACATCACGAGACTAGTTCCAGACGCAGGTCTTTGCCATGGATCTATGGGAACAGCATTAATGTACAAGCGCATGTATCTTAATACTAAAATTTTAAAATTTCAAGACCAATGCGAAAAATGGACTCAAAACACAGAGGATTTCAAGATTTTTACCGACGGAATTGGAGGGTTTAAAAAAAGAATTACGAACAGTCAGCGTGAAGGGTGGCAGTCAGACTCTGGTCTTTTAAATGGTGCTTCTGGCATAGCTCTTGGAATCTTATCATGTACATCAGACAAAGACTATAGTTGGGATAAATTACTGCTTCTATAGCACATAGTTAATTGCTCGCAGTTCTTTCAATAGTCATATCTTTATTGTGAGGATTGAATGAACTTAGTTGAATTTATAATTATCAAAACATTTCGATTGCAAAAAATCTCCTTATTAATATTGTTAGTAGCACTTTTGAGCAAACCTGCCTGGTCACAAAAAGTTGATTCAGTAAAATTGGAATTTTTAGTGAATGAAGCTGAACGATTGTATACAGAAGCTTTGATTATTTACCAAGCAGACAGCCTTGTTATTGAAGAATATTTTGGAGTTGGACATCCGGATTCTCTCACAGAATTGATGTCCTGTACTAAGGGCATTGTAGCATTGGCTGTTATCTGTTTGTTGGAAGATGAGTTGATAGACAGTATCCAAACACCAGTGTATGTTTTTTATCCAGAATGGAATTGTGGTCTAAAAAAAAATGTCACCCTTGAACATTTGCTGACAATGACTTCTGGCCTGCAGGATTATCGTAACACAAACATAGAAATATACCCCAGCAACAATTTTATTGATTTAGCACTTTCATCAGATCTGGTTGAAATTCCAGGCGAAAAATTCAGATACAATAATAAATCTACGAATTTACTTTCTGGGATAATTGAAATTGCCACTGGAAGGCGCATGGATTACTACATTGCAGATAGAATCTTTAAGCCACTTGGAATTGAAGAATTTAAATGGGCACTTGATTCATCGGGGAATCCCATGGGTATGGCTGGATGTCAACTTAAAGCAAGTGATTTTGTAAAAATTGGCATTCTTATCGCCAATGATGGTTTGTTCAACGGTCAGCAAATTTTATCTAAAGAAAATATTAAGAAGATCACAACACCTGGTAAAAACAAATCAGACTATGGATATTTATGGTGGCTGACTTATGATCAAACAGAATTGTGTTATAAGACTGAAATTCTAGAGGAATTATGTCGCCTCGGCGCGTCATTTTCGTTGATTTCTCACCTTGAGTTATTATTGAAAGAGTACAATTCAAAACCACTAATTTATTACAGATATCATGAGGAAATATTAAACTACTGGTGGAAGTTGGTTACAATCCTAGGACCAAATAATTTAGCGTATATATATAAACATGTTTCTCCCGAAAATAAAATTACAAGACAGGTGTTTAAGGGGGAAATAAGGTCGATCTCTGCCAGAGGTTGGCTTGGAAATTATCTGGTTATTGATCTAACATCAAAGATAGTCGGAGTAAGAACAATCAGTTATCGCAGTTTTAGTAATAAAAACAATTTCGCAGTGGGTGAGGAAAATTTTCTGAATTTTGAGCGCTTAGTTACAAATATTCTAAAAGAGGACTAGTGTCGGCTCAATTGGTTTTAGACATGTTGTGGAATGAAACACACATACATTACTTTTTGTTTTCAAAGAGGTTTAAAAAATCTCCCCGGAGTGAAAACTCAAACCGGAGAGACCGAACAATTCACAGATAGGTGAAAATCTGTGTCATCACGAAAGTACAATCAAAAGTTCGGCGTGGAAATAGTAGTTTGGTTAAGTTAAATCATTTGCTGTTCTCTTGATATCGTATTAGTTGTTCATATAGAATTCGGTATTATATAAAGGCAAAAAATTACGTTGTTTATTTGTGTTAAATCTTTGAAAATCATGGGGGGGGGGGGTGATTTAGATCATAGAATCTAATCACATATTTCGCAAAACTTTCTCCATCATTTGACCCAAGCTATGATAAAATTTATTCTCTGTGAATCCAGCAGAACGTATGTTGATGTATGTAAATCAATATGCAAAAATGACCAACTTGGTTTTGAGTTGGTCTTTGAAAGCACTTGTAAAGATGCAATCATAAATCAAATTTCCAGTTTGAAAACTCATTTGGTGATATCTGATTTTTACTGGTCTGTTTCTGATCAAATTACTTTTTTTAAATCCCTGAAGGCGCTTGCTCCAAATACTAAAATACTTGGTTGGAGTTTACTTGACGATAAACTGTTGCTACAAAAATTATTTAGTGCAGGCATGAATGGTTATGTGAATAAGAACGACGGAATGCAGGCACTCTCTGACGCCATGTATGCACTAATAGACGTGGACTTTTATTATCCATACAATACAAAAGAAATGATACAGGTTCACCCTGATCAAAATTCAACGCTTATCAATGCGCTAACTGAACGGGAAATTAAAGTAACAGCACTTAGTTACCTGCAATATCAAAATAAAGAAATTGCTGATAGGTTGAATGTTTCAGTAAAGACAGTTGAAGCAATAAAAAATAAACTAATCCATAAAACGGATGTGAAAAAATTTCGTGACGTAATTTGCTTGTTGATCAAGCATCATATCATATCACCTGATTTCAAATAAAAAAAATAGGGAACACCCTATTGAAATTTATAGTAAACCCTAAAGATGATTCTCAATATGTGTATCAACTTTACACATATCAAAAAGAGCATCATGGTATTCAACAACAATCAATACTTAAGCAACTCCTTAGAGTATGTTTATCAACCTGAAATAGGACAACGAACCAAGTACACCGCCAACACTGGAGTTGTTGTAATGACATCTGCCAACACAAAATTAGACGGCAGCGGATTAGCTTATTACACAGTCCTCCAATCTGGTTCAGCAAACGGAACGCTGATCAAAACAATTACTGTAAAAACACGCGTCAGTGTTGTCAGAAGCATGGTGAGACTCTTTGTTGAAGATAAAAGCGGAAATAAAGACTTGATTGCTGAAATTGAAATTCCGGCAGTTGAACAGGGTTCAGTACAGCAAACTTTTGCGGTGAGCATGGAGGTTGATTATATGCTCAAATACGAATACTATTTAAAAGCAACCACGGATGTTGCCAATGCAACGGTGGTCATTGCAGAAGGACTTGATATTACTTTTCCTTAATCCAATCAATACACTATTCAATTTATTAATCTATAATCAGTATGGCAGCAGAAACGCAGTACACCGCTAACACCGGTTTGGTAAAAATATCAACCGCAAATTCTAATTTAGATGGTACCGGCACTTTGGGCACCGTAATCACCGGAGCATCTAACGGAACACTCATTAAAAATGTAATAATCAAAGCTACTGACACGGGCAGTGGTAGTACATCTCAGGGTATGGTGAGATTATTCATCTATGATGGTTCATCAACACTTTTACTTAAAGAAGTTGACATTCCGGCAATGGGACAATCTTCAACGGATGCCACGTTTGAAACAGTAATTCCACTCAACTTCAAATTGGAGTCAGGTCATGTATTAAAAGCGTCCACACAAAATGCAACAGGCTTTAATGTAATTGCTGAAGGACTTGATTTTGCTTACTACGCAAGTTCTGTACGACCAGAGAGTACAAATTATACTGCCAACACCGGTGCGGCAACAATCACTACACAAAACACAGCGTTAGATGGTTCAGGAACTCTGGCTACTTTGGTTACTGCCGGTGCATCAGGGTCTGGCTGGAAAGGGCTAGCTATTAATTCCATCAGCCTGAAAGCATATACTGATGTAACACGTGGTATGCTGAGATTATTTATTCAAAACACCGGCACGGGCGCATCCAATACATTTTTGTTTACTGAAATTCCACTCTTCCCGGTTGATGCATCAGCTACTTTCCAAAGTTATCATTGGGTAATACCTTTTCTGAGTACGCTTCAAATTCAGGCCGGTTATAAAATTTGTGCAACCATAGAATCAACAGCAGGGCAAAATGTATCAGGCGTGGTGGATGCCATGGACTGGAAATATCCAGCTTAAAAAAAACAATACCTTATGGCAGAAGAAACACAATATACAGCAAACACGGGTATTGTCACCATATCAGCCGCCAATTCAAATTTGGATGGTGGTGGCACAACCTATACCTTGATTACCGGTGCATCAAATGGTACACTTGTAAAATCAATCAGCATAAAAGCAGTTGGAAATACAGATATGGGTATGATACGTTTTTATGTTGGTGAAAAAATATTTTTAGAAGTACCTGTTCCGGCAACACGATATTCAGCAAATACGCCCACGTTTGAAACACAGGTGACGCTGGATATGACCTTGAAGTCAGGCAGCGCTATTGTAGTATCAACAGAAAAAGCCAACACCTTCAATATTTTTGCTGAAGGCATGGACTGGGCTTACTACGCATCATCAGTGAGACCTGACACAACCCAGACAACTGCAAACAACGGAAGAGCCTTGGTAAATACCGCCAATTCAAATTTAGATGGCACAGGTACTTTAGGAACTATTTACACATGCGGAACACCAGCAACGTATAAAGGCAGTAGCATAAGGTCAATCACCATCAAATCTATTGTATCAGTTACCTCAGGCATGATCAGAATTTTTTTGCAAAAAGCATCAACCAAATATTTGTTTACTGAGGTAATGGTTGACACGGAAACACTATCATCTATTGACGAAGCTTTTGAAAGAACCATTCTCTTTGATGATGACCTTGATTTGCAGGCAGGCATGTCAATACTGGCATCTACCCAGGTGGCCAATAGTTTTAAAATACAGGCTGAAGGGACTGACTGGAATTATGTGGCTTGATTATTTAATTTAAAATTTTAACTTATGAAAACAAATAAAATTAATGTGGTGTTGTCGTTGAATAAGACTGTTAGATACTCGAGTTCAGTTAATAGGTATGCTAATGAAGAGGCAAGGATTAATGGATCGAACAATATTATTAGGGCTAACGGAACGGCTACAGCAACTCAAATGTGGGGTTGGATTCAAGATCCTGCAGGCAATGGATCTATTCCTTGGGTCGATCCAGATACTGATATATCTTATGGGTCGTCCTTTGGTTCAGGTGCAAGTAAAGTTACTGGCTGATCAAAAGCGTTAAAATTTTATGCCTCAAGTGATATTAATAATCAGTGAGAATATTGACATTTCGACTGATATTGTGATGGACTGGATTGACCATTTTGGTGGAATCGCTATTAGAGTTAATCCTGATACTAGGTTCGCATTTAAAAAACTTGTGATAGACTATAAGGGAGTTAACTCCTTAAGTTTTGAGGTTAACCACCTTGAATACCGTGGGGACGACATAGCAGCATTTTGGTATCGCCGGGGTTTTATACCCATGAATATACCGGACATCCCATTGGAAACATTAAGCGAATCCATTTGTACTACTGTCAAGGATCATTTGAGTCGAGAACTTGAATCACTGCACCAGACAATATCTTCAATTTTAAAAAATAAAAGATCAATTGGTAGAAGTGATAATCAATTGAACAAACTATGTGTACTTCTTTTGGCTAAATCTGTTGGAATTGATATTCCGCGTACTTGGATTGTTACAGACAAAAAAGACGTACGTCAAATACTAGATGAAGGAAATTCTGTTATAACAAAGTCTATCGTTGACAACTTATCAATTGTGAAAAATATGGGAATAAATTCTTCATTGTGGGTAACCTATACAGAGGATTTGATAGGCCATGATTTACAGGGCAATGATTCTTGTTTCCCTTCTCTTGTTCAGGAAAAATTGCACAAAAGCTTCGAAATTAGGATATTCTTCCTGAATTCTGTTTGTTACTCTATGGCAATTTTTTCTCAACTGGATAACCAGACCAGTACGGATTTTAGAAAGTATAATTCCGTAAAACCGAACCGAACAGTGCCATTTACGTTACCTGTTGATGTTTCAGACAAATTGATTAAGTTGATGTCATCACTCAATCTGAATACAGGATCTATTGACATGGTATATACAACTGACGGAAGCTATGTCTTTCTAGAAGTTAATCCAGTAGGTCAATTTGGTATGGTTTCCGAACCATGCAACTATAAACTTGAAAAAATAATAGCTAAATATCTTGTATGTAATGAGTAAGAACCCACAGAATGATATCGAATCTATTTGGAAACTAGCAAATTCACCTGTAAATTATACGAAAATTGTGGTAAGGGATATTGGAACGAATGGGCAATTCCGAAAAACGGTAAAAAGTCATTTCCACCAAACAGATCGCCATTTTTTGAATTCATTGTTCAAGCCGATTTCGAAAATACTAAATCCTAGATATTATAGTAAATAATGGAAAAATTCAGACTATTTGCCTCCTGTTTACCGGTTAAGGGATTTAGAAGAAGCGTTATTTGCGACATACAACGATCAAAAATAAAGTTTATCCCAAATATTATTTTTGATCTTTTGATTAAGAATGATGGATATTCTAAAGATCAAATTCTTGCATTAAACGACGTTGACAATCATCAGGAAATTGAAGAGTGGCTAAATTACTTAGTCGAAAATGAATACGCCTACTGGTGTACAAATCCTGAACTTTTTCCAAAGCTAAACCTAGATTGGGAAAGTCCTGAGCTAATAAATAACTCCATTATAGATGCTGACGGTTCATCAAATCATAATTATGAAGATATATTTAAACAACTTGATACTCTTGGATGCAAACATTTGCAATTACGTTTTTTTTACTCTATTAATTACCAGGATCTGATAGACAAATTGAGATTTTTGGACAATAGTCGTATAAATACAATAGAAATAATAATAAAGTATTCCGATAATTTTTCCATTGACTACCTTGAAAATATAGCTAGATCGATTACCAGAATAAATAACATTATTGTTCATTCTTCACCAAAATTTGAAAGGATTACAGAATTTTCAGGTAATAATTCGTGTTCAATTAAATTTATAACTGACCTCATCGATTCTCATATTCACTGCGGAAACATCAGCAAGGAATATTTTGTTCTTGATCAAAATCTATTTCTCGAATCTCAAAATTTTAACTCATGCTTAAATAAAAAAATATCTATCGATGTTAACGGTGATATTAAAAATTGTCCATCCATGATATCAGTGTACGGCAACGTAAAGTCAACAAGATTGTATGATAGCATAATGACACCGGGGTTTCAACAGATATGGAAAATAAATAAAGATCAAATTACTATTTGCAAAGACTGCGAATTTAGGTACATTTGCACAGATTGCAGAGCATTTTTAAGTAGCGATAATTCCCTTGATAAACCTAAAAAATGCTCTTATAATCCTTATTTGGCTATTTGGGAAGATGGCATCCAAAGTCTCTAAATATCTAGCTGATGTAAAACCGCGCTTGTTATGCCGTTAAGCCAACTGTTGAACCCAAATCTTGCTATTATAACAGCATTTATAATACTGTCATGTAATAACACATCCGATTACGAACTGGTGTCTAACGATGGTGTTTATATAGAAGAATTCGAAAGTTTTGGTGATCACAATCGTTATAATGAAAATAACACCATTTTTCGAGTTGGCTGTACCTTTTCATATCGTTACGAATACATTTCGTCAGATGGCCAATCTTATCAATTCAAGGTTACTTGCGACGATAATGATGGGCGCTTAAATGACTGGAAGTTTAATGATAGTTTGACTGCTGATTCCTTGACCATACAAACAGTTACACTTGAAGTGTGGGATGGAAATCCAATGAAAGAACCTGATTACGATCAGACTGTAATTTGTTATATTTTATGGCCGGATACTTTGCTCGGAAGTCCGGTTGAGGCATCATTCACAGGAGTAATCGAAAATGAGAAAAATATATGGATGCATCCACCTCGCAGCTTTTTATTTGGCATCCTTGAGATAAATCCATTTCCCTTTATTCAAAAACCCTACGAAATTGGAAACAAGTGGACATGGGAGTTAAGTATCGGTGACCAATGGGCAGATGAGCGGTGGAAGGAGTGGAAGGGGGCTATAACTAATGAAATGAAATATGAGATCACTGCGAAAAAAATCGTAGAATCGCCGCTGGGCGATCTGGAATGTTTTGTCATTCAAAGCTCGGCAAAAAGTAAAATCGGAGAGACCTTTCTGACTTCATATTTCCACCCAGTGTACGGCTTTGTGCAAATGAATTATATAAATATTGATAGTAGTAGACTAAATTTTTATTTGGTTGATTATAGTTGCATTAAATAGCCAGCCCTTCTAATCATGATCGTCTGCAAAACGAGTGTGTCCCTTATTGGGGCTGTCTCTAAATGATGGCGTCTTTGTTTTTTGTGAAAAGAGTTGTTAAAAAAAGTAAGGGAGTCAAAGTTCCCTGTATTCCGTGGGTACATAAACTTGCTGTGTGTTAATAAAAGTAAAACTAGTATTCAAAGATTATATTCTCAAACAGACAGGTATCATGCACTAGTACACAATATTTCGGATCTTAATCCGCCTCATAAGCATCTGCAAATACCTTTGTAATTATATTTTAGTTCAATTGTAAGGCGGTAAAATGCTGATGCAATAGCTGTTTAGTCCAATTTTATTGGACTATTACAGATATGCTTTCGGTATAAATCATTTTTCATAATAATAAAATTGTCTGAGTTTAGATAGAGAAAGTAACGCGTATGAATTTTTAGAACTGATTCCAGATCATGATTTGCTGCTGACGAATAGATTCGGTCTTCAGGTTTTGAAACAAATTTACCTCTCACCGGGTATTTATAAATCTAGTGAATTTTTTTCCACACAAATTTTTCACTGTAAATTTCGATCGCATTACTTTTTGTTTTCAAAGCAGGTTTAAAAAATCCCCCCGGAATGAAAGCTCAAACCGGAGAGACCGAACAATTCACAGATAGGTGAAAATCTGTGTCAAGCCAAAAGTACAATCAATAATTCCGCTCGGAAATAGTAATTTAGTCAGGTTAAAACAATATAATACCTGTCTGAATGATACAAATTAAATCACCATATAATCACGAATTACTTGCTGAATTTGAACCTGAATGCTATGCCGATGCAGAAAAATCACTGGAAATAGCGCATCAGTTCCGGCTGAAAAATCCACAAGGTTTGCCTATTGCAGAACGGATTACTATTCTCAAAAAATTAGCGTCTCTGGTTGAATCAAAACACGAAGAATTAGCGACACTTGCTTGTCATGAAGGAGGCAAACCAATTTCTGATTCTCGCGTTGAAATTAGTCGTGCCATCAATGGAATTAATCTCTGCATTGATTGGTTGAGTCAATTGCATGATGAAGAAATTGTAATGAACATCAATGCTGCTTCAAAAAACAGAAAAGCAATTACCAGACGAGAACCTATCGGTTTGGTATTTGCTATCAGTGCATTCAATCATCCGGTTAACTTAATTGTTCATCAAGCGGTCACGGCATTTGCTGCCGGATGTCCGGTATTGGTGAAACCTGATTTGCGCACACCTATTTCATGTATTCAATTAATTGAACTCATGCATGCCAGCGGAGTTCCAAAAGAAAGTTGTCAGGTTGTACTCTGTGATAATTCTGTTGCAGAAAAATTAGCCTGTGATAACAGGGTTCATTTTCTGAATTTTATTGGATCAGCAAAAGTGGGTTGGTATTTAAAATCAAAACTACCGGCCGGTACCCGTTGCGCATTAGAGCATGGTGGATTGGCACCCGCCATATTATTACATGATGCTCCCATTGAGCACGCTGTTACTGCCTTGGCAAAAGGTGCGTTTTATCACGCCGGGCAAGTCTGCGTTTCAACTCAGCGCATTTATGTGCATGAAAATAGTAGTAAAGAATTTCTGCAAAAATTTGTTGCGCGTGCAAAAAGTTTCAAAACCGGTGACCCCATGTTGAATGAAACAGAGGCCGGTCCAATCATCTCAGTGACGGAACTTGAACGCATTGATGCCTGGGTAAAAGAAGCAGTGAATGAAGGTGCAGAACTTTTGTGCGGTGGAAACAAAATAGGTGATACTTGTTATGAGCCAACTATTTTGGTAAATCCAACTATCAAATCAAAAGTTTCAACTACCGAAATTTTTGGTCCCGTGGTTTGTGTTTACACCTACAACGATATTGATGATGCCATTGCTCAATCTAATGAAACAAGATATCATTTTCAGGCAGCAGTGTTTGGTAAAGACAACGAACTGATTCAACATGTAGTAAATAAATTGCAGGCATCAGCAGTTATGGTAAATGATCATACCGCTTTCAGAGTTGATTGGATGCCATTTGGTGGTCGTGATGAATCAGGCTTAGGCATTGGTGGTATTAAATATACGTTGGAAGATTATTCAGCTCAGAAGTTAGTTGTTTATCAGGAGCTAAATTGACAATGAATCCCCCCGCGCAGCGTAGGCGCAGGTCGCGACCTGCGCCTACGCTGCGCGCGCGGGAAGGGGAGAGGGGGAAGGGAATTATTTTCTCCCCGGTTTTCATTAACCCTCCTTCAAAAATTCTGAATAATTGACTACCTTTCCATCCGATGAAATCAATTCTGCTAACCGGATTATTTTTTATAGTACTTAGTGCTCGATCTCAGATCCATTATCAACTGGGCTCCCAGTCTTATGGCATGGCTAATACAGGGCTTTGTGCAACTAACGTGTGGGCCACATTCAATAACCCGGGTGCATTGGGCATGGTTGAAAAAACTTCATTAGGCTTGTCAGCTGAAAACAGATTCTTGATTAAAGAATTGTCAAGCCAGGCTTTAGGTTTTGTTATGCACACGAAAAAAACCGGAAATTTTGGATTTCATTTTCAGCAATACGGTTTTGAATTGTATCGTGAAATGAATGGGGGATTTTCGTATGGCATGAAATTATCAGAACAATTTTCTGCCGGTGTTTCAATGCAATATCATGGAATTTTTCTGGCAGATAATTATGGGTCTAAAACTTCTTTCTCTGCCGCACTTGGCATGGTGTATTCTCCTACTAAAAATCTTTCTTTGGGTATGCGTGTGCTGAATCTCAATCGCGCGCGCTTGGCTGAATTTGATAACGAACGATTACCCACTGTTTTTGGTTTAGGTTTTGAATATCGCCCAACAAAAAAAGTAACTTGTGCGGTAGAGGCTGAAAAAGACATGATCAATCCGATCAACGTGAAAGCTGCTCTGGCTATTCAGGCGCATGAAATTTTTTCTGTACGTATGGGTATGAATACGTATCCGTTTATTTCAAGTTTTGGTTTTGGTATTCAACTAAAAAAATTCATGTTGGATGGCGCTGCACAATGGCATACTAAACTGGGGCTTTGTCCATCCTTTTCTTTGGTCTATTCTTTTGAATAATGTGGAGGATACTACTTGTTATCGTTTTGTTTTGCCCGCTATTTGCAGTAGCTCAGCCGGGAGAAGATCCTCAAAAAATAATTGAACGACGAATTGAATTTATCGGTGAAAATCTTGAAAATTCTGATCTTGATCTCACCGTTTTCATGGATGATTTTTATTTTTTTCTTGAGAATCCCATCAATCTGAATGAAACTAATTTTGAAGAACTGAGTCGTTTGCATTTGCTCTCTGATGTGCAAATTTCTGCAATCATTGCGTACAAAAAAAAATACGGGAATTTTATCACTCTTTATGAACTTTCATCAATTGCTGAATTAGATCGTGAAGTCATTGACATGATTCTTCCTTTTGTCAAAGTTGAACCTCCGGCGGCTAAATCATTGCGCATTAAAAATGTATTCAAATACGGAAATCATGAAGTGTTAACGCGCTATGAGCGTGTATTTGAAACCAAAGCCGGATATTTGGATTACCCTGATAGCGTGTTGGCAGAAAATCCGAACAAACAATATTTGGGCAGCCCTGATAAATTTTATTTTAGATATCGCAATCAATATAAAGATCGCGTGAGTTGGGGAATAACGGCTGAAAAAGATGCGGGTGAAGAATTTTTTACAGGCACACAAAAACAAGGATTTGATTATTATTCAGGACATCTTTTTTTGAGAGGAGTATGGAAATTTTCAGCCATTGCTTTAGGTGATTATCAGATTAATGTAGGACAAGGACTTACCATGTGGTCTGGTTTTGCACTGGGTAAAACACCCAACGTATTTGGTGCAAGACGCAACGCTCAGGTGCTAAGACCATACACTTCAGTGAATGAAAGTTTATATCTGCGTGGCGGAGCTTTCTCGTTTTCAGCAAATCATTGGCAATTAACCGGCTTTGCTTCATACAAAGGAGTTGATGCCAATATCAATGCCGCTGATACCTTGGATGGAATTTTTGATGATAGTTTTTCATCTTTTCAAATTTCAGGTTATCACCGAACTGTTGGTGAAATTGAAGATAAAAATAAAGTACATGAATTTATTACAGGGGGAGAACTTGCCTGGGCAGGAGATCATTTCAGAATTGGATTAGCCGGTGTTTTCACGCATTATGACGTGCCGCTCAATGCAAGTTTTAAGCCATACACACAGTATAAATTCAACAGTGATCAATTATTTACCGGAGGTTTAAACTATCGTTTGTTCTGGAGAAAAATGAGCTTTTTCGGCGAGTTTTCCATGAGTGATAATTTGAAACCGGCAACGCTGAACGGTCTTATTTGGCATGCTGATTCACGCCTTGATCTCATGCTTATTCATCGGTATTATGATCGTGAATTTCAATCTATTTATGCATCTGGTTTTGGAGAATCATCAGACAATACAGCTGAACAAGGAATATACATGGGTGCGCAATTGCGCGTGAATAAAAAATTAACCGTAAGTGCGTATTATGATCAGTTTGAATTTCTTTGGCTCAAGTGGTTGACTGATGATTATTCTTCAGGCAGAGATATCTTTTTGCAAATGGATTTCACCTTGAGTAGAAGTGCTAAATTTTATATCCGTTTTAAAAATAAATTGACTGAACGCAACAGCAAAACAACCAATGAAGGATTGCATGATCAGGTTGATCTGCAACGAACTTCTTTACGCTTTAATTACGAGCAAAAAATAACTCCGCAATTGGCTGTACAGTCTCGTATTGAATGGGTGAATTTCAGGTATGATGGCGATATAAGTAACGGCATTCTTTTGTTTCAGGATGTTGAATATTCATTTCTAAAAGTTCCGTTGAAATTATATCTGCGCTATGCAATTTTTGATTCTGATAATTATGATTCTCGAATTTATGCGTACGAAAATGATTTGTTGTATCTCTTCAGCATTCCCTCATACTATTACAAAGGAGCGCGTACCTATATTATGGCGCGTTATGAAATTTCCAAACGAATAGATTTGTGGATTCGTTATGGTTTGTGGATGTACCAGAATGTGGATGATATTTCATCAGGTTTAGAACAAATAGAAGGTCAGAGAAAATCTGATATAAAAATTCAGCTTAAAATCAGGTTGTGATGTCATTGCTGCGATTTATTCTTCCTCCAAAAACAAAATATACTGACATGTATGATGTTGGTAAATTTGATTTGACCTGGAAGATGGTTGTTTTCAATTCAATTTTTCTGCTGGTAATTGCTTTTGTCTATTTTCTTTTTGAACCCAATGCCTTTGGAGCAGCGCTATACGCTTGGTTTACCGGTTTCATTCTGCACATCGCAATTTACCAAACACGTAAATATCGACTGATCGGTTTTATCTACGGAATTCACGGCTGTCTCTTTCTGGTTTATACGCTGAATTTCATGCCGTTTGCAATTCATGCCATTGAATTTTTTTGGATGACGGTATTAACGCTTTACGTGTTTTTTGCCATTGGAAAAAAGGCCGGATATCTTGCGCTTGCCATTAATTTTATTGGGATAGCTTTTTATTTCTACAACTATTTTTTAGATAATATCATTTACTTGAGTACGCATATAGAAAGATATCAGGTTACTGCCACGGTGTTTAATATTTTTGTTGCTTGTGCGCTGATTGCCTACTTGCTCAGGCAATTTAAAAACACTACGCTTTTCGCTGAGAGAAAATTCAAAGCCGCTAATGCTGAACTTGAAAACAGAAATCGTTTGGTACAGGCACAACATGAAGAGAAAACGATCATGCTCAAAGAAATTCATCATCGTGTTAAAAATAATTTGCAGGTAATTACAAGTTTACTCAGGTTGCAAAGTCGTGAAATGGAAGATGAAAAAACCAAAGCCCAATTTCAGGACGCAGTGCAACGCATTATAGCCATGTCACTGATTCACGAAAAAATGTATCAGAATGAAAATTTATCTAAAATTGATTTGAAAGATTATTTGGACACTCTGGCAATTGATTTGATCAAAACCTATGCGGCCGATATTAATATTACGCTTGATATAAATTCTAATTTGAGCAGATTGGGAAATAATACCTTGGTTCCGGTGGCTCTTTTGTTTAATGAATTAATTTCTAATTCACTCAAACACGCATTCACAAATAAAGACTCCGGTGAAATACATGTTGAATTAATACCGCGTGATAAAAATATGTTTGAATTGATGTATCGTGATGATGGCATCTGGTGTGAGCCTTTGAAAGAAGGAAGCTTTGGACTTGAACTCATTGAAACGCTTACTGAGCAATTGGACGGAAAAGTGGTGCGCACCTTTGAAAACGGAACGGTGTATCGCTTTTTATTGAGAAACTTGGAATGATTTATTGATCATATCTTCTCTGAATTAACCGCCAATTTTTTTACAACGATATTTCATAGATATCAGAATATCCATGATTTTTTGTACCTGATTTCCTTGTACTAAAATTTCTCCATCTTTTACTGCGCCACCAACTCCACATTTTTGTTTGAGTGTTTTGCCAAGTTGTTCCAGGTCTTCGGTTTTACCAATGAAGCCTGTAACAAGAGTGACTTCTTTGCCGCCACGCTGTTTTTTATCTAATTGTACACGAAGGTCTTGTTGCTGTGGTGGCAAGGTGTCCGCTTCTTCATCTGAACCATATTGAAATTGAAAATCAGGATTGGTTGAATAAACTACGTCAACTCTTTTTTTATCTTTTTTTGCCATACTTAACGCGTGATTTTTTTTGCAAATGATATGTTATCACTTATGATAAAGGTAGGATTAAATTGTATTGCCTGCTTATGATCAGCAGGTGTTTTTACGTTGAATAGCATAAACGGAATACTATCTTTTTTCATTTGTTCAGCGTAGGCAGCATCCATATATTCAAGTGGCAAACAAAGCATATCTGCCCTGCCGTCTTTTACAAATTGTATGCCTTCAGCCGGTGACTGAGTTTCAAAACATTTCACTAATGCCAAATCACTCAGTGAGTCTAACAAAACCTCATACTGTGTGTTGACAATCACTTGTTTTTTTTCTGTTTCGTTGAGTGCCGTCAAAGATTCTGCAAGTGCCGTGTTGAGTTCATTTGGGGTGAGTAAAGATGAGTTACAAAAATTATAATGTTTGATATCAAGCATCAGATATTTTTGTCTGGACGAACATAAGTTGACAATGCGTTCAAGGGTTACAAATTTGTACGCCGTATGATATACTTTTTCTGATTCAAGTTTGGATAAAGTAAAATTGCCTATGCATCCGGTGAGATCACTGTTCTCATTTAGATAATAATCATGAAAAAGAATCAGTTTTTTATCAGCCGTGAGTTGCACATCTACTTCAATGCCTTGTGCGCATAAAATATCCAAGGCATACCGGCAAGACTCAAATGTATTGGGTGGATACGGACATCTCTCAGGATAAATTGAAGTACCCGCATGACCAAGTATCATGCTTGTTTCATCCTCGGTTTCTTGCTTTGTACAAGATATTTCAATGAGTACCGGAACGAACAAAACAAAACGCCAAACCCAGCGATAATTCATAATTAATATAAGTAGAATTAAACGATTCTTGCATGAATTTATAAGGAACATGAATTATTCCAATACCTGCTTTCACAAAGGGTCTCACCAATTTATCTTTCCTGAATTGTAGTTGATGGTAGAGATGAATATTATGTAAAAAAAATCTTCCGTCTGTTTTTTGTTCTGTAAAAAAACAATAACCCATGCCGTAATTAAAATTCAATTTTTGACCTGTCAAACCAAATGCATAACCAAGGTGTACACCGACAGCATTGGTTTCAAAAAAATAATTTAATGGATAATATCGCAATCCGGCAATGGCTTGGTGATTATTGAATTTAATGGTGCCGTTCATTTCTGTGAGTATACCAATTCGGTCAAATCCTGATTGAAGTGAAAAATTAATTTCTTTTTGCCCGTGCACTAGTTGATACCAACAGCAAAAAAACAAAAACCAAATAACGCACAATCTATTTTTCATTTAATACAGATTGAGTAATTCAAACAAGCGTGTAACTTGTGACTGGTTGTACTTGTTTTTGAAAATTTGTCTGATATCGTTTTTTTCTCGCTGCGTCAAATGCCAACTAAGTGAAATGAGTTCAGACAAATCTTTTCTGAGAATAAACGTAATGGTTTCAACGGGTACTTTGCCACCAAAATTTCCTTCAATTAATTCTGTTGCATTGTATTCTTGTGAGTGGTGAAAGTTTCCATAAAAATTGCCAAGCGGTTTGGTGATGCGCTGAAATAAGTTGAGTGGTTCAGTGCTTTCAAGATCATAGTCTTTATTAATATCTCTGATTTCAACAATAATAACCCCGCTGGTATGTTCAGCCAGCCATTCTTCAATTCCTGCAATAAATCTCACCGTGGTTTTTGTACCGTAGTTATCGCGTATACCGGCATCCATCACCTGAACTTCAGGCGCCGTTGGCATAGAAACCATGGGCAATACATAAGGGAAGGTTGAGTTCATTCTCAAAATAGAAGTGAACCGCGTTCTGAATGCTTGATTGTCTTCAAACAATTTTATGTATTCTATATTTTCAGGTCCGGTTGATTTAGTGTTGAACGCTGTGCCGTTCAAAAAAGCCATTGGTTGTGTTGCAATCACCATTCGGCGCCCGTCATTGATGATGGTTGGTGTAAAAATCATTTGTGGAATTTCAGCCAAAAATTCGGGCATTACGTAGGCATCAAAGGGTTTATCTAATACACTGTCGGTATTAAAATTCAATTGTTGTTCAAATGCGTATCCGCGATCCATCAGATAAGTTTTACCATCAATTTTCTTTTTCTTGAATCGCAAAAAGATGTCATGACTGGCTAAATTAAATGCAACACTATTTAATAAATCTCTTGAAATTTTATCCAAATAAACTGAGTCAGTAAGTTGCAAAGTAGTATCAGTTTTTGACTGATAATAAAGTTCACGATAATAAGATGCGCCAATCATACCGCCTGATGCACCGGTAATCATGTGAACATTATGAAAAAATTCTCCGTTTGATTTTTTATCCAACTGTTGCAAAACATAAGTTGTCCACATGGCTGAACGCAAGCCACCACCTGAACAGTTCACGATGACTAATTTGGGTTTTACTTTGTTTTGACTTGCACTCGCTTTGCTGTACCATCTTTCTAAAATTGCCTCTTGATGTCGGGTATCAGACTCTAACTGAACCGTATCAAATTGAAGTTTGGTGAGAGATTCCAGGGTGTATTCAGCCTTGTTTGCGTAGCTCAAACCGTAGGCAAAATTTTTAGGTTGCAAAAATCCGGTTGTTGAAGAAATGAAATTCAATAATAAAGCAAAAAGAACTATCACGGTGAGTGCCCAGCCTCTGAACCAAGAATAGAAAATGGTAATCACCATCAGAAACACGGTGAACAATAATACAGCACTTGCCCCTGAAGGAATTTGAACGGGACCAAAATCCTGAAATATACCCAGCATTAAAAATGAAATGATCATGGCCACTTCAAAGAAAGAAGCATTGAGGTGATTTTGTTTGAAAACTTCGCGTAGAATATGTCTGTCATAATGTTTCGCTTCTCTGGCAAAATGAACCTTTATCAGAGATGAAAAATAATAAGAAGGCTGATAAGTGTGAATATCATGTGACTCAAACCAATAATTTCTTTTTGTGAATAGCGTTCCGGCTGTGGCGTGTAGATTTTTCTTTTTGTTAAATCGCATTTTTTGAAAATCTACATTGGTTTTAAAAAAGTAATAAACTGAAATGGCTATAAACAAGATGATGCCGCCCGTATAAGAGATTAAGTTGACAATAATTTCAGACGTAGAACGCAGCTCTTCATTGGCCTGTATATCATAAATATTCCAAATGGCCGTGATGTAAAATATGGTAGGAATGACTGAATTATTTACACAGAACTTATAGAAAGGTCTTGACAGCGTTGCAATAAATGGAAAATAAGGCCCCAGCATAATATAGCTGTAGAGATGATACGCCATAAAAAATCCGCCAACTGAAAATCCCAAAATCATAAACGAAAGCCAGTTCACTTTTCCGAGATACTCAGGCGAAAGAAACAAATAGGGAAGACCCAATTTCATTCCCAGATTTTGTGTGATAAAACCAAACATGATTAACCACAACAAAATGAGCATGTGGTTTTTTTTGAATTGCAGAAAGATCAGCAGCACCGGAAAAAACCGGATTACGATTTGACTGATCTTTTTTAGTCGCTTCATGCGTGCTGTCGGATTACCGGAATATGATTAGGTTGAATTATCTGGATGTGAAAATAAGGAATCATCTCTATAATTTACAAAAAATAATGGTGAGATGCAAGTTTATTTCCAGTTGATTGACCCTTTACAATTGGTATTGAAACGGTAACGGTATTTTTTACCAAAGTTTGCAATCACTGAATCTTCAAATGTTTTCCATCCATTTTGACCACAAACATATTCAATGGCAATCACCGTGGTGTCATACACAAATGCTGAAGAAGGGAGCGCATCCAACTCATCACTGGATTGACCCGGTTTTATTTCAGCACAATTTTTTCCAAAGCAATCAAGCCAATTGTAAAATGCGTTTTGTGTTTTGAGTGTATCAGAAAATGTGTAATAGTAAACTGAGGCTGAAAAGCCGGACGTTTCTGCCGGTTGATTAGATGGAATTTTTTCTTTGAAATCAAGTTTATAACTATGGCTGAATCCAAACCGATCCATTGGGTGAATTTTTTTATGACCAATGGTATCATAAGCAGGCAGTTCATGGGTAACAAAAGTTGCAAACTCTGGGGTATACCCTGCCGGCATGGTATAAGTTACTGCGGGGGCTGTGCTGTCACTTCCGGTTGAACCGGCAAGTTCTTCAAATGAAATAACCTCCTGATTTTTTTCTGTTTTATTGCATGAAAGAAACAGAACAATTGGTATGATGTGTAATATCTTTACTCGCATTGGTTTGACAATTCTACTGCGGTTTCAAAATCAAGGTTTTTGCTGTCTGCATAGTTGGGATAGAGTTTCATCACCTTTTCCATATAACATTGGCAATAGGAACTTTTTCCTCCTTCATCATCACAGCCTTCTAAAAAAGCATCTTGCTCTGCTTTTGTCCAGCTTGATTCAGAACAGCCTGCGCAAATAACAGACCAAAGAATCATCAAAACAAATTTTAAGCGTATACTTTGCATAATATAGTATTACGTTAAAAAAACATTTTTAGTTTATAAAACCCTGATTTTATTTAGGATTTCACGCAATTAAACTGAATTTCTTAACTTTACAGGCAACCCGGCAGACTGTCCACTCGTTTAACAAGTATAAAATAAACTCAAAGCATCATGATGAAAGGTATTTTTTTTACTGCATTATTCTCGCTAATGACATTAGTAGCTACTGCTGCTCCACGTATCATTCTTGAAGATAATCAAACCCATTATCAACAAACTGCTAAAGGGTATATTCTGCAGTTTAAATTGGTTGCAACCCAGCCTGAATATAATGCCATGATGGATCAGGTTGCCGGTTTAGCTGATCGCTTGACTATGCAAACTACTGAAGATTCAGACGGAACATTCAATTGTGTTTTCACCGTGAATCATCAAAATCAGCCTGAATATGTGCACAAAATGCTGGTGAGCATTGGGGTGGCAGAACTTGAGTATAAAGGAAACATCCAGTCAGTAGATACTATTATAGACATTTTGAAATCTTATCTCTGATTTTTTAAGATTGACAATTAAATTATGCAAAGCCGGGTTTATGAAGATCCGGCTTTTTTTATTCCGGCTAGTGGACAAATTTTTTCAATCTACAATGAATAAATTTGTTATGTTCTACTAAAATAGCTTTTAGCCATGAGACGACAATTTGCCTTTCCACTATTTATTTTCCTTTTAATAGGTGGGCTATCTAAAGTAAGAGCACAGCAAACTGACTCGATCGGCACACATGTACCAAAACCAATATTTAAAAACGGACAGGCTCAAATAGTTCCTGAATTCAGCTCAGAAGAAGATTGGATCAAAGAAGAACTTTGGGTTGAAACATCGTTTGATTCAGACAACGATGGCAAACTTGATCGCATGCATGTCTTTGTCACTAGACCCAAACAAACAGAATCGCGTGAACTTAAACTTCCGGTCATCTATACGTCCAGTCCTTATTATGGATTGAAAATATCTACAATAATAAGACAAGCTGTATTTTCAAAAAGTAAAATTTTTTGGAAAGTGAAACATGAGATCGGAGAACTTCCTAAATCTCGTAAACATTCAAAGCTTGGGACCAGAATTAAAAGACCATTAATGTCTTCTTATATGGATAATCTGTGGGTTCCAAGAGGCTATATCATGGTCTATTCATCCTCACCAGGAACTGGATTATCTGATGGAGCAATTACTATGGGGGGAGAAAATGAATCGCTAGCTCCTAAGGCCGTTATTGATTGGCTCTGCGGCCGTGCCAAAGGATTTAATACCCGTAATGGGAATGAAGAAGTTGCTGCTTTTTGGAGTACTGGTAAGGTTGGTATGACTGGGACTTCATACGATGGAACAATTTGCATAGCAGCAGCTACAACTGGCGTTGAGGGTTTGGAAGCAATAATTCCGGTTGCCCCATTAACGTCGCACTATCATTATTACCGATCAAATGGTTTAGTAAAATCACCTGGAGGATACATAGGAGAAGATATGGACGTTTATTACGATTATATAAACACGGGTGATAAATCAAACCGCAAGCATAATGATGCCACTATCAGAGATAGCTTACTGGCTCTAAACATAGATAGAATTACCGGTGATTACAATGACTTTTGGGACAGCAGGGATTACTTAAACAAAATTGATTATATGCATGCAGCGATGTTAATGGCACATGGTTTTAACGATTGGAACGTAATGCCAGAACAAAGTTACCGATTTTATAAAGCGGCAAAGGAAAAAGGATTACCAGTGCAACTCTATTATCATCAAGGCGGACATGGCGGTGATCCTCCTTTCAAAATGATGAACAGATGGTTTACACGATACCTACACGGCATTGAGAATGGTGTTGAGAATGATCCTCCTGTATGGATTGTAAGGGAAAATAGTAATTCGCCTAAGTCATATAGTAGCTTTCCTGATTCAAATTCATCCAATGTAATCTTGCATCTCAAATCAGGAAATAATGGAACCGGTCATTTATATACTGAAAAACCAGATCAACAAAATACTGAAACGTTGTCAGATGATTATTCGATTAATTATAGTGAGTTACATAAAAGCAAAAATGCAAGTCATCGACTGCTCTACCTTTCACCAGTTTTACAAAAAAGTATTCGAATATCTGGTGTTGCAACCGTTACTATAAGACTTGCCTGTAATAAACCAGCGGCAAATCTTTCAGTATATCTGATTACACTTCCCTGGATAGAGGGAAAGCATGTTAAAATTTATGAGAACCTCATCACACGAAGTTGGGCTGATCCTCAAAATCATAAGTCAATCAGAAAAGGAGAACCACTGATTCCCGGAGAGTATGTCCAAGTTTCATTTGACTTAATGCCAGATGATCAAATTATTCCAGAAGGAAAACAAATTGGTCTTATGATATTTTCAAGCGATCAGGAATTTACACTTTGTCCCAAGTCAGGTACCCAACTGACAATTGACTTAAATTCTACAAGTATTACTTTGCCTGTTGTTGGAGGAATAACTGCGTATGAAAATGCGGTAAAAAACAGTCAATATTAATGATGAATAAAGAATTATAAATTGGTCAGGTTGACCGGAATATCCAATTGAGGATCTTCCTATGAATAAATTATTCCAGATAAAAAACAAATAATTTAATGTGGTATTGTCTTTAAAAAGTTTAGGCCTGGACTCCATTTCAAACTTTAAATCACTAACCGTAAATGGTTCAAATTGAGATACTTGTATAAGCGAACGAATGACAACAGGATATTCTTATACAACAGCCAGTTTTACAGATCTTTCCGTAAAACAATGGAGATGAAATAGTCAGGTTTGTTACAAATAAGTTTGATGGAAATCCTATTTATAACGAATAGAGTAAAATTTAATTTGTAATTTGTTGGCAAAATTTTTACGCATTGAGAAGCTCCCAAGATAATAGTGAATAATGATATATTATAAAACGTGCAAGATTTGAAATCGTATATTCTCTTCATAATGTTGTTAGCTCATTTCAGTTGTTTTGGCCGGATTCAAACACCAGTTTGTGATTCCCTCTCAGATATAGAGTTGATTGAATTATTTACCTACATGAAAAAAGAAGAAAACTCTTATATGAAAATGCCTGTAGTGAGATTGCAAGTTTTTTTGAACAACTTTAACACTATTGTTTCAATTACTAAAATGCAAGGTTTTCCTTCACTCAAAAATGAATATAGATTAAGGCGTAAACGTGATTGTATTTCTTTCTTTTCGAGTGTCAATTTTCTTCATGTTTTGCAAACAAAACCTGAAGTTTTGTTGAATTTTGAAATAATTAATCTTTTTGATGATGAAATTGAATCCGGACGATTGGACAAGGAGATTGTAAGTTTTTCTTTTCGAGCCATTCAAAAATTAATTAGTTTGGGACATGCCTCGTTAAGTCAGAATAACATGGAGATGCTTAAAGTCGCTTCAAGCGAATGGGATATTGGTCTTATTGAGATTAATTGAGTGTTATGTTCTGAACGACCCAATGTATTAAATAGAAAAAAACTCATATTGTCAAGTTTTTAGAATGTCAGTAATAATATAAGTATAATGATGAAATAATAAAATGACTTAATCTCTAGAATTTTTTATGGCATCCGGCTTTTGAAATTGGTAAATTATTTATGTGCTTAGAAAAAATCAATTTGACAACAAGTATTAATTTACATTCAACAAATTAAACTAAAATACAATGCGTTTTTTTATGTCATTTTTTTTCTCTCTAATAACCGTTGCAGAGTGCAATGCGGAACCTTTACGAAGTGATATTAATTTGCCAGGATACGATACGCTTAATGATACAGAATTGATTCAACTTTTTTCTTATATGTATAAAGAAGAAGTTTCTACACGGAGAAATCCAATTGCTAGAAAATACGTTATAATAAATAACTTTAAAACGATAGTATCTATAACCAGGAAGCAAGGCTTTCCCAAATTAATGGTCCAGCCGAAAAATTACAAAAAATCAACGATTATCAATCGCTGTTGTTCTCTTACTTTTCATCATATACTACTTGACGAACCTGAATATATGCTCAATGATGAAGTTATTGTTCTTTTTAAGAAAGAGTTGGAAGCTTTGCGATTACCTCTGCTGCTTCTGCAAAATGTAATGAGCATTGTTCAAGAGCAGAATGCAAAGGATAATTTTTTTTCAAGAGAAATAAAAAATAAATTCGACTTGGCAATTCGCGAATGGGGTATTTCATTGAATGAAACATCGAATGAATGAAAATAGTCTCTGGATACCCAAATCGCCAAAGCCTGATGTCTTCGAAAGCGAATCAATTCTTCTGATCGCTGTGGAAATATTTATATCATTGTGGAAAATGGTAAGTGAATTGTTAGGGTAAACCCTAACAATGTGTTGAAAATAATTTAATATACTTACACCAAATATTACGGTATGAAAACAAACAAGATTAGAGTGGTTTTGTCGTTAAATAATATCGGGGCAATGAAGAGAATTGATTCCCTTTTGCTTCAAAAATCACATAACGGATTGTCTAGTAATTATCCAAAAATTTGGAGATTGTCAGGAGGACCTAATGATGAAACAATAAGAACAGGAGATACTGAATGCACTCAAGGGGGAACTGATTGTACTGATGACCAATTAGTAACGGATACTTTCTCTGACAGTGTAGAGACTGACCTTGGAAAAGATAACTGTGTTGTCTCTACTGAGACTATATCTGGAGTACAAAAAAGACATTTTTGAGAAAGACTAAATACTTTCACTATTCAATGTTAAATACAATAAAGATTTTCATCGTTTGTGTTGCTTTTTTTTCTGTGATGTTATTTGAAGTAAATATATTTTCACAAAATAAAAGTTATGCAGTTATCTATGATACTATAAATGTCTATCTATCTGACTCAAATTATAATGATGCTAAAAGAAGATTTGAATTGCTTTTAAAAGAAGATATTGTTGATCCTGCAGAACGCCTGTTATTTTCTCGGCGAGCATTAGAGTTTGACGATGTAAATTATTTTAAGGCAGAATCGATTATTCTGATGCGTGATTTTGGTTGGCATTATTCGTATCAGGACACACTAATTGAAGGCACTAATACCGAACAGATAAAAAAACATGGATTGGTCAAATGGCTAGTTAAAAAATCTGAGATATATTATCCAGAATGGATAAAGAAAAATCCCACTGGATATTTGGTACAGGAAGAGGTAGAAAAAATTCTCGCAATGGATCATACTAGAATCTTCTTTTATCACATTTTATATGGCACTGCAGTTTACGACTCAACGACAACTAAATGCGTTCAAACCGAATTAGACAACTTAGATTATTCAAATATTCTTGCAATAGTTTCAATATGCCAGAAGTATGGCCTTCCAAATAATTTTGAACATGGATACAATACATACTACCAAATTACATTATTAATGCTTCATTCTATGTCACATGAAGTGAATATTAAGAGAGTTTGGTCAGTGCTTTTTCCGTTTCTTGAACGTGCATATTTTGATGGTAAAATTTCCTACACATTTTTTTATCTTTATGATACATGCCTTTTTAAAGCTACTGGATATCAATATTATGGAACAATGAATATTGAGATTCCAATCATTGATTCAGATAATGTTTATGAACGCAAAAAAAAGTACTCTCTATGATTCTTATAATATCAAATCCAGATGACCATTCGACTAATGAAGTTGTCATTGACCCGGAAATTGTTGATGTTAGCTATTTTCTGCCCCATCCATAGTATCCCTAATCTCACTTCCACAAATTTCAACAAGCCCAATGTTACCACCAACTGCCCCCCCAAATTCCCACATACTCAAAAAAATTTCTATCTTTCCGATGAAGTTGATTGAATAGATCATTGAAATATTCTTTCATTAGACACCCAAACTAAAACCTAAACCTATGAAAAAGATTTTTTACGTAACGAGTCTGCTTGCGTTGACAGCATGCGGCGGATACACCGATGAGCAAGCCAAAGCGGCTGATGAATTTTGCACTTGCATGGATAAAGAAGGTGATTTTGATATACTGTTTTATGAATGTGATTTGGAAATTATGACCAAATACAAACCTGAAACATTTGCTGATGAAGGTTGGAGTTTGGCATTAGAAGAGAAATGTCCTTCAGTTGCCGGTAAATTGGCTGAGCAGGAATAGTCAGGTCAACATACTTGCCTGAAAATTTCTTACATAGTAATTAAAAACAAGGCAAGTCCTAAAATCAAGGTAACACCCACCAAACCTTTGGTCATGTTATAGGCATTCCACCTGAAATTGGTGAAATAAAAGAAAAACATATTAGGTATCAGACAAAAAATGAGAATGTCTTGTTGCTGTTCACCGCGAAGTGTATATTCCCAGTATCCGGTAAAATCTATGTCAGTGCCTCTGGTTTTAACAAAAAAGGAAACGATATAACCCAGTATAGGTAAAATCAATCCTGCAAGTATTCCGTTGATGGTTTTGTCGTACTTTTCCATAATTAGAAGTTCCATTCGTTGAGTTGAGAAATGAGGTGATGCGCAGTCATGTCAAATTGAGTAGGCACAATGGATACAAATTTATGTTCTAATGCCCACATATCAGTGTCTTCTCCTTTATCACTGGTTTCAAATTTTCCGGTAAGCCAATAATACTCGTTGCCTGAAGGGTCTTTGCGTTTATCAAAAGAATCTTCCCAAAACGCGCGGCCTTGCCGGCATATTTTCATTCCGTTGATTTGCTCAGGTTTTCCTTTTGGAATATTCACATTGAGGCAAACACCGGTTTGTAATTTGTTTTTAATAACGCCTTGTGCAATGCGGGTAGCGAAATCTTGCGCCGCAGTGAAATCTGCATCAGCAGCATGATCCAAGATTGAAAAACCAATAGAAGGAATACCTTCAATAGCCCCTTCAACAGCGGCAGACATGGTGCCTGAATACAATACATTGGTTGATGCATTAGCTCCATGATTAATGCCAGAAACCAAGAGGTCAGGTCTTCTTTTTAAAATTTCATAGATAGCCAGCTTCACGCAATCAACCGGTGTGCCTGAGCAAGTGTATGATGAAATACCTTCAAACTGATTTGATTTTGCCAACCTCAAAGGTGAATGAATAGTGATTGCATGTCCCATTCCGCTTTGCGGACTATCCGGTGCAACCACCAGAATATCACCCAAAGGACGCATGGCTTCTACCAAACTTGCAATTCCTTTGGCGCTGATGCTGTCATCATTGGTGATGAGTATAAGTGGTTTTTCTGACTTCATATCTTGCACAAATTTGCCAATAATACTGATTGTTCAGTCATTTTATTGGCATCATTTTTTAGCATGGGGTGGTTGACAATTTTCTGCAAGCCTGTTAACAGCTCAGCTTACAAAAAATATCTGCTACAAAACGTAAATACTGCAACATGAAAAAGTAACAAAGAATTAATCTCGGACACGTAGGGACGCGTAGGGACAGGTCGCGACCTGTCCCTACGCGTCCCTACGCGTCCATACGTGCTACACTTTGATTCAGAAATAAATGATATTATTTTTTGACAAGATAAAGCAGCACACCATGGTATGGTATCGCCAATTCTCCTTCTCCTGTTTCTGCTATTCCGTAAAGATTTTCGTTGTCGGTTTTATGCACGTAAAACTGGCTTGGCATATCAGGTTCAGGTGCTTTAATTTCACGACCAAACACACGGAAAATATAATCATCACGAAAGATTTTTTCTATTTGATAAATTTCAAATGTGAAGGGATCAATGGATGAACCTGTAATGCTGGTGTTTGAGATAATAACATCTGTACCAATCAACGCATTTAATTCTTCTTTTGGAAGTGTATTCAAACTTAAAACAGCATATCCACTAATGGTGTACGTGCCTGATATGTCTGAAATGAAATCAATTTTTTGCGGTGCCTGATCTACTTTTACATCCACTTTTTTTACCGGACTGGTCTTTCTAACTACTACCGTGTCTGCCTGTTGTGCTATTACACTGCTGAATAAAAACAATGTGGCAAGCATGAAATACGTTTTCATAATAGGTGTTTTTTCGTTTAAGATTTTGCCTGAGTAATATGAATTGACTCAGAACTATCAGCTAACATTATCCCATTTTCATGCCAGATATCAAATAACCCTGAATTCGATTGAATAAGAAATCTAGTTGACCCGTATTTGGTTAAATAAAGTTAAGTTTGAAATAATCTAAAAGGTGTTAAGTTATTTTTGGTTAATAAAAGTAAAAGTCAGTGTTGAGCAGAAACCGGATTAAAATAGTAATTGTACTGATGTCACTAGCCGTTCTGGGGCTTTTCTTTCTGCAATACGGATGGATCAATAACGTGCATGAATTAACTGAGCAAAAATTTGGTGAAGATGTGAAAGTTGCTCTCAACAAAACTGCGCTTGACCTTGAAACGTATGAAATGATTCAATTGGCAAATCCTGAAGCAATTGATGAAGGTCTTGAAGGTTCGCTGGATGATTTTGTGCGAAGTGAATTTGGGGCTGTCATTCAATCACAGGAATCTATTGCCGTGCGTGATACAATCATTTTTAAAGATGGTGCCAAAACCCGCTTCTTACTTGTTCAAGGAAATTTGATTGACACAGCTACCGGTTTAAAAGCAGAACACAGAGTTATCACCAAAGATTTGCGAGGTATTACGCCGGCTGAAATTGATAACTCTACTTTAGGTTTAGATAGTGATACCAATTCTTTTGCCATACAATGGAATGAATCTTTTGCAAAACAAATCAATAAAAAAACCTACTACTTAAATTATTTGATTGAACGCATGTTTACTACTAATCCGGTAGATGATATTGCACTCAGATTAAATTTAGTTTTGCTTGATTCGCTGCTCGCTTATCATTTAAATGAAAATAAAATTGATACCAGTTTCAGGTTTAATATCATAAGTACTCAAGGTCGTGAAGTACGTTTTAAAACCGGCAGCAAACATTTTGACAATTCGCTTAAACAAAGTGAACATACTACCTTGCTATATCCTAATGACGTGATTCCGGGTGAATATTTATTGCTAGTAAAATTTCCCGGACAACAGTTTTTAGTGTGGAAAGAAATGACAGGTACCTTGCTTGCCTCCTTGGCATTGGTAATTATTGTGATGTTAGCATTTTATTTTGCGGTGAACACTATCTTCAGACAAAAACAATTATCTGAAATTAAAAATGATTTCATCAGTAATATGACCCATGAACTGAAAACGCCAATTGCTACAATTTCTCTGGCATGTGAGGCAGTGCGTGATCCTGATTTGCAAAATGACCGTGATACCTTGAATAGTTTTATTGGCATGATTGATCAGGAAAATAAACGACTGGGCAAATTGGTTGAAAATGTATTGCAAACTGCTTTGATTGATAAAGGCAGATTAAAATTGAATTTAGAAGAATGTTCAGTAGATGATTTGCTCAAACAAGTGGTAGAGTCCTTCCGCATTCGTTATCATGATAAAGGGGGAGAGATTTCAATTGACAAAGCAGATATTATTGTATGGAGAATAGACAAAATGCATTTTGCCAATGTGATTTATAATTTGCTTGACAATTCATTGAAGTATTGTGAAGAACAACCACATGTTCACATTTCTCTTGAAAAAAAATCAGGCGGATTTTCATTGGTAGTTGAAGACAATGGAATTGGAATAAAAAAAGAAGATCAGAAAAGAATTTTTGAAAAACTCTATCGGGTACCAACGGGCGATATTCACAACGTCAAGGGATTTGGACTTGGATTGAGTTATGTTTTTTCAATAGTAAAACTGCACAACGGAACAATAGATCTCAAAAGTGCTTTAGGAAAAGGTTCAACTTTTAAAATAACGGTAAGTCATGAGTGAAAAAGTAAAAATATTATTGGCAGAAGATGATACCAGTTTGGGAACTGTATTGTCAAGTTATCTCAAAGCAAAATCATTTGATGTAACCCTGTGTGTTGATGGTGAAATAGCCCTGAAACGCTTTAAGGAGCAGTTGTATGATTTTATTATTCTGGATGTCATGATGCCGGCAAAAGACGGTTTTACCGTGGCTAAAGAAATACGAAAAGTAGACCAGGAAATTCCTATTCTTTTTCTCACTGCCCGATCAATGAAAGAAGATAAACTCACAGGTTTTGAAGCGGGAGGTGATGATTATTTGACCAAACCTTTCGCAATGGAAGAGTTGCTTGCTCGCATAAACGCCATTTTAAAAAGGGCATATAAAGAAGGAAAAAAAGAAACCAGTTTTCAAGTAGCTGATGTTACCTATGACTACCTGCAACAAACCATTGACGTTGGCGGACAGAAAACTAAATTGACTACCAAAGAGAATGAACTGTTTTACCTGCTGGTTAAAAATCAGGAAGAAGTGCTTGATAGAAATGAAGCACTGAAACATGTTTGGGGTGATGACAACTATTTCAACGGAAGAAGTATGGATGTATACATTACCAAACTGCGAAAATATCTCAGCGCCTCTACCCAGGTTGAAATCATGAATGTTCACGGCAAGGGTTTTCGCCTATTAGTGAAAAAGCAGGGATGATTTTTTTTCTGCAATAATTAAATTTTTTATTTCACGCTGACACTTGGTTGTTCAATCAGCATTAGCTTTGCATCATCATGATCACAACCAACCATACACACGTGGCTCATCTAGCTGAAATCTGTTATCAGCATGGTTTGCGTCATGTTGTTGTTTCACCCGGTTCACGCAACGCACCACTCATCATTGCTTTTGATGAACATCCCGGAATAAAAATATGGCTGATACATGACGAACGCAGCGCAGCTTTTTTTGCATTGGGAATGATTGATGCCACCGGCCAACCTGTTGCTGTTACATGTACTTCAGGCAGTGCGCCTTTAAATTATGCTCCGGCAATTGCTGAGGCATATTATAGACGCAAGCCCTTGCTTGTACTTACTGCTGATAGACCGGTAGCATTGGTTGATCAAGGTGACGGACAAACCATCAGACAAAAAAATGTCTTTGCCAATTATATTAAAGCCGGTTTTGAATTGCCTGATTTTAGTATTCAATCTAACCTCTGTTTGTCTGATAAAATAGTGAATGATGCCTTTCATGTATTGATTGAAAATCCATCAGGTCCGGTGCATATAAACATTCCATTGAATGAACCACTTTATGGTAGGGCTGAGTTGACAACAAAACCTGAAGTAGAATTATTATCATCTTCAGAAAAACAATTGAGTCAGCAAGAAAAAAATATCATTGAAAAAATTTGGATGACATCAGAGAGAAAACTCATTCTGATTGGTCAGTTAGATGCTGATGCTGCATTGCTGCGTGAACTTCTGCCTTTGATCAATGATGCCTCTGTTGCCATACTTGTTGAAAATACATCTAATCTATATCATTTTTCAAAAATTGTACATTGCATTGACCGCACGCTGGCATTGATTTCAGAAGATGAGGCAATCAAATTTTCACCTGATTTGCTAATCACTTGTGGCGGTGCTGTGATCTCAAAAAAAATAAAAGCCTTTCTCAGAAAAAATAAACCGGCAGCTACCTGGCGTGTGGGTGAATATCTTTTTGAAGAAGATACCTTTCAATCGCTCACGCAATCATTTGATGTGAATGAAAAGTCTTTTTTCAATTATGTTGCGTCAATTGACTATCTCCCGCAATCAAATTATGGTGATCATTGGAAACAAAAAGATTTTTTAGCACGTGAACAACATGATGTTTTTCTTGCGCAAGCTGCTTATTCTGACTTTACGGTTTTCAAACAAATAGTTGATCGCTTGCCTGAAAATGTTACCCTGCACATGGCTAATTCTTCTGTGGTGAGATATTGTCAACTCTTTGATCCGGCTCAGGATATCAGGTATTATGCTAATCGCGGGGTGAGTGGTATTGATGGTTCAACAAGCACTGCCCTTGGTTTTGCAGTTACTGATTCTACTCGGTTGAATGTTTTAATTACCGGAGACATTTCTTTTTTATATGATTCTAATGCCCTCTGGAATAAATATCTGCCGAGCAATTTGAAAATCATTGTCATTAATAATGGTGGTGGTGGAATATTTAAAATTCTGGATGGTCCTACTGAAACTCCTCAAGCTGACTATTTTTTCTCACCGTACGAAGCTGATTTGAAATCTCTTTGTCAAGCATTTATAATAAAATTTCACACAGCATCTGATATTACCGGTTTTGACAAAGCATTACAAACCGCATTTCTAGATGAGTATAACACCCTGTGTTTAATTGAGGTTAAAACGTTTAGTCAGAAAAATGAGGATGTCTTGAAAAACTATTTTAGTTTCTTGCGTCAGGTATCCCGTACATGATGTAAACCAACTTTTTCTTACCTTTATCCGTAACTATAGTATCCAAGAATCAATCAGGCTATCATTTTGGTGCAAAACAAAATCGTATCCTGACAACTAATGAAAAGAGAGACATGAAAAAATCTTTACTTCTTTTATCATGCGGCTTGAGCTTTATTGCGCAAAGCCAAATGACCATGAATTCTTCAACAACCTTTGGTGCTGGCTGTGATTGCTACTCCTTGACAAATGGCACGACAAATGACAAAGGAGCTATTTGGAGTCCTGCCCCAATTGATTTGACACAACCATTTGACATGACCTTTTTTGTTTATGCAGGGAATGCAGATGGTGAGGCAGACGGTATGGCATTCGTGCTTCAGCAAAATGCAACCGGTATTGGAGATGTTGGTTACACGCTAGGTTATCGTGATGTTTCACCTTTTTCAAGTCCTCCAATCTCTGCAAAATCATTGGCTATTGAAGTAGACGTATGGCATAGTAACCCAACGGTTGCAACAGATGTTTTGTCTGATCACATTGGAATGTCAATGAACAACAGTGTTGAACATAATATTGTTGCACCTATTGCCTTGCCAAATATTGAAGATGGTGGATACCATTCGTTCAGAGTTTTGTGGGATCCAACTTTGCAGGTGATTTCTGTTTTCTTTGACGGTTCATTTATTTTTGCGCAAAACTATGATATCATCAATACCGTTTTCACCGGAAACCCATCTGTATATTGGGGATGGACTGGTGCAACCGGTGGTGTTCTAGGTACTCACCGTGTGTGTATGTATCGTGATGCAGATTTTAGTTCTGATATCACTTCTGTTTGTCCTGATTTTCCGGTGACATTTACTGATGCTTCAACCAGTGATTTAAATGATATTTCTGACTATATGTGGGATTTTGGTGACGGTTCTCCGGTTGATTTTTCACAGAATCCTTCTCACGTGTATACCACACCCGGAACATACACAGCAAAACTTTATATGACTGATATTTCAGGATGTAATGATAGTGCTGAAGTGGTGATAACTGTTTTACCTGATTTAATTATAGATGTGGTTGGAACCGATGTCAATTGTTTTGGAGACAGCAATGGCGTAGCAACGGCAACTCCACAAAACGGAACCGGTCCATACACGTATGCATGGGATGATCCTGATTTGCAAACCACGGCAACAGCAATTGATCTGCCACCAAATACTTACAACGTAAACGTTACTGATAATTTAGGTTGTGAAGGTACCGGAAACATCACCATTGGAGAACCACTTGAACTGATGGTTGTAATGCATTCGTCTAATGTATTGTGTCATGATTCTGCCAACGCTGAAATTACAGCAGTTGTTATCAATGGGGTTGCTCCGTTTACTTATTTGTGGGATGATCCACTGGCGCAGACAACAGTTGAAGCTGACAGCCTTGCACCTGGTACTTACATTGTAACCGTTACGGATGCTTCAGGATGTTCTGACACAGCCTCTGCTTCTGTTACTGAGCCGGCAGCCATTGTAATCACCGGTGTCACGACGTATGATAATGGTACTTCAAACGGTTCTATTGATGCTTCAATTAATGGCGGAACTATGCCTTACGTAAGCACCATTTGGAGCAATGCCGCCACTACTGAAGACATCAGTGGTCTTGCCTCAGGCAACTATACAATCACGGTTACTGATGATAATGGATGTACTAAAGACACAACCTTCAGCATTAAATCAAGTGTTGGAATTCCTGAATTGATTGATGGAGGTTTTGAAATATATCCAAATCCTTCAAGTGGACTTGTACAAGTGAAAGGCAACGGTAATTATTTGATTCAAGTAACTGATGTTTCAGGAAAAATTATTCTGGTTCAATCAGCAAATACAACTGCTACACTAGATTTGAATGAGATGTCAAAAGGGGTATACTTCGTAAATATTGAACAAAACGGACAACGGTATACTTCACGACTTGTCTTGCAATAGAAAAAAGATTTCAAAAAAAAAATGCCGGCTGATGTCGGCATTTTTTTTTTATTTTGTTCTCGAGTATGCCGCATAATTAAAAAACCAATGAGTACAATCGTAGCTAAACCATCCGCAATTCTTCAAGTTGAAAGATTTGAAAAACATCATTGGGTAAAATTAATTGTCTTGCTGATTTTACTTCTGGATATCCACCTTCCATTCGCACAATCGTTTAATTTTTCTAACCGGTGGGAATGTTTAGGGCCAATGGATAAACCTGAATCACCTAACAATATCAACGCTTGTGGCATTGGGCCTGTTGAGTTTATAAGAGTGTTTCAGTCTGACTCAAAATATTTATTGGCGGGTTCTATTTCAGGTGGATTATTTTTTAGTGAAGATAGGGGAGAGAACTGGATAAATTCCGGTTCAGATGATTGGAATTATTCCGGTTGCGGCTGGGCAGATTTTCATCCAACAGATCATCAAACTTGGTTTGCCTGGTCAAATTTTTCAGATAATAATGGTAAGCCGGGTAAGATAGGAAAACAAGGCGGCATTCTGCGCACTCGCAATTCAGGTACAAGTTGGGAATTTATCACATCTGCCTCATTAGCAAATACCGGATCTGAAAATATGGATGTTTATGGTTTCAGGTTTTTACCCGCTGACCCTTCGGTCATGTTTGTGCTTTCAGATGAAGGATTATTTGTGACCCCAAATTGTCTTGCAGAAAATATTGTTTGGAAAAAAATAAATACCGCGCAAGGTTATATATATGATATGGATTTTGTCAATTCTCAAATTTGGATCAGCTTAGAAAAAGACAAGAAATGGAAATTAATTCAATATGATTATCAGACTGAAAAAATTATTGCGGTTGATGCAATCAACATTCAGACTGATGAAAAACGAAGCATCACCATTGAGCCTATTGAAAATGATTTACTTGTTTTGATTGATTATGCCAAACTTAGTAATGATCAGCTTTATCGTTATTTTATTGATGAAGATAGTTTAGCACTTATATCAACATCGCAACAAGTGAATTTTGGTCACGGTCATACTTTTGCTGCAAATCCACACAACAAAAATGAAGTGATGGTTGGACATTCTGTACATATTAAAAAGTATAATCTGAAAACAGGAAAAGAAATAAAAACTGGTTCAGGTTATCATGTAGATATTGAGTTTGTGAGTTACGACCCCTTAGATTCTAATCGTATATACATTGCGTGTCATGGGGGTGTGTATGTTTCAGATGATAAAGGAATAACATGGAATAGTAGAAGCAATGGTTTGGCAGTTGCAGAGGTGATGGGACTTGATGTTTCAGAATCAGATCCTCAGCAAATTGTGATTGGAACTTTTCATGACGGTTCATCTGTGCGGGCTGATTTTGACAAAAATGAAAATTATGTGTGGAGAAATGTCAATGGTGGAGACGCACTCACTCCATTGATTCATCCTGATAATGCAGGCATCGTGTATACATCAACCCAATACTCAGGAGGTGGTTTGTATTATTCTGCTGACACTGCTTCCAATCTATTAAACATGCACACAGCAAACGGAATGGGTACACCGGGTTGGGAGCTTTCTGCTGTGATGTATCCTGCTGATTTCAACACGCTTTTTTTTAACTATACCAGAAAAGATATCGACTCAAAAGGAAATATTGATGTTGCCAGAACTTCACAGCCATCTGAGAAAAAATCAGCAGAACAGATTTCTGATTTTAAGAAATCACATAATCTAAATTCGTACAAAGTGTATGGCTTATTTAATAATGCGTTTTTTCCTGATCATTTGTACGCTTATGTTTTGCATTATGACCAGGATGAAAATGGAAATAAAATCACGCGGCATAGGCTTTATCGTACAACGCAGGTTATGGATAGCGCTGCAGTTGTTATTCAATCATGGTATGAGTTAAATTTACCTGTGAATGCCTGGTTGGGTGATGTTGAATGTCATCCGCAAGACGCAGATTGTTTGTACATCTCATACGTGAATTCTGAATCAGATGGAAAACTGGTTTACTGTGTCAAGTACAATAAAAAACAGCATTGGATAAAAAGAATCACGGATGTGTCTCAAAACATTCCGCCTACTCTTGCTGGACGATTCAATATGATTACACGAATCAATGAAGAAGGGAATCCTGAATTATTTATAGCAACCCGTTCAGGAGTTTTTTATGCTAACGAAAAATGCATGAAAGGCAAAGCGAATTGGCAAAAAATTGGCGAAGGTCTGCCGCATTGCAAAATCTATGGATTACATTTTCATGAAAAAACAAAGCAATTAACGGTCGGACTTTTTGGTCGTGGTGTATGGCGATATCAACTCTGAACCATTGGTTGGTAGATGCATTATTGCCATGAAATGACTAATTTAACTGAGTTTGAAGGATGAGCGTGTAAAACATAAACACCGGTCGGCTTCAGTTAAAGCTTCATGTTTGGCCGGTTGATATTCATAAATAAGGGTTTAACAAGCTTTTAACAACTAACTGAATAAAATAGAATTAATTTTATCTGCATGAGTAATCGCAGCATCAGAATGGTTATAGTTCTTGGAGTAATTTCATTACTCTCCATTCTGGTTATTCAGTTATTCTGGATTAAAAAAAACATTGAGTTTCAGGAAAAAAATATTGAGTTGCAGCAGCGGCAAGATAGTATCAGCATAAAACAATTCAATGATAATGTAACTGTGGCTTTAAAAAATGTTGCCACCGAAATTCAGCGCATCAACCAACAGCCAGGTGATTTGTACGGTAATGTTAGGCAACTAACACCAAATTATTTTACCGTTGAATTGCAGGACACGGTGATGCCCTACCTGCTTGAAACATTGCTGAAAAAAGAATTTTACCATCAGAATGTGGAGCAGGATTTTCAGTATGGTATTTATGATTGTTATTTGGACAGTATCATTTATGGTAATTATATCCGCTTTGTGGATGATTCAACTTTTATTACAGATTTTTCTAAAGATGCAGAGAAACTGAGACCTGCGCTGCAAATTAAACTCAATTCTGATGCCCATTATTTTACGGTATTCTTCCCTAAAATTGGTTTGGAATTGTTGGCTGAAACACCTGATGCAGTTACTCCGTGGTATTATTTATTTGCAGTAATTCTTGTTGTACTTGTTTTCTTTTCATTTTCTGTCTCCGTGATTCTAAAGCAGAAAAAATTATCAGAAATTAAAAATGATTTCATTAATAACATGACTCATGAGCTGAAAACACCAATAGCTACTATTCGCATCAGTAGTGAAACATTATTAAATCTTGATCAACAGAAAGATGAATCAGATAAATTGCAGCGATATGCAGGCATTATTTATAAAGAAAACAAACGATTGGAACAGCAGGTGGAACGCGTTCTCAATATTGCAAAATTAGACAAGCATGAAATAAAATTAAAGATTGAAGTTTTTTGTATTCATGAAATAATAGAAGAGGCAAAAGAGAATTTTGAGTTCAATCAATTAGAAGAAACCGGTGGAAAAATATCCATTGATTTAGCTGCGACAGAACATTTGGTTGAGGCTGATGTGGTGCATGTTACCAATGTCATTTACAATTTGCTGGACAACGCAGTGAAATATTGTGAAATTACACCGGCAATCAGAATCAGCACCCGCAATGCAAAAAATAAAATTTATATAACAGTAACAGACAACGGAAAAGGAATTTCTCGCGAGAATCAAAAATATGTTTTCGATAAATTTTATCGTGTTTCAACCGGAAATTTGCATGACGTGAAAGGATTTGGATTAGGATTATATTATGTGAAAACGATCACAGAACAATTAGGTGGATCGGTGGATGTGAAAAGCAGCCTAGGTAAAGGGTCAGAATTTACCGTATCATTCCCCGTAAAAACCATAACAACCACCACCATTTAACCCGCACCCACCGTAGAGACGCGATACCATCGCGTCTCCCGGGGGGGGATTTTTTTTTTGGGGGGGGTTGAATAAACAGAATTTATTTGGGGAGGTTGAATAAACAGAATTTATTTGGGGGGTTGAATAAACAGAATTTATTTGGGGGGGTTGAATAAACAGAATTTATTGGGGGGTTGAATAAACAGAATTTATTGGGGGGTTGAATAAACAGAATTTATTTGGGGAGGTTGAATAAACAGAATTTATTTGGGGGTTTGAATAAACAGATTTTTTTTGGGGGGTTGAATTAACAGAATTTGTTTGAGGTGAATTAACAGAATTTATTTGGGGGTGCCAATATCCAAATAGAATAATTTTGGTTTGGGGGGGGGAAATATCCCAAGTGGATTAAATAAAAAAAAATATGAAAGAAAAAATAAAAATATTGTTGGTTGAAGATGATTACAACCTGGGTTTTGTTGTTCAAGATAAGTTGAAGGAGAATGGATATGATGTACAATTGTGTACTGATGGAGTAGAGGGTTTAAAAAAATTTGGTGAACATCCATATCAGATGTGCATATTGGATGTGATGATGCCAAGGAAAGATGGATTCACGCTTGCCAGAGATATTCGTAAGGTGAATAAAAATGTTCCCATTCTTTTTTTGACGGCTAAAAATCAAGCTGAAGACAGAATTGAAGGATTCAAAGCCGGCGCAGACGATTATCTGACGAAACCTTTTTCAACAGAAGAATTTTTGTTGCGTGTACAGGCTATTTTGAAGCGAGTTAATTTGGTGAAAGAAGAGGAGGAACCAAAAAGTTTGGTAGTAGGAAAAATTATTTTCGACACAGAGAATTTCGTTCTTCGTTATTCAAATGGTGAAACGCAGAGTCTTACCAAAAAGGAAGCGCGCATATTACAGTTGCTGGTTCAGCATGTAAATAAAGTTTTGCCTCGTGATATTGTTTTGAATTCCGTTTGGGGTCAAGATGATTATTTTGTGGGACGTAGTTTGGATGTTTTCATCACCAAACTGAGAAAGTATTTAAAGCCTGATGAAAAGGTGTCTATTCAAAATGTGCATGGTGTTGGATTTAAATTAACCGTAGAATGAATCATGCATTGACCTGGACTGATTTTGAAAAGGTAGATATAAGAACCGGCACCATTCTGCAAGCTGAGATATTTGTTGAAGCTAAAAAACCTGCGTATAAATTGCAGATTGATTTTGGCGAATTAGGAATTAAAAAATCAAGCGCTCAAATAACGGTTCATTATGTGCCTGAAGAATTAATTGGTAAACAAATTGTGGCGGTGGTTAATTTTCCACCCAAGCAAATTGGACCTTTCATGAGTGAGTGTTTGGTGTTGGGTGTAGTTGACGGCAATGGCGGAGTTGTTTTGCTGCAACCGGACAAGGAGTGCAAAAATGGGTTGCGGGTTGGTTAATATTTGTTACTGTTACTTTCTTCAAGGTTTGAATTATCCTTTTATGCGCCCCGTATATTTTAATCTGATCCCCGTAATCTTGTTTATTTCTTGCGACCATACGGAGGAATTAAATGACAAGACAGTAAACAAAGAAATAGATCCAACAATTGAAGAGCAAAGAATTGACACGCTGCCTAACTCAAGTGAGCTTATAAACTACGTTGACAGCGATGGATTAAAACAGGGTAAGCATGTTCTGACAAATTCGAAAGGAACGGTTATAAAAATTGAAAATTTTCAAAATGATACACTAAATGGATTTTATTTCAATTGGTCAGGTATAAAGGAAGAAGGGAATATGAAAAATGGTAAGAGAGATGGTATCTTTTTTCAATATTATAACAAGAAACAAATTTTGTATATACAAAACTTTAAAGACGATAGCTTAATTTATTTTGTTCCGTACGAAGCAAATCAATCTGTTGTTGTTCCTCACAAGCACCTTCTAGTTTATGTTGACTCCTTGTATCTGGAAGTTAATCATCCTCAAGGAGGAATTTGGTACGAAGGGTTCTTCCGAAATAGCCAACCGGTAGGATTTCATAAGGTGTATTATGAATCTGGAAATATTCGTGGAACAATTAATTATGACCTTGGAACTTTTGATGAATTTGATTCCGAAGGAACAAAAATTATTGAGGATAAAAACATTCCTTTTCCAATCAAGAAACATAAAACATCCAACGACTAAGTTCTCTCCCCCGTAATAATTTTCCCAATCTTTGGTGGTTCGTATTTCGCCATGGCTGCCAGCAATGATTTTGCATTATCAGCGTGTACCATGAGCAGCAGGTGTTCAGGTTTCAAAAATCCATGGCTTGTCATTTGTTGCATGAAATGAATCAAATCATCATAGTATCCGGCCACATTTAAAATTCCAATAGGTTTTTGATGCAATCCCAGTTGTGCCCAGGTTAGTATTTCAAAAAATTCTTCCATGGTACCTATGCCGCCGGGCAGAATGATAAATCCTTCAGCCAGCTCATTCATCTTCATTTTGCGCTCATGCATGGTTTCAACGCGAATCAGTTCTGTGAGCCGGTGATGTGCAATTTCTTTTGTGCCTAAAAATTCCGGAATAACACCGGTAACTTCACCGCCATTTTCAAGCACTGCATCAGCCACAGTTCCCATAAGGCCAATGGATCCGCCCCCATAAATTAATCGGATATTTTTTTGCGCAAATAATTTTCCAAGTTCCTTGGCAGCACAGGTATAATCATCAGCATCTCCTGACGATGATCCGCAAAAAACAGTTATTTGATTGAATTTATTTATCATGTAGCTTAGTATAAAAATAGTAGGCGATTACGTTGTTCAAGCTTATCAAACCATTACATGTTGAAGTGGTCACAATCCTTGAATTTACTGTTATTCCGCCTATTTTGTATACATATTGTGTGCGCCCGGCATTTCTCTTAGTTCATAATTTGTACTTCGTCCACCACTTGCTTCTTTTTGTAAGATATCCTTCTTTATCAAATCTTGAATGTCTCGAAGAGCAGTATCTTGTGAGCACTTATTAATTTTTCCCCATTTTGAGGTTGTCAACTTTCCATCAAATCCATCAAGAAGTCTATTTATTATTTTTTGTTGCCTATCATTGAGAATTGTGGTGGAATGTCTTTTCCAAAATTCTGCTTTATGAAGTATTTTCGATAAAGTCCCTTCTGTGGAGTCAATAGCATTTATTAGACATTGCAAAAACCATAAAATCCATTCTGTTATATCTGAATTTCCTTTTTGTGTTTTTTCAAGTTTTTCATAATACTGTTTCCTTTCGACTCTAATCTGCGCTGACATACTGTAGAATCGCCTAATACTTTTGTCAGAACGTGCCAATGTCATATCTGTAATTGCTCTTGTAATTCGCCCGTTTCCATCGTCAAATGGATGGATTGTTACGAACCATAAATGGGCAATAGCAGCTTTTAGAACCAAATCTATTTCTTTCTCGTTTTCAAACCAGTCTAAGAATCTTTTCATTTCTGGTTCTATCCTGTCTGAGTCTGGAGCTTGATAGTGAACTTTTTCTTTTCCCATAGGTCCAGATACAACTTGCATTGGACTAGTCGTGTCTTTTCTCCAATCTGCAACTGTGATTTTATATAGATTACTCCAGCCAGACGGAAACAACGAAGCATGCCAACCAAATAATCTGTCTTTAGTCAACGGCAAATCATATCTTTGTGTAGCGTCAAGCATCATTTCAACTATTCCGTCAACATGGCGTTCCGATTCCACTGCTCCGGCAATATCAATGCCTAGTCGACGAGCAATTGAAGAACGTACTTGTTCAATTTCTAAAAACTCACCTTCAATCTCAGAAGATTTTATAACATCTAAAGTAAGAGTATCCAAAACCGCTTCATTCTGCAAATCAAAACCTAGTGATTCCATTTTACCAAGAAGTCTGCCCTGTTGATTTCTGGTTTCACCAAGTTTTATCATCACTTTCTTATTATCCCAAGTGAAGTCTGTCCAGTTTCCTTTTTCGTGTATATAAATTTTCATTCTCCGCAATTTGTGCGACAAATATACCTCTTATTCTCCGCAAATAAAATTTTCTCCGCAGAATATGCTCAGATTAAAGTTATTTATCTCCGCACTTTCGTTTTTTTTTTTTTTGCTTCGTAGTAAAGCTTGGCTAAATATTGTTGCGACTGTCGTTTGATTAAAGGTACTAAATTGATGCTAACCGAGAAGCTAGGCAAACAAATTTTTAAAACCGATAGAAATCGGTTTTTGATTGAGAAATTTTTGCTTCACTCGCGGGTATATGAAACTTAAACAGGGAGAAATAACACGACAGCGCAATTACATTTTAACCTTTGTTGTAAGTAGTTTTTTTACTATTGGTTCGGTTCCTATATCGACCAATACATTTACACAATCATTTTCTCCGCATACAAAATATTCGTCGCAGCCGCGAAGTGCGTTTTGTCAAAAAACCGCCAGTCAATTCTTCCAAATCGGTCCAACCTCCTTCAATAATTTTGTAAATATTTTTTCCGGAGAACACTTCTTGCGACCAATAAGAACATAAATCACCTTCGTCCAAACAACGAAAACCAATGGGTCGAGGGAATATTATTTCGTATTGATCAATCGGTGAACACTTGTAAATAATTCGCAGTTCGTCAAGGTTGTAATATAATTCAAGCACTTCGCAGTTTTTGAATTCATTCAAATCGCAATGGAACACTTCAAGAACAATTGGTCGAATTGCCTTGTTTTTTTTTCTCCGTTATTATTTTTAAAAATATTCATGGAATTACTTATATCATCAGAGGTTGTATTCATTTCCGTCTTGCACGCATTCTACGTTTTCAAATGCTTGCGCTGCCTCATCTTTTAATTCATCTGTACCATCAAAACGCGCTGAAAAATGACCGAGCAGTAATTTTTTTACTCTTGCTTCTTTGGCAATTTTACCGGCATCTAAGGCAGTTGAATGTTTAGTTGCCAAGGCTCGGTCACGCTGCTTTTCAGTAAATGTTGCCTCATGGTAAAGTAAGTCTACCTCTTTCACCCATTCGGCTATTTTTGCGTAGTATTTTGTGTCTGTACAAAATGCGTATTGCATTAATTTTTTAGGAGCAAGGGTGAGTGCATCATTTTTTATAATCTTTCCGTCTCTTTCTATATCTGCCCCGTTTTTTATTGCCCATATTTCTGATCGGCTAATTTGATATTGAGTTATTTTGTCCTTATCAATATTCCGCTCTTTTTCTTTTTCTGCAAATAAAAATCCATAACAAGGTATCCGGTGCTTCACCGGAAAAGCATAAATCTCCAATAGATTATCTTCAAAAATGAGTGTTTTTGTTTTGCATGAAATGATGCGGAACTCAATCTCATAGTCTAATGAAACTCCCGTGAGTTCAAATTGAAATTGAATAAGTTTTTCAAGATCTTGCGGACAAAAAATAATCAACTTTTGTGTTCTTCCTAAAAGATGCATGGAAGCAAGCAAACCGAAAATACCCAGAAAGTGATCACCATGCAAATGAGAAATTAATATGTATTGAAGACGCTGAAACGGAACCTTGAATTTTCTGAGTTGAAGTTGTGTGCCTTCTCCGCAATCAATTAAAATTCTGCGTTCATTGAAGTTGATGTATTGTGATGTGACGGCACGCTGCAGAGTGGGTACTGCAGATCCTGAGCCAACGATGACGAGTTTGAAAGACAAGTGATAGAGATTATTTTTTCTTTTTCTTTTTTTCTTTTTTGGTACTCGTTTCAGTGGTTGTGGTACTGGTGTCAGTAGTATTGGTTGTTATGCCAACGCTGCCGTTTCCGGTATTTGAACCGGTGTTGGTTCCTGAACTATTGTCAACAGGTTTTATTTCTTGTGGAGTGCTGCTATCTTTTTTTTTCTCTCCTCCGTTCACTTCATTTTTATATAAAATTTTTGTGTTCTCATCTTTCTTACCAATTGCGCTGTTGATAGTAGCTTCTGTCACTTGATAATTGTTGTTCAGTTTTACAATGTGTTCATAATAAACCGTGATACCATCTGTTGTTTGAATATTTGACCAGAAATGAATCACGTAATAATCAGCACGCTCAACATAGGTATCTGCAGCAGTTTGTGCTTGTTGATAAGCGTCAGTCAAGCTTTGATGTTCTTTCGTGTAGGCATCCTCAGTGCCTTTGTATCTGCCGCTTGCTTTGTCATTTTCCAAATCAGTTACGCGCTCTTTGTAAGCTTTAGCGCGCATCACGGCAATGTAATATCCATCTGAATATTCGGCATGAAAATTTTCAAATTTATATTCGGAGTGTTTGTAAAAAACAGAATCTGCCCATCTAACAACTGCGGCTTCAACTTTAATTTTATCTGGGGCTGAATCTATTTCATCATCTTGTGCATGGCTTAAACTAAGTGTTGCCAAGAGGGTGGTAAGAAGGAATATTTTTTTGATCATGTTGAGTTTTTTTTGGTTTTAGTGTTGATCCAATTTTGATGTCTTATTCAAAATAATTTTCAAAAGGTGGTGTCAGATAGGTGCGCGAAATAATTTCAAAATAAGGTGAAAAATCAACCTGCATTGCTAATGTATCAGCAACCCCTTCTGTATTGACCTTTCTAAATTTATGAAAAATATAGTAACCACGCAGAAAGCCGTTCTCGCTTTTTTCATAAACAGGCGAAAATGCTACGTCTTCATAATGATACAAAGGATCTTTTCCGTTTAATCTGCTGCTTGTTGCCATAGATTGCGCAATTGACCCCGGATTAAATGTGCCACTCAGTCTCACTAATTCTGTGATGTATAAACAGTGAGCATAAAAACGTGATTTAGTTGTTATATCAGTACAGGTATCCAGTTTTGTTTTGTAAAATGAATAAAATTGATTGCTCATTTTTCTTGCTTCATTGATATCAATAGCATCAAACAAGGTAAATTCTTTGAAAAAATAATTGAAAGCCGTTTCAAGACTGGCGTCAACATCAGTTGACATAAGCGGATCAAAAGATTTTACACCCAAAGTATCATTCAGATAAAACGTGGCCTCAATGATATGAAATGCACTGTTGGTGTCACGAATGGTAAAGAAATGATCTATGGTAATGCTGCGTTCAATGCCTTGTTCTTCAATATATTTTTTGCGCTGATATATCATTGAATCTACTTCGGGTCCGGTGAGATTACCTGCATCTCTGTCCGCTTCAATTTCTTCCAGTGCGGCAATTTCTTGTGGCACGTGAATGACAATTTTTTTGAATCCAACTGAGGTGTATTGTGAAGTTCCTATTCCTGAGCGAATATAATTTTGAACTGATTTCTGCGCTTCACGTTGTAATGAAATTTCTTTTTCTTCTGGTTCAGGCGTAATAAAAAGATTATCTGCCCAAAAGCATCCGGATAGAGAAAAAGAAAGAAGTATAAAAATCAGGTAATTCTTTTTTGCAGACATATCAACTGCCGCATCAAAAATCATACCTATTGATTAACGAATCATGACCGGCATAACGAGCATGAGGATTTGCTCATGTTCATTCTCGTTGTAGCTTGGTAATAGAATACCTGCTTTATTAGGTTCGCTCATTTCAATTACTACTTCAGGCGTGTCAATATGATTCAGCATTTCCATCAGGAATTTAGAGTTGAATCCAATTTCCATATCGTCACCGCTATAGTTGCAGGTAAGTCTCTCTTTTGCCTCGTTTGAAAAATCAATATCCTCAGCTGAAATAGTAAGCTCACTGCCGGCAATTTTAATTTTTACCTGATGCGTAGTTTTATTTGAGAAGATAGAAACCCGTTTGATTGAATTCAAAAATGAAGGACGATCAACCGTCAAAACATTTGGGTTATGCGTTGGAATAACCGCTTCATAATTCGGATATTTTCCATCAATTAATCTGCATGTAAGTTCTGTAGCGCCCATTTTAAAATGCGCAGTAGTGTCATTGTAAAGCACTTCTACTTCTTCAGCCCCGGCAACATTTGACTTCAAGATGTTAAGGGGTTTTTTAGGTAAAATAAAATCAGCATGTGCAGATGCGCTACCATCAGTGCGTGAATATTTTACCAGTTTGTGTGCATCTGTTGCAACAAAAACTAATTTTTCAGGTGAGAATTGGCAAAGCACCCCACTCATTACCGGGCGCAATTCATCATTTCCGGTTGCAAACACCGTTTTTTCAATTGCTTTTGCAATCAATTCACCTTTTACTTTAATGCTGGCCGCATTTTTCAATTCGGGTGATTTTGGAAAGTCATCTCCGTTTTGCCCAACTAGTTTATATTTTCCGTAGTCTGATGAAATTTCAATTCCAAACGTAGCCGGGTCAATTAAAAACGCCAGGGGCTGATCAGAGAAATTTTTCAATGTATCAATCAATAGTTTTGCGGGAATAGCAATTTTACCATCTTGTTTAGCTTCATCAGGGGTCACGGTTGTTTTCATCGTGTTCTCCATATCTGATGCAGATATCGTAAGCTCTCCCTTGCTCAGTTCAAATAAGAAATTGTCAAGAATAGGCAATGAATTAGTGCTGTTTAGTACGCCGCCAATAGCCTGTAAATTTTTAAGTAATGCAGAACTTGAGATAATGAAATTCATAGTAGATATCTTTTTCTTTTTTTTGAAAGACAAATATACTTTGATAAGACGGCTGCCTGTCACCTGCACATCGGTATTTATCAACATGAAAAATAATCTGTTCAAAACTCTATTAAAGCCTGTGTTTATAAAGTTTTAGAAGAAAAGGATCTCTTGAAGAAAGTTTAAGTGTTAAAAAACTTTTTTTCAGGCTGACAAAAAAGAAGTAATTTTCACAAAACCCACTAACCTTGAAACGGAGTAAAACCGGCTTAGTATTAATTTTATTGCTGCTCTTGCTGAGTAACTTTGGTCGCGCTCAGATTTATAGCGGAATAGATGAGCTCAAGCCTTATTTTGCTGAACTTGAACAGCTGAATGAACAATTGCGCAGTGATCCACGGCATTTCACTGAAGGATATAATCAGTTACTGAAAATTTCAACGGCAAAAAAGGATAGTGCTTTACTGAGTTTTCTTTACGTTCTACAAGGGTCATATCATTTTTATCTGAGCAGCAAAGACAGTGCAGTGTATTATTTTGATCAGGCTGCTTTGATTGCGAATCAGATTGGCAACAGCCGCATTGAAATCACTGCAAAAGTGAGACGTGTCTTTTGTGATGAATATGAAAAATCAGCTCCTGAACTGGCAAGACAAATGGAAGAAATTTTTAAGTTGTCGCTGATTAGAAATGATACCATCAACATGATATATAGTTTGAATGGTCTTGGACTTTTCTATAGCCGCATGGATAGCACGGAGAAAAGTCTGCTTTGTCACAATTGGGCTTTATCGCTTTCTCAATCCGGCAATCATAAATTTGAAGAGGCATTTGTGCTCAATAATCTCGGTCTGCTTAAGCTGGAGTCTGGCTTGAAAGATTCGGCCTACACTGACTTTATGAGAGGGTTGAGTATTTCTAAAGACTTGAAAAATGATAGATTGGAATGTCACCTGCGTGAAAATCTTGGATATTATTACATGGAGCATGACTCATTCCCCGCGGCGGAGGCAGAGTTTTATTACGTATTAAAAATTGGAGAAGATCGCGGATTCAAAGATTTGGAGTTGTCTTCTCTTACTAATCTAGCTGGGCTTGCTCGAAGGCAAGAAAATTATTTCAGAGCAGATTCTTTATACCAACAAGCACTCATCATTGCTAAAGCTGAACGGATGTTTCATGCTGTTTCTCCTATCTATTTAGGCAAAGTTCAGGTCTACACTGAGCAACAACGTTTGAGTGAGGCTCTTTCTCTGCTTGATTCAAGCTTGGTGTATGCTGAGTTTTCTTCCTTACTCAATATCAGACTTGCTTATTTACAACTGAAATCTTCATTGTATGAGGCAATGGGTAATACGCAGTTGGCATTTGATTTTTATAAAGATTTTAAATCTCTCCAAGATTCAGTTGAAGAAAACGCGTCATTGGAAAGAGTAGCTGAAATGCAACTTCAATTTAATTCTGAAAAAAAGGAGAAACAGCAATTGAGAGAACGCAACAAATTAGTATTGCAACTCAAACAACAAGAACTGGATATGGCGCAGTTCAGGCAACGTTTATTTTTTATAATTGCTGTGTTTGTTTTGATTTTGTCTGCTATTCTCATTTACTATTATCGGCAGAAACAAAAAAGTGAACGAGAATTTTCTCATACCATCGTCAATAAATTGGAAGAGGAGAGAGGACGCATTGCTCGTGATTTGCATGATGGTATTGGACAAAGTTTGATCATACTTAAAAATAAAGTCAACAAAGGAACTGACAAAGTAATGAATGACCACTCACAAATTGATCAAAACTTTAGTGATTTGATTGAAGAAATTCGCGCTATATCTAGATCATTGATTCCGCCTGAACTCAAACGGCTGGGTTTAAAAAAAGCCATTGAAAACAGATTGACTGAAGTTGGAAATACCTCTGGATTATTTATCACCACTGAGTTGGAAGATTTGGATAAATTGCAAACTGAACCGCATCAAAGTTTGCGTATTTATAGAATAATTCAGGAATTAACCACTAATACAATCAAACATTCAGAGGCAACTGCGCTAAAAATTGAAGCCATTCTGGATGATAATGAGCTTACCATAATTTATCAAGATAATGGTAAAGGATTTGATAAAGAAAAATGGAAATCAAGTGATTCTTCTGTTGGATTAAGAAGTATACAGCAACGCTTGAATTACCTCAATGGAACAATTAAATTTGAAAAGCCTAAAAAAGGTTTTAAAGCAGTAATGAAAATAGAATTAAAATAGCATTATGGTTAGACTGTTGCTTGTAGATGATCACCCGATTTTTCGTAAAGGTCTTGCTGCTTTGATCAGCGATTCCATTCGTGACTGTGAAATTTTTGAAGCGGTAGATGGAAATGAAGCCATAAATACGCTGTCTGAAAATGTGTTGGATATTGCTGTTTTGGATATTGATATGCCTGAAAAATCAGGAATTGATGTGCTTGATTTTATTCAAGAACAACAGCTTCAGGTAAAGCCTGTTATTCTCACCATGCACAATGATGAACTTTTTTTTAATGAAGCTTTTGATCGTGGTGCCAAAGGTTTTATTCTCAAAGAAGATTCGTCTCTTGAAATCATGGACTGCATTGAAAATGTATTAAAAAATCAGATTTTTGTCAGTAAAAAACTTCTACATTTTTTAGACAATCGCCGAAATTTTACTCAAAAAATGGGAGCCATTCGTGAGGCTCTTTCTTCATTGACAAAAGCTGAATTGAATACGCTCAGATTGGTTTCTGAAAATAAAAGTTCAAAAGAAATTGCCGAATTACTTTTTGTGACTGAAAAATCAGTTGAAAATTACCGAAGTCGTATCTGTAAAAAATTAAATCTCACAGGAGGAAGTAATACACTTTATAAATGGACAGTTTCAAACCGTGACCTGATTAAGTGAGTTTGAAACGGTGTGCAATAAATAACAACAATTTGGTCAGGTTGTTATGAATAAAACTCACAAGCTTGGCTTGCTGAGGGGGATACCCCTCAATTCATTTAAAACGGTTGAACCGATTAAAAACAGTCGTAAATTGGGCTAAGATTTTAGAATAAAACGGTTGTTTAGTAGTTTTTTCAGCCGAAGTTTAGTTTGAAAAATTCTTTGGGTGGTTTTGCAGTACCCACCTGAGGAAAGAACAAGTTGGATAGCAAACCCAAACTTGGAGAAAGGGCATTCTTTGAATGCTCTTTTTTTTGTTTTATCTTTTCGGAATATAAATATTCTTGAGATGCTTTACTTCAGCTTGCAAATCCAGAATGGCGCGTGTGAGTTCACTTTCTTTGAATGCAGAAACCGGCATGTCAGACGAGATGTAGTTGACAAATTTCCAAATTTCCAGAATTTTAGTTGCGTGCACTTCATAGGGTGAATAAAGTGGATTGGTACTACACAATTGAAAACTCTGATTGTCTTCAAGTCTTTTATACAAAACCTTAAAAACAATTCCATCATCTTCGGTTATTACGATATATGGATAGCCGTCTTTTATATTGTTCCAATTCTCAACATATTCAGCAATGACAAAACTTCCGTCTGATACCGGGGGCATTGAATCTCCTTTGATTGGAAAGGTTCTGTACTTTCTGTCTTTTTTAAGAAATGGCAGCTGAAATGTAGGCAATACACTGATGTATTCAGGATCAGCATAACCGGCAGTGTAACCTGCGCGTGCTTTTTCTGAAATCAATTCAATGTTGTCATTATTGTCACGATCAACGGATGTTGCAATAATGCGTAAATGTTTTCCTTCAATGTCAACATCAATTCCGCGTTCTATTTTATCCCAGTCTTTTTCTGATATTCTGCTTAAATCTCGCTTAACAAACTTGTCTAAAGACATGTCATAATATGCTGATATTTTAATCAGTGTTTCAATGCTGGGCTCTGCTATTCCATTTTCATATCCACTGTATGTGGAACGCGTTAGTCCTAGTTCTGTGGCTATTTCTTCTTGCGATACGCCTCTGCGTTTACGCAATAATTTCAGATTATCTCCAATCATATCAAGATGAATTACTCGTCAAAGATATAAAAATATTCTGAAATATTAATCAACAAATTGAATTGGCTGAATGTAGAGGTGTTTAACGCCGGATACATCATGCTGAGAAAATATTTTAACTCGCCTGTTTGACGAGATAAATGTATATTCTTTATACCAACCTAAATCAAGAGTAGATTTCAGGCTGACCTGAATTTTTTTTGTACAAATTTTATTTTTTACCTCGCTGAAAATTCCCGGCCTGAAATAAAATTCTTCTTTCTCATTTTTATGTGATTGAGTTCACCAAAAAATTCAGCCTCAGTTTTATTTGTTGGGTGATTAAAAAAATCAGAAGGTTTGTCAATGCGTCTTATTTTTCCTTTGCGAATAAAGATTATTCTATCTGCCCATTCCATAGCCTCAATACCGTTGTGGGTTACTAGAATTGCGCTCATGTTATTTTTTCTCAAATAGCTGCGGACGTGCTGTTCAATTTTTTGTTTGTTTTGAAAATCAAGTTGATTAAATGGTTCATCGAGCAAAAGTAATTCGGGTTCATCGGCAAGCGCACGGGCAATGGCTAGTCGCTGTTGTTGACCACCTGAAAGGTCATCTGCTTTTAAATTGTGATACGTGTTGAGTCCGGTTAGTTTGAGTAAAGTATCTATACGAAGTATGCGATATGATTCATCAAATCGGCTTAGTTTTAGTCGCACATTTTCTTCTACTGTATGGTATTTATCTAAGGCAAAATCTTGATTGACGAGTTTGATTTCATGGTGCCCCGGAACTAATTTGTGCAAGGCGTCTTTCAGGTGTTGATCTTTGTAACGTATTTCACCTGATTGAACAGGCAGTAAACCTGCGAGTGCTTTCATCAAGGTGGTTTTGCCGTCTCCGCTTGCTCCAAGTATTACTATGATTTCACCCGCAGTTAATGAAAAGCTGACCTTGTTGATTATTTTTTTTGTTCCGTACGACAAGGTTAGATTTTTTACATTCAGAATTTCCATGTGATAAATTTACGTTTTACGATCATCAATAAATGTCCTTTTGATTTGAATTGATAAACAGGATGTGTTTGATAACCATCATCTTTTATTGGTGCAGTGTATACATAACTTAACTTGCTTTGATGCATGATTGTTTGCACCATGGTCTTTTTTTATACCTTAGTGGGTGTGATGGTTGTTTGTCAATGCCGCTATTGCTAACTCATATTGACATAATCAATAATAAGTCAGACATGAAAAAATTTACATTTCTCTTTGTTTCATTCATCATTTTGTTTAGCACGGTGGTTTATTTCACCTTTAGTATCTCTGAAAATTTATCTAAATATCATGATAAGAAAAGTGAAATATCCAAGGAGTTGAATTTTGAGAATCGCCTAATGAATGCCTGGGAGTGGGTGCCTTTTAATACTATTGGGCAAGAAAAGGTAGAGACGTGGAGAGCTCTTGAAATATCAGCGTCATATTATTACAAGAAAGCGTGTATTTACGGTTATATTTTAGGTGGCGTAGTTTTATTGTTTACTTGTGCTAATTTGCTTTATTACCGCAAGCGTGATCACAAACTTCAGATATATGGTTTAGTGATGGTTTTCTCAGCGCTCTCATTTTTATATCTTGGTTTACAATCTCCTTTTCTTGAAATTGAAGCGTACAATGCTGATTTAGCTTTTGACATTCCGCTTGATGTAAACACTAATGAAATTCCTTTTTTGGGTGAGTTAGACTTGGGTGGATATCATTATGAACTCAATCAGGTTTTTGAAGGTCGCATCTATTATTTGTATCAAAATAAATCTGTTTTACAACTGATCAAATTACTTTACACCGGAGGTAATTTTCTAGTAGCAATTTGTGTCATATTATTCTCCATTGTTTTTCCATTAGTTAAGTTATTTTCATCTATGATTATTTTCATGAATCCTCATTCTAAATCATCTCATAAGTTAACGCCGGCAATTGTTTATTTAGGAAAATGGAGTATGGCAGATGTATTTATTTCAGCCATGTTTTTAGCCGTATTTTCTTTCACAAACATGAATGAAGGTATTGATACCGGAGCCAGCACACTGATTGGAATGTACTTTTTTTTAAGTTTTGTTATCCTTTCAATTCTCTCAGGCTTTGTATTGAAAAAACTAGTACAAAAAAAAAAAAGAAGCTACTCTAGATTATGTTTAGAAAAAGAATGGCGGCTTGTTGTACTCCAACTTAATATCCTGAAACATGGAAGCTTTGATGTTGACTCTGAATAAAAAATTCACCTGATGATCTTCCCAAGCACCATATTGAAACCAGGTAAGACTGGCTTCCCAGCAATGTAGGTCACGCCAAATACCAAAATCATAGGTTGGAATTAACGGGTCGTCTCCTTTTGCTTGCAAATCAAAACTGATTCCAAAATCAAACTTCCATTTTTTATTGATGCTGAAATCGCCGTCTGCGCGAATGGTTTGAATGAGTTCAAGAGTATCCGTTAAAATACCGCCTGACAGCATGGATAAACGGGAATATTTAAAATTATAAGACAAATTCAACTGCCAAGGCAATTCAAAATCTGGTTTGCTCTCTTTGGGGTTTGTGTCATTTGAACTTGTTTCACCTGATTGTTTTTGTTTTTTACTACCGGTTGCACTGGTGAAATTTGCATTCACTGTTGCAGTGGCCGTTTTAAATCGGCCTAAGCCTTGTCCATTTTGCCATGCGTATGCAGTTAAATCTTTTCCGCTGAATGTGTTAAACGCATATGGACTTAAAGCAGCAGCGCTCTGAAAACTGAATACATTCAAAAATTTTGCAGTTCTGAATGCAAAAGCAAAATTAGATAAATTAAAAGAGTCTCTGAAAATATCATAAGACCCGTTGATTGAAAATGCATCAACCAGTTTGAATGATTTGAATGTTTCATTGATAGAATCTTTTTGTCAAGCATTTTCATTTCTAATGTGTTAGCAAGGCCGAATGAA